>NZ_CP020042.1:2095729-2794306 GCF_002028425.1 Streptomyces katrae | reverse complement strand
GAGTTCTCCACGGTCCGCTCGCTCTTCGACCACAAGGAGAACCCCATGACCCAGCACGCCCGGGTGACCGTTCCGGCCCCCGCACTGGCCACCGCCCTCGACTCCGTCCGCTTCGCGGCGGGCACCGACCCCGAGCTGCCCGCCCTCGGCGGCGTCCTGTTCGACCTCGACGGGCCGACCCTGCACCTGGCGGCCACCGACCGCTACCGCATGGCCGTCGCCCAGGTCCCCGCCGAGGGACACGAGGCACCCCGCACCCAGGTCGTCGTACCGTCCCCGCTCGCCGACGCGATGCGGGCCCTGCTCGCCGGCGGAACCAGCGCACTGCTCACCGTGGACGGCGACCGGGTGACGCTGGAGGCCGGCGACCGCCAGGCCGCCGGCACGTGCCCGGACCACGACTTCCCCGACTACCGGCGCCTGGTCCGGCTGCCCGAGGGCCGCCGCGCCCTCGTCGACGTGCCGGCCTTCCGCACCGCCCTGGAGAACGGACCCGTCGTGGCGGGGGAGACCCGCGACGGCGACGCCTGCGACCTCAGCCTGCTGACGGTGGCCGGGGCGGAGGCCGTCCTGTGCGAGGACGACGAGGCCGGGCCGGACCGGGTCGCCGTCAACCGCGCCTACCTCCTGGAGGCCCTCGCCGCCGGCGCCACGGACCGCCTGGTCCTGGAACTCGGCGCTCCCACGGCCCCCCTGGCCGTCCGCCGCCCCGACGACGAGACGTCCTTCTCCCTCCTGATGCCGGTCCGCCTCCCCAACTGACAGACGCTCACCGGATCACCGGCCCATTGCCGGCCCGCCAGTCGCCTAGGTGTTTGCGGATGCTGGGGACCATCGGCAGCCGTCGGTCTCCTCCGGGGTGAACCAGCGGACTTCGAAGGATTCGTCGGAGCTGCGGAGGGTGCCCCCAGTCGGTCGCGCCAGGAGACAGACGGAGAACTCCTGGCGCACCTCGCCGTCGTCGTAGGCGAAGACGTGCCCGGGGTTGGTGTAGGTACCGACGATGCCGGTCACCTCGACGATGACGCCGGTCTCCTCGTAGGTTTCCCGGATCGCACAGTCCCCGATGGACTCGCCGAGCTCCATCCTGCCGCCGGGAAGCGCCCACATCCCGTTGTCGACCCGGCGCTGGAGCAGCACCCGTCCGTCATCGTCCACCACGACAGCCGAGGCGGCGGGCACGAGGCTGTTCGCCACCGGGGCGCCGGGGTCGTCTTCGTAGTCACGCCTGGCCATTGCTCTCCCTGCCGTCTCAATTCCCGCGACAGCCCTCACGGTAGACGGGGTATCACGGACAACTCCGCGTCACCCGACCCGGCCACGGCGTAGTTTTGCGGTATGGCCTCTGAGCACCTGGGTGACCGGCTGAGCCGTCTCCGTCGCTTCCCCCCACCGCCTCCTCCGCCGCCGCGTCCGCGAATTCACCGCCGTCGCCAACGTCCAGCCCGCCTATGACCAGCCCCGGACGGACCGCAGACGCCGAGACCTCGGCAGCGCGTAGCGATCTGCCGCGCCCGCGTGCTTCGCACGCTGGTCTCGTCGTCATCTGGTGCGGGTATCAGCGCTAGACGGACCACAGACGCCGAGACGAGAGAAGCGCGTAGCGATCTGGGGCGTGGGTCGGCACCGATCCAGCGGCTCGTCGGCCCGGATGCTTGGCGAGGCGGCCCCCGACCTCCCCGGCTGGTCGCTGAGGGGGCCGGATGTCTCAGGTACGACCGTGCCGTCCTTTTGGGGGTTTCCCGGCAGTCCTCGTCTTTCCGGGGCGGGACGGGCTGTCAAGGGTCGCCGCAGGCGATCGCGAAGCGACGCGACCGGAGGGAGCGCCCTTGACAGGGGGGCCCGAACCGGAAGGACAGTGGGACTGACGGCAAACCCCCAAGGCATCTCTGAGACCGCTCAGCCGAGACACCGCACCCGGCACCACCGGCCCGCAGACGGGGAGGCGGGTGGGCAAACGCCGACCCGCCCCCGGCCCCTCGAGGGGGAAAAAGCGGGCCCGCACCAACCGGGCCCGCCCCCCGTCAGGCTCCCGCGCCCGCCGCCGCGTCCGCCGCCTGGGCCTTCAGCGCCCGCTCGATACCGGCCCGGGACTCCGACACCAGGCGCCGCAGGGCGGCGTTCGGCTCGGCCGAGGCCAGCCACGCGTCCGTCGCCGCCAGGGTCTCCTCCGACACCTGGAGGGACGGGTACAGCCCCACCGCGATCTGCTGCGCGATCTCGTGGCTGCGGCTCTCCCAGATGTCCTTGACCACCGCGAAGTACTTCGCCGTGTACGGCGCCAGCAGCTCCCGCTGGTCGGCCTGGACGAAGCCGCCGATCACGGCCTCCTGCACCGCGTTCGGCAGGTCGCCCGACTCCACCACCGCGGCCCAGGCCTCCGCCTTGGCCTGCGCCGTCGGACGCGCCGCCCGCGCGGTCTCCGCGTGGCGCTCGCCCGCCGCCGTGGCGTCCCGCTCCAGCTCCGCCGCGATCTCCGCCTCGTCCGCACGCCCCGTCGCGGCCAGCCGCTCCAGGAACGCCCAGCGCAGCTCCGTGTCCACGACCAGGCCCTCGACGGTCTCCGCCCCGGACAGCAGCGCACCCAGCAGGTCCAGCTGCTCCCCGGTGCGCGCCGTCGCCGCGAAGGCACGCGCCCACGCCAGCTGGTGGTCGCTGCCCGGCTCGGCCGCGCGCAGGTGCTCCAGCGTGGCCTCCGTCCAGGCCGCCAGGCCCTGCTCGCGCCACGCCGGGTCGGCGTACACGTCGATGGCCAGCTTCACCTGGCGGTGCAGGGACTGCACCACACCGATGTCCGACTCCTTGCCGATGCCGGACAGCACCAGCGCCAGGTAGTCGCGCGTCGCCAGCTCGCCGTCACGCGTCATGTCCCACGCCGACGCCCAGCACAGTGCCCGCGGCAGCGACTCGGTGAAGTCGCCCAGGTGCGCGGTGACGTTGGCCAGCGAGACCTCGTCCAGGCGGACCTTGGCGTACGACAGGTCGTCGTCGTTGAGCAGCACGACCGCCGGACGGGCACGCCCCACGAGCTCCGGCACCGCCGTCAGCTCGCCGTCGATGTCCAGCTCGATCCGCTCCGTACGGACCAGCTTGCCGCCCTCCAGCTCGTACAGGCCGACCGCGATGCGGTGGGGCCGCAGCACCGGCTCGCCCTTGGCGCCCGCCGGCAGCGCCGGGGCCTCCTGGCGCACGGCGAACGAGGTGACGACACCCTCGCCGTCCGTCTCGATCTCCGGCCGCAGCACGTTGATGCCGGCCGTCTCCAGCCACGCCTTCGACCAGGCGGTCAGGTCGCGGCCCGAGGTCTCCTCCAGGGCGCCCAGCAGGTCCGACAGGCGCGTGTTCCCGAAGGCGTGCGCCTTGAAGTACGCCTGCACGCCCTTGAAGAAGGCCTCCATACCGACATAGGCCACGAGCTGCTTGAGCACCGAGGCGCCCTTGGCGTACGTGATGCCGTCGAAGTTGACCAGGACGTCGTCCAGGTCACGGATGTCGGCCATGATCGGGTGCGTGGACGGCAGCTGGTCCTGCCGGTACGCCCAGGTCTTCATGGAGTTCGCGAACGTGGTCCAGGCGTGCGGCCACTTCGAACCCTCGGCGTACGCCTGGCAGGCGATCGAGGTGTAGGTGGCGAACGACTCGTTCAGCCACAGGTCGTTCCACCACTCCATCGTGACGAGGTCGCCGAACCACATGTGCGCGAGCTCGTGCAGGATGGTCTCCGCCCGCACCTCGTACGCCGCGTCCGTCACCTTCGACCGGAAGACGTACTGGTCGCGGATGGTGACCGCACCGGCGTTCTCCATCGCGCCCGCGTTGAACTCCGGCACGAAGAGCTGGTCGTACTTCGCGAACGGGTAGTCGTACGCGAACTTCTCCTGGAACCAGTCGAAGCCCTGCCGGGTGACGTCGAAGATCGCGTCGGCGTCGAGGAACTCGGCGAGAGAGGGGCGGCAGTAGATGCCGAGCGGGACGACCTGCCCGTCCTTGCCCTCGTAGGAGCTGTGCACCGCGTGGTACGGGCCCACGATCAGGGCGGTGATGTACGAGGAGATGCGCGGGGTCGGCTCGAAGGCCCACACCCGGTCCTTCGGCTCCGGCGTCGGGGAGTTCGAGATGACCGTCCAGCCTTCGGGGGCCGTCACGGTGAACTGGAACGTCGCCTTCAGGTCGGGCTGCTCGAAGCTGGCGAAGACCCGCCGCGCGTCCGGCACCTCGAACTGGGTGTACAGGTACGCCTGCTGGTCGACCGGGTCGACGAAGCGGTGCAGGCCCTCGCCGGTGTTGGTGTAGGCGCAGTCCGCGACGACGCGGAGCTCGTTGGCGCCGGCGGCGAGGTGGTCCAGGGCGATGCGCGAGTCGCGGAAGACGGCGGCCACCTCCAGGGCCTTGCCGTTCAGCACGACCTCGTGCACGGCAGGCGCGACCAGGTCGATGAAGGTCCCGGCCCCCGCCTCGGCCGACTGGAAGCGCACGGTGGTCGCGGACCGGAAGGTGCCGCCCTCCTGCGCGCCGCTGAGATCGAGCTCGATCTCGTACGAGTCGACGGTGAGCAGCTTCGCCCGCTGCTGAGCCTCTTCACGGGTGAGATTCGTGCCAGGCACGCGTTCATCTCCTTTGATGGTGACGTTGCCCGGCCATCCTTCCATGCAGGGCCCGCCGCCGGGCGGGAGTAATCCAGAGGCGAACACGACCACCCCTGCCCGGCCCCTGCGCGAAAGCGAAGGGGCGGCACCGTAGGCACCGCCCCTCCCGCGTCGGCGTCGCCGCCCGCGGCCGTCAGCCGCGCAGCTCCTCCGCCACGAGCTCCGCGATCTGCACCGCGTTCAGCGCCGCGCCCTTGCGGAGGTTGTCGTTGGACAGGAACAGCGCGAGGCCGTTGTCGACCGTCTCGTCCACCCGGATGCGGCCCACGTACGAGGCGTCGCGGCCGGCGGCCTGCAGGGGGGTCGGGATCTCGGACAGCTCCACGCCCGGGGCGTCCTTCAGCAGCTCGTAGGCGCGCTCTACGCTGATCGGGCGCTCGAAGCGGGCGTTGACCTGGAGGGAGTGGCCCGAGAAGACGGGGACGCGAACGCAGGTGCCGGACACCTTGAGCCCCGGGATCTCCAGGATCTTGCGGGACTCGTTGCGGAGCTTCTGCTCCTCGTCGGTCTCGAAGCTGCCGTCGTCGACCAGGTTGCCCGCGAGCGGGACCACGTTGTAGGCGATCGGGCGCTTGTAGACGGCCGGCTCCGGGAAGTCCACCGCGCCGCCGTCGAAGGTCAGCTGGTCGGCGGCCTCGGAGACCGCGCAGGCCTGGCCCTTGAGCTCGGCCACGCCGGCCAGGCCGGAGCCGGAGACGGCCTGGTAGGTGGTGGCGATCAGCGCGGTCAGGCCGGCCTCGTCGTGCAGGGGGCGCAGCACCGGCATCGCGGCCATGGTGGTGCAGTTCGGGTTCGCGATGATGCCCTTGGGGCGGTTCTTGATCGCGTGCGGGTTGACCTCGGAGACCACGAGGGGGACCTCGGGGTGGCCGCGCCAGGCGGAGGAGTTGTCGATCACGACCGCGCCCTGGGAGGCGACCTTCTCGGCGAGGGCCCTGGAGGTCGCGCCGCCCGCGGAGAAGAGCACGATGTCCAGGCCGGAGTAGTCCGCCGTGGCGGCGTCCTCGATGGTGATCTCCTGGCCCTGCCACTCCAGGGTCGAGCCGGCGGAGCGGGCCGAGGCGAAGAGCCGCAGCTCGTCGACCGGGAACTTCCGCTCGGCGAGGATGCTGCGCATGACTCCGCCGACCTGTCCGGTGGCTCCGACGATTCCGACCCTCACGGTGACTCCTTCTGGTACGTACGACGCGGGCGCGTGAGGCCATCATGCGTTCGACCCCACGAGGCTTGTCCAATCCATTGTCCGAGGTGCGGACAGTGTCGGGCCCGTGAACCCCCGCGACGAGTCCGTGACGGGCGTGTTTCACCTCCCCTGAAGGTCCGTTTTGCCAGGTCGGAGCCGGTTAGCTTCCGTTCAGCCGTGATCGTTATCCGGACGCGGCGCACCAGAATCCGAAGCACCGGAACCCCCGGGGGGAACACCACCATGCGGACCATCCGCCACCGACACCACCGCCGGTCCATACCGGCCATACCCGCCCTCGCCGCCCTCGCGGCCGCCGCCGTCGCCGCGCCCCTGCTGCTGACCGCCACCGCCACCCCGGCGGCCGCCGCCCACCCCCGCGAGGGCCGGCTCGCCAAGGAGCTGGTCGAGGAGGTCACCGCGCGCGGGGCCTACCGCCACCTGGCGAAGTTCCAGCAGATCGCCGACGCCAACGGCGGCAACCGGGCCGCGGGCTCGCCGGGCCACGCCGCCTCGGCCGCCTACGTCCACGACACCCTGAAGAAGGCCGGCTACGACGTCTCGTACCAGGACTTCGACATCTACGAGGCGCACACCAAGACCGAGAAGACCACCGTCCTCGGCGACCAGCCGCGCGAGCTGGCCACCGCCGCCTTCACCTTCACCAAGTCCACCCCGGCCGGCGGACTGACCGCCCCGCTGGCCCTGGCCCGGGTCGACGAGACCCCGGGCTGCTCCGCCGACGACTACCCGGCCGGCGCCTTCGCCGGGAAGATCGCCCTGGTCAAGCGGGGTGCTTGCACCTTCGTGGAGAAGCAGCGGGCCGCCGCCGCGGCCGGCGCGGCCGGTGTGATCGTCTACAACCACAGCGGCACCACCCCCGTCCGCGGCGGGTTCTCCTCGCCCTCCGACGGGATCATCCCGAGCGCGGGCATCACCCTGGCCGACGGGGAGGCGCTGGCCGCGGCGGCCGCGAAGGGCGAGGTGAAGGTGCGCCTGGACCTGGACCAGGAGCACGTCAGGAAGACCACCCGCAACGTGATCGCCGAGACCAAGGGGGGCCGCGCCGACCGCGTCGTCACCGTCGGCTCGCACCTGGACTCCGTCCCCGAGGGCCCCGGCATCAACGACAACGGCTCCGGCTCGGCCGGCCTCCTCGAAGTCGCCCTCAAGCTCGCCGACGAGGGCGCCAACAAGAAGGGGAAGGGCCCTGCCAACAAGGTGCGCTTCGCCTGGTGGTCGGCGGAGGAGCTGGGTCTGCTGGGCTCGGAGCACTACGTGGGGCAGCTGTCCGAGAAGCAGAAGAAGGACATCGCCCTCTACCTGAACTTCGACATGATCGCCTCGCCGAACCCGGTGCAGTTCGTCTACGACGGCGACGACTCCGACAAGACGGGCGCGGGCGCCGGCCCGGCCGGCTCGGCGCAGATCGAGTCGCTGATCAACGGCTTCCTGGACAAGAAGGGCAAGCCGCACGAGGGCAGCGACTTCGACGGCCGCTCCGACTACGGCCCGTTCATCGAGAACGGCATCCCGGCGGGCGGCACCTTCACCGGCGCCGAGGGGATCAAGACCGCCGAGCAGGCCAAGCGCTACGGCGGCACCGCCGGGGCCCCCTACGACCCGAACTACCACGGGGCGGGGGACACCCTGAAGAACCTGGACCTCAAGGCGTTCGACACCAACCTCGACGTGATCGCGCACGCGGTCGGCACCTACGCCCAGGATCTGAGCTCGCTGAAGAAGTGACGTAGCCCGAGGGGGCATGCGGAAGGGGCGGGCGCTCATCGAGCGCCCGCCCCTTCGTCATGCTGTCAGCTCACGCCCTTACGGGGTGACCTTGTCGATCTGCACGCTGCCGGTGCCGGCGGCGGTGCCGCGGCCGTTGAGCAGCTGGACCTGGCCGAAGAACTGACGGCCCTCGGGGGCCGCGGCGGAGACCAGGACGTTCGCCGAGACCTGCGCCGAGGCGCCGTTGGCGAGGTTGACCGCGGCGGCCTCGTCGACCTGGACGGTGCCCAGGGCGGACGAGAAGTAGACGTCGCGGTAGTCGTACGTGGTGGAGCCGGACGGGACCGCGTAGCCGATCACCTTGATGGTGTAGGTACCGGCGGCGGGCTTGTCGAGGCTCACGGACTCGTCGGAGTCGCCGTCGGCCGAGGAGGCGACCTTCACGCCGTCCTTGTAGACCTCGAGGTCGAGGTCGGCGGCGGCGTCGGAGGTGTGGTTGATGGCCACGTCCAGACGGGAGACGCCCTCACCGACGGTGACCTCGGTGGTCTTGGTCTCGCCGGCGGCGATGGTCGGCTTGTCGACCTTCGCCGAGCCGAGCGGGCTGCCCTGGAGCTTGCCGCCGGAGATGGCCGCGCCGGTGTTCTTCACGGTCCACTGGACCGGGGCCGGGGTGCCCTGCTTGACCTCGGGGAGGACCTTGACCGCCGGGTCGAAGCCGGCGCCGAGGACGGAGACGTCCAGCTTGAACGGGTTGTCCAGCAGCGGCGACGTACGGCGCGACTCGACCTCGATCTCCCAGACGCCCGGCTGCGGGTTGTCGTAGGAGCGCAGGTCGGGGCGGCACTTGTTGGCCGGGTTGTTGTAGTTCGGGTAGCACTGGGTGGTGGCGCTGTCCTCGACGCCCGTGCCGTACGGGTGGATCGAGATGAAGCGCGTCTGGCTGCCCTCGGCGAGACCGCCGAGCGCGACCTCGAGGGTCTTGGCGCCCTGCGGGACCGTCACGAAGTACGACTTGTGGCTGTTGCGCTGCACGGAGGAGGTGTCCGAGAGCGCGAACGACGGCTGCGCCAGCGGGGTGGAGGCGACGACCGTGGCCAGGATCTGCTTGTCGATGCCCTCGGTGGTCGGGTCGTCGAGCTGCAGGATGCCGCTGTGGACGCCGGCCGACTTGACGTTGGCCTCGACCTTGATGGTGACGGGCTTGTTCAGCGGCAGGGTGACGTAGTCGTAGCCGCCACCGCCGACGACCTTGAAGGTGCCGTCGTTGTTGCGCCAGCTGATGTTGTGGCGGGTGCCGTACTTCGGGCCGGTGGTGCGGGTGACGACGACGTCGTAGACCTTCTTCTGGCCGACCTTCAGGCCGCCCTCGCGGTCGTAGAGGCCGGTGCCGAAGCCCGGGGTCTTCAGGAACTGGTCGAGGGCGGTGTCGACCGGGGCCTTGACCGTGAACTCGTTGGCCTTGGCGCCGCGCTGGATCGACTCCCACGCCTTGTTGATGTCGATGAGGCCCGCGCCCTGGGCGTGCGCCGGGACACCGTCGATCTTCTTGGCGGTGCTGGTCAGCGCCACGCGCAGGTTGGCCGGGAGCAGGGCGATCTTCGCCTGCTTGGCGGCCGAGATCAGCAGGGCGCTGGCGCCCGCCGCCTGCGGCGAGGACATCGAGGTGCCCTGGAGCATCGAGTAGCCGGCCGGCAGGCTGTAGCCCGCCTCCTTGACCGGGCTGCCGGGCAGCCAGGTCTGGGTGGTGTTGATGGCCGCGCCGGGGGCGGTGATGGTCGGCGTGAACCCGCCGTCCTCACGCGGACCGCGCGAGGAGAAGGGGAACATGTTGTACTTCGTGGTCACGCCGGAGCCGTAGTTGGCGGCCCAGGTCTCCTTGGAGACCGCGGCACCGACCGAGACGACCTTGTCGGCCAGACCGGGGTCGCCGATGGTGTTGACGCCGGGGCCCTCGTTGCCCGCCGAGATGACGAGCTGGACGCCGTAGGTGTCGATGAGGTTCTTGTACAGCTCGGAACGGGCGTTGTTGCCGTCGTTCAGCGCCGGGAGACCACCGATCGACATGTTGACGATGTCGACGCCGCGGTTGACGACGAGGTCGATCATGCCCTCGGTCAGCGCGATGTTGGTGCAGCCGCCGGACCAGGAGCAGGCGCGCGAGGAGACGATCTTCGCGCCGGGCGCCTCGCCGTTCATCTTGCCGCCGAAGAGGCTGTTGGCGGCGGTGATGCCGGCGACGTGCGTGCCGTGCTCGGACTCGATGATGCCGATGTTGACGAAGTCGGCCTTCTTGCCGACCCAGTCCCCGCCCAGCGGGTCCATCGGGACGTCCTTGCGGATCTGGATCACGAAGGGGATCCGCTCGGCGACGTCGGTGGCCGGGTTGTCCGTGCCGAAGTAGCCGATCTGGTAGCCGTCCTTGTACGGCTTCATCGGCTCGTTGTTGGTGAAGTCGCCGTCCTGGTCGGTGTCCACGCGGACGGTGCCGGCGACCGGGTCGTACAGCATGCCGAACTTGTCGGTGGTGTCGCCGTCCCGGTTGACGTCGCCCTTCATGTCACCGGTGGCGGTGATCGACTCGCTGAAGCGGCTCCACTGGAAGGTGCCCTCGGGGGCCTTCCAGCTCTGGCCGCCCGCGGTGAAGGAACCGCCGGTGGAGGTGACCGGGGTGATCTGGGGGCGCCAGGTGGCGTCGTTGTCCAGGATCGGGTCGGTCGCGGTGACCCAGTCGACGATCTTGCGCTCGCCGGTGGTGGTCTTCTGCAGCGCCGGGTGGGCGATGTCGACGCCCGAGTCCAGGATGCCGATGGTGACGCCGCGGCCGTCGGCCTGCGGGTTCTTCTGGACGAAGTCCACCGCGCCGGTCTCGAAGGACGGGTTGTACGGGTTCTTCGCCGGGGTGTTCTTGTCCGGACCGGGGTAGGTCTCGGCGGCGGTCTTGCTGCCCGAGCCGTCCTTGCCCGAGTCCGGGCGCGGGTCCGGCAGCTGGATCTCCTGCTTGAGGTCCAAGCCGTGCACCGACTCCAGCTTGGCGGCCGCCTTCAGCGCCGCCTCCGCCTTGTCGGTCGGGAGGGTGGCGCGGACGTAGCCGAGCTTGTCGTACGTCTGGCCCACCGAAGCGCCCTGGACGGCGTCGAGCTGGTCGGCGACCTGCTTGGTCTGGCCCGGCGCGGTCGCGACCATGACGGTGACGGTCGCGTCACCCTTGGCCTTGGCCTCCTGGAGCAGTTCGGCGTCCGCCGAACCGAGCTTCTGGTCGGCCGACTTGGCCGGCGCCGGGGCCGACGGGTTGTCACCGGCCGCCGCGAAGGCGGGTACGGCGCCGGTGGCGCAGAGCGCGGCCACCAGGCCCGCGGCCGCCGCGACGCGGGCCGCGCGCCGGGCGCCGGGTATGGCCCCGGTGGAGCTGGGGGATTCGAGGGTCATCAGCATCCCTGGCTAGAGATCGATACGGTCCGGATTTCGGTGCCGGATGACCGGTCAGCTTTGCGCAAGTGACAGCTGTTTGGGGAGAGCTGTCATTGACCGAGACCTGTCATGGCGGACACCCGCCAGGGTGGAGTTCCCGCCATCGGGAACATGCCGGGGCAAGCCGGGGCGACTTGCATCGGTGAGGGAGTGGATTTATCGACTTACAGGCCTTGTGGCGGCAGTGTTTCGGGGGCTGCCCTCACCCCAGGTGTGACAGATTCCGACCGTTCAGCGCTCGCGCGTGCGCGCGTAGTGGCGCGAGGCCTTGGCGCGGTTGCCGCAGACGGCCATCGAGCACCAGCGCCGGGTGCCGTTGCGCGAGGTGTCGTGGAAGTGCAGCACGCACGTCTCCGAGGCGCACTTGTGGATCCGGTCCGGAGCCGACTCCAGCAGGGTCAGGTAGTCGCGGGCCGCGGTCCAGGCCGGCCCCCAGGCCGGGTCGTCGAACTCGGCCCGCTCGCCCGGGCCTTCGGCGGTGAGGGTGGCCCGGATGCGGCCGTGCTCCAGTACGGCGTCGACCAGTTCGCGGGCGCCGGCGTCGGCCGGGTCCGCGACGGCGCGGGCCAGCGCCTCGCGCGCGGTCAGCAGGTGGACCAGGGTCGACTTGTCGGCGCGGAAGCGGGCGGCCAGGCCCGTGCTCTGGAGCCAGAGGCCCAGCCCTTCGAGCCGGCTCAGCCCGAAGGCGCCGGCGAAGAGGTCGGTGAGCTTGCCCTCCGGCATCCAGCGCGTGTTGATCAGGTCGAGGGACAGCGGCTCCCCGGTGAGCGGGCGGGGGTCCGTCGTCGGTGGTGCCGTCATGTCCGCCTCCTCGCGCCGCTAACCCTTCAAGGGTACGTGACCGGTTGACGGCCCGGTCCCTAACCTCTAATCTCAATTTAGAAGGTTAGAGAGCCGGAGAACACCGGACATCCTTGGGAAGGGAACCCTCATGACCACCACCACCGCCGTCGGCACCCTCCGCACCGGGCACGTGGGCCTCAACGTCACCGACCTGGGGCGCTCGCTCGCCTTCTACCGCGACGCCCTGGGCTTCGACCTGCTCGGCGAGGGCAAGGAGGACGGGCGCCGCTTCGCCTTCCTGGGCCGGGACGGCGAGCTCGTCCTCACCCTCTGGCAGCAGGCGCAGGACCCGTACGCCCCGCGGGCGGCCGGACTGCACCACCTCGCCTTCTCCGCCGGAGCGATCGAGGAGGTCCGGGCGTACGAGGAGCGGCTGCGCGGCCTGGGCGTCGACTTCGCCTACGAGGGCGTCGTCGCCCACCGGGAGGGCGCGGCCTCGGGCGGGATCTTCTTCCACGACCCGGACGGCACCCGCCTGGAGATCTCCGTGCCGACCGGCGCCGAGGGCGCTCCCGCCCCCGTCGAGTCCGCTCCCACCTGCGGTTTCTTCTAGACACTCGGGAAGTGAGGGCCGTCATGGACCGTTACCACCAGGGATCCCTGGCCATCCAGGAACGGGTCGGCGTCCGCGCGCTCGCCGAGCACGTCGGGCGCTCCATCGGCCCGGGCATCCGGGACGTGGCGGCCGCCTTCCTCGCCCTCCAGCCCCACCTGGTCGTCGGCGCCGCCGACGGCGTGGGGCGGCTGTGGGCCTCGCTGCTCACCGGCCCGCCGGGCTTCGTCCGGGCCACCGGGCCGGACCGGATCGCGGTCCGCGGCGGCCTGCCGCACGGGGACCCCCTCGCCGGCGCACTGGCCGCCGACGGCACCCGGGTCGCCACCATCGCCCTCGACCCGCGCACCCGGCGCCGGATGCGGCTCAACGGCACCCTCGCCGTGACGCCCGGCGGCTTCGCGGTGGCGGCCGAGGAGGTCTTCTCCAACTGCCCGAAGTACCTGCAGAAGCGGCAGCCGCTGGAGCTGGTGGCCGAGGGCCCCGGCATCGTACGGCGCTCCGCGGGGCTCACCCCGGACCAGGAGCGGGCCGTCCGCGCCGCCGACACCTTCTTCATCGCCACCACCGCGGACCCGGGAGGGGCCGACGCGAGCCACCGGGGCGGGATGCCGGGCTTCGTGGAGGTGCTTTCGCCCACCGAACTGCGCTGGCCGGACTATGCGGGCAACGCGATGTTCCTGACCCTGGGCAACCTCGCCCTGGACGAGCGGGCCGGACTGCTCTTCCCCGACTGGGAGGGCGGCGGGCTGCTCCAGCTGAGCGGGCGGGCCCGGACCGAGTTCGGTGCCGACGGGGACCGCTGCGTCCGGTTCCGGGTGGAGGCGGTGGTGCAGAGCCTGCATCCGGGGCGGCTGCGCTGGAGCGCGCCGGAGTACTCCCCGGCGAACCCGGCCGTCCCCGCCCGCCCGGGCGCCCCGAGCCTCCCGGGCGGCCCTCACCGGGGCAGTACCACCAGGTAGGCGGCGGGTTCGCGGTCGCAGGACGCCGTCAGGGCGGTCCGGACGACCGCGGCCTGCTGCTCGGGCCAGTCGCGCAGCTTGCGCGGGGTCAGGTAGAGGATGGTCACGCCGAGCCGCTCCAGGGTCTCCCGCTTGCGCACCGCCTCGGCGAAGTCCTCGTCCTCCCCCTGGCGCGGGGCCCGGGTGTCGATCTCGATGGCCACCGCCTGCTCGGGCCAGTACGCGTCCACCCCGCCCAGGTGCGGGCCGCCGGGCAGCCGCAGGTCCACGTTCCAGACCGGCTCGGGGAGCTCGTAACCGCGTACGAGCTGGTACAGCCGGTCCTCGGCGAGGGCCCGGCCCTCGGCCAGCAGGGACTCCACGGCGTCGATCACGTGCGGCCGGTTCAGCAGCCGGGCCACCGTCAGCTCCCGCACCACGGCGGCCGGTTCGCAGTGTCCGGCGCGGACGGCCTCGCTGAGAATGCGGCGCACCACTGTGGCGTCGTCCAGCTGGGCGACGGCGTCGGCCACGGCCCGCGCCACCGGCGCCACCGGCACCCCGGTCACCTCCAGCGGGCGGGGCGGGGTGTGGGAGCGCACGATGCGCACGTCGCCGGTGGAGCGCAGGCGGCGGGTGTTCGGGACCAGGACGTCGATGTGCGAGAGGGAGAGCAGGGCGGGGGTGGAGGAGAACCGGTAGAGCGCGAGTGCGGCCAGCCCGGTGATCATGGCCTCGCCGTTGCCGCGCTTGCCCGCGTACAGGAGGGCGGCGTGCAGGCGCTCCTCGCTCGTCGCGGGGCCGGCGTGCAGCAGGAACACCCCGGGCAGCACCTGCTGCCACGGCCGTCCGGCGGCCTCGGCGGCACTGACGCCGTGCTCGCGCAGCTGGGCGAGGGTCAGCACGCGGGGGCGGCTGGCGGTGAGGTGGGCGAGGGGGAGGGGTGCGTTCTGGTTCATGACGCGGTGATTCCCTCAGGCCATGGCCTTGCTAACGCCTGTTACACACTCGTCGACAAATCCGGACAAGATGGGGCTAAAGTACGCGCGTTCGACTGCCGATGGCGCTGCCGGGCGCGGGCGCCGCTGCGCGGGGCGGGGAGCAGCCCCGCGCAGCGGCAGCCCCGGGGCTACGCGTCGCGGGACTGGGCCCGCAGGGCCCGGGCCAGGTCGTCGCGGGACTCCAGGACCAGGCGGCGCAGCGCGGGGGCCGCGTCGGGGCGGGCCGCCAGCCAGGCGTCCGTCGCCTCGACGGTGGCCTGCGAGTCCTGGAGCATCGGGTACAGCCCCTTCACCACGTCGATGCCGATCTGGATCGACCGCTCCGCCCAGACCCGCTCGATCACCTCGAAGTACCGTGCCGCGTACGGCGCGAGCAGGTCCCGCTGCGAGGACTGCTGCATTCCGCTGATGGTCGCCTCGACCAGCGCGTTCGACAGCACGTCCGACTCGACCACCACCGCCCACGCCTGGTCCTTGACCGCCGCCGAGGGCCGCGCGGCCAGGCAGCGCACCTGGTGCCGCTTGCCCGAGGCGGTGTCATCGCGGACCAGCTCGGCCGCGAGCACCGACTCGTCCACCACACCGTGCGCGGCCAGCGGCAGCAGGAAGTCCCAGCGCAGCTCCTGGTCGACCTCCAGCCCGTCGATCCGCGCCGAACCCTCCAGCAGCCCCAGCAGCAGCTGGAAGTCGCCCTCGCTGACCGCGCTCGCCGCGAAGAAGCGGGCCCAGGTCAGCTGGTGCTCGGAGCCCGGCTCGGCCAGCCGCAGTTCGTGCAGCGCGCCCGCCGCGAGCTCCCGGCCGCCCTGCTCGCGCCAGTCGGGCGCCGCGTAGTGGGTGACCGCGCTCAGGGCCTGCGCGTGCAGCTGCTGGAGCACGCCGACGTCGCTCTCGCGGCCGGCGTGGGCCAGCACCAGCGACAGGAAGTCCCGGGCCGGCATCAGCGCGTCCCGCGTCAGGTTCCACAGCGCCGACCAGCACAGGGCGCGGGCCAGCGGGTCGGTGAGGTCGCCCAGGTGGCCGCGGAGCGTGGCCAGCGAGGCCTCGTCGAAGCGGATCTTGCAGTACGTGAGGTCGTCGTCGTTGACCAGGACCAGGTCGGGCCGCTCCAGCCCGGCCAGCTCCCCGACCACCGTGCGCACGCCCGCCACGTCGGCCTCGGCCCGCGCGTAGCGCACCAGCGAGCCGTCGGCCTCCAGCCGGTACAGGCCCACCGCCACCCGGTGGGGACGCAGCTCGTCGCCCTCCTGCACCACGGCCAGCTCGGTCAGCCGGCCGGCCGCGTCCGTGGTGACCTGCGGGGTCAGCGCGTTGACGCCCGCCGTCTGCAGCCAGGCCCGCGACCACTCGGCCATGTCCCGCCCGGAGACCTCGCCGAGTACCGACAGCAGGTCGTCCAGGGTGGTGTTGCCGTACGCGTGCGCCTTGAAGTAGCGCCGCGCGCCGTCCAGGAACGCCTCCCGGCCCACGTACGCGACGAGCTGCTTGAGCACGGCCGCGCCCTTGGCGTAGGTGATCCCGTCGAAGTTCAGCTTGGCGTCCTCCAGGTCACGGATGTCGGCCGTGATCGGGTGGGTGGACGGCAGCTGGTCGGCCCGGTAGGCCCACGCCTTGCGGTTGTTGGCGAAGGTGACCCAGGCCTGGTCGAAGCGGGTGGCCTCGACCAGCCCGAAGGAGCCCATGAAGTCGGCGAAGGACTCCTTCAGCCACAGGTCGTCCCACCACTTCATGGTGACCAGGTCGCCGAACCACATGTGCGCCATCTCGTGCAGGATGACGTTGGCGCGCCGCTCGTACGAGGCCTGCGTCACCTTGCCGCGGAAGATGTACTCCTCGCGGAAGGTCACCATGCCCGGGTTCTCCATGGCGCCGAGGTTGTACTCGGGCACGAAGGCCTGGTCGTACTTCCCGAAGGGGTAGGGGTAGTCGAAGATCTCGTGGAAGAGGTCGAAGCCCTGCTTGGTGACGAGGAAGACGTCGTCCGCGTCGAAGTGCCTCGCCAGCCCCTTGCGGCACATCGCGCCCAGCGGGATCGTCAGGTCCCCGCGCGTGTAGGTGTCCGTGACGTAGTGGTACGGGCCCGCCACCACGCAGGTGATGTACGTGGAGATCGGCGCGGTCTCCGCGAAGCGCCACACCCCTCCCTCGCGGGACTCCTCCGCGCCGTTGCTCCAGACCGTCCAGCCCTCGGGAGCGGTCACCTCGAAGCGGTAGGGGGCCTTCAGGTCGGGCTGTTCGAAGTTCGCGTACACCCGCCGCGCGTCCGCCGGCTCGTACTGGGTGTAGAGGTAGACCTCGCCGTCCTCCGGGTCGACGAAGCGGTGCATGCCCTCGCCGGTGCGGCTGTACGCGCAGTTCGCGTCGACCACCAGGACGTTCTCGGCGGCCAGGCCGTCCAGGGCGATGCGCGCCCCGTCGAAGACGGCGGCCGGGTCCAGGGCGCGGCCGTTGAGGGTGACCGCGTTCACGGACGGGGCGATCAGGTCGGCGAACGAGGAGGCGCCCGGGACCGCGGCGCGGAAGCGCACGGTCGTCACCGAGCGGAAGGTCCGGGGGCCCTCGGCCGGTTCGGCCTCGTCCACCGCGGACCTCAGGTCGAGGACCACCTCGTACCCGTCGACGGACAGCAGCTCGGCCCGCGCGCGGGCTTCGTCGCGGGACAGATTCTCACCGGGCACGTGGCACTCCTTCGTGCGTGATCGCTTCTTCGGCCGAATCCTCCCACGGAGGGAATGCGTGCGGCTGCGGCCCGGTTGGCCAGGAGGAACCTGAGCACAGACGCCCCATGTGACCCGAGGAGAGACATGACCGACACCCAGGTGCGCGAGAAGACCCCGGTCGACTTCTGGTTCGACCCGCTCTGCCCCTGGGCCTGGATGACCTCCCGGTGGATGCTCGAGGTCGAGAAGGTCCGTGACGTCGAGGTCCGCTGGCACGTGATGAGCCTGGCCGTGCTCAACGAGGACAAGCTCGACGAGCTGCCCGAGCGCTACCGCGAGCTCCTCGGCCCCAAGGGCTGGGCCCCGGTGCGCGTGGTGATCGCCGCCCAGCAGAAGTTCGGCGAGGAGATCACCGGCAAGCTGTACACGGCTCTCGGCACGAAGATCCACAACGAGGACCGCGGAGCGACCCGCGAGGTCATCGCCGACGCCCTGGAGGAGGTCGGCCTGCCGGCCGAGCTGCTCGCCTACGCCGACTCCGACGAGTACGACCAGGTGCTGCGCGACTCCCACAACGACGGCATCGAGCGCGTCGGCCAGGAGGTCGGCACCCCGGTGATCTCCGTGCCCGGCGCCGACGGCGAGGAGGTCGCCTTCTTCGGTCCCGTCGTCACCCCGGCCCCGCGCGGCGAGGCCGCCGCCCGCCTGTGGGACGGCACGCTGCTGGTCGCCTCGACCCCGGGTTTCTACGAGATCAAGCGCACCCGCACCAAGGGCCCCAGCTTCGAGTAGTCGCACCCCCCCGGTACAGACGGAAGACCCCCGTGAGTCACGTCCTCACGGGGGTCTTCCGCTCTGCACGCCCGCACGCGAAGGCTGAGAAGACGATCACGAGGCGGGCGGTCTACGGGGTGCCGGTCAGCCCTTGACGGGGATCAGCAGCGGGGTGTTCGCCTTGGCGTCGGCGTAGCGCCTGGCCACGTCCTGCCAGTTGACGACGTTCCACATGGCCTCGATGAAGTCCACCTTCTGGTTCTTGTACTGCAGGTAGAAGGCGTGCTCCCAGGCGTCGAAGACCAGGATCGGCGTGCTCGCCACGCCCACGTTGCCCTGGTGGTCGTAGACCTGCTCGACGACCAGGCGCCCGCTGACGGGCTCGTACGCCAGCACGCCCCAGCCGGAGCCCTGCGTCGCGGAGGACGCGAAGGTCAGCTGCTTCTTGAACTTCTCGAAGGAGCCGAAGGATTCGGTGATCGCGTCCGCGAGGTCGCCCACCCCGTCGGCCGCGGTCGGCTCGCCGCCGCCCTCACCGGTCTTCGGGCTCGCCATGTTGTTCCAGTAGATGCTGTGCAGGATGTGGCCGGAGAGGTGGAACGCCAGGTTCTTCTCCAGCCCGTTGAGCGCGCCCCAGTTCTCCTTGTCGCGTGCCTCCGCCAGCTGTTCCAGCGTGGTGTTGGCGCCCGTGACGTAGGCCGCGTGGTGCTTGTCGTGGTGCAGCTCGATGATCTGCGGGTTGATCACTGGCTCGAGCGCCGCGTAGTCGTAAGGAAGCTCAGGAAGCGTGTAGATGGCCATGCGTGTGTCCGGTCCCCTCAGCGTGCCAATCGCTTATTGCAACTAATGCGCAACTGCACGCTAGCAGTATCTGTTCCCGCTCACACGTAAGGGTTGCCTGGGTACGAAGAGAGGCGGATCCCGTGTCGCACACGGGGTCCGCCTCAAAAGGGGCCGGGGAGCCGCCGGGCCGTCAGGTCCGGGCCGCCGCCCGGCGCTGCATCAGGTACCCGGTCGCCGCCAGCGCCGCCGCGAGCCCGCCGGTGAACAGCACCTGCGTCCGGGTGTCCTCGCCGACGGCCATCAGCACCAGCACCCCGGCCACCCCGGCCAGCGCCAGCCACGTCAGGTACGGGAAGCCCCACATCCGCACGGTCAGCTTCCCGGGCGCCTCCCGCTCCAGCCGTCGGCGCAGCACGAACTGCGAGACGGCGATGAAGCCCCAGACGACGAGGATGACCCCGCCGACCATGTTCAGCAGCCAGGCGAACAGGGTGTCCGGGTACCAGTACGACAGCAGGACCGTGACGAACCCGAACCCGCTGGAGGCCAGCACCGCCCGGCGCGGCACCCCGCCCGAGACCTTGGCCAGCGCCTTGGGCCCCTGGCCCCGGGAGACCAGCGAGTGGGCCATGCGCGAGGAGCCGTAGATGTTGGCGTTCATCGCCGACAGCAGGGCGGCCAGGATGACCACGTTCATGATCTGGCCGGCCGCCGGGATGCCCAGGTGGTCCAGGGTCGCGGCGTACGGACCGTGGCCGCTGACCGCCGGGTCGTTCCAGGGCAGCAGGGTGACGATCACCAGCATCGAGCCGACGTAGACGATCGCGATCCGCCACATGGTGGTCCGCACCGCCCTGGCCACGCCCCGCACCGGGTCGTCCGACTCCGCGGCGGCGATGGTCACCGTCTCCAGGCCGCCGTACGCGACGACCGAGGCCAGCACGCCGACGAGCAGCCCGTCCACGCCGTTGGGGAGGAACCCGCCGTCGTGCACCAGGTTGGCGGCGCCGGGGGAGGAGGTCCCGGGCAGCAGGCCCAGGACGGCCAGCACGCCCAGGCCCAGGAACAGCCCGATCGCGCCGATCTTCAGGGCGGCGAACCAGAACTCGAACTCGCCGAAGTTGCGCACCGCGCCCAGGTTGCTGCCGCAGAACAACGCCATGAACACCAGCACCCACAGCCACGACGGGGTGCCCGGGAACCAGCCCGTCATGATGTGCGCGGCACCGATGGCCTCGATGGCCACGCCCACGCACAGCAGGGTCCAGAACATCCAGCCCGCCGTGAACCCGGCCCAGGGGCCGATCGCCCGCTCGGCGTGCACCGAGAAGGAACCCGACGCGGGGTTGGCCGCCGACATCTCGCCGAGCATCCGCATCACGAACATCACCAGCAGACCGGAGACCGCGTACGCGAGCACGATCGAGGGCCCCGCGGCCGCGATGCCGGCGCCCGAGCCGACGAAGAGGCCGGCGCCGATGACCCCGCCGAGGGCGATCATCGAGAGGTGGCGCTGCTTGAGGCCGGTGCCGAGGGGGGATCCGGGCGCGGACGGCCGCAGTTCGGGGGGCGTGATGGTGCTCTGACTCATGGGCCCAGTCTGCCGAGCGTCCGTTTATCGGACGTCTGCTGTTCAGCATCCGGACACTCGGCTCACGCGCCGTGACCGCGCCCCGCACAGAAGGAAAGCGGCCCGGGACACACGTCCCGGGCCGCTCGGCGTCCACACGTCACTGACGGGGCCTCAGCCCCGGCGCGCCCGCACCTCCCGGTACGCGGCCACCAGCAGCACCACCGCCGCCGCGCCCGAGGACCACAGCAGCTGCGGCCGCGCCGAGTCGTCGAAGAGCATCAGCACCAGCACCGCCGCCATCCCCAGCAGCGCCGCCCACGTCAGGTACGGGAACGCCCACATCGGCAGCGTCAGCCGCTCCGGCATCTCCCGTTCCAGCCGGGGCCGCAGCCGCAGCTGCGAGACCGCGATCAGCGCCCACACGAACAGCAGCACCGCGCCGACCGCGTTGAGCATGTAGAGGAAGACCGTGTCCGGCCACAGCAGGTTCAGCACCACCGACGCGAACCCGAAGACCACGGAAGCCAGCACCGCCCGCCGCGGCACCCCGCCGCCCGAGACCTTCAGCAGCGCCTTGGGCGCCTCACCCCGTTCGGCCAGCGAGAAGACCATGCGCGAGGAGCCGTACAGGTTCGCGTTCAGCGCCGACAGCAGCGCCACGAACACCACGATGTTCATGATCTGCCCGGCCGCCGGGATCCCGATCGAGTCGAGCACGGCTACGTACGGGCTCTCCCCGGGCTTGAGCGAGTCCCAAGGCAGGAGGGTCACGATCACCAGCATCGAGCCGACGTAGAAGAAGAGGATGCGCCACACCGCGCTGCGCACCGCCCGCGACACCGACCGGGCCGGGTCGTCGGACTCGGCGGCCGCGATGGTGACGACCTCCAGGCCGCCGAAGGCGAAGACGACCGCGAGCATGCCCGCGACGACCCCGCCCATCCCCTTCGGGAAGAACCCGCCCTGCCCGCTCAGGTTGGCCAGGCCCACCGGCTCGGTGTCCGGCAGCAGGCCGAAGACCGCCAGGGTGCCCAGGACCAGGAACAGCACGATCGCGCCGACCTTCAGCGCGGCGAACCAGAACTCGAACTCGCCGAAGTTCCGCACGGCGGCGAGGTTGCTGAGGGTGAAGACCACCATGAACAGCAGCACCCACACCCACTGGTCCACCGACGGCAGCCAGCCGTGGGCGATCTTCGCGGCCCCGGTCGCCTCCACGGCGAGCACCACGACCAGCAGGAACCAGTACAGCCAGCCCGCCGAGAAGCCGGCCCAGCGCCCCAGGGCCTTCTCCGCGTAGACCGAGAAGGAGCCGGAGGCGGGCATCGCCGCCGACATCTCGCCGAGGGCCCGCATCACCAGCATCGCGAGCGCGCCCGCGAGCAGGTACGAGCAGATGATCGCGGGGCCGGCGATGCCGATGCCGGCGCCGGAGCCGACGAAGAGCCCGGCGCCGATCACGCCGCCGAGGCCCAGCATGGTCAGGTGGCGCTGCTTGAGACTGTGGCTCAGGGGTTCCGGGGGCAGCTGGCCCTCGGTGACGGACGGTTCGGGCAGTTGGTCGCGCATGAGGAGGTGCTCGTACTCTCGGTCGGCCAAGCGGCGCTGTGGGCTGCGCAAGGGATTGGCGGGACCCTACAGTCTTGCCGGAGGGCGCCCGTGGGAGCAAAAAGGAAGTGTCGCCGGATGTTCCCCGTGATGGGGATCACTTCACATCGGGTGTAAGGCGCGGGCTTTGTGTGGTCCCCACCAAACCGGACAGTATGCCTTTGTCCCGGCCGACGGTGGGGCGGCGCGGCGGCGCGCACTAGCGTCACGGTGTCCTGTCGATCACCACCCCGCGGAGCCCCTCATGAGCACTGCTTCCGTCTCCTTCCGGCCCGGCGCCGTCCTCGCCGACCTGCTGCCCGCGAGCCGCGTCCGCGACATCGCGCTCGTCGTCGGCGGAGCCGCGCTCACCGGTCTGGCCGCTCAGATCTCCGTCCCCGTTCCCGGCTCTCCCGTTCCGGTCACCGGCCAGACCTTCGCCGCCCTGCTCGTGGGCACCGCCTTCGGCGCCCGCCGCGGCTTCCTGGCGCTCGGCCTGTACGCCGCCCTGGGCGCGGCCGGCCTGCCCTGGTTCGCGGGCGGCACCTCCGGCGCCGGCGGCGCCTCCTTCGGCTACGTCCTCGGCATGCTGCTGGCCGCCACCGTCGTGGGCGCCCTCGCGCGGCGCGGCGCCGACCGCTCGGTGCTGCGCACGGCGGGCACGATGGTGCTGGGCTCGGCCGTGATCTACGCGGTGGGCGTGCCGTACCTGATGGCCGCCACCGGGATGTCGCTCACCGCGGCCCTCGCGGCGGGCCTGACCCCGTTCCTGATCGGCGACGCCCTCAAGGCCGCGCTGGCCATGGGCGCCCTGCCGGCCGCCTGGAAGCTGGCCGGCCGCCGCGGCTGACCCGTACGGCCCCTTCTGCCGGCGCCTGCGCAGCAGCCCCGGACCGCGTGCGGGCGGTCCGGGGCTGCTGCGGTGTGCGGGGGTCCGGTCAGACCGCGTCGGCCACGGCGTCGGCCGTGGCCTCGACCGCGAGCTCGCCCTTGCGGCGGGCGTTGCGCACCACGCCGATCGCGATCACGACGGCCGCGACGAGCAGGGAGTACAGCACCGTCTCGCGGTTGTCCTTGTCGTAGACCATGTAGCCGAGGACGAAGGTGATCATCGCGGCGGTGGCCCACGTCAGGTACGGGAAGAGCCACATCCTGACGGTGACCTTCTCCGGCGCCTCGCGCATCAGGATCCCGCGCATCCGCAGCTGGGTCAGGCAGATGACCAGCCACACGAAGAGCGCGATGGCACCCGAGGAGTTCAGCAGGAAGTTGAACACCGTGTCCGGGGACGTGTAGTTGAAGTAGACGGCGATGAAGCCGAAGACCACCGAGCCGAGGATGGCGACCGTGGGCACGCCGTTCTTGCTGGTCTTGGCGAACGCCTTGGGCGCGTCACCGCGCTCGCCCAGCGAGAACGCCATGCGGGAAGCGGTGTAGAGGCCCGAGTTCAGGCAGGACAGCACGGCCGTCAGGACGATCACGTTCATGATCTGGCCGGCGTGCGCGATGCCGATCGAGTCCAGGGCGGCGACGTACGAGCCCTTCTCGACGATCGACTTGTCGTTCCACGGCAGCAGGGTGAGGACGACGAAGATCGAACCCAGGTAGAAGACGCCGATGCGCCAGATCACCGAGTTGGTGGCCTTGGTGACCGCGCGGCGCGGGTCCTCGGACTCGCCGGCCGCCAGGGTGACGATCTCGCTGCCCATGAAGGAGAAGACGACCATCAGCACACCGGTGAGGACCGAGCCCCAGCCGCCCGGCATGAAGCCGCCGGCGTCGGTGAGGTGGGCGAAGCCCGCGCCCGGGTTGTCCGAGCCCGGCAGCACGCCGAAGACGGCGAGCATGCCGACGATCACGAAGGCGCCGATGGCGACGACCTTGATGCCCGCGAACCAGAACTCGAACTCGCCGTAGGAGGCGACGGAGCCGAGGTTGGTGGCCGTCAGGACCACCATCACGATGAGGGCCCAGGCCCACTGCGGGACGGCCGGTATCCAGCCCTCGAGGATCTTCGCGCCGGCGGTCGCCTCGACGGCGAGCACGACGACCCAGAAGAACCAGTAGAGCCAGCCGATGGAGAACCCGGCCCAGCGGCCGAGCGCCCGGTCGGCGTACGCGGAGAAGGAGCCCGAGTTCGGGCTGGCGGCGGCCATCTCGCCGAGCATCCGCATCACGAAGACGACCATCGCGCCGACGAGCAGGTACGAGATCAGGATGGCGGGGCCGGCCTTGGCGATACCGCCGCCGGAGCCGACGAACAGGCCGGCGCCGATGACGCCGCCGATGGCGATCATGGAAAGGTGGCGGTTCTTGAGACCGGCCTTGAGACCGTCGGAGGGCTGTGCGGAACCGGGTTCGCCGGTGGGTCCGCCTGCCTTCTGAAGGGTCGTCGTCGTGCTCATGGACGAATCCTTTGGTTCTCGGGTGGAGAGTTCCGGCATTCAAACCCGATTTCCGGCCAGGACGGAAGACCTTCTTCCGATGGTTACCCAAGGCCCCCATCCCGGGACCAAGGTCCCGACCCCTCCCGTCTGCGTTCTTTGGGTTTACTTGAGGTTTAGAAGTGATTTATGCGACACCCCTCCGCCCTCCCTTGAGGTCACGCATGCCACACTCGACCCATGCGCGTGTATCTCGGATCCGACCATGCCGGTTTTGAGCTCAAGAACCACCTCGTGGACTGGCTCAAGAACAACGGCCACGAGCCCGTCGACTGCGGGCCCCACATCTACGACGCGGTGGACGACTACCCGCCGTTCTGCCTGCGCGCCGCGGAGAAGACCGCCGCGGACGCCGACAGCCTCGGCATCGTGATCGGCGGCTCCGGCAACGGCGAGCAGATCGCCGCCAACAAGGTCAAGGGCGTCCGCGCCATCCTCGCCTGGAGCGTGGAGACCGCGAAGCTCGGCCGCGAGCACAACAACGCCAACGTCATCTCCGTCGGCGGCCGCATGCACACCCAGGACGAGGCCACCAGCTTCATCGAGGCCTTCCTCGCGACCCCGTACTCCGACGAGGAGCGCCACACCCGCCGCATCGACATGCTCTCGGCCTACGAGCAGACCGGCGAGCTCCCCCCGATCCCGGCCCACCACCCGCAGGACCAGTAGTCCGCCCGCGTGCCGCCGGACGCCCGTGTCCGGCGGCACGCACCTGCACGAAGGAAAACAGGAGCAAGGCGTGCCCGAGGGCCATACGATCCACCGCCTCGCCCAGGACCACACCGAGCGCTTCGCCGCCCGCCCGGTCCGGGTCAGCAGCCCCCAGGGACGCTTCGCCGAGAGCGCGGCCCTCCTCGACGGGCGCGAGCTGGAGAGCGCCGAGGCCCACGGCAAACACCTCTTCCTGGAACTCGGCGACGCCTGGATCCACATCCACCTCGGCCTCTTCGGCAAGCTCGGCTTCGGCCCCGCCCCGGCCCCGCCGGCCACCGACACGGTCCGGCTGCGCCTGCTGAACGAGGACCACTACGCGGACCTGCGCGGCCCCACGGCCTGCGCCCTGGTCACCGCGGCCGAGAAGCAGGCGATACACGACCGCCTCGGCCCGGACCCGCTGCGCCCGGCCGACGACCCCGGCCGAGCCTGGTCCCGCATCTCCCGCAGCCGCACCACCATCGCCGCCCTGCTGATGGACCAGAAGGTCATCGCGGGCGTCGGCAACGTCTACCGCGCCGAGGTCCTCTTCCGGCACGGCATCGACCCCTACCGCCAGGGCAAGGACCTCACCCGCGCCGAATGGGACGCGATGTGGGCCGACCTGGCGGAGCTGATGCGCGAGGGAGTCCGCCGCAACCGCATCGACACCGTCCGCGACGAACACCTCCCCGAGGCCATGGGCCGCCCGCCACGCGTCGACGACCACGGCGGCGAGGTGTACGTCTACCGCCGCGCGACGCTCCCGTGCCACATCTGCACGACGGAGGTCCGCACGGCCGACCTGGCCGCCCGCAACCTCTTCTGGTGCCCTTCCTGCCAGCAGCGTTAGCCGCGGGGGCCCCGCCCCCCCGGCCGGCGGCGCGGACTAGAAGTTGTGCGGGAGCCACGGGGCGACATCCCCCGCGAAGGCCCGCGAGGCCTCCCGCAGGGCCCCCGGCCGCAGCTCCCGCACGCGCCCGGCCGCCGCGAGCGAGGCCCACGTGACCCCGCCCAGGTACACCGACCCCAGCTCCCGCGCGGACAGCGCCAGCTCCGCCGCGTCATCGCTGCGCACGCACCGCGCCCCGGAACCGTCCGCACCGGCCGTCAGCCGCCACCGCCCCGCGTTCCACGGGCAGAACGCGTCCTCGACCTCCATCACCACGTCCACCGCGGCCCCGTACCCCCGTGCCCGGAGCGCCCCCGGCAGATCCACCACCCGCAGGTACAGCGCGTCCCGCTGCTGCGCCCGGACCCGCCGCACGTCGTTGACCAGGTGCAGCAGCGGATCGTCCACCGGCCGCCGGAAGGCCCGTACGTGCCAGGTCAGGTCGATCTCGAACAGGTAGCGCCACAGCGCCGCGTACGCCGCCGGGTCCACCGCGTCCACCTCGCCGACCAGCACCTTGCCGTCCGACCCGGCAGGCTCCCAGTCCGGCCGCACCCGGTAGCGCGCGTACCCGACGACGACCCCGGCCGCGTCCTCCGCCACCACGCACTTCAGCGGCGACGCCCCCTCCCGGCGCGACTCCGGGTCGAGCAGCCCCTGCCGCTCCCACCCCGGCTGCCGGGCGGGCATCCCCGGCCGGCCCGCGACCAGCGCCGCGTACACCCGCTCGCAGTCGTCCAGCGCCTTCAGCGGGTCCACGAGCCGCAGCCGCACCTCGTCCGTCCCCGGCGGCGCGTTCAGCCGTACGCGGGTCGTGTCGATGTCCACCAGCAGGTCGTAGGCCGCCACGCCGTAGCCGAAGCGCCCGTAGATCTCCGGTTCCGAGGCCGTCAGCACGGCGACCGGTTCGCCACCCGCCCGGACGTCGTCCAGCTGGCGGCGCATCATCGAGGTCAGCACGCCCCGCCTGCGGTGCGTCGGCGCCACACCGACCATCGTCACGCCCGCCGCCGGGACCACCGCCCCGCCCGGCACCGACAGCCGGAAGCCGAACGACCCGGCCGAGCCGACGCAGGTCCCGCCGTCCCAGACGCCCAGCGAACGGTCGAGCTCCGTCAGGGACCGGTAGAGCGTCCGCTCCTCAGGGGATTCCGGCACGCCACCGAACGCCAGTTCCAGATGGTCGTACCAGACATCCCACTCGTCAGCCTGCAATACGCGCGTATCAAGAGCCATAGGGCCATCCCTACCAGGGCAATACGGCCCGGTCGATCTGTTTTCGGGCATCCGCGGGCCAGGGGTACGGGGGTACCCCTGCGCGCACACGGCCATGATGGATAGGGTCCCGATGCAATGGCCGGAGCACGCGTGGAGACGCTCAGGGCCCGGGCGCGCATGCTGTCGCACCGGGTCCGCACAGCCCTGCGCAAATCCGCCGTCGACTACTTCCGCGGGGACGCGAGCGACTGGCTGGCCTTCGCGGGCCTGCTGCTCACCGTCCCCGCCATCGCCTGCGGCACCCTGCTGATGCCCGTCTGGTTCTCGCCGTCGGCCCTCGTCCTGCCCATCGTGGCGGGCGGGCTGCTGCTGCGGCCCGCCAGCCTGCTCGGGCTCTACGCCGCGTCCGCGACCGCCCTGATCGTCGAGGCCCTGGTCCTCGGCCCGTACACCCAGGGGCCCGCCCGGGTCACCCCCGGAACCGTCCTGGTCGTCGCCGCCTGCGGCTTCTTCGGCCTGATCATCGCCCAGTTCCGCAGCCGCGTCGGAGTGCCGTGGAGGCGCGGCGGCACCATGCTGTTCGACCTGCGCGAACGCATCCGGGTGCAGAGCAAGCTCCCCGCCCTGCCACCGTCCTGGCACCGCGAGATGGCCTTGCGGCCGGCCGGCGGCCAGTCCTTCTCCGGCGACTTCGTCGTCGCCGCCCGCACCAACGGCGGGCGCACCCTGGAGGTCGTCCTCACCGACGTCTCCGGCAAGGGCATGGAAGCCGGCTCCCGGGCCCTCCTCCTCTCCGGTGCCTTCGGCGGGCTCCTCGGCGCCCTCCCGCCCCAGGACTTCCTCCCCGCCGCCAACGGCTACCTCCTCCGCCAGGACTGGGACGAGGGCTTCGCCACCTCCATCCACCTCGTCCTGGACCTGGAGACCGGCGACTACGAACTCCTCTCCGCCGGCCACCTCCCCGCCCTCCAGCTCTCCGCCGGCACGGGCCGCTGGCAGGAGAAGTCCGGCGAAGGCCCCCTCCTGGGCGTCTACGACGGCGCGGAGTTCGAACCTGCGCGCGGCAACCTGCGGCCCGGCGACGTCCTGATGCTCTTCACCGACGGCCTGGTCGAGACCGCGGACCGCGAGATCAGCGAGGGCATCGACCGCCTGACGGGCGAGGCCGACCGGTACGTCGCCGCCGGGTGGGAGGGCGCGGCGTGGCACCTGATCGAAAAGGTCGCGAAGGACGTCAACGACGACCGGGCCCTCCTCCTGATCCGCCGCGCCGCCTTTTGACGCGCGGCCCGGGGCGCAACCCCAGGGGTCTTCAGCCGAGGGGCTGCGCGCAGCGGTACGGCCGGACCCGGCCACTGCGTGGCGATTGGCACGTCCGCCCCGCCCCCGCCAGGGCTACCGTCCGCCCATGGACGCCACCCTCGCCGCCGACCTCGCCCGCCTCCCCGCCCTCCTGGACGCCACCCGCCGCGCCGCCGTCGAAGCCCTGGGCGCTCTGGAGGCGCGGCCCGTCGTGCCCCCGCAGGACGGGCCGCCCGAGCCCCGCCCGCTCCCCGCGCACGGCACCGGCGCCACCGCCGCCCTCGACGACTTCCGGGCCCGCTGGGAGCCCCGGTTCTCGGCCTCCGCCGGCCCCCGCTACCTCGGCTTCGTCACCGGCGGCGCCACCCCCGCCGCCCTCGCGGGGGACTGGCTCACCGCCGTCCACGACCAGAACTCCAACTCCTCCCTCGACCCCGCCGGCCAGCACCTCGAACGCGAGACCGTCTCCTGGCTGCGCGAGCTCTTCGGGCTGGGCGCCGCCCACACCGGCACCTTCGTCAGCGGAGCCACTCAGTCCAACACCGTCGGCCTCGCCATCGCCCGCGAGTGGCTCGGCGAGCGCCTCGGGGTCTCCCCGGCCCAGGACGGCGTCGCCGCGCTCGGCCCCGTCCGCGTCCTGTCCGGCGCCCCGCACTCCTCCATCGCCAAGGCCCTCTCCGTCCTCGGCCTCGGCCGCGCCGCCCTCGTCCCGGTGCCCACCCTCCCCGGCCGCGAGGCCGTCGACCCCGCCGCCCTGGACCGCGCCCTCGCCGACATCCCCGGCCCGGCCGTCGTCGTCGCCAACGCGGGCACCGTCAACACCGTCGACTTCGACGACCTGCGGGCCGTCGCCGCGCTCAAGGACCGCCACGACTTCTGGCTGCACACCGACGCCGCCTTCGGCGCCTTCGCGGCCCTCTCCCCGGAGCACGCCCACCTCACCGCGGGCCTCGACGCCTCCGACTCCGTCTGCGTCGACCTGCACAAGTGGCTCAACGTCCCCTACGACAGCGCCGTCCAGTTCACCCGCCGCCGCGACCTCCAGGCCCGCGTCTTCGCCAACGCCGCCGCCTACCTCGGCCCCCTGGGCGCCGACCCCGACCTGGTCCACCTCACCCCGGAGAACTCCCACCGGCTGCGGGCCCTGGCCGCCTGGTTCACCCTGCGCGCCTACGGCCGCGAGGGCCACCGCGAGATCGTCGAACGGGACACCGCCTGCGCCCGCGCCCTCGGCGAGCTCCTCGGCCGGGACCCGGCCCTGCGGCTGCTCGCCCCCGTCCGGCTCAACGTCGTCTGCTTCACCCTCGCCGAGGACCCCACCCCCGAACGCCTGGCCGCCTTCCGCGAGGCCGTCGCCGCCGAGGTCTTCGTGACCCCCACCGTCCTCGGGGGAACCCCCGGCCTGCGCGCCGCGTTCTCCAACTGGCGTACGACACCCGCCGACGTGCGCCGGACCGCCGAAGCCCTGTGCACGGCAGCGAAGGAGACCGCATGACCGACCGCTCCCTCACCCTCGCCGAGGTCGAGGCCCTGGCCCGCTCCGCGCACGAGGGCCAGACCGACAAGGCCGGCCGCCCCTACGCCGAGCACCTCGCGGCCGTGGCCGAGGGCGTCCGCCTGCGCGGCGGCAGCCCGGCCCAGCAGGCCGCCGCCTGGCTGCACGACTCCGTCGAGGACGACGCGCTCAGCCCCGCGCAGCTCGCGGCCGCCGCCCTCCCCCAGGAGGTCAAGGACATGGTCCTGGCGCTGACGAAGCGCCCTGGAGAACCGGTCGAGGAGTACACGGCCCGCATCCTCGCCACCCCCGGCGCCGTCCTCGTCAAGGAGGCCGACCTCGCGCACAACGCGGACCCCGTACGCCTCTCCGTGCTGGACGCGCCCACCCGTGACCGGCTGACCGCCAAGTACGCCCGCGTCCGCTCGCTCCTCGGCATCACCGCCCCCTGACCCCCGCCCCGAGCTCCCCCTCGCGCCCGAAATGTGCCCGGTTCGTGTCCGCTTGGCGGGAAAGGCGTGTTGTCGATTCGTCACGGCGCGGATAGGAGGGCCCGGTTGGTGGGAGGATGGTCCATGTGGGGGTGTGCACGGGCGTGACCCCCGGGCCGGCCAGGGGACGACCGAAGGTGTGATCAGAAGTGGCCATTTCGCTGTCAGTGGTGGTTCTGTTGGCGATCATCCTGGTGATCCTGATCCGCGGCAAGCACATGAAGGCGGGACCGGCGATCGTCGCCGTCCTCTTCGGCTTCTTCCTGGCGTCCAGCTCCATCGCCCCGGACGTCAACCGCTTCCTGAACTCCCTCGCGGACACCATCGCCGGCATCAAGCTCTGAGGGTCACCGACAACGCGTCAGGGCCGGGTCGAGGAGGTTTCCTCGACCCGGCCCTGAGCCGTTGAGAGCGGGTGACGGGAATCGAACCCGCGTAGCTAGTTTGGAAGACTAGGGCTCTACCATTGAGCTACACCCGCAGTACGCGCGCCGCAGGTCCGTGGGACCGCGGCACGGACAGCATCCTAGCGGGTCGCGCGGGGGGAGTGCACACCGCTTTCGGGCGCCGTGTCGCCGCAGGCGCCGCGCGCGCGTGCGCCCGGCGGGAAACCGGGGGCGCCGGAGCGTCTTCGGGCATGTACCCTACGTGTCGCACCGACGGGGTGTGGCGCAGCTTGGTAGCGCGTCCGCTTTGGGAGCGGAAGGTCGTCGGTTCGAATCCGGCCACCCCGACCACCAGCAGGGTCCCCACGGAGATCGCGTTGTGGGCTGATTGCCGCTTGCGGTTACTATGCAAGCTGCGTGCCCGTGTGTCTGATGTACCGGGCCGAATCCGTCGAGGCCGCTGAATCGCAGCGTTCCGGCAGAACCCCCAAGCAGTCAGCCACAAGGAGACCGAACCGTGAAGAGCGCCGTGGAGACCCTGAACCCGACTCGGGTTCGGCTCACTGTCGAGGTGCCCTTCGAGGAGCTCAAGGACAGCCTCGACGCGGCGTACAAGAAGATCAACCAGCAGGTCACGGTGAAGGGCTTCCGCAAGGGCAAGATCCCTGCCCGGGTCATCGACCAGCGCTTCGGCCGCGGTGCGGTGCTGGAGGAGGCCGTCAACGACGCCCTCCCGAAGTTCTACACCGAGGCCGTCAACGAGGCCGACCTGAACCCGCTGGGCCAGCCCGAGGTCGACATCACCGAGCTGAAGGACGGCGAGCTGCTGGCCTTCACCGCCGAGGTGGACGTCCGCCCCGAGATCGAGATCCCGGACTACTCCGGCATCGAGGTCGAGGTCGACGCGGTCGAGGTCTCGGACGAGGACGTCGAGAAGTCGGTCGAGCAGCTGCGCAGCCGCTTCGCGTCCACCAAGGACGTCGAGCGCGCCGCCGCCGAGGGTGACGTCGTCACCATCGACCTCGAGGCCAAGGTCGACGGCGAGGTCCTGGCGGACGGTGTCGCCACCGACGTCTCCTACACCATCGGCTCGGGCGAGCTCCTCGACGGCATCGACGAGGCCGTCAAGGGCCTCGAGGCCGGCGGCGAGGCCACCTTCACCTCGCAGCTGAAGGGCGGCTCCGCCGAGGGCAAGGACGCCGAGGTCACCGTCAAGGTCACCAAGGTCTCCGCCCGCGAGCTGCCGGAGCTGGACGACGAGTTCGCCCAGATGGCGAGCGAGTTCGACACCCTCGACGAGCTCAAGGCGGACAGCCGCAAGCGCCTCGAGAACATGAAGCAGTACGACCAGGCCACCCAGGCCCAGGAGCGCGTGCTGGAGAAGTTCCTCGAGCTCGCCGAGATCCCCGTCCCGGAGAAGCTGCTCGCGGACGAGGTCCAGACCCGCAAGCACAACCTGGAGCACCACCAGCTCGGCCAGATGGGCCTGAACCTCGAGAAGTTCCTCGAGATCCAGGGCAAGACGGTCGAGGAGTTCGACGCCGAGACCCGCGAGCAGGCCGTCAAGGGCATCAAGACCCAGTTCCTGCTGGACGCCCTGGTCAACAAGGAGAAGCTGGGCGTCAACCAGGAGGAGCTCACCGAGCACCTCATGCGCCGCGCGCAGTCCTCGGGCATGTCCCCCGACCAGTTCGCCCAGGCCGTCGTCGAGGGCGGCCAGGTCCCGATGCTCGTCGGCGAGGTCGCCCGCGGCAAGGCCCTCGCGGTCGTCGTCGAGGCCGCCAAGGTCGTCGACACCAAGGGTGAGGTCATCGACCTGTCCGACGACGAGGACGAGGTCGAGACGGCCGCCGAGGTCGTCGAGGCCGCCGTCGAGGGTGACGACGAGGCGAAGGCCGAAGAGGCCAAGTAACACCCCGGGCGAAGCCCGCTGAGCAGTGCCGTGAAGGGCCCGGACGCAGCCGCGTCCGGGCCCTTCCGCATGGCTCGGGAAAGGCCCCGGGACCTTGCGCTCCGAGCGAACAGTTCGGGAAGCGGGATGGCGTTGTCCGACCTGCGCGTTAGGGTCCATGAATACGAGGGCACGGGAGTACCCGGAGCCGGCGGGGCATCGCACCACCGCCCGGTCCGCGCCCCAGAACGAGACGCTGAGACGGCATGTGGCCGTCGGAGACGAGCAGGTGGATACGTGACGAATCTGAAGCCTTACGCCGCGGGTGAGCCGTCCATCGGTGGCGGCCTCGGCGACCATGTCTACAACCGGCTGCTCGGCGAGCGCATCATCTTCCTCGGCCAGCAGGTCGACGACGAGATCGCCAACAAGATCACGGCGCAGCTCCTTCTCCTGGCCGCGGACCCGGACAAGGACATCTACCTGTACATCAACAGCCCCGGTGGCTCCGTGACGGCCGGCATGGCGATCTACGACACCATGCAGTACATCCCGAACGACGTCATCACCATCGGCATGGGCATGGCCGCCTCCATGGGCCAGTTCCTGCTGACCGGCGGTACCCCGGGCAAGCGCTTCGCGCTCCCGAACACCGACATCCTGATGCACCAGGGCTCCGCCGGCATCGGCGGCACCGCGTCGGACATCAAGATCCAGGCCCAGTACCTGCTGCGCACCAAGCAGCGCATGGCCGAGATCACCGCGCACCACTCGGGCCAGACCGTGGAGGCCATCATCCGCGACGGCGACCGCGACCGCTGGTTCACGGCGGAGGAGGCCAAGGAGTACGGCCTCATCGACGAGATCATCTCCGCCGCGTCCCTGGTCCCGGGCGGTGGCGGCACCGGGGCCTGATCCCCGGCCCCGGCGTACGGACCGCCGTGCGCCCGCCCGCCCGTCCAGGCACCCACAGCCCGCTGAACGCCACCAGGATGGTGAACACCCAGATGCAGAACAACTTCTCCGCGAGCGGCCTCTACTCCGGCCCGCAGGTGGACAACCGCTACGTCGTCCCGCGCTTCGTCGAGCGCACCTCGCAGGGCGTGCGCGAGTACGACCCGTACGCGAAGCTCTTCGAGGAGCGCGTGATCTTCCTCGGCGTGCAGATCGACGACGCCTCCGCCAACGACGTCATGGCCCAGCTGCTGTGCCTGGAGTCGATGGACCCGGACCGCGACATCTCGATCTACATCAACAGCCCCGGCGGCTCCTTCACGGCGCTGACGGCCATCTACGACACGATGCAGTTCGTGAAGCCCGACATCCAGACGGTCTGCATGGGCCAGGCGGCCTCCGCCGCCGCGGTCCTGCTCGCCGCCGGTACCCCGGGCAAGCGCATGGCCCTCCCGAACGCCCGCGTGCTGATCCACCAGCCGTCGGGCGGCACCGGCCGCGAGCAGCTCTCCGACCTGGAGATCGCGGCCAACGAGATCCTGCGCATGCGCGACCAGCTGGAGAGCATGCTGGCCAAGCACTCGACCACGCCGATCGAGAAGATCCGCGACGACATCGAGCGCGACAAGATCCTCACGGCCGAGGACGCGCTGGCCTACGGTCTGATCGACCAGATCGTCTCGACCCGCAAGATGAACGCGGCCTGATCCTTGCCGCCAGTTGGCGCGGCCGCACCGCAGGATTCTGCGCTGTGAACCGCGTCAAGGGGGCCCCGTACGGGGCCCCCGGCAAGGTACCGTCGGATATGAGGCACCAGGAGCGCTGAACCAAGCGTCTCCCAGGCGAAGGGGAAGCACCTCGTGGCACGCATCGGTGACGGCGGCGACCTGCTCAAGTGCTCGTTCTGCGGGAAGAGCCAGAAGCAGGTGAAGAAGCTCATCGCAGGACCCGGTGTGTACATCTGCGACGAGTGCATCGACCTCTGCAACGAGATCATCGAAGAGGAACTCGCGGAGACCTCCGAGGTCCGGTGGGAAGAACTCCCCAAGCCCCGTGAGATCTACGAGTTCCTGGAGAGCTACGTCGTCGGCCAGGAGCCGGCGAAGAAGGCGCTCTCGGTAGCGGTGTACAACCACTACAAGCGCGTCCAGGCCGGCGAGAACGGCGGCGCGCAGGGCCGTGACGACGCGATCGAGCTCGCGAAGTCCAACATCCTGCTGCTGGGCCCCACGGGCTCGGGCAAGACCCTGCTGGCCCAGACCCTGGCCCGCATGCTGAACGTCCCGTTCGCCATCGCCGACGCCACCGCCCTGACGGAGGCCGGCTACGTGGGCGAGGACGTCGAGAACATCCTGCTCAAGCTGATCCAGGCGGCCGACTACGACGTCAAGAAGGCCGAGACCGGGATCATCTACATCGACGAGATCGACAAGGTCGCCCGCAAGAGCGAGAACCCGTCGATCACGCGCGACGTCTCGGGCGAGGGCGTGCAGCAGGCCCTGTTGAAGATCCTGGAAGGCACGACCGCCTCGGTCCCGCCGCAGGGCGGCCGCAAGCACCCGCACCAGGAGTTCATCCAGATCGACACGACGAACGTGCTCTTCATCGTGGGCGGCGCCTTCGCCGGCCTGGAGAAGATCATCGAGTCGCGGGCGGGCGCCAAGGGCATCGGCTTCGGGGCGACGATCCGCTCGAAGCGGGAGATCGAGGCGAGCGACCAGTTCCAGGAGGTCATGCCGGAGGACCTGGTGAAGTTCGGGATGATCCCCGAGTTCATCGGCCGTCTCCCCGTCATCACCTCGGTCCACAACCTGGACCGCGAGGCGCTCCTCCAGATCCTGGTCGAGCCGCGCAACGCCCTCGTCAAGCAGTACCAGCGCCTGTTCGAACTCGACGGCGTGGAACTGGACTTCGAGCGCGAGGCCCTGGAGGCCATCGCCGACCAGGCCATCCTCCGCCAGACCGGCGCGCGCGGCCTGCGCGCCATCATGGAGGAGGTCCTGATGTCGGTGATGTACGAGGTCCCGTCCCGCAAGGACGTGGCCCGCGTGGTCATCACGGCGGACGTGGTCCGCTCCAACGTCAACCCGACCCTGGTCCCCCGCATCGTCCCGAAGGACCAGGGCCCGCACGAGAAGTCGGCGTAGCCGTCTGGTTGTTGCACGCGGAAGGGGCGCCCCGGACATCCGGGGCGCCCCTTCTGGTCGTGTGCCGCCGCGGTTACTTCTTGACGCGGGCGGTGTTGTAGAGCTTCGCGGCGAAGTCCGCGTTCTGCTCCAGCGTGTAGCCCGGCTTGCCGGTGAGGAGGGATCCCACGTCGGTGGACATGACCGTGGCCGCGGTGCTGTAGTCGGCCCAGATGCAGAGCGGGACCGTCATCTCCTTGGGACCCTTGGTGGAGGGGTCCTTCGAGGTGGCCTTGAGCTCCTGGCACTTCATGACGGCGCCCTTGAACCCGGCGGGGGTCATCTTCTTCGGGCTGCCGATGAGCTGGACTTCGGACTTGTTGTCCTTGGAGAGCCGCAGCTTGGCCGCTGCGAACTGCCCGTCGACGGTCTTCTCGGGGTCGGCGATGTCGCCGTAGAAACCGCTGAAGGTGATGCCCTTGAACGTGAGCGGGTTCTTCTGGTCGCCGGACACGTAGTCCATGCCCACCTGGGTGGGGTTCTTGATGCCCGCGGCCTCGACCTGCTGCTTGTCCTCCGGGCTGAGCTCCTTCGCCTTGTACTTCGGGTCCTTCTGGAACTCACCGACGGCCTCCGGCGCGACCAGCTTGTAGCCCTTCGTCGCGTCCGAGACCGAGCCGCCCGAGCCGCCGCCCAGGAACCACCAGCCGGCGCCGCCGATGACGGCCACGACCGCGATGACCGCGATGACCGGGCCCGCCTTCGACTTCTTCGGGGGTGCCGGCGGGGGCATGTAGCCCTGCTGCGGGGGCTGCTGGTAGCCGTAGGCGGGCTGCGGGGGCTGCTGCGGGTAGCCGCCCTGCTGGGGGAAGGCCGGCGGCGGGGGCGGCGGGGTCTGCTGGGGGTAGGCCGGCGGCGGGGTCTGCTGGGGGTAGCCGTAGCCCGGCTGCGGGGCGGGCTGGCCGTACGGGTTCGGCGGCGGCGGGGGCTGCTGACCGTAGGGGCCCGGCTGCTGCGGCTGCTGGCCGTACGGCCCTGGCTGGTTGTAACTCATCCCGAGTCCCCCTGTGAGGTTTCCTTATCCGTTTCACACATCCTTGCGGAAGGCCTGTTCGGCCGGGGCATCGGGGTCCGGGCCGTTACCGAACTACGACCCGGCCGGTACTTCCATCGCCGCCCGCAGCGCACGCGTCTGCGCGGCCAGCGCGTCGAACGCGACCGGCTTGTTCTCGACGGGGACCGTGACCGTCACCAGGGAGCTGTGGTCGGCCCACATGCACATCGTCAGCGGACCCGCCCCGGTCGTCAGGGTGCCGCACTGCATCGCCCCGCCCGCCGGGGTGCCGGAGTCCTGCGGGGCGGCCCCGTCGACGCCCATGTCGTGGAGGCCGCGGACGAGCACGTGCCCGGGGTCGTCGTCCGTGAAGGTTCCCGACGCGCCGCTCACCACCAGCTGTGCCGTCCCCGTCTGGTCGGCGTAGACGACGGCCACCGGCACGGTGCCCTCCTTGGGGGTGCCCTGCCCCTGCTTGATCGCGTCCACCCGCGGCCCGGACTCCTGCAGGGCCAGTCCCTGGAAGGAGGCCGGCGGGACCAGCCGGTACCGGCCGGCGTCCTCGGGGCCGGCGAGGGCCGCGTTCACGGCCCAACGGCCTGCGAAGGCCGCCGCGGCGAGGGCCAGTACCGTCCCGGCCGCACCGATGAAGCGCTTGCGCTTGCGCTGCGCGGGCGACACGGGCTGGTAGGGGAAAGGGGCGGGCGGGGTGATCTCGTTCATGGGCGCATGAGACGTCCCCGGACCGGCCGAGGTCAACGGGAGCTCCTGCGGTGGAACGGATTCGTGACGCGGGCGGGGCCCGCCGTATCCTGTGCCCCGTGACCGAGAACACGCAGACACCCAGTGCCCCCAACTCCGAACTGCCGACCCAGTACGCGCCGGCCGAGGTAGAGGGGAAGCTCTACGAGCGCTGGGTAGAGCGCGGTTACTTCGAGGCCGACGCGAAGAGCGACAAGCCCGCGTACACCATCGTCATCCCGCCGCCGAACGTCACGGGCAGCCTGCACCTGGGCCACGCCTTCGAGCACACCCTCATCGACGCCCTCACCCGCCGCAAGCGCATGCAGGGCTTCGAGACCCTGTGGCAGCCCGGCATGGACCACGCCGGCATCGCCACCCAGAACGTGGTCGAGCGCGAGCTCGCCAAGGAGGGCAAGTCCCGCCACGACTTGGGCCGTGAGGCCTTCGTCGACCGGGTCTGGCAGTGGAAGGGCGAGTCCGGCGGCCAGATCTCCGGCCAGATGCGCCGCCTCGGCGACGGCGTCGACTGGTCCCGCGAGCGCTTCACGATGGACGAGGGCCTGTCCCAGGCCGTCCAGACCATCTTCAAGCGGCTCTACGACGACGAGCTGATCTACCGCGCCGAGCGCATCATCAACTGGTGCCCGCGCTGCCTCACCGCGATCTCCGACATCGAGGTCGAGTACCAGGACGACGACGGCGAGCTCGTCTCGATCCGCTACGGCGAGGGCGAGGACTCCCTGGTCGTCGCGACCACCCGCGCCGAGACGATGCTCGGCGACACCGCCGTGGCCGTCCACCCGGACGATGAGCGCTACAAGCACCTCGTCGGCCGTGAGATCAAGCTGCCGCTGACCGACCGCTCCATCCCGGTCGTCGCCGACACGCACGTCGACCCGGAGTTCGGCACCGGCGCCGTCAAGGTGACCCCGGCGCACGACCCGAACGACTTCGAGATCGGCCAGCGCCACAACCTGCCCAACCTCGCCGTCATGGACGAGCGCGCGGTCATCACCGCGCACGGCCCCTTCCAGGGCCTGGACCGCCTGGAGGCCCGTTCCGCCATCGTCGCCGCGCTGCGCGCCGAGGGCCGGATCGTCGCCGAGAAGCGTCCGTACGTCCACTCCGTGGGCCACTGCTCGCGCTGCAAGACCACCATCGAGCCGCGCCTGTCGATGCAGTGGTGGGTCAAGGTCGGCCCGCTCGCCAAGGCCGCCGGTGACGCGGTCCGCGACGGCAAGGTCAAGATCCACCCGCAGGAGATGGAGAAGCGGTACTTCGACTGGGTCGACAACCTCCACGACTGGTGCATCTCGCGCCAGCTGTGGTGGGGCCACCGCATCCCGGTCTGGTACGGCCCGGGCGGCGAGATCGTCTGCGTCGGCCCGGACGAGCAGCCGCCGGCCGGCGAGGGCTGGCACCAGGACACCGACGTGCTCGACACGTGGTTCTCCTCGGGCCTGTGGCCCTTCTCCACCCTCGGCTGGCCGCAGCAGACCGAGAGCCTGGCGAAGTTCTACCCGAACTCCGTCCTGGTCACCGGCTACGACATCCTCTTCTTCTGGGTCGCCCGGATGATGATGTTCGGCCTGTACGCGATGGACGGCACCCCGCCGTTCCACACCATCGCCCTGCACGGCATGGTCCGCGACCAGTTCGGCAAGAAGATGTCGAAGTCCTTCGGCAACGCGGTGAACCCGCTGGACTGGATGGACACCTACGGCTCCGACGCGGTCCGCTTCACGCTGGCCCGCGGCGCTAACCCGGGCGTCGACGTCCCGATCGGCGAGGACTGGGTCCAGGCCTCCCGCAACTTCGCCAACAAGATCTGGAACGCGACCCGTTTCGCACTGATGAACGGCGCCACCATCGAGGGCGAGCTGCCGGCCCCCGAGCGGATGTCGGCGACCGACCGGTGGATCCTGTCGCAGCTGAACAAGACCGTGGCCGAGGTCGACGCCTTCTACGAGGACTACCAGTTCTCGAAGCTGTCGGACTCCCTCTACCACTTCGCGTGGGACGAGGTCTTCAGCTGGTACGTCGAGCTGTCGAAGACGACGTTCTTCGCGGGCGGCGAGCAGGCGCAGGTCTCCGGCCGCGTCCTCGGCGAGGTCCTGGACGTCATGCTGCGGCTGCTGCACCCGGTGGTCCCGTTCGTCACCGAGACCCTGTGGACCACGCTGACCGGCGGCGAGTCCCTGGTGATCGCCGACTGGCCCGCCGACAGCGGATTCCGCGACGAGGCGGCCGAGGCCGAGATCGAACTGGTCAAGGCGGTCGTCACTGAGGTCCGCCGGTTCCGCAAGGAGCAGGGCCTGCAGGACGGCCAGAAGGTCCCGGCCCGCCTGGACCTGGGCGGTACGCCGCTGGCCGCGCACGAGGGTGCCATCCGCCAGCTGCTGCGCCTCCAGCCGGAGGGCGAGGGCTTCAGCGCCACCGCCACCCTGCCGGTCGCCGGCGCCACGGTGGCCCTCGACCTCTCGGGCACCATCGACGTGGCCGCCGAGCGGGGGCGCCTCTCCAAGGACCTCGGCGCCGCCGAGAAGGAGAAGCAGCAGGCCGAGGCGAAGCTCGGGAACGAGGCCTTCCTGGCCAAGGCCCCCGACCACGTCGTGGACAAGATCAAGGGCCGCCTGGCCAAGGCCGAGGCGGACATCGCCCGCATCCAGGCCCAGCTGGACGCCCTGCCCGCCGCCTAGCGGTCGGCGACGGAACACAGTGGAAGGCCCCCGCCCGCCCGGTGGGGGCCTTTCGCGCGTCCGGGCGGGGACGTACGGCCCTACCCGGAGTGCCGTTTATCACGTGATATGTCCAAATGGCTGAGCCGATCCCCGGGGCGGACCACGCATGATGGGGGCATGCACCTGTTGCCCTCCGACTCGGCGCTGCACCGGGCCGTGGCCTCCGGGCGCCGGCTCGCCGATGGCTGGGGCGCCTCGCCCCGGGCGCAGGACGTCGTCACGGCGCTGAGCTGCCTGGGCCTGATGGCGCTGGACCTGCCGGGTCTGGCCGCCGCCGACAACTCGCTCAACGGGTGGCAGGCCGCCTTCGTGCTCACCGCCGGCTGCGCGACCCTGCTGGTGCGGCGCCGGGTGCCCTGGGCGGCGTACGTCACCGCCCTGCTGTTCATCGGCTGGCTGCACGAGCTGACCCTGATCCAGTTCGCCCTCTACTCCGTCGGCCGCTACCGGGGCCGGCGGGCCGCGGTCCTGGCCACCACCGGTTACGTGGCCTTCGCGCTCGCCGTGTTCTGCCTGCCGGGCTGGCCCGAGCCGAAGGCGGAGACCCTCAGCTCCTTCCTCAGCCTGGTCGTGCCCATCGGGGTGCTCGCCTCCGCCGTCGGGATCGCCGCCTACCGGCACGACCTGGTGCGGGAGCTGGAGGCCCGGCGTGCCGAGGCGGCCGTGCTGCACGCCGTCGAGCAGGAGCGGACCTCCGTCGCCCGTGACGTCCACGACTTCGTCGGGCGGGAGCTGACCCTGCTGACGGTGCGCTCCGAGGTGCTGTCCATGCGGGCGCGCGAGACCCCGTACGCGAAGGACTTCGAGGAGCTGTCCGACACGGCCCGGCGGGCCCACCTGGTGCTGAACGAGATCATCGTGCAGCGGGGCGAGCGGGCCGCGACCCCGGGCGTGGAGGGGCTGGCGGCGCTGGCGGAGGAGAGCGGGCGGGCCGGCTCGCCGGTCCGGCTGACGATGGACCCCCAGGCGTACGCGCTCTCGCCGCTGCGGCAGGCGGCGGTCTACCGGGTGGTCCAGGAGTGCCTCACGAACGCGGCCAAGCACGCGCAGGGCGAGACCATCGAGGTGTCGGTCCGTGCGGACGGCCCGCACCTGAGGATCGCCGTCAGCAACGGCCTCCCGGACCGCGCCCCCGGCCGGGCGCCCGTCTCGGCCGGCTCGGGCACGGCCAGCATGGCCGAGCGCGTCCGCAGCCTGGGCGGGAACCTGACGGCGCGGCGCGGCGAGGACACGTACGAGGTCGTCGCGACCCTGCCGCGCGGCTGACCCACACCGGGGCCCCGGCCTCCGCCGAGGCCCCCGGCCCCGTCAGGCCTTCGCCGGGGACAGCAACGCCCCCAGGGTGTCCAGGTCCTCCACGCAGCGCCCCGACCCGAGGGCCACGCAGTCCAGGGGCGCGTCGGCGACGAACACCGGGATGCCGGTGGCGGAGGCCATCCGCAGGTCCAGGCCGGGCAGCAGCGCACCGCCGCCGGTGAGGACGATGCCGTGCTCCATGACGTCCCCCGACAGCTCGGGCGGGCACTCCTCCAGGGTGGCGCGGACGGCGGCGATGATCGCCTCGACCGGCTCGTCCAGCGCGGCCCGTACGTCGGCCGCGGTCAGCTCCAGGGTCTTGGGCATGCCGCCGACCCGCTCCCGGCCGCGCACCGTGAAGGTGCGGGTCTCCAGCTCCGGACGCTCGGGGACGGGCCAGGCCGAGCCGATGGCGACCTTGACGTCCTCGGCGGTGCGCTCGCCGATGAGCAGGGAGTGCTCCTTGCGCACGTGGTCCGTGATCGCGGCGTCGAGCCGGTCCCCGCCGATCCGCAGGGACTGCGAGGTGACGATCCCGCCCAGGGAGATGACGGCCACCTCCGAGGTGCCGCCGCCGATGTCCACGACCATCGAGCCGCGCGCCTCGGCCACCGGCAGCCCGGCGCCGATCGCGGCCGCCATGGGCTCCTCGATCAGGTGGACGCTGCGGGCGCCGGCCCGGGTGGAGGCGTGCACGATGGCCCGCCGTTCGACCGGAGTGACCCCGGACGGTACGCAGATCACCATCCGGGTGCGGGGGCGCCGGCCCGGGACCGCCTTGCGGACGAAGTGCCGGATCATCTCCTCGGCGGCCTCGTAGTCGCAGATCACCCCGTCCTTGAGGGGGCGGATCGCGGTGATGGAGCCCGGGGTGCGGCCGATGGTCTCCTTGGCCTCCGAGCCCACGGCGAGCGCGGTGGTCGTGCCCGCCTTGACCGCGACCACGGACGGCTCATTGAGGACGATCCCGTGTCCGCGGGCGTAGACCAGGGTGTTCGCGGTCCCCAGGTCTATGCCTATGTCACGGCTGGAGGCGGTCGTGTCGGTACTGGCCTGCGGCATTTGTTCCCCAATCTCCCGTCCGCAAGGCTTGCATAACGATCCGGTCGCTTTCGCCGCCGAAGGTCCCGAAACGGCCGGGCCGAAAGTCCCTGGGGCCCGCGTCCGTAGACTGGGGGCTGTGAGTGAGCAGCAGCCCGAGGGCCAGGACCGCGACCGCGACGGCACGTTCGACGAGTTCGACCAGATAGTGGCGGAAGAAGCCGACCGAGACCCCGACCTGGCGGTGATCGAGGCCGGCAGCCGCACCCTGCGCGCCCAGGCCGGCCCGCCCACGGGCGACCCCGTGCCCGCCCGCCCCGAGGACCCCGAGGTGGCCAAGGCGCTGCTGGAGGTGGAGCAGGAGCTCTCCACCCGCTGGGGCGAGACCAAGCTGGACCCCTCCGTCAGCCGCATCGAGGCGCTGATGGACGTCCTGGGCCAGCCCCAGCGCGCCTACCCGACCATCCACGTCACCGGTACGAACGGCAAGACCAGCACGGCCCGCATGATCGAGGCCCTGCTGAACGCCTTCGAGCTCCGCACCGGCCGCTACACCAGCCCGCACGTCCAGTCCGTCACCGAGCGGATCAGCCTGGACGGGGCGCCGATCAGCGCCGAGCGCTTCATCGAGACCTACCACGACATCAAGCCGTACGTGGAGATGGTCGACGCCGCCGAGGACTTCCGGCTGTCCTTCTTCGAGGTCCTCACGGGCATGGCGTACGCGGCCTTCGCGGACGCGCCCGTGGACGCGGCCGTGATCGAGGTCGGCATGGGCGGCACCTGGGACGCCACCAACGTGATCGACGCCTCGGTCGCGGTGATCACCCCGATCAGCCTGGACCACACGGACCGGCTGGGCTCCACGCCCGGCGAGATCGCCCAGGAGAAGGGCGGCGTCATCAAGCAGGACGCCACCGTGATCCTGGCGCAGCAGCCGGTGGACGCCGCGCAGGTGCTGCTGAAGCGGGCCGTCGAGGTCGACGCGACCGTGGCCCGCGAGGGCATGGAGTTCGGCGTGGTCTCCCGCGAGGTGGCGGTCGGCGGCCAGATGCTCACCCTGCGCGGGATGGGCGGCGAGTACGACAACATCTTCCTGCCGCTGTACGGCGCCCACATGGCGCACAACGCGGCGGTCGCGCTGGCCGCCGTCGAGGCCTTCTTCGGCGTCGGCGGGCAGCAGGCGCGCCAGCTGGACGCGGACACGGTGCGGCAGGCCTTCGCCTCGGTGACCTCGCCGGGCCGCATGGAGGTCGTGCGCCGCAGCCCGACGGTGATCCTGGACGCCGCGCACAACCCGGCGGGGGCGCAGGTCACCGCGGAGGCCGTGACCGAGGCCTTCGGCTTCAGCCGGCTGATCGGTGTGGTGGCGGCGAGCGAGGGCAAGGACGTCAAGGGCGTCTTCGAGGCCTTCGAGCCGATCTTCGCGGAGGTCGTGGTCACCGAGAACACCAGCCACCGGGCGATGGGCGCGGACGAGCTGGCCGCCATCGCGGTCGAGGTCTTCGGCCCCGACCGGGTGCAGGTGGAGCCGCGGCTGGACGACGCCCTGGAGGCGGCCGTCACCCTGGCGGAGGAAGAGGCCGAATACGGAGGGGCCGGAGTCCTCGTGACCGGTTCCGTGATCACGGTGGGCGAGGCGCGCCTGCTGTTCAAGAGGGGCTGAGGGATCGATGCGCACGCTCTGCGCGAGCACGCTGATCGGTGAATTCTTCGTCGTCGGCTTCGCGGGCCTGGTGGCCATGAAGAACCCTGACCTGACCCAGACCGCGGTGTGGACGGTCTGCGGCGTGACGATGCTGCTGTCGGTGCTGCTGTGCGGGATGCTGTCGCGCCGCGGCGCGGTGGAGCTCGGCTGGGCGCTGCAGATCGGCCTGATCGCGAGCGGGTTCGTGGTCCCGACGATGTTCTTCCTGGGCGCGGTCTTCGCGGCCCTGTGGTGGTGCTCGGTGCACTACGGCCGGCGGATCGACGCCATCAAGGCGAGCTGGGCCGCCCGTCAGGCCGAGGCTGACGCTGCGTGACGGGTCCCCTTAACGGCCCTGTAGATTCGCCCTACCGCACCCGTATGCCGCAAGGAGTTGGAACATGACCCAGCGCACGCTCGTCATCCTCAAGCCGGACGCCGTCCGCCGTGGCCTGATCGGCGAGATCATCGGCCGTATCGAGCGGAAGGCCGGCTGGACGATTCCGGCGCTGGAGCTGCGCACGCTGGACCAGGAGACCCTGGAGGCCCACTACGGCGAGCACAAGGGCAAGCCCTTCTACGAGCCCCTGATGGGCTTCATGTCGAGCGGCCCGGTCGTCGTCCTCGTGGTGGAAGGGGAACGTGTGATCGAGGGTGTCCGCCAGCTGGCCGGACCCACCGACCCGATCGCCGCCGCGCCCGGCTCCATCCGGGGCGACTTCGGCTCCATCACCCGGGAGAACCTGATCCACGCCTCGGATTCCGAGGAGTCCGCGGAGCGCGAGCTGAAGCTGTTCTTCCCCGCTCTCTGACCCGTCGCGGGCATTCCTTTCTGACGCGACATCAGCCGAATAGCGCTCACGACCTGGGGCGACCGAAGTAATTTCGGTCGCCCTTCGGTATTGCCGGCGCCGCTCGGGAACGCATGGACAGGACACGACGTCACCACTAAGGGGGCGGGTATCCGTTCCGGCGGGATTGCCGGAGTCCCGTCGCGCGATGTCCGTACCTGCGGCACTACGATGGGGCCTCCACCCACACACCCACCTCGCCGACCTGACAGCAGCCGCTATCAACTGGAAGGCCAGACGCTCCTCATGGGGAACAAGGGGAACAACATGTCGTTCATCGGCCGTGACATGGCGATCGACCTCGGGACCGCCAACACGCTGGTGTACGTGAGGGGCCGGGGAATCGTCCTGAACGAGCCGTCCGTGGTCGCCATCAACACGAACACCGGCGGCATCCTGGCGGTCGGCTCCGAGGCGAAGAAGATGATCGGGCGCACGCCCGGCAACATCGTCGCCGTACGCCCCCTCAAGGACGGCGTGATCGCCGACTTCGAGATCACCGAGCGAATGCTCCGGTACTTCATCCTCAAGATCCACAAGCGTCGCTACCTGGCGCGTCCGCGCGTGGTGGTCTGCGTGCCCTCCGGCATCACCGGAGTGGAGCGCCGCGCGGTCATCGAGGCGTCCACGCAGGCGGGCGCCCGCCAGGTGCACATCATCGAAGAGCCCATGGCCGCCGCCATCGGCTCGGGCCTGCCCGTCCACGAGGCCACCGGCAACATGGTCGTGGACATCGGCGGCGGCACCACCGAGGTCGCCGTCATCTCCCTCGGCGGAATCGTCACGGCGCAGTCCATCCGGGTGGCCGGCGACGAGCTGGACAACGCGATCATCCAGCACATCAAGAAGGAGTACTCCCTCCTCCTGGGCGAGCGCACCGCCGAACAGATCAAGATCACCATCGGTTCGGCGTACGACCTCGACAAGGACGAGCACACCGAGATCCGCGGCCGCGACCTCGTCTCCGGCCTGCCGAAGACGGTCGTCATCTCCGCGGCCGAGGTCCGCAAGGCCATCGAGGAACCGGTCAACGCCATCGTGGACGCGGTGAAGACCACCCTCGACAAGTGCCCGCCGGAGCTCTCCGGCGACATCATGGACCGCGGCATCGTGCTCACCGGCGGTGGCGCCCTGCTGCGCGGCCTGGACGAGCGGCTGCGCCGCGAGACGGGCATGCCGATCCACATCGCCGAGGACCCCCTCGACTCCGTGGCCCTCGGCTCCGGCAAGTGCGTCGAGGAGTTCGAGGCCCTCCAGCAGGTCCTGGACGCCCAGCCCCGGCGGTGATCAAATCCCCGTAACGGGGCATGTGGAACACAAGGATCCGCCGTACGGGTGCTGTCGCGCCCGTGCGGCGGATCGTTGATATACAGGCACAGTCCGCAGAGCCCCGGCTCCGCCGGAACGGTTCCGCCGCACGAGTTTCTACGAGGAAGGCACGGCCGCCGCACGTGAGGGACACACGAGAGAGCCGGCTGCTCCTGGTACTGCTGATCGCCATCGCGTTCGCGCTGATCACGGTGGACATCAGAGCGGGAGAGGCTTCGCCGGTCGACGGCGCCCGGCGGGCCGCCGCCGCCGTCTTCGGCCCGGTCGAGGAGGGCGTCGCGACCGCCGTGGACCCGGTCGCCAACGCGATAGGGGCCGTCCGCGACTCCGACAAGCGCCACAACCGGCTCACGGACCTGGAGCGCGAGAACACCGCCCTGAAGATCAAACTGGGCAGTGACGACCGGACCCGCAGCCGCATCCACGAGCTGGACGAAATGCTCAAGCGGGCCGGCGCCGGCCAGTACGGCATCAAGGGTGCCGAGGTCATCGGGATAGGAGCGGCCCAGGGCTTCTCCTGGACCGTCACCATCGACGCCGGCAGCAAGGACGGCATCGAACGCGACATGACCGTCCTCAACGGCGACGGGCTCGTCGGCCGCGTCGCCACCGTCGGCCCCGACACCTCCACCGTCGTCCTCGCCAACGACCCCGGCTTCACCGTCGGCACCCGCCTGGAGAAGACCGGCGAACTCGGCTTCGCCACCGGCCAGGGCGACCGCGCCCTCTCCGTCCAGATGCTCAACGGCCGCGCCAAGATCAACCCCGGCGACCGCCTCGTCACCTTCGGCTCCCGCGCCAACAAGCCCTTCGTCCCCGGGGTCCCGATCGGCGAGGTCGTCAAGGTCGACCCCTCGCGCGGCGACCTGACCCGCACCGTCTGGGTCCGCCCCTTCGTCGGCTTCTCCCGCCTCGACATCGTCGGCGTCGTCGTCATGCCCCCGCGCGAGGACCCCCGCGACGCCGTCCTGCCGCCCAAGCCCGAGCCGCCCAAGCCCACCCCGACGGTCACCGTCACGGTCACCCCGTCCCCCTCCGCCAGCGTCTCCGGCAAGCCGGCCGACGAGTAGGAGCTGACCGCCATGCGCATCAACCGGATCCTGCTCGCGGGCTCGCTCGTCTCCGTCGCCCTCGTCATCCAGGTCACCGTCCTCGGCCGGCTCCAGCTGCCCGGAGCCGTGCCCGACCTCGTCCTGCTGACCGTCGTCGCCCTCGCCCTGGTCTACGGACACGTCAGCGGAGCCCTCATCGGCTTCGCCGCCGGCCTGCTCACCGACCTCGCCCCGCCCGCCGACCACGCCGCCGGACGGTACGCCCTCGTCCTGTGCCTCGTCGGCTACCTCGTGGGCCTCGCCCGCCCCGACAACGGCCGCTTCCGCTCCGCCTGGGGGCCGATGCTCACCGTCGTCGCCGCCGCGATCGGCTCCACCCTCCTCTACGCGGGCGTCGGCGCCCTCGTCGGCGACACCGCCGCCCGCCACGTGGGCCTGGTCGGTCTGCTGTTCACCGCGACCCTCTACGACCTGCTGCTCGCGCCGTTCACCGTGCCGTTCATCATGGCCCTGGCCCGCCGCGCCGAGAACGACCCGATGGCCGTCGAGGCGGGCGGCGGCCCCCCGCAGGGCAAGGACGTCGCCTCCGGCTGGCTGGCCGGCGGCACCGGCCTGCGCATCGGCAGCCAGCGCGGCGGCCTGCGGATGATGACCGCGCGCGGCCGCGCCAACCGGGCCGGCCGCATAAAGGGCGTCAAAGGCGTCAAAGGTGTCAAGGGCGTGAAGAGCGTCAGGAAGCTGTGACGGGGGAGCAGTAGTGACCAACATTCCGGAGACCGGCCGCACCCCCCGGGTGCAGATCCGGCTCGTCATCCTCCAGGTGCTCGTCTTCTCGCTGCTGCTCACCCTCGGCGGACGGCTCTGGTACCTGCAGATCCGCAACGGCGCGGAGTACTCCGACGAGGCCAAGAACAACCACGTCCAGCAGGTCGTCCAGCCCGCCGTCCGCGGCTCCATCCTCGACGCCCGCGGCATCCCGCTCGCCGACAACGAGACCCGGCTCGTCGTCTCCGCCAGCCGCACCGAGCTGATGAAGATAAAGGACAAGGGCAAAGGCGTACTGACCCGTCTCGCCGGGGTGCTGGACATGAAGCCGCAGGACGTCATGGACAAGGTCCGGCTCTGCGACTCCAAGACCCCCCAGCCCTGCTGGAACGGCTCCCCCTACCAGCCGATCCCGGTCACCCTCGAGGCCACCACCCAGCAGGCCCTCCAGATCCGCGAACGCCCCGAGGACTTCCCCGGCATCACCGCCGAACCCACCGCCGTACGCCGCTACCCGGCCCCCGGCGGAGCCAACACCGGCCAGGTCCTCGGCTACCTCTCCCCGGTCACCGACGACGAGATCATCAAGGCCAAGAACACCAACTCGCCGTTCCTGCGCTCCGACCAGGTCGGCCGCTTCGGCCTCGAACGCACCTACGACAAGCAGCTGCGCGGCAAGTCCGGCGTCACCCGCTACGAGGTCGACAACCTCGGCCGCGTCATCGGCCAGGCCGAGAACGACCCCGCCGTCCCCGGCGCCAACCTCGTCACCAGCATCGACGCCCGCGTCCAGGGCGTCGCCGAGTACGAGCTCAACGCCGCCATGGTCGAGGCCCGCAAGCAGATCGACCGCAACACCGGCGTCCCCTACAAGGCCGACGCCGGAGCCGTCGTCGTCCTCGAATCGAAGACCGGCCGGGTCGTCGCCATGGCCTCCAACCCCACCTACGACCCCAACGTCTGGGTCGGCGGCATCTCCGGCAAGGACTACGCCAAGCTCACCGCCAAGGAGTCCAACGTCCCGCTGATGAACCGGGCGATCCAGGGCCAGGCCGCCCCCGGCTCCATCTTCAAGGTCATCCCCACCACCGCCGCCGTCAACGCCGGATACCCCTTCGACGGCAGCTACCCCTGCCCCAGCTCGTACTCCATCGGCGGCCAGGTCTTCAAGAACTTCGAGTCCCAGGGCCACGGCAACATCACCCTCGGCCAGGCCCTCGAAGTCTCCTGCGACACCGTCTTCTACGCCCTCGGCCACCAGCAGTGGCTCAAGGACGGCGGCCTCCACCCGGTCAAGAACCCGGCGGAGATCTTCTACAAGACCGCCCACCAGTTCGGCCTCGGCGCCGAGACCCACGTCGACCTCCCCGGCGAGGAGAAGGGCCGCGTCCCCGACCGTGCCTGGAAGCAGCGCTTCTGGGAAGCCAACAAGGACCAGTGGTGCAAGACCGGCAAGAAGGGCGGCACCTACGTCGAGCTGCTCTCCTACGAGAACTGCCTCGAAGGCAACCTCATGCGCGCCGGTGACGCCGTCAACTACTCCATCGGCCAGGGCGACACCCTCGTCACCCCCATCCAGATGGCCACCATCTACGCCGCCATCTCCAACGGCGGCACCCTGTGGAACCCGACCATCGGCAAGGCGGTCGTCAGCGCCGACGGCAAGAAGGTCGAGGAGATCAAGCCGCAGGCCCACGGCAAACTGCCCATGGACGAGAAGACCCGGCAGCAGATAAGCGAAGCACTGGAGGGCGTCGCCACCCGCGGCACCGCCGCCTGGCGCTTCGGCGGCTGGCCGCAGAAGCAGATCCCCATGCACGCCAAGACCGGCACCGCCGAGGTCTACGGCAAGCAGACCACCTCCTGGTTCGCCACCTTCACCGACGACTACACCATCGTCATGACCATCTCCCAGGGCGGCACCGGCTCCGGCGCCTCCGGCCCCGCCGTGCGCAACATCTACAACGCCATCTACGGCCTCGACATGGCCGGCAAGCAGGACCTCTCCAAGGCCCTGCTCCCCAAGCCCGAGGCCGCTCTGCCCGCCATCCAGCCGGACGGCTCCATCGACGCCCCCGAGATCCGGCCGTACGTACCGCCGTCCCCCGAGGACGTACCGCCCGCCCTCGCCGGCCCGCCGGCCCCGCCCGCGCACAAGCAGGACTGAGGCCGATGCAGACCGCCAACAAGTTCTCCGTCTCCCGGTACGCGCCCGAGCGCGGGGCCGTCGCCAAGCTGACCGCACGGGACTCCGTCCTGCGCCGGCTCGACTGGCCGATACTGCTGTCCGCCCTCGCCCTGTCCTTCCTCGGCGCCCTGCTGGTGTGGTCGGCCACCCGCAACCGCACCAGCCTCAACCAGGGCGACCCGTACTACTTCCTGACCCGGCACGCCATGAACACCGGCATCGGCCTCGTACTGATGATCGGAACGATCTGGCTGGGCCACCGCACCCTGCGCGGAGCCGTGCCGATCCTCTACGGGCTCTCCCTGGTGCTCGTCCTGGCCGTCCTCACCCCGCTCGGCTCGACCATCAACGGCGCCCACGCCTGGATCGTCATCGGCGGGGGCTTCTCCCTCCAGCCCGGCGAGTTCGTCAAGATCACCATCATCCTGGGCATGGCGATGCTGCTCGCCGCCCGGGTCGACGCCGGCGACCTCGAACACCCCGACCACCGCACCGTGGTCAAGGCCCTGTGCCTGGCCGCCGCCCCCATGGGCATCGTCATGCTGATGCCCGACCTCGGCTCCGTCATGGTCATGGTCGTCATCGTGCTCGGCGTGCTGCTCGCCTCCGGCGCCTCCAACCGCTGGGTCGTCGGCCTGCTCGCCTCCGGCGCCGCCGGAGCCGTCCTGATCTGGCAGCTCGGCGTCCTCGACGAATACCAGATCAACCGCTTCGCCGCCTTCGCCAACCCCGAACTCGACCCCGCCGGCGTCGGCTACAACACCAACCAGGCACGCATCGCCATCGGCTCCGGCGGCCTCCTCGGCTCCGGCCTCTTCAAGGGCTCCCAGACCACCGGCCAGTTCGTCCCCGAACAGCAGACCGACTTCGTCTTCACCGTCGCGGGCGAGGAGCTGGGCTTCGTCGGAGCCGGGCTGATCCTGGTCCTGCTCGGCGTCATCCTCTGGCGGGCCTGCGTGATCGCCCGCGAGACCCCCGAGCTGTACGGGACCGTCGTCTGCGCCGGGATCATCGCCTGGTTCGCCTTCCAGGCCTTCGAGAACATCGGCATGACCCTCGGCATCATGCCCGTCGCCGGCCTGCCACTGCCCTTCGTCTCCTACGGCGGCTCCTCGATGTTCGCCGTCTGGGTCGCCGTCGGGCTGCTCCAGTCGATAAGGGTGCAACGCCCGATGTCGGCCTGATCCGGGCGGTGCGCCGGACGCTTCGAGCCGCAGTGCGCAGCGCCCTGCCACCGCCCCGGAACGGGACTAGATTCGATCCATGGCGGACACCCATCGCGAGATCGAGCGGAAATTCGAGTTCACCGGGAGTCAGGGGAGCCCCGGGGGTTCCCCGGGCCATGGCAAGCGGGCGAAGCGGGACGGGAAGAAGGCCGGGCCCGCCCGGCCGCAGGTGCCCGACCTGACCGGGACCGCCGGGATCGCCTCCGTCCGCGACCGGGGCACCGCCCGCCTCGACGCCGTCTACTACGACACCCCCGGCCTGGCACTCGCCGCCGCCGGCCTCACCCTGCGCCGCCGCACCGGCGGCGAGGACGCGGGCTGGCACCTCAAACTCCCCGTCGCCCCCGGCGTGCGCGACGAGGTCCACGCCCCCCTCTCCGACACCCTCCCGCCCGGCCTCGCCGCCCTCGCCCGCTCCCGCACCCGCCGCTCCGCCCTCGCACCCCAGGTCCGCCTCCGCTCCGAACGCCACACCCGCGACCTCCTCGACGCCGACGGCACCCTCCTCGCGCAGCTGTGCACCGACTCCGTCCGCGCCGACCGCGCCGGCGCCGCCACCGCCTGGACCGAGGTCGAGGTCGAACTCGCCGACGCCGCCGGCCCCGCCCTCCTCGACGCCGTCGAAGCACGCTTCGCCGAGGCCGGCCTGCGCCCCTCCGGCGCCCCCTCCAAACTCGCCCGCGCCCTCGCCGCCACCGGCGCCGCCCCGCCCGCCCGCCCCGACCCCGGCCCCGCCGACGGGACGGCGGGCGCGCACGTCCTGGCGTACCTGCGCGAACAGCGCGACACCCTCATCGCCCAGGACCCCGCCGTCCGCCGCGACCTGCCCGACTCCGTCCACCGGATGCGCGTCGCCACCCGCCGCCTGCGCAGCGCCCTGGCCACCCACCGCAAGGTCCTCGACCGCACCACCACCGACCCCCTCCGCGACGAGCTGCGCTGGCTCGCCGCCGAACTCGGCGCCGACCGCGACCGCGAAGTCCTCCTCGAACTGCTGCGCGGCCGCCTCGCGGAACTCCCGCCCGCCCTGCGCGTGGGCCCCGTCCGCGACCGGCTCCGCGCCTGGAACTCCACCCGGCGCTCGCGCACCCGCCGCCGCGCCGTCGCCGCCCTCGACGCCGACCGCTACCTGGACCTCCTCGACTCCCTCGACGCCCTCCTCGCCGCCCCGCCCCTGCGCCCCGCCGCCGCCCGGCCCGCGGCCGGGCCGCTGCGCAAGGCCGTCCTGCGCGACTGGGACCGGCTCGCCGACCGGGTCGGCGCCGCCCTCGCCCTCGACCCGGGCGAGGAACGCGACCGTGCCCTCCACGAGGCCCGCAAGGCCGCCAAACGCGCCCGCTACGCCGCCGAGGCGGCCGCCCCCGCCCTCGGCAAGCCCGCCCGGCGGCTGGCCAAGGCCGCCAAGTCGGTGCAGAGCCTGCTCGGCGACCACCGCGACGGGGTCGTGGCCCGCGAGGCCCTGCTCGGCCTCAGCGCCCAGGCGTCCGACGCGGGGGAGTCCGCGTTCACCTGGGGGCTGCTCCACGGCCGTGAGGAAGGCCGGTCCGCCCGCCTGGAACACCGGCTTCCGGCCATCTGGGCCAAGGCCGCGCGCCGCAGGTCGAAGGCAGCCCGGAAATGATCACGTGGAGAACGGCGGCCGGGCCTCAAGGTACGCTTGAGAGTCGCCCCCTGCCCGCTTCACGAAAGTCGCGTGATGTCCGAGTCGGTCTTCCCACAGCTCGAAGCTCTGCTCCCGCATGTGCAGAAGCCCATCCAGTACGTCGGCGGTGAACTGAACTCCACCGTCAAGGACTGGGACGCGTGTGACGTCCGCTGGGCGCTCATGTACCCGGACGCGTACGAGGTGGGCCTGCCCAACCAGGGCGTCATGATTCTCTACGAGGTACTGAACGAGCGCGAGGGCGTCCTGGCCGAGCGCACCTACTCGGTGTGGCCCGACCTCGAAGCCCTCATGCGCGAGCACCAGGTGCCGCAGTTCACCGTCGACAGCCACCGCCCGGTCTCGGCCTTCGACGTGTTCGGCCTGTCCTTCTCCACGGAGCTGGGCTACACCAACATGCTCACGGCCCTGGACCTCGCGGGCATCCCGCTGGAGGCGAAGGACCGCACGGTCGACCACCCGATCGTCCTCGCGGGCGGCCACGCGGCCTTCAACCCGGAGCCGATCGCGGAGTTCATCGACGCGGCGATCATCGGCGACGGCGAGCAGGCCGTCCTCGACATGACCGAGATCATCCGCACCTGGAAGGCCGAAGGCCGTCCGGGCGGGCGCGAGGAGGTGCTGCTGCGCCTCGCGAAGACCGGCAGTGTCTACATCCCGGGCTTCTACGACGTGGAGTACCTGGAGGACGGCCGCATCGGCCGTGTCGTGCCGAACCGCTCCGGCGTTCCGTGGCGCGTCTCCAAGCACACCGTCATGGACCTCGACGAGTGGCCCTACCCCAAGCAGCCGCTGGTCCCGCTCGCCGAGACGGTCCACGAGCGGATGTCCGTCGAGATCTTCCGCGGGTGCACCCGCGGCTGCCGTTTCTGCCAGGCCGGCATGATCACGCGCCCCGTGCGGGAGCGAAGCATCACCGGCATCGGCGAGATGGTGGAGAAGGGCCTGAAGGCGACCGGCTTCGAAGAGGTCGGCCTGCTCTCCCTGTCCTCGGCGGACCACACCGAGATCGCGGACATCGCCAAGGGCCTCGCGGACCGCTACACGGACGACAAGATCGGCCTCTCGCTGCCCTCGACCCGCGTCGACGCGTTCAACGTGGACCTGGCCAACGAGCTGACCCGCAACGGCCGCCGCTCCGGTCTGACCTTCGCCCCCGAGGGCGGCTCCGAGCGCATGCGCAAGGTCATCAACAAGATGGTCTCGGAAGAGGACCTGATCCGCACGGTGGCCACCGCCTACGGCAACGGCTGGCGCCAGGTGAAGCTGTACTTCATGTGCGGCCTGCCGACGGAGACCGACGAGGACGTCCTGCAGATCGCCGACATGGCGATCAACGTCATCGCCAAGGGCCGCGAGGTCTCGGGCCAGAACGACATCCGCTGCACCGTCTCGATCGGCGGTTTCGTCCCGAAGCCGCACACCCCGTTCCAGTGGGCCCCGCAGCTCTCCGCCGAGGAGACCGACGCCCGCCTGGCGAAGCTCCGCGACAAGATCCGCGGTGACAAGAAGTACGGCCGCTCCATCGGCTTCCGCTACCACGACGGCAAGCCGGGCATCGTCGAGGGCCTGCTCTCGCGCGGCGACCGCCGCATCGGCGAAGTGATCCGCGCGGTCTACGAGGACGGCGGCCGCTTCGACGGCTGGCGCGAGCACTTCTCCTACGACCGCTGGATGCAGGCGGCGGAGAAGACCCTGCCCGCCCACGGCGTGGACGTGGCCTGGTACACCACCCGCGAACGCACGTACGAGGAAGTGCTCCCCTGGGACCACCTGGACTCCGGCCTGGACAAGGACTGGCTGTGGGAGGACTGGCAGGACGCCCTCGACGAGACCGAGGTCGAGGACTGCCGCTGGACCCCGTGCTTCGACTGCGGCGTCTGCCCCCAGATGCAGACGGAGATCCAGATCGGCCCCACCGGCAAGAAGCTTCTGCCGCTGTCGGTCGTGAAGTGATCTGAGGCTTTGCCCGTGCGCCCCTCACCGGTTCCGGTGAGGGGCGCACGCGTCTGAGCACCGCAATCGCCCCGCGGCGGCGCAACGGCCCGGCGCCGTCTGGTGTCCTTAGCGGCATGGATATCGAGAAGCCGCGGGCCCCGCAGGGTGGCGACGGGTGTCTGACGGGAGTCGTCAGGGTGCCCGTGAAGGTCGTGGCCGTGCTGGTGGTGCTGCCCGTGCGGATGGTGTGGGACCTGGGTGCGGCCTGTGCGCGGGCTGCCGGGCGGCACGTGCTCGCGCCGCTGGGCAACGGCCTCGGGTGGCTGCTCGTGCGGCTGTGGCGGTACGCGGTGCGGCCGCTGGGGGCGGCCGTCCTCTACTGGCCCTGGGTGGGGCTGTGGCGGTACGCCGTCGCCCCGGCCGGGAGCGCCGCGTACCGGTACCTGCTGCGGCCCCTCGGGCTGGGGGCCGCCTGGGTGGTGCTGGCCTGCGGACGGTACGTGCTCGCGCCCGTGGGCGCCGGGCTCGGATGGGTGCTGCGCGACCTCGTCGCCCCGCCGCTGGCCTGGCTGTACCGGCGGGTGCTCACCCCGTTCGGGCACGGGGTGCGGTGGCTGCTGCGGGGGGCCTGCCTGCTGGTGTTCGTCTGGCCCTGGACGGGGCTGTGGCGGTACGCCGTCCTGCCGCTCGGGCGCGGGGCGGCCTGGGTGGTGGTGCACGTCCTCGTGCCGCCCCTCGTCCTCCTCGTGCGCAACGTGCTGGCCCCCGCCTGGCACCTCGCCGGCCGGATCACCCGGGCCCTCGGGCGCGGACTGCGGTGGCTGTGGCGCGGCTGCGTCGCCCGCCCGCTCGCCCGGTTCCGCCGTCAGGTGCTCACCCCCGTCGGGCACGCCCTGCGCCAGGTGTGGCGCGCCGCCCGCGCCGCGGTCGGGGAGGCCCGGGCCGAGGTGCGGCGGGCGCTCTTCGGCGGAGGCGCCTCCCCGAGCTGAGCCAGGGGAACCGGCGAGGTCACGGGCGCGTACTCTGGGTAGTACGACAGCCGCCGACGCGGCACCCGCTCCCGAGATCTCCCCGCCCCGCCGGCGGGGGTGAGCCGGACGGGTCGACAGACCTCAGGGCGACGCGCGAGCCGCGACGCCCCGCACAAGGAGAAGAACCACTGGGCAAGCGACAGCCCGAAGGCCCGCCCCCCGCACCGGTGGTGCAGCGCATCCGACTGCGCTACACCAAGCGTGGCCGCCTCCGGTTCACCAGCCACCGAGACTTCCAGCGCGCCTTCGAGCGCGCCCTGCGCCGCGCCGAGGTACCCATGGCGTACTCGGCCGGCTTCACCCCGCACCCCCGCGTCTCGTACGCGAACGCCGCACCGACCGGCACCGGCAGCGAGGCCGAGTACCTGGAGATCGCCCTCGCCGCGCCCCGCGACCCCGAGACGCTGCGCAAGCTGCTCGACGAGTCGATGCCGCTCGGCCTCGACATCGTCGACGCCGTCGAGGCCCGCACCTCCGGGCTCGCGGACCGGCTGACGGCCTCGGTCTGGGAGCTGCGCCTGGAGGGCGTCGAGCCCGCCGAGGCCCAGCGCGCGGTGGAGGTGTTCCTCGCCGCCGAGACGGTGGAGGTGCAGCGCCGCACCAAGAACGGCGTGCGGACCTTCGACACCCGCGGCGCGGTCGTCAGCCTCGAAGCCCTTCCGGCCCAGGTTGATAGGCCGCTGGACCAGGCCTGTGCGATACTGCGGCTGGTTGTTCGGCATTTGACACCTGCCGTGCGACCCGACGACGTCCTGTCCGGTCTCCACGCTGTGGCCGACCTGGCGCCGCCGGTCCCCGCTGCGGTGACCAGGCTGGCGCAGGGGCTCTTCGACGAGGAGTCCGGCACGGTGACCGACCCGCTCGCGCCCGACCGCGAGGCTGACACGGCCGCCCCACCCACGGCCGCCGTGAACGCCGACGCGAAGGCGCCGGAAGGTCCCGCCGCGTAGGGATCGTCGTCGTCGCGCCGCCCTGGAACTCGGGAGCCACCTGGGTCGGGCAGCGCACAGACCTGAAGACTTCCGCCAGGCCGTACGGACAAGACGTACGGAACCGGCGGCCATGGACTACAGCTCCCGTGTGGCGAACGCGCCCCGGAGGCCGGCCCCGCGTACTTCGCGCGGAGCCGTGCCGGACCGGACGTCAGCCGCGGCGCCCGGGAGCGTGACGGGAGAACCGCCCGCATGCTCGAGAACGAGAACGAGAACACCCCCGCCGCCGACACCGGCAGCCCCAGCGACAACCTGCCCCCGCGCAGGCGTCGCCGCGCGGCTTCCCGGCCCGCCGGCCCGCCCGGCGGTGTCGCCGCCGAGGCGCCCGCCGCCGCGGCAGCCGCCGCCCCCGAGGCCGTGGGGGCCGAGCAGGCTCCGGCCGCTCCGGCCCCGCGTGCCCGTCGTCGTGCGGTCCGTGCGGTGGCCGCTCCGGCCGCCGCCGAGCCGGTCGAGCTGGTCGTGGAGTCCCCGGCCGCCCCGGCCGCCGCCGAAGAGGCTCCGGCCGCTGCGGCCCCGCGCAGCCGCCGCCGTGCCACCCGCGCCGTGGCCGCCCCCGAGGCGCCCGCCGCCGAGGCCCCCGCCACTGCGGAGCCCGTCGTGGCGGAGGAGGCTCCGGCCGCTGCGGCTCCGCGTGCCCGCCGTCGTGCGGTCCGTGCCGTGGCCGCTCCGGCCGACGCTGCCGTCGAGGCCGCTGCCGTCCCTGCCGCCCCTGCCGCTGTGGAGCCCGTCGTGGCGGAGGAGGCTCCGGCCGCTGCGGCTCCGCGTGCCCGTCGCCGTGCGGTCCGTGCGGTGGCCGCTCCGGCCGCCGCCGAGCCGGCCGAGGTGGTCGTCGAGGCCGTCGCCGCTCCGGCCGTCGCCGAGGAGGCTCCGGCCGCTGCGGCTCCGCGCACCCGCCGCCGCGCCACCCGTGCCGTGGCCGCCCCCACCGCCACCGAGGCCGCCGCGGTCGTGGTGGAGGAGCCCGCCGAGGAGACCCCCGTCGTGGAGGAGGCCCCCAAGGCGGCCACCCGCGCGGTCACCGTCGCCGACGCCGTGGACGCCCCGAAGCGCGGCCGCCGCCGCGCCACCCGCGCCGCCGCCCCGGCCGCGGCCGCCGCCGCTCCCGCGCAGCCCGAGGCCGCCGCCGAGCCGGAGGCGCCCGCCCCCAACCGCGCCGCCCGCCGTGCCGCGCGTCCGGCCGTGGCCGTCTTCCAGGCCCCGGTCTTCGCCGAGCCGATGTTCCAGACCCCCGAGACGGCCGCCCTCGCCGCCGCTGCCGCAGCCGCCGCCGTCGAGGCGGAGGAGGAGGCCGAGGAGGAAGAGGCGGAGACCGTCGCCGAGGTCCAGGCCCCCGCCGCCGCCCAGCCCGCGGGCCGCCGCCGTCGCCGTCGTGGCGCCGCCGAGCCCGTGGCCCCGTCCGAGGCCGAGTTCGCCGAGGAGGAGCCGGAGGCCGAGGCCGCCGAGCTCGACGAGGAAGAGGCCGACGAGTCGGGCGACCGCCCCTCGCGCCGCCGCCGTCGCGGTGGCCGTCGCCGTCGCCGCGGTGAGGCCGCCGACCTCGACGAGGGCACGGAGGAAGAGGCCGAGGCCGCCGACGAGGAGGACGGGCAGGAAGAGGACGAGGAGGCCGAGGAGGCCCTCGGTTCCTCCTCCAGCCGCCGTCGCCGCCGTCGCCGCCGCCGCAGCGGTGACGCCGCCGAGGTCGAGGCGGGCGAGGAGGACGGTGTCCGCACCGTCGTCAAGGTCCGCGAGCCGCGCCCGGCCCGCGAGAAGGCCGAGCCGTCCGACGAGGTCCAGTCCATCAAGGGCTCGACCCGCCTGGAGGCGAAGAAGCAGCGCCGCCGCGAGGGCCGCGAGCAGGGCCGCCGCCGCGTGCCGATCATCACCGAGGCCGAGTTCCTGGCCCGCCGCGAGGCCGTCGAGCGCGTGATGGTCGTCCGCCAGGCCGGCGAGCGCACCCAGATCGGCGTCCTCGAGGACAACGTGCTCGTCGAGCACTACGTCAACAAGGAAGAGGCCACCTCGTACGTCGGCAACGTCTACCTGGGCAAGGTCCAGAACGTGCTGCCGTCGATGGAGGCCGCCTTCATCGACATCGGCAAGGGCCGCAACGCCGTCCTGTACGCCGGCGAGGTCAACTTCGAGGCGCTGGGCATGGCCAACGGGCCGCGCCGCATCGAGTCCGCCCTCAAGTCCGGCCAGTCGGTCCTGGTGCAGGTCACCAAGGACCCGATCGGCCACAAGGGCGCCCGCCTGACCAGCCAGGTCTCGCTGCCCGGCCGCTACCTGGTCTACGTGCCCGAGGGCTCGATGACCGGTATCAGCCGCAAGCTGCCCGACACCGAGCGCGCGCGTCTGAAGACCATCCTGAAGAAGATCGTCCCCGAGGACGCGGGCGTCATCGTGCGCACCGCCGCCGAGGGCGCGAGCGAGGACGAGCTGCGCCGCGACGTCGAGCGTCTGCAGGCGCAGTGGGAGGACATCCAGAAGAAGTCGAAGCAGATCACGACCTCGTCGCCGAGCCTGCTGTACGGCGAGCCGGACATGACCGTCCGCGTCGTGCGCGACATCTTCAACGAGGACTTCTCCAAGGTCATCATCAGCGGTGACCAGGCGTGGGAGACCATCCACGGCTACGTGTCCCACGTGGCCCCGGACCTGGCCGACCGGCTGTCGCGCTGGACCTCCGAGGTGGACGTCTTCGCGACGTACCGGATCGACGAGCAGCTCGCCAAGGCGCTCGACCGCAAGGTGTGGCTGCCCTCGGGCGGCTCCCTGGTGATCGACAAGACCGAGGCGATGATCGTCATCGACGTCAACACCGGCAAGTTCACCGGTCAGGGCGGCAACCTCGAGGAGACCGTCACCCGCAACAACCTGGAGGCGGCCGAGGAGATCGTGCGCCAGCTGCGGCTGCGCGACCTGGGCGGCATCGTCGTCATCGACTTCATCGACATGGTCCTGGAGTCCAACCGCGACCTGGTGCTGCGGCGCATGCTGGAGTGCCTGGGCCGCGACCGTACGAAGCACCAGGTGGCCGAGGTCACCTCGCTCGGCCTGGTCCAGATGACCCGCAAGCGGGTGGGCCAGGGGCTGCTGGAGTCCTTCTCCGAGACCTGCGTCCACTGCAACGGCCGCGGTGTCATCGTCCACATGGACACCCCGGCCGCGGCCGGCGGCGGGGGCAACGGCAAGCGCGCCAAGCGCCGTGGCGGCCGTGCCCTGGAGCACGAGCACGAGCACGAGCTGGAGACGGCCGAGACCGTCGACGCCGAGGCGTTCGAGACCGAGACCGAGGCCGAGGTGGCCGCCGAGGCCGCCGCGCCGCGGGCGCTGCCGGAGCCGGCGTTCGTCCCCGGCGAGGAGCTGTACAGCAGCCCGGCCGAGGCCGAGGCCGCGGCGGGCATCAGCGGACGGCGCAACCGTCGCCGTGCCACCCGCAAGGCGACCGCTCCGGCGGGCGCCCCGCGCGGCGGCGAGCGGCAGGCCGCCCCGGCGCCGGTGACCCCGGTCGTCCTGGACGAGCCGGTGACCGAGCCCGCCGACACGGTGCTGGAGCCGGCCGCCGAGGTCGTCACCGAGGCCGTGGAGGCCGTGGAGACGGTCGAGGCCGCTCCGGTCGAGGCCGCCCCGGTGGCCGAGGAGCCCGCGCCGAAGGGCCGTACCCGCCGCCGGGCGACCCGCAAGGCCACCGCTGCGGCCCCCGAGCCGGCAGCTCCGGCCGAGGCGGAGCCGGTCGCCGCTGAGCCGGAGCCGGTCGTGGAGGCCGTCACCGAGCCCGAGCCGGTCGCGGAGCCCGAGCCCGTGGCGGAGGCCGTCGCGGAGCCCGTGGCCGAGCCCGAGCCGGTCGTGGAGGCCGCCCCGGCGCGTCCGCGCCGTCGCGCCGTCCGCAAGGCCACCGCACCGGCCGGTGCGGCCGAGGCCGCCATCGTGGTCGTCGAGGCCCCTGCGGCCGAGCCGGCCGCTCCGGCCGAGGCCGAGGCCAAGGCCGTTGCCGAGCCCGTGGCCGAGGCGGACGCCGAGGCCGAGGCCCCGGCGCCGGCCAAGAAGACCGCCCGCAAGGCTCCGGCCAAGAAGGCGGCCACGGCGAAGAAGGCCCCGGCCAAGAAGGCGGCGGCCGCCAAGAAGACGGCCGCGAAGAAGACGACGACGGTCAAGAAGACCGCCGCGAAGCGGACGACGAAGAAGACCGCGGCGGCGGAGCAGCAGACCCCGCCGTCCGTCTCGGCCCCGGCCGAGGCCTGATCGTCCACGGTCCGTGGGGTCCCGCCGAGAGGTGGGGCCCCACGGGCGCGCGGGGCCCGGTTTGACCCTCTCGGACCGGCCCCGTAACCTAGACCGTCGGCGTGTCCTGGACGTTTACCGTGCAGCGCGCGCCGCGCTCCTGAGCACCTTCCTCCCGCACTCTCCGCGCAAGCGGACGGGACACGGGAGAGGCCGCTCGTCCAACTCCGGATCACCGTGGGCCCCGGCCCGCGTGAGCGGCTGGCTTCAGGAGTATCCGCCCCGAGTGAGAGAGAGATCCGCGTGTACGCCATCGTGCGCAGCGGTGGTCGCCAGCACAAGGTTGCTGTCGGCGACATCGTTGAGGTTGACAAGATTTCCACTGCCAAGGTTGGCGACACGGTCGAGCTCTCGACCCTGCTCGTTGTCGACGGCGACGCCGTGACCAGCGACCCGTGGGTCCTGGCCGGCATCAAGGTCCAGGCCGAGGTCGTGGACCACCACAAGGGCGCCAAGATCGACATCCTGCGCTACAAGAACAAGACCGGCTACCGCCGTCGCCAGGGTCACCGTCAGCAGTACACGGCGATCAAGGTCACCGGTATCCCCGCGGCTGCGAAGTAAGAGGGACTGAGACATGGCACACAAGAAGGGCGCATCGTCCACCCGGAACGGGCGCGATTCCAACGCTCAGCGGCTCGGCGTGAAGCGCTTCGGCGGTCAGGTCGTTTCCGCCGGCGAGATCCTCGTCCGCCAGCGCGGCACCCACTTCCACCCGGGTGCGGGTGTCGGTCGCGGTGGCGACGACACGCTGTTCGCGCTGCAGGCCGGTGCCGTGCAGTTCGGCACGCACCGTGGCCGCAAGGTCGTCAACATCGTTCCGGCCGCCTGATCCAGCTCCTGCTGAATCACAAGCGTTCGTAACACCCCGAGGGCGGATCTCAGCTCTTCCCGGCGGATGCCGGGAAGAGAGGTCCGCCCTCGGCGCGTTGTCACATAGACACGTTTAATGGGCAGCAAGGCCTGCCCGGGACATTCCCGTATGTATCTGGAGGAACACCCATGACCACCTTCGTGGACCGCGTCGAGCTGCACGTCGCCGCGGGTAACGGGGGCCACGGCTGCGCCTCCGTTCACCGGGAGAAGTTCAAGCCCCTCGGCGGACCCGACGGCGGCAACGGCGGCCGCGGCGGTGACGTCATCCTGGTGGTGGAGCAGGCGATCACCACCCTGCTGGACTACCACCACAGCCCGCACCGCAAGGCCACCAACGGCAAGCCCGGCGAGGGCGGCAACCGCTCCGGCAAGGACGGCCAGGACCTGATCCTGCCCGTGCCGGACGGCACGGTCGTCCTCGACAAGGAGGGCAACGTCCTCGCCGACCTCGTCGGCCAGGGCACCACGTACGTCGCCGCCGAGGGCGGCCGCGGCGGCCTCGGCAACGCGGCGCTGTCCTCCGCCCGCCGCAAGGCCCCCGGCTTCGCGCTGCTCGGCGTCCCCGGCACCACGGGCGACATCGTCCTGGAGCTGAAGACCGTCGCCGACGTGGCGCTCGTCGGCTTCCCCAGCGCCGGAAAGTCCTCGCTGATCTCGGTGCTCTCCGCCGCCAAGCCGAAGATCGCGGACTACCCCTTCACCACCCTGGTCCCGAACCTGGGCGTGGTCACCGCCGGCTCGACCGTCTACACCATCGCCGACGTCCCCGGCCTGATCCCGGGCGCCAGCCAGGGCAAGGGCCTCGGCCTGGAGTTCCTGCGCCACGTCGAGCGCTGCTCGGTCCTCGTGCACGTCCTGGACACCGCGACCCTGGAGTCGGACCGCGACCCGGTCGGCGACCTCGACCTCATCGAGGAGGAGCTCAAGCTCTACGGCGGCGGCCTGGAGAAGCGCCCCCGCCTCGTCGTGCTGAACAAGGTCGACATCCCCGACGGCCAGGACCTCGCCGAGATGGTCCGCCCGGACCTGGAGGCCCGCGGCTACAAGGTCTTCGAGGTCTCCGCGGTCGCCCGTACGGGCCTGAAGGAGCTCTCCTACTTCCTCGCCGAGATCGTGGCCAAGGCGCGCGCCCGCAAGCCCAAGCAGGAGGCGACCCGTATCGTCATCCGGCCGAAGGCCGTGGACGACGCCGGCTTCACCGTCGCCTACGACGAGGTCGAGGACGTGTACCGCGTGCGCGGCGAGAAGCCGGAGCGCTGGGTGCGCCAGACCGACTTCAACAACGACGAGGCCGTCGGCTACCTCGCCGACCGGCTCAACCGCCTCGGTGTCGAGGACGCGCTGAAGAAGGCCGGTGCCAAGGCGGGCGACGGCGTCGCCATCGGCTCCGAGGACAACGCGGTCGTCTTCGACTGGGAGCCGACCATGATGGCCGGCGCCGAGATGCTGGGCCGCCGCGGTGAGGACCACCGCATGGAGGCCCCGCGTCCGGCCACGCAGCGCCGCAAGGAGAAGGAGGCCCGGCGCGGTGACTCCGCCCAGCAGGAGTACGACGAGTTCCGTCCCTTCTAGCGGCCTCCGGCGGACTTGAAGCCCGCTTTACGCCGTTCGCCTAGGATCCTGCGGGTGAGCAGCAGCAATTCCAGCAGTGACACCCCCTCGGTGTCCGTGGTCGTGATCGCGTACAACGACGCCGGGCTCGTGGGCGAGGCCGTCTCCTCGGCCCTCGCCCAGGGCCCGGTGGTCGCCGAGGTCATCGCCGTCGACGACGCCTCCTCGGACGGGACCGCGCGGGTACTGGACGAGCTGTCCGCCGCCCACCCGCGGCTGAAGGTCGTCCACCGCACGGAGAACAGCGGCGGCTGCGGCACCCCGCGCAACGACGGGATCGCCGCCGCCACCTCCCCGTACGTCCTCTTCCTGGACAGCGACGACGTCCTGCCCCCCGGCGCGGCCGACGCCCTGGTGCGGGCGGCCGAGCGGCACCGCGCCCCCGTCACGGTCGGGGCGTGCGTCCGGCGCGAGCTGCCCGAGGGCCGCGACGTCGCCTGGATGCCCGGGCTGTACACGCCGGGCGAGGTGGTCGAGCGGCCCGCCGACCGGCCCGAGCTGGTCCGCGACACCCTCTGCGTCAACAAGCTGTACGACCGCTCCTTCCTGGAGAAGCACGGGATCCGCTTCCCCGACGGCCGGTTCGTCTACGAGGACTTCGTCTTCACCTCCCGCGTCCTGGCCGCCGCCCCCCGCATCGCGGTCGTCGGCGACCTGGTCTACGTGTGGCACGTGCGCCGGCGCGCCGCCCAGGTGTCCATTTCCCTGGACCGAAAGGACATCGGCAACTGGAGCTCGCGCGTCGAGGCCCACCGCACCGCCTCCCGCACCCTCGCCGCCGCCTCCCCCGAGCTGGGGCGCGCCTGCCAGGTGAAGTTCCTCGACTACGACCTGCGCATGTACCTGCGCGAGCTCGGCCGGGACCCCGGTTACCGGGCCGCCTGGTGGACCCTGACCCGCGACTACCTGGCCGGCTTCGACGCCGCCGACCTCGACGCGGCCCCCGCCCGTGCCCGCTGGACCGCCCGCGTGCTGCTGGCTGCCGACACCCCGCCCGCCGACGTCGAGCGGCTGATGACCGGCCTGGCCGCCGAGCCCGCCCGGCTGCTGCCCCCGTACGCCTGCGGCCCCGCCGGGGAGCCGGTGTGGAGCGAGGAGCTGCCGGTCCCGCTGGACGGCCTCGACGGGCTGCCCGCCGACGAGCTGCCCCTGACCGTGGACGCGCGGCCCGCCGGGGGCGCGGCCGTCCAGGTGCGGGTGCGCGAACTGTACGGGCGGCTCGCGCAGGCCCGCCCGCGGACCGTGCGGCTGAGCTTCCTGCCCCGCACCGGAGGCGACCCCGTCCAGGTGCGCCCGGTGGAGCTGCGGCCCGCCGCCGACGGGGACGGCTGGACCGCCGAGGTCCCCTTCCGGCTCGCCGCGCTGGCCGCCGAGGGCCGCCGCCGGGGGCTGCGCGGCATGCAGGCCTGGGACGTCCGGGCGGGCGTGGACTGCGCCGACGGGAGCTCCCCGGTCACCTCCCTGCGCCCCCTGGGCGGACTGCTCCGCCGCCGGGCCCTGCCCAGCAGCCGGTACGGTGTTCTGCTGGCGCAGCCCTACCGCACGGCCTCCGGCGCGCTCGCGCTGCGCCTCGCCCCCGGTGCCGGGGGCGCGCTGACCTTCGTACGCAACCGCCTCGACCGCGCCCGCACGCGCAGGTCACGCCAGAGCTCGGGAGAAAAAGCATGACGTTTCTGATCACCGGTGGTGCCGGATACATCGGCGCGCACGTCGTCCGCGCGATGCTGCTCGCGGGACAGAAGGTCGTGGTCTTCGACGACCTCTCCACCGGCCGGGAAGACCGTGTGCCGGAGGGCGTGCCACTGGTGACCGCCTCGGTGCTGGACCGCCTGGCCCTGGACCAGGCCCTCGCCGAGCACAAGATCACCGGCGTGGTGCACCTGGCGGGCAAGAAGCAGGTCGGCGAGTCCGTCGAGAAGCCGCTGTACTACTACCACGAGAACGTGGAGGGCCTGCAGGTCCTGCTCGGGGCCGTGGCCGCCGCGGGCATCCGCAACTTCCTCTTCTCCTCCTCCGCCTCCGTGTACGGCATGCCCGACGTGGACTCGGTCACCGAGGAGACCCCGTGCAGGCCGCTGAGCCCCTACGGCGAGACCAAGCTGGCCGGCGAGTGGCTGGTCCGGGCCGCGGGCAAGGCCCACGGCATCTCCACCGCCTGCCTGCGCTACTTCAACGTGGCGGGCGCCGCCACCCCCGAGCTCGCGGACACCGGGGTCTTCAACCTGGTCCCGATGGTCTTCGAGCGCTACGACGCCGGCGAGGGCGCCCGGATCTTCGGCGACGACTACCCGACCCCGGACGGCACCTGCATCCGCGACTACATCCACGTCGAGGACCTGGCGGACGCCCATGTGGTGGCCGCGCGCAGGCTCGCCGAATGGGGCGCGGCGGGCGAGTACAAGGACCTCACCGTCAACATCGGGCGCGGTGAGGGCGTCTCCGTCAAGGAGATGGTCGAGCTGCTGAACGAGGGCACCGGGCACACCTACGCGCCGGTCGTCACCCCCCGCCGTCCCGGCGACCCGGCGAAGGTCGTGGCCTCGGCCGACCGGATCGCCGCCGAGCTGGGCTGGAAGGCGCGGCACGACGTCCGCGAGATGATCAGCTCCGCCTGGGCGGGCTGGGAGGCCAACCGCAACGCCCCGCGCCACGACCGCCGCAAGGACGCCCACACGGTCTGACGCCCGCACCTGCGAGAAGCCGCCCGCCCCGGAAGCGGGGCGGGCGGCTTTCCCGTACGCGGGGGAGGGGCTCAGCGCTCCAGGAAGGTGAAGAGCTCCTCCCAGCGGTCGGTGATCTCCGCGCTGGAGTAGCGGCGCACGCTGCGGAAGGCCCCGTCACCGAGCCGGTCGCGGGTGGCGGCGTCCGACATCAGGGTGTCGAGGTGTCCGGCCAGCTCCATCGTGTTGCCGAGGCGGGCCAGCAGCCCGTCCTCGCCGTGCCGCACGATCTCCCGCACACCCGGCGCGCAGTCGAACGCGGCCACGGGCAGGCCCGCCGCCATGGCTTCCAGCAGGGTGATCGGGAAGCCCTCGGCCCGGGAGGCCTGGGCGAAGACGGAGGCCCCGCTCAGCGCGCCGAGCACGTCGTCGGTGCTGCCCATCCACTCCACGGAGTCGTCCAGCCCGAGCGAGGTGCAGTGCGCCCGCAGGGTGGCCTCCTCGACGCCCGCCCCGTAGATCCGCAGGGTCCAGTCCGGGTGGCGCGGGACGGCGTCTGCCCAGGCGTCGAGCAGCAGGTCCACGCCCTTCTCGAAGGCGAGGCGGCCGACGCTCGCGACGACCTTCGCGGTGCGCGGGGCGGGGGAGTCCGGCATGAACGGCAGCGGGTTCGGCATGCTGTCGACGTTCTCCATGCCGGACCGGATCCACAGGTCCGCGTCCTCCGGGGTGAGGACGAGCAGCCGGTCGACCTCCGGGTACCAGCGGCGGACCCGGTCGCCCCGGGTGGACTTCTGGCTGGCCTCGAAGGACTCGTGGCTCATCCCGATGACGGAGAGCCCCTTGGTGTCGGCGAGGGCCACCCACTCCATCGCCCAGACCTGGGTGACGATCACCACGGCACCGGGCGCGGCGGCCCGGAACAGCTCGCTCAGTTCCTCCGCCCTGGCCCGCATCCCCGCCCGCCGGGCCGCCTGGCGGCGCCGCTCGGGGGCGTTGAGGCGGCCCTTGAGGCCGTGCAGCCGGCGGGCCTTCGGCGGGTGGGTCTCGTACAGCGTGGTCATCTCGTACGGGAGGTCCGCGGGCAGCTTCTGCCGGATCTCCTCGGCGACGGGGGCGATGCCCACGATGTGCACGCGGTGGCCCCGGTCGGTGAAGAGCCGGGCCATCTGGTGGGACCAGGTGGTCACACCGCCGAGCTCGTCCACGCTGTTGGAGACGATGAAGATGTCCCGGCTCACTTGCCGCTCCTGGTGAAGAACTTCTCGACGATCTGACGGGCGGCGTCCCCGCGGTCGTACTCGCCGAACTCGGCGAGGAACCGCCGGCGGGCATCGGCGTACTTGGCGTCGGCCTCGTCGAAGGCGGCGACGGCCTGCATCAGCTCGTCCGCCGTGGCCACCACCGGGCCCGGGGCCTTGTCCAGCAGGTCGAAGTAGGTGCCGCGGATGTCCGTCGCGTACTTCTCGTAGTCGTACGCGAAGAAGATCATCGGCCGGTCCAGCACCGCGTAGTCGAACATCACGGACGAGTAGTCGGTGATCAGCCCGTCGGCGAGCGCCAGCAGCGGGGTGATGTCGTGGTGGCGGGAGACGTCGATCACCCGGCCCGCGACCGACGGCGGCAGCGAGACGCTGTTGAGGTAGTGCGTGCGCACCAGCAGCGTGCAGCGGTCGCCGAGCCGGTCCGCGAACTCCTCCACGTCGAAGGGGAACGAGAAGCCCTCCACCGCGCCGTCCGCGGTGGCCCGGAAGGTCGGCGCGTACAGCAGCACCCGCTTGTCCGGGTCGATGCCCAGCTCGGCGGCGAGCGGCCCGCGCACCCTCCCCCGGCTACCGCCGGGAGGTGCCCCCACCCCGCTGTCCGCCTCGGCCCGCTGCGCCTCGACCAGGGCGTCGTTGCGCGGGTACCCGGTGCGCAGCAGCACCTCGTCGCGGAGCCGGAAGCCCTTGGCGAGGGTGCGGACGTCGTGCTCGGAGCGGATCAGGAAGTGGTCGAAGCGGTTGACGGCCGCCTGGAAGCGGTCCTGCGCCGGCTTGCCCTGCGCCTTGGTGCGGGGCTCGTGGAAGCCCATCCGCTTGAGGGCGGAGCCGTGCCAGGTCTGGATGTACGTGGTCCCCGGGCGCTTGGAGAGCGCCAGCGGGAAGCCCTGGTTGTCGACCCAGTACTCGGCCTGGGCCAGCGCGCGCAGGTACTGCCAGCTCCAGCGCTTGACCAGGGTGGCCTCCTGGGGGAAGCCGGTGGGCTTGGCCCCCGCGTAGGACCAGATGGCCTCGAAGGGGGCGTTCTGGCGGACCAGCTCCTCGTAGATGGCCTTCGGGCTGTCGCTGTACTGCTTGCCCATGTGGCTCTCGAAGACGACCGTGCCCTTCTTGACCGGCAGCTTCGAGAAGACCTCGTGGTAGACCTTCACCTTCTGCTCGCCGGAGCCGATGTTGCGGCGCGCCTTCAGGGCCCGGCGCAGGCTGCGCTTGACCACGCCGGCGGCCTTGCCGTGCATGGCGCTGCTGATCAGCGACTGGGTGCGGACGGCGGCGGCGCCCTCGGCGGTCAGGACGTAGGAGAGGTTGCCCTTCTTGGTCATCTCCGGCTCGAAGCGGTCGGAGACCAGCCGGGTCAGCCGCGGGCGCACCCGCAGCCGGGCGGCGGACTCCAGGTCGACCCCGCCGACCGAGACGCGGGCGGTCATCCGGTCCTTGCCGGCCGTCAGCTTCAGGCGCACGTCCCAGACGGCGTCGATGATGCCGAGGGGGCGGACGGTGCCGCCGACGTCGGCGGTGGTGCTCCACTCGATCGTGTCACCGGCGTGGCGCACGGTTGTCACGGGGAAGCTGAAGGAGCGGACGCCGACCTGCCGCCGGGCCCGGAACTCCAGTGAGGCCGACAGCTCGGCGTCCTCCGCGATCCGGCCCAGGGGGTTCACGACGGCGCCGGAGAGGGTGACCTTGCCGCGTCCGTCGTCCTCGTACGAGGTCAGCCGGTTGCCCAGGGCCAGGGAGGACAGCGGCGCGGTGTGGAAGCCCTGGTCGGTGACGTCCAGTATGCGGCGGCCCTCGGCGTCGTCGAGATGCCCGGCACACCAGTAGATCCGCCCGTCGCGCTCGGCCAGCGGGGAGGACAGCCGGCCCTTGTTGGTCATCGCGTCGGCGGCAGCGAGGAGGTTCTTCCAGTCCTCCTTGCCCAGCAGGTAGGCGCAGATCGCCTGGAGGTGGGTGACGTTCTCGTACGCGGCCGGGTCGATGCCGGCCAGGTAGCCGTTGGCGAGCCGGGCGAACTCCTGGCGGTAGGCGTCGCCCAGCAGGGGCAGGTCGCGCAGGTGCAGCACCAGGTCGTGCTTGAGGAACTTGGCGTCCTTGGCGGTCTTGATGGCGGTGTGGCCCTTGGCGGCCAGCAGCTCGTCGACCCGGCGGTGGATCTCCATCCGGTGGACGAAGTTCGCGATCTCGTGGCGCCGGTTGCTGATCGACTTGGCGGCGGCCTTCTCGACCACGTTCCAGTAGTAGACGTGGTTGGGGATCAGGGTGATGCGGCGGGCCGCGACGTAGGCCTGGGCCGAGAACAGCAGGTCCTCGTAGTGGATGCCGACCGGGAACTCCAGGCCCTGCTCCAGCAGGAACGAGCGCCGGTAGCACTTGTTCGTCGAGAGGGTGTCGTAGACCAGCAGGTCCGGGTACTCGGTGATCGACTCCAGCGTGCGGGTGCGGGCGTAGATCCACGGGTACCACTCGGTGGTCTTGCCCCAGCGGTTGTCGAGGTGGACGCGTACGCACATGCCCGAAACCAGGTCGGAGCCGGTGCGCTCGGCGGCGGCCAGCATGTTGCGGCAGGCGTTGCGCTCCAGGACGTCGTCGCTGTCCAGGAACATGACGTAGGTTCCCGTGGCCTGCTTGATGCCGTGGTTGCGGGGGGCGCCACAGCCGCCGCTGTTCTCGGGCAGCCGGAAGGCGCGGACCCGTCCCGGGTTCGCCGCTTCGAGCTCCCGGGCGACCTCGTAGGACCGGTCCTTGCTGCAGTCGTCCACGATCACGACTTCGACCCCGCGCAGGGTCTGGTCCAAAACCGACCGGACGGCTGTCGGGAGACGCTCTGCGTCGTTGTAGACGATGACGACCACGGAGACGTCAGGCACGTGCACCTCGATCCCTTCGTTCCATTCCGCTTATCCCGTCAAAGCTACCGTGTGCCGCGCACGACTCGGGCAGGGCGACCTTCGCCGTGCATACTTCTAAGGAAGAGTTGAGACGCGGGTCCGGTTGCCGACAATCACCCGTTCGGACCCCAGCAGGAAGTGCCCATGACCAAGCTGTCGGTAGTTGTCCCCTGTTACAACGAAGAGGCCGTCATCGACCGCTTCGACGAGGAGATCCGCAAGGTTCTGGACGACCTGCCCGTCGAGTACGAGGTCTGCTACGTCGACGACGGGAGCCGTGACGGCACCCTCGGCAAGCTCCGGCGGATCGCCGCCGAGCACGGGGAGCGCACCCGCTACGTCTCCTTCAGCCGGAACTTCGGCAAGGAGGCGGGCATGCTCGCCGGCCTGCGCGAGGCCACCGGCGACGCCGTGGTGATCATGGACGCGGACCTCCAGCACCCGCCGGAGCTCATCGCCACCATGCTCGAGCACTACCGCCAGGGCCACGACCAGGTCATCGCCCGGCGCACCCGCGAAGGCGACAAGAAGCTCCGCTCGGCCCTCAGCCGCCTCTACTACCGGGGCGTGAACAACTGGGTCGACGTCGAGCTGACCGACGGGGTCGGAGACTTCCGGCTGCTGTCCCGGCCCGCCGTGGACGCCCTGCTCGCGCTGCCCGAGTACAACCGCTTCTCCAAGGGGCTCTTCTCCTGGATCGGCTTCGACACCGTCCACTTCGACTACCGCAACGCCCAGCGCGAGGCGGGCGAGACCAAGTGGAAGTTCGCCTCCCTGCTGAACTACGGCATGGACGGGCTGATCTCCTTCAACAACCGGCCGCTGCGCATCGGCATCTGGCTCGGGGTCTCGCTCGTCGCGCTGACCGGCCTGTACGCGCTGTGGATCACCGTGATGGCGATCACCAACGGCATCGACGCCCCCGGTTACGTCACCATCATCGCGATGATCGCCGGCATCGGCGGCATGCAGATGATCATGTTGGGTCTGATCGGCGAGTACATCGGCCGCATCTACTACGAAACCAAGCGCCGCCCGCACTTCCTGGTCAAGGAGGCCCACGGCGCGCCCGTGGCCGCCGCGCCCACGGAACCGGTCGTCGCGGAAGGCAGCGGCCGATGAGCGCCCCCACCCGCCGTGAGCAGCTCGGCCAGATATTCCGCTTCGCCCTGGTGGGCGGGGTCAACACCGGCACGTTCTACGTGATCTACCTGCTGCTCCACCCCTGGCTGCCGTACTTCGCGGCCTACACGCTGGCCTTCCTGCTGGCGATGGTCGGCTCGTTCTTCATGAACACCTACTTCACCTACCGCACCCGGCCCACCTGGAAGAAGTTCCTGCTCTTCCCGCTGACGAACGTCACCAACTACGTGATCCAGTCCGCGGGCCTCTACGCCCTGGTGAGCTGGGCGGGCATGGACACCCGGATCGCCCCGCTGGTCGCCGCGGTCCTGGCCATCCCGTTCACCTTCGTCCTCTCGCGCAAGATTCTCATCCCGGGGACGGGCCCGGAACCGGCCCCCGAACCGGAGCGGACCGCGGCGGGCTCGGCGTCCAGGGGCTGAAACCGGCGGGCGGGGCGGGCACGGGACCCCGTAGATTGAGCCGGTTGGTTGGTCGGTTTCGTGCGTGTGCGAGGGGAAAAGACGTGTCAGCGGCTAGGCAGGGTGTCGTGGACGCCCGCAGGATCGTGGTCAAGGTCGGCTCCTCCTCCCTCACCACCGCGGCGGGCGGGCTCGACGCCGACCGGGTGGACGCGCTGGTCGACGTACTGGCCAAGGCCCGCAGCGGCGGCGAGAAGGAGATCGTCCTGGTCTCCTCCGGAGCCATCGCCGCCGGACTCTCCCCGCTCGGCCTGGCCCGCCGCCCCAAGGACCTGGCCCGGCAGCAGGCCGCCGCCAGCGTCGGACAGGGCCTGCTCGTCGCCCGCTACACCGCCTCCTTCGCCCGCTACGGCGTGCGCGTCGGCCAGGTACTGCTCACCACCGACGACACCAGCCGGCGCGCCCACTACCGCAACGCGTTCAACACCCTGGACCAGCTCCTGGCCATGGGCGCCCTGCCCGTCGTCAACGAGAACGACACCGTCGCGACGGACGAGATCCGCTTCGGCGACAACGACCGGCTCGCCGCCCTCGTCGCCCACCTGGTCCGCGCCGACCTCCTCGTCCTCCTCTCCGACGTCGACGGCCTCTACGACGGGGACCCCTCCCTGCCCGGCACCACCCGCATCGAGGAGGTGCGCGGGCCCGAGGACATCGCCCACGTCTCCATCGGCAGCGCCGGCAAGGCGGGCGTCGGCACCGGTGGCATGGTCACCAAGGTCGAGGCCGCGCGGATCGCGGCGGCCGCGGGCGTCCCCGTCGTCCTCACCTCCGCCAGCAGGGCCGCGGACGCCCTGGCGGGCCGCGAGACCGGCACCCTGTTCCACCCCACCGGCCGCCGCTCGGCCGACCGGCTGCTGTGGCTCCAGCACGCCTCCACCCCGCAGGGGCACCTCGTCCTCGACGAAGGCGCCGTCCGCGCCGTCACCCAGCGCGGCAGCTCCCTGCTGCCCGCGGGCATCGCGGCCGTCGAGGGCGACTTCGTCGCGGGCGACCCCGTCGAGCTGCGCTCGGCGGAAGGGGTCGCGGTGGCCCGGGGGCTGGTCAACTTCGACGCCAAGGAACTCCCGCAGCTCCTCGGACGCTCCACCCGCGAGCTTGCGCGGGAGCTCGGACCCGCGTACGAGCGGGAGGTCGTGCACCGGGACGATCTGGTCCTGCTGCAGGGCTGAGGTTCGGGAAAACCACCGCGCGGCGGGCCGGGGACTGGTCAACTGTGAGGGGCGGACACGCGTAGCGCAGACAGGAGGCGGCTGGTGAGACGAGCGCTGACCAGCGTCGGTACCGGGGACGGCGCCGGCGGGGAGGAACAGGGCCCGGTGTCCCGCCTCTGGCACGTGACGCTGAGTGTCTCGGGCAAACCGGCGCCGCTGGCGGAGGTGCGGCGCGGGCTGGAGCAGCTCGCGCACGATCACCCCTTCCTGCTGACCAGCCGGTATGCCGACGACCATGCGGAGATCCGGTACTGGGAGGAAGCCCGCGACCTCCACGACGCGGCGGCGGTCGCCCTGCGGCTGTGGGGGGAGCACCGGTCGACGGCGCGGCTGCCACCCTGGGAGATCGTCGGGCTGGAGGTCATCGACCGCACGACGTACCACCAACGCGTAGCAGAGGGCTACGGCCCACCCCCGGCCCACCCGGTGGGCGTGCACCCCTATTGACGCATCGCTCGCGCGGCTCGGCCGCGAGCGGCCTCCCCGGCTTCGCGGCGCTGCGCCGGACTCCCTCCGGCGACGGCCGGGCCGGGGCCACGGGCCCCGGCGGGCCTCCTGGGCTTCGCACCGCTGCGGCGGACTCCGTCCGCCGGTGGGGGTTGGCCGTCGGGTGCGGGCCGACGCTGCCCCAGGCGGAGTGGCCGGGACCTCGTCTGCGGGCTGCTGCCGCTCTGGCCGGCGTCCTGGTGTCGGCTGCGGGTGGTGGGCCGCTGCGCGGGGCGAGGTCCCCTACCCTCCCCCAGACTCCGTCCGGGGGACCCCCACTTCGCCCGTTCCCAGGGGCTCCGCCCCTGACCCCGTACGTGCGCTTCGCGCCCGTAGGCCCAAACGCCACGCGGGCTGGAATTTCGCTGCGCGGAATCCAGCCGCAGGCGACGGACCAGGCGCGCCGCAATCCAGCCCCGCCGGCGTTTGAGGCGCGGGGGGCACCCCCCCAGCGGTAGCTGGGGGGTGGTCTGGGGGCGGAGCCCCCAGGAGCGGGGTCCGGGGCGGAGCCCCGGGAAACGGAGAAAGGGCGGGGCGGGGAGCCGGCTCCGCGCAGCGGCGCAGCGCAGCCGCCCCCGCACGGGACCCGGCTCCGCAAAGAGCCCGCCCGGCCCGGCCGGGCAGCCATCGAACCTCTGGCCGAGGCCCGCGCCGCCAGGCCGCGGCAGGGGCCGTCTCGCGGGGTGGAACTCCGTGAGGGGCCGGGGCGGCGGGGACTAACCTTGGCGGCATGACCTCGCTCGACGACGCCCCCGCGACCTCCCCCGTCCTCGCCACCGCGGCAGCGGCCCGCACGGCCGCCGCAGCCATCGCCCCACTCCCGCGGTCCGCCAAGGACACGGCCCTCCTGGCGATCGCGGACGCGCTGACGGCCCGCACCGACGAGATCGTCGCCGCCAACGCCGAGGACACCGACAAGGCCCGCGCCGCCGGCACCAGCGAGACCGTCATCGACCGGCTCACCCTCACCCCGGAGCGGATCGCCGCCATCGCCTCCGACGTGCGCGACGTCGCGGCCCTCCCCGACCCGGTCGGCGAGGTCGTCCGCGGCTCCACCCTCCCCAACGGCATCGACCTCCGCCAGGTCCGCGTCCCCCTCGGCGTGGTCGGCATCATCTACGAGGCCCGCCCCAACGTCACCGTCGACGCCGCCGCGCTCTGCCTGAAGTCCGGCAACGCCGTCCTCCTGCGCGGCAGCTCCTCCGCCTACGCCTCCAACACCGCCCTCGTCGCCATCCTGCGCGACGCGATCGAGAGCGCCGGCCTGCCCGCCGACGCGATCCAGCTCGTCCCCGGCGAGTCCCGCGACTCCGTCCGCGAGCTGATGCGCGCCCGCGGCCTCGTCGACGTGCTCATCCCGCGCGGCGGCGCCTCCCTCATCAAGACCGTCGTCGAGGAGTCCACCGTCCCGGTCATCGAGACCGGTACCGGGAACTGCCACGTCTACGTCGACGCCCAGGCCGACCTCGACATGGCCGTGGACATCCTCGTCAACTCCAAGGCCCAGCGGCCCTCCGTCTGCAACGCCGCCGAGACCCTCCTCGTCCACCGCGACATCGCCGACGCCTTCCTGCCCCGCGCCCTCGACGCCCTCGCCGACGCCGGCGTGACCGTCCACGGCGACGTCCGGGTCCTGGCCGCCGCGGAGGAGAGCAAGGCCACCGCCGTGCCCGCCACCGACGAGGACTGGGCCGCCGAGTACCTGTCGTACGACATCGCCGCCGCCGTCGTGGACTCCCTCGACGCCGCCGTCGCCCACATCCGCCGCTGGACCTCCGGCCACACCGAGGCCATCGTCACCACCTCGCAGGCCGCCGCGCGCCGCTTCACCCAGCTGGTCGACTCCACCACCGTCGCCGTGAACGCCTCCACCCGGTTCACCGACGGTGGCCAGTTCGGGTTCGGCGCCGAGATCGGCATCTCCACCCAGAAGCTGCACGCCCGGGGCCCGATGGGCCTGCCGGAGCTCACCTCCACCAAGTACATCGTCACCGGTGACGGTCACATCCGGTAACCGGCACCCGAACCCGTTGTGGCCGGATTCCGGCTTTCACCCTGCCCAAAGCGGCCCCCCAGGTCTACGCTGTTCCCGTGCCGGACGACGTGGGGGGCAAGCCGTTCCCGGACGACGGGGAGCCCGACGACGACCGCGGAGGCGCGGATCAGGACTTCGCCTCCGTGGTGTTCGACGAGGACTTCGTCCGGAACGCCAAGATCCATGAACCGAGCGCGGCCGAACGCCAGCGCGCCGCCGACCTGGCCCGCGCCGAGGCGGAGGCCGCCCGCGTCGCCGGAGGCTGGGCGGGCGAGGACGACCACGGCCTCCCGGACGGACATCCCTTCGACGACCCCGCCTGGGACGCCGGCCCCTATGGCTACGCCGAGGGCCCGTACGGGGCCTACGGCGGCAGCCTGCGCCCCTACCGCGGCCGGGCCGGGTGGCTGAGACCGGTCGCCTGGGTGCTCGCCGTCGTCATGGGACTCGGCATGGTCGCCCTGGCCTTCAGCGCCGTCTACCGCAGCGCCGCGGGCGAAGCGGACCCCGCACCCGCGCCCGCCAGTACCCCGCTCGGGGAAGTCACCGGCGTCGGCGCGTTTACGTACCCCGTCGGCCGCCAACCCTGAAGGTACGACCCCACTCGCCCGTCAGGAGCTGGGGGCTTCTCTGAAGCGGGGACAGCGGGGAGAAGCGATGGCCGTACCAGGAGATCCGCCCAACGGCACCCCCGAGGGAATCGGCGGGGGCGACGACGAGCTGCGCCCGGACGAGTACCGGTCGGTGGTGTTCGACGAGGACTTCGTCCGTGCTGCCCGGCTCCAGGAGTTCTCCGCCCAGGAACGCATGGGCGAGCACGCCCGGGCCGTCCGTAGCCGCTCCATCTGGTCGTCCGGCGGCTCCGCGGGCCGCGGCACCGGCACCCCGGGCCGTGGCGCCCGCCAGGGCATGCTGCTCGTCCTGCTCATCGCCTCGGCCTTCGCGGTCGCCGTCTACCTGGGCGTGCGCAACCCCTACGTACCGCCGGCCGGCGGCAACGCCGAGCCGCTGAGCAGCACCGTCGTGCCCCTGGCGCCGTCGGCCGCCGTACCGGGCGGCACGCCGGCCGACCTGTACGCCCGCAGTCCCGCGGCCGACTACCGGACCGGGGCCGCCGGGATCACCTTGCCGGCCGTACGCCGCACCCACCACTTCACCGAGAGCCAGGTCGTCGCCGCCCTGTCCATCGCCAAGGACTACCTGGTGCAGTCCTCCCTCGACCCCGACGTGCTCTCCGGCAGCGCCACCCGGCCCGTACGGGTGCTGCTGGACCCCGGACAGCTCGCCCAGTTCGACGAGAGCATGGCCTCGCCCTCCGGGGACGGCCGGCACGCCGCCACCGGCTGGCTGGTCCGTTTCGACCCGCACACCGCGGTCCTGGCCGACTCCCGCGTCCGGGTCAGCGGCACCCTCTCCTTCGAGGAGGTCAGCCCGGAGGTGCTCGTGATCACCACCGACCACACCTTCGTGTACGCCGTACGGGGAGTCTCCGGCCCGCCGGCCGGGCCCGACGGGGCCTCCCTCTTCACCGTCCGCCGAGAACTGCGGCTGCGCTTCGACCACGAGGACCTCACCACCCGGCGGGCGGAACTGGCCTCCTCCTACGTGATGGCCGGGCCGCAGGACTGCGCCGCGGACCCGGCCGGGAGCTTCCGCCCGCTGCGGGCCGGAGCCGGCCCCACCACCGTGGGCCCGCCGGTCAGCGACCCGTACGCCAGCGGCCGCCCCCGGCGCACGGCCGGACTGTGCGGGGTGATGGACCCGGCGGCGGCCGCACCCGACCCGTCGGCCCAGCCCTCGCAGCCTTCGCAGTCCGAGGAGCCCGCGCAGTCCCCGGGCCCGCCGCAGCCCGGCCCGGCGGCGGCGGGACCGCCCGTGGCACAGCCCCAGGCACCGCCCCCGCCGGCCTCCGTCAGCCCGCTCCGGTAGCGCCCTTCTCCTCGCCGCCGGCCGGGCCGGTGAACCGGTCGCGCAGCTTGCCGCCCAGGTCGCCCGCGCCGCCGGCTATGTCGCCGACCAGCTTCATCAGCGGATCCTTGCTGGTGCGCACCGAGTCCGCGTAGTGCGAGGCGGACTGGCGGAAGGAGTCGGCCACCGAGGCGTCCTTGTCCTCGTCCCGCCGCGGGTAGTGCCCGTCCATGATCCGCTGGTAGTCCCGGCTCTGCGACCACTTGCGCAGCTCGGCGGCGCGCACCGTGGTGAAGGGGTGGGTGCGCGGCAGCACGTTGAGGATCTTCAGGACCGAATCGCGCAGGTCGCCGCCGGCCTCGTACTCGTCGGCCTGGGCCAGGAAGGCGTCCACGTTCATCTCGTGCAGGTGGTTGCCGCCCGCGATCTTCATCAGACCGCGCATCGAGGCGTTCACGTCCTGCCCCACCAGCAGGCCGGCCCGGTCCGCCGACAGCTCCGACTTGCGGAACCACTCCCGCAGCGCGGTGACGATCGCCATGATCGCCACATTGCCCAGCGGGATCCACGCCACCTTCAGCGCCAGGTTCGTCAGGAAGAGCAGCACCGTGCGGTACACGGAGTGCCCGGACAGCGCGTGGCCCGCCTCGTGGCCCACGACCGCCCGCATCTCCTCCTCGTCCAGCAGCTCCACCAGCGCCGTCGTCACCACGATGATCGGCTCGTCCAGCCCGATGCACATGGCGTTCGGCTTCGGGTCCTGCTGCACGTACATCTGCGGGACCTTCTCCAGGTCCAGGATGTAACAGGCGTCGCGCAGCATCTCGTACAGATGGGGGAACTGGGTCTCGCCCACCCGCACCGAGTCCGACAGGAACAGCAGCCGCAGGCTGCGCTCCGGGAGCAGCCCGCTGAGGGCCTTGAAGACCGTGTCGAAACCGGTCAGCTTGCGCAGGGCGACCAGCGCCGAGCGGTCCGCCGGGTGCTCGTAGGCCCGCGAGGAGATGCCCGGGAACCTCCTGCGATCGCGTGCCGGTGTCTTCTCGAATCCGCTGTCGGTCATGGCGCTTCCCCCTGGATCGGCCTGTGCTGCACTGCGTCCATCTTCTCCAACGCATGAGTCGGCGTGAGCGTGCCCAGGGCCCCCGCATACGATGTGAGGGAAGTCTCCGCTCGCTCCCCGACTCGATAGGTACCTGCCTGATGAGCCTCTCCACCACCGCCAACAACCTCGTCCTCCTCGCTTCGGAGGGCGCCGAGCAGCACGGCGGCAACCACGAGAGCCTGAGCCCCTACCTGACCGGTGGCGGTGCGCTCTTCGTCCTGCTGCTGCTGCTCTGGGTGACCACGCGCCTGAACCGCGACCGCTGAACCACTCGTTCGGACCGGGCCTCCTCGCGCGTGCCACCGGGCCAGTAGGCTCTGCGCTCATGGGAGAGCAGGAAGTGCCTACGGGCCCGGTCAAGCGCCGGCTCGGCGTGATGGGCGGGACGTTCGACCCGATCCACCACGGACACCTGGTGGCCGCCAGCGAGGTCGCCGCCCTTTTCCACCTCGACGAGGTGGTGTTCGTCCCCACGGGCGAACCGTGGCAGAAGTCCCAGCGGGCCGTGTCGCCCGCCGAGGACCGCTACCTGATGACGGTCATCGCGACGGCCTCGAACCCGCAGTTCTCGGTGAGCCGCATCGACATCGACCGCGGCGGGCCGACGTACACCATCGACACCCTGCGGGACCTGAGCGCGCTCAACGAGGACGCCGACCTCTTCTTCATCACCGGCGCGGACGCCCTCGCGCAGATCCTCACCTGGCGCAACGCCGACGAGCTCTTCTCCCTCGCCCACTTCATCGGGGTGACCCGGCCCGGCCACGTCCTGACCGACGACGGCCTGCCCGAAGGCGGCGTCTCGCTCGTGGAGGTGCCCGCGCTGGCGATCTCCTCCACCGACTGCCGGGCCCGCGTCGCCGAGGGCGACCCGGTCTGGTACCTGGTCCCCGACGGCGTGGTGCGCTACATCGACAAGCGTGAGCTGTACCGGGGAGCCTGAGCTCCCGGAACGACGAGAGGCCCGCGGTGAACGACCCACAGGATCCGTACGACCCGTACGCCGCCCAGCAGCAGCTCATCGGCTACGACCCGTACGGCCGGCCGCTGTACGGCCAGGTGCCCGCGCAGCAGCCCCTCCAGCCCGCCCCGCAGCCCCCGTACGGGCAGCAGTACGAACCCCCGTACGAGCCCTCGTACGAACAGTCCCACGCACAGCAGTCCCACGCACAGCAGTACGGCTACGAGCAGCAGCCGCAGGGGTACGCCCCCCAGGCCCCCTCCTACGGGTACGACACCCGGCAGCAGCCCTCGCAGTGGATCCCCCAGCAGGCCGCCGCCCAGGCCCCCGCGCAGCCGCCCGCCGCGGCCCCGGCCCCCGTCCCCGGGCCGCGCCGGTCGTATCCGGAGGACCCCGCCGGGCCGGACCCCGCGGGGCAGGAACCCGGCCCGGGCGGGCCGGCCGCGGGCTACCGCACCGAGCAGTTCGCCTTCATCGACCAGCCGGACGAGGACTCCGAGGACGTCATCGACTGGCTCGCCTTCACCGAGAGCCGTACCGAGCGCCGCGAGGAGGCCCGCCGCCGCGGCCGCAACCGGGTGGTCGCGCTGGTCGTCGTCCTGGCACTCCTCCTCGTCGGAGGCCTCGGCTACCTCTGGTACGCGGGCAAGCTGCCCTTCCTCGACGCGCCCGGCCCGAAGAAGGGCGCCCCGACCGCCGCCGGCGCCCAGAAGCGCGACATGATCGTCGTCCACCTGCGCAACACCAAGCGGGGCGGCAGCTCCACCGCCCTCCTCGTGGACAACGTCACGGCGCGGCAGGGCGCCACCGTCCTGCTGCCCAACGCCCTCGCCGTCACCAAGGACGACGGCACCGGCACCACCCTCGGCAAGTCCGTCGAGGACGGCGGCATCGGCACCCGCGAGGCCCTCGACACCGCCCTCGGCACCCGCATCGGCGGCACCTGGCGCCTGGACACCCCCTTCCTGGAACGCCTGGTCGAGCTGGTCGGCGGCATCGAGACCGACACCGACACCGCCGTGCCCGCCGACGACCAGGCCAAGACCCCGGCCGTCGGGCAGGGCCCCAGGCAGACCCTGACCGGCGCCATGGCCGTCGCCTACGCCACCTACCGCGCCCCGGGCGAACCGGAGGCCAAGCAGCTGGAGCGCACCGGCCGGGTCCTGTACGCCGTCCTGCGCAAGATCCCCTCCGACCCGAAGGCGGCCGCCACGACCGTCGAGAGCCTGGGCCAGATCCTGGACCCGGGGCTCGACGCGCAGAACCTCGGCGGCCTGCTGGCGCGGATCGGCGAGCACGCCAAGACGGCCGCGTACCGCACCGAGGTGCTCTCGGTGAAGCCCGACGGCGGCCTCACCGACGACGCCTCCAAGAAGGTGGTCAAGGAGCTCCTCGGCGGGACCGTCACCGCCGCCCAGCCCGGAGCGGCCCCGCGGGTGGGTCTCAAGGACGCCACCGGGGACGAGAAGGCGCAGGTCGCGGCGAAGGCGGCGCTGCTCAACGGCGGCTACGCCCTCGTGGACGGGGGCAGGGCCGACCGGCCAGCCGCCACCTCGCAGGTCACGTACCAGGACGAGGGCCAGCGGGCCCGCGCGGTCGAGGTCGCCAAGACGCTGGGGCTGCCGGAGACGGCGGTGAAGAAGGCCGAGAGCGTGGTGAACGCGGACGTCGTGGTGACCCTGGGCAAGGACTGGAAACCGTCCTGACGGGGTGGGGCCGGCAGTACATGAGACCCTTGTAGGGATCTGCCCGCCAACCCGAAAGCATGGCCAGTGACCGCCACGGACCGCTCCATCGAGCTCATCACCACCGCCGCCCAGGCGGCGGCCGACCGGCTCGCGCACGACATCATCGCGTACGACGTCAGCGACGTGCTGTCGATCACCGACGCCTTCCTGCTCGCCTCCGCGCCCAACGACCGCCAGGTCAAGTCGATCGTGGACGAGATCGAGGAGCGGCTGCTCAAGGAGCTCGGCGCCAAGCCGGTACGCCGCGAGGGCGACCGCGACGCCCGCTGGATCCTGCTCGACTACGTCGACATCGTGGTGCACGTCCAGCACAGCGAGGAGCGCGTCTTCTACGCGCTGGAGCGCCTGTGGAAGGACTGCCCCGAGATCGAGCTCCCCGAGGACGCCAAGCTCACCATCGGCAAGGCCGAGGAGCACGCCAAGCTGCGCGAGGCGCAGGGCGACGACGAACTGGACGGTGATCTGTTCTGAGCGCGGCCACCGGTACGGCAAGGCCCGCCGGCGGCTCCGCCCGCACCGGCCGGAAGATCGTCCTCTGGCGGCACGGCCAGACCTCCTGGAACCTCGAGCGCCGCTTCCAGGGTTCCACCGACATCGAGCTGACCGAGACGGGGCTGGCGCAGGCGCGCCGCGCCGCCCGGCTGCTCGCCTCGCTGGGGCCGGACGCCATCGTGGCCTCGGACCTGAAGCGTGCCGCGGCCACGGCCGCCGAGCTGGCCGCCGTCACGCGCCTGCCCGTGGCGCACACGGAGGCGCTGCGCGAGACGTACGCCGGTGAGTGGCAGGGCCTGACGCACGAGGAGATCGTCGAGAAGTACGGCGAGCAGTACGCGGCGTGGAAGCGCGGCGAGCCCGTCCGGCGCGGCGGGGGCGAGCTGGAGACCGAGGTCGCCGACCGGGCCGCCCCGGTCGTGCTCGACCACGCCGACCGGCTGCCCCCGGGCGGCACGCTCGTCGTCGTCAGCCACGGCGGCACCATCCGTACGACCATCGGCCGCCTGCTGCGGCTGGAGGCGCGTGACTGGGAGAGCCTGGGCGGGCTCTCCAACTGCTGCTGGTCCGTCCTCGGCGAGGGCGCGCGGGGCTGGCGGCTGCTCGAGCACAACGCCGGCACCCTGCCGGAGCCGGTGCTCGGCGACGACGACTGAGCCCCTCCGCGGGGCCGCTCCGACCCGGATTTCACTTTCCGGCTGGTCACAGGCTAGAGTTCTTCTTGTTCGCAGCGAAGAACACCGGAAACGGGGGGAACGCCGCGGAGAGCGGGGCTATAGCTCAGTTGGTAGAGCGCCTGCATGGCATGCAGGAGGTCAGGAGTTCAATTCTCCTTAGCTCCACAATCAGGATCCCGTCCCCAACAGGGGGCGGGATCCTTGCGTTTGTCCCTCCTGTGCTTGCTGACCTCGCCGGGACCGGCGTGGCAGAATCGGACGGCCGGAGGGGGACACGACGGTCCGACGCGGGAGGGAGTCGCTGACGGATGGGTGCACACCGGCGGCGGTGCGACTGGTGCAACAACGGCACGCCGATCGTTCGGGACATGGAGCCGGTCAATCCCGACTACCAGTACTGGTGCGAGGAATGCGCGCGGGCGCTGATCATAAAAGGCGACCCCATCGAGACGTACCGGGAACTGGAGGGCGAGCCGATCTACGGCCGGCTCCTCGACGAGCACTGCACGCTCAAGCGCTTCTACCAGTTCGCCCGGGCGTGACGGGGGCAGAGATGGGCAAAACGGACATAACGGCCCCCCGGGAAACCGATTTTTGGTCTGGGGCGGTGACCGTGTAATGTTCTCGATGTCGCCAGGGGGAACCGGCAAGGGAAACCGAGAAGGGGCCCGGCGGCAGAGAGAAACAAGGGGCTATAGCTCAGTTGGTAGAGCGCCTGCATGGCATGCAGGAGGTCAGGAGTTCAATTCTCCTTAGCTCCACAGTGTGGAAGAGGGTCACCCGGATCGGGTGGCCCTCTTCTCGTTGTGCGGAACGTCAGAGCGGTCGCACGGGCCCCTGCGGTACCCTGACGCCATGCGTGCCGTACGCCTTCTGCTTACCGAGCCGCGCTGAGCAGCACCGACCCCGAGAAGGTCGGTATCGGCGCGGCGTCCCCTCCTGTGCGAGGGGTTTTTTCGTTTGGGCAGGCAGAGACGGCAGAGACGATCGATGGAGCTTCAGGAATCATGAGCGAGACGAACACCCCGGCCCCCGAGGCGGCCGAGGGGCACCGTTACACGGCTGCCATGGCCGCCGACATCGAGGCACGCTGGCAGGACGTATGGGACGCGGAGGGCACCTACGAGGCGCCCAACCCGAGCGGTGACCTGGCCGGTGACCCGGCGGTCGTCGCCCGGCCCAAGAAGTTCATCATGGACATGTTCCCCTACCCCTCGGGTGCGGGCCTGCACGTGGGCCACCCGCTCGGGTACATCGCCACCGACGTCTACGCCCGTCACCAGCGCATGTCCGGCCACAACGTCCTGCACACCCTGGGCTTCGACGCCTTCGGCCTGCCGGCCGAGCAGTACGCCGTGCAGACCGGCACGCACCCGCGCGTGTCGACCGAGGCGAACATCGAGAACATGAAGGCCCAGCTGCGCCGCCTGGGCCTGGGCCACGACAAGCGCCGGTCGTTCGCGACGATCGACCCCGAGTACTACAAGTGGACCCAGTGGATCTTCCTGCAGATCTACAACTCCTACTACGACACGGACGCGAACAAGGCCCGGCCGATCTCCGAGCTGGTCGCCGCCTTCGAGAACGGCTCCCGTGAGGTCCCCGGGGGCCGTGCCTGGGCGGAGCTGACCGCGAGCGAGCGCGCCGACGTGCTGAACCAGTACCGCCTGGCCTACTCCTCGGACGCGCCCGTCAACTGGTGCCCCGGGCTGGGCACCGTACTGGCCAACGAGGAGGTCACCGCCGACGGCCGGTCCGAGCGCGGCAACTTCCCCGTCTTCAAGTCCCGGCTCAGCCAGTGGAACATGCGCATCACCGCGTACGCCGACCGGCTGCTGGACGACCTGGACGCGCTGGACTGGCCCGAGGCCATCAAGCTCCAGCAGCGCAACTGGATCGGCCGCAGCGAGGGCGCGCGCGTCGACTTCGCCCTGGGCGACGAGGCGATCACCGTCTTCACCACCCGCCCCGACACCCTGTTCGGCGCCACCTACATGGTGCTGGCGCCCGAGCACCCGCTGGTCGAGAAGTTCGTCCCGGCCGCCTGGCCCGAGGGCACCCGCGAGGCGTGGACCGGCGGGCACGCCACCCCGGCCGAGGCCGTCGCCGCGTACCGCAAGCAGGCCGGCGCCAAGTCCGACGTCGAGCGGCAGGCCGACGCCAAGGTGAAGACCGGCGTCTTCACCGGCGAGTACGCCGTCAACCCCGTCAGCGGCGAGAAGGTCCCGGTCTTCATCGCCGACTACGTGCTCATGGGCTACGGCACCGGCGCGATCATGGCCGTCCCGGCGCACGACGCCCGCGACTTCGAGTTCGCCCGCGCCTTCGAGCTGCCGATGCGCTGCGTGGTCGAGCCCACGGACGGCCGCGGCACCGACCCGGCCGAGTGGGAGGACGCCTTCGGCTCCTACGACGCCAAGCTGGTCAACTCCTCCGGCGAGGGCATCTCCCTGGACGGCCTGGGCGTGGTGGAGGCCAAGGCCGCCATCACCGACTGGCTGGCCGAGCGCGGCCTCGGCGAGGGCACCGTCAACTTCCGCCTGCGCGACTGGCTCTTCAGCCGCCAGCGCTACTGGGGCGAGCCCTTCCCGATCGTGTACGACGAGGACGGCGTCGCCCACGCGCTGCCCGAGTCGATGCTGCCGCTGGAGCTGCCCGAGGTCGAGGACTACTCGCCGCGCACCTTCGAGCCCGACGACGCCGACTCCAAGCCCGAGACCCCGCTCTCGCGCCGGGCCGACTGGGTCAACGTCGAGCTGGACCTGGGCGACGGGCGCGGCGTGCGGTCCTACCGCCGCGAGACCAACACCATGCCGAACTGGGCCGGCTCCTGCTGGTACGAGCTGCGCTACCTGGACCCGCACAACGCGGACGCGCTGGTCGACCCGGAGATCGAGCAGTACTGGATGGGCCCGCGCGAGAGCGCCCCGCACGGCGGCGTCGACCTCTACGTGGGCGGCGCCGAGCACGCGGTGCTGCACCTGCTGTACGCGCGCTTCTGGTCCAAGGTGCTGTTCGACCTGGGCCACGTGTCCTCGGTCGAGCCGTTCCACAAGCTGTTCAACCAGGGCATGATCCAGGCCTACGTCTACCGCGACGAGCGCGGCTTCCCGGTCGCGGCCGCCGAGGTCGAGGAGCGGGACGGCAAGTTCTTCTTCGAGGGCGAGCCGGTCAAGCGTGAGCTGGGCAAGATGGGCAAGTCCCTGAAGAACGCCGTCACCCCGGACGAGATCTGCGAGGAGTACGGCGCGGACACGCTGCGCCTGTACGAGATGGCGATGGGCCCCCTCGACGTCTCCCGTCCGTGGGACACCCGCGCCGTCGTCGGCCAGTACCGGCTGCTCCAGCGCCTGTGGCGCAACGTGGTGGACGAGGAGACGGGCGCGGTGACGGTCGTCGACGCCGAGCCCGCCGAGGACACCCTGCGCGCCCTGCACAAGGCCATCGACGGGGCCGGCTCGGACATGGCGGGCCTGCGGTTCAACACCGCCATCGCCAAGATCACCGAGCTGAACAACACCCTGACCAAGGCGGGCCGCCCGCTGGAGCGGTCCGTGGCCGAGCGCCTGGTGCTGCTGATCGCCCCGCTGGCGCCGCACATCGCCGAGGAGCTGTGGCACCGCCTGGGCCACACCGACTCGGTGGTCCACCAGGACTTCCCGGTCGCCGACCCGGCGTACGTCGTGGACGAGACGGTCACCTGCGTGGTCCAGGTCAAGGGCAAGGTCAAGGCCCGCCTGGAGGTGCCGCCGGCCATCTCGGAGGCCGACCTGGAGCAGCTGGCGGTCACCGACGCGGGCGTCGTCGCCGCGCTGGGCGGCGCGGAGATCCGCAAGGTGATCGTGCGCGCGCCGAAGCTGGTGAATATCGTCATCTGACGCCCGGGGCCCCGCGTCTCGGGGTGATCCCGTACGGGCAGGTTGGGGGTTCGTTTGGAACCCCCGGCCTGCCCGTGGCGTTTACGGTGGAGGGGACGGGAACAGGCCGGGGAAGGGAACCTCATGGAGGTAGGCGCGTTGGTCATCATCTTTGCCCTGGTGGTGCTGTTCGCCTTCCTGGGGCTGGGCGCCTGGGCCACGGTCAAGGCGGTGGGCGCGGCCAAGCGCGGCGTGGACCGGACGATCACGCAGGCCCGCCGGACGGTCGAGGACACCACCCTGAGGGCCAAGAGCCTCGGCCAGGTCGGGGTCACCGCGGCGCTGGCCCAGCTGCGGCTGGACCTGCGGACGTCCATGCGGGCCACGCAGGCGGCCCTCTACCAGGGGGTCCAGGCGGACGCCTCGCTGAAGGAGTCGGTCGCCCTCTTCGAGCGGCTGAGCCGGCACGGGCACGAGCTGGACGACGAGCTCAAGCGGCTGGAGCAGGAACCGGACCGCAAGCGGATCGCGGAGTGCCTGCCCGGGCTGCGGGAGCGCACCGCCAAGATCACCGAGTCGGCCGATTCGCTGCGCTGGGCGGCGCGCGACCGGGCCCGCCAGTTCGCCGACGAGGACCTGGCGGCGCTGTCGGCGCAGATCGAGGTGGAGTCGAGCGCGCTGCGCGACTGGTCCCGGGAGTCGGTGGACGACCTGGCGGCCGCCGCGGCGGCGTGGGACGCCGGGCAGGGGGCGGATACCCCGGGAGCCGGGGCCCCGGCTCCCGGTGCGCCGGGGGCTGGTGCGGCGGCGCGCGGGCGGGCCTCGGGGCCGCAGCGGCCCGCACTGGATCCGTCCGGACCGGCGCCGGCCTACCCCTGGCAGAAGGCTCCCCGGCCGGAGGCCGCTTCCTGAGCGCGGGGCCGGCAGCGGGCTGAGGACCGGGGAGGCCGGAGAGGCGGGGGTGACGGACGTGGCCCGGGCTGCCGGATCGCCTCCTCGGGCGGTAACCTCCGGCTCATGTCCCGCCATGTCGCGATCGTCACCGATTCCACGGCCTATCTGCCCCCGCCGGCCATGGAGCGGCACGGGATCACCGCCGTGCCCCTGACCGTCGTACTGGGTGACGAGGCCCTTGAAGAGGGCACGGAGATCTCGGCCCGCAGCCTGGCCACGGCCCTGCAGAAGCGCCGCTCGGTCACCACCTCCCGTCCCGGCCCGGACCGGTTCGTCCGGGCCTACCGGGCGGCGGCGGAGGCCGGTGCGACCGGCATCGTGAGCCTGCACCTGTCCGCCGAGTTCTCCGGCACCTATGACGCCGCCGTCGTCGCGGCGAAGACGGCCCCGGTGCCGGTCCGCGTCGTGGACACCGGCATGGTCGCGATGGCCCTCGGCTTCTGCGCCCTCGCCGCCGCCGAGACGGCCGAGGCGGGAGGGTCCGTCGACGAGGCCGTGGCCGCCGCCGAGAAGCGGGCCGCGGAGATGTCGGCGTACTTCTACGTGGACACCCTCGACTACCTCCGCCGCGGCGGCCGCATCGGGGCGGCGCAGGCCCTCCTCGGGTCGGCGCTCGCGGTCAAGCCGCTGCTCACGCTGGACGGCGGGCGGATCGAGATGCTGGAGAAGGTGCGGACGGCCTCCAGGGCGATCGCCCGTCTGGAGGAGCTCGCCGTCGAGCGGGCCGGGGCGCGCAGCGTCGACGTGGCGGTCCACCATCTGGCGGCGCCGGAACGGGCCGAGAAGCTCGCGCAGCGGCTGCGGGAGCGGATTCCGGGTCTGGTCGAGCTGCACGTGAGCGAGGTCGGGGCGGTGATCGGCGCGCACACCGGGCCGGGGCTGCTGGCCGCGGTGGTCTCGCCGCGCTGATCCGGGACCGGTGCCCACCCGATCGGGTGGCGGGGTTTTCCACAACCGGCCGGTTATGCACCGGAATTGGCGGCTCCGAGCGGGGTGCCGGGGACCGGCCCTAGCGTCGTGGCATGACTCTTCGAACGCGTGCTTCACGCCTCTCGCGTACCTCCGTATCTTTCGACGACCGCGCGTCTGACGTCGGCCGGTCGCCCCAGCGCCCCGACCCCGCCGCCGTGCTCCGCCGTGCGGAGGCGCTGCTGGGCGGGGCCCCACCACGACCCCGCCGCCCCGAGCCGCCTCCGGCGCCCGAGGCGCCTGAGCCGCCTCCGGCGCCCGAGCCGGCTGTGGTGCCCGAGCCGGCTGTGGTGCCCGAGCCGGCTGTGGTGCCCGAGCCGCCTGTGGTCCCAGAGGCCGCGCCCGGGGCGGCCCTGGGGTCCGGGGAGCCGGCTCGGGGTCCGGGGGCCGGGGGTGGGGTGCCGGCTGGAGCGGCGCCCGGGCCCGGGCCCGGTGTGGTGCCGGGGGCCGTCGGGGGTGGGGCCGGGCGGTGGGTGGCCGTGCGGGAGCGGCTGCCCGTGTGGGTGCAGGCCCGGTGCGGGGTGGAGCCCCGGGCCGTGGCCGTCGTGGGGGTGGTGCTGGCCGTGGCGGTGGGGTTCGCCGCCCAGCAGTACTGGTCGGGCCGGCCGCAGCCGGTGACGGCGCCGGCGGTGCTCGCCCCCGCGCCTCCCGCGACCCCGCCCCCGGTGCCGGGAGCGAGCCCGGGCGGTCCGGGCGGGCGCATCGTGGTGGATGTCGGCGGCAAGGTCCGTGAGCCCGGTGTGCTGCGACTGCCCGGCGGCTCGCGGGTGGAGGACGCGCTGGCCGCCGCCGGGGGAGTGCGGCCGGGTACGGACACCACCGGGCTCAACCGGGCCCGGGTGCTGGTGGACGGGGAGCAGGTCCTGGTCGGGGTCAGCGCGCCGCCGGCGCCGGCCGGCGGGGGTTCCGGGGGCGGCGCCGGTCCCGGTCCGCTGAGCCTCGGCAGCGCGACCGCCGAGCAGCTGGACGGGCTGCCGGGGGTCGGACCGGTGCTGGCCCGGCACATCGTGGAGTTCCGCACCGCCCGGGGCGGGTTCCGCGCCCTGGAGGACCTCCGGCAGGTCGACGGCATCGGCGACCGCAGGTTCGCCGAGCTCCGGAAGCTGGTCCGGCTGTGAGCGCCGCCGGGGCTCCGGGCGCGGGGCCCGGACGGGGTGGCGCCGGGGCGGGGCCGGACGGCCCGGTGGGCGCCCGCCCGGCCGCCCCGCCGGGCGGGGCTTCATGGCCGGACCGGGTCGGCGCGCCGGTGGACGGGCCCTTCGGCGGCCGGCCGGTGGGGGCCGGGGATGGCGGTGCGCCGGCGGCCGGGGGCGGTGATTGCGGTCCGGCGGTGGGCGGGCAGGAGGCTGACGGTGATGGCGGGCCCGTGGACCTGCGGCTGGTGGGCCCCGCCCTGGCCGCGTGGGGCGCGGCGGCCGTCGGGCTCGGGGTGCCGGCCGGGTGGTGTGCCCTCGGGGCGGGGGTCGCGGTGGCCGTCGCGGGGGTGCTGCTGGTGGCGGGGTGCCGTGGGGCGCGGCCCGGGTGGCGGGCCGGCACGGCTGTGTCGGCCGCGCTGTTGTGCGCGGCCGCCGGGGCGGGGGTGGCCGGGCTGGAGCGGGCCGAGGCGCGGGCGGGGCCGGTGGCCCGGCTGGCCGGGGAGCACGCCCGGGTCGTGGTGGAGCTCACCGTGGGCTCCGATCCCCGGCCCGCCCGGAGCGGGAGCGGGCCGCCCGTGGTGGTGCTGGACGCGGTGGTGACCCGGGTGACGGGCCCCGACGGCGTGGGCACCCGGGTGGAGACCCCGGTCCGGGTGCTGGCCGGGCATCCGGAGTGGGCCCGGCTGCAGCCCTCGGTCCGGGTCGCGGTCGCGGCCCGGCTGGCCCCGGCGCGGGAGGGGGAGCGGGCCGTGGCGCTGCTCCGGCCGGCCGGCGACGTCCCGCCCCGGGTGACGGGGGGCCCGGACCTCGCGCAGCGGGCCGCCGGGAGGCTGCGCGCCGGGCTGCGGGAGGCCTCCGACGGGCTCCGCGGGGACGCCCGCGCCCTGCTGCCGGCGCTGGTCGTCGGGGACACCTCCCGGGTCCCGCCCGAGCTGCACGACGCGTTCGAAGCCACCGACCTGCTGCATCTGCTGGCCGTGTCCGGGTCCAACCTGACCGTGGTGCTGTACCTGCTCATCGGGCCGCCGGGGCGGGCGCAGTACGTGGAGCGGGGCGGGCTGGCGCCCCGGCTGGGGCTGCCGCTGCGGTTCACCGCCCTGTGCGGGGCGGCCCTGACGGTGGGCTTCGTGGTGGTGTGCCGGCCCGATCCGAGCGTGCTGCGGGCCGCCGCCTGCGGGGCGGTGACCCTGCTGGCCCTGGCCACGGGGCGGCGCAGGTCCCTGCTCCCGGCCCTGGCCGCGGCCGTGCTGCTGCTGGTGCTGTACGACCCCTGGCTGGCCCGGGCGTACGGGTTCCTGCTGTCGGTGCTGGCCACCGGCGCGCTGCTGACCCTCGGGCCGCGCTGGGCGCGGGCGTTGCGGGCGCGCGGGGTGCCGTCGCGGCTGGCCGAGGCCCTGGGGGCCGCCGCCGCGGCGCAGGCCGTGTGCGCCCCGGTGGTGGTCGTGCTGTCGGGCCGGGTGAGCCTGGTGGCGGTGCCGTGCAACCTGCCGGCGGAGCTCGCCGCGGGGCCGGCCACGGTGCTCGGCTTCGCCGCGCTCGCGGCGGCTCCGCTGTCGCCGGCCGTCGCGGAGCTGCTGGCCCGGTGCGCGGGGGTGCCGGCGGGGTGGATCGCCGCCGTCGCGCGGGCCGGGGCACGGCTGCCGGGGGCGGAGCTGCCCTGGCCGGGCGGGTTCGGAGGGGGCCTGCTGCTGGCGGGGGTCACGGCGGCCCTGGTGGGGCTCGGGGTCCGGTTCGGCCGGCGGCGCGGTGTCCGTGCCGGCGTGGCGCTGCTGTTGCTGGTCGCGGTGGTGCGGCCGCCGCAGCTGACCCGAGCGCTCACCGGCTGGCCGCCGCCGGACTGGAGCTACGTCCAGTGCGCCGTGGGCCAGGGGGACGCCGCGGTGCTCGCGGCGGGACCGGGGACGGCCGTCGTGGTCGACGCCGGGCCGGAACCGGGCCCGGTGGACGCCTGTCTGCGTGCCCTGGGTGTGAGAAGCATCCCATTACTGCTGCTGACGCACTTTCACGCCGACCACGTGGGCGGGCTGTCCGGGGTGTTGCGGGGCCGTTCCGTGGGTGTGATCGAGACCACCGCGGTGGCGGATCCGCCCGGCCGGGCGGCCCAGGTCCGGCGGACGGCGGCGGGGGCCGGGGTGCCCGTCGTGGCGGCGGTGGCGGGGGAGCGGCGGCGCGCCGGGCGGCTGGAGTGGCGGGTGCTGTGGCCTTCGGCTTCCGCACCGGTGCCACAGGGGCCCAACGACGCGAGCGTGGTCCTGCTGGCACGGGTCTCGGGGCTGACGTTCCTGCTGCTCGGGGACCTCGAACCAGCCTCCCAGCAGGCCCTGCTGAGGGAGCATCCGGAACTGGGGGCGGTGGACGTGCTCAAGGTCGCCCACCACGGTTCGGCGCACCAGGACCCGGGCCTGATGGAACGGATCCGGCCACGGCTCGCCCTGGTCCCGGTGGGGTCCGGCAACCGCTACGGGCACCCCGCGCGGGGCACTCTCACACGGCTCGAATCCCTTGGGGCAGCTGTGCTGCGCACCGATACGGACGGCTCCGTGGCAGTCTGTGGCGGCGGTCCGGGGCTGCGTGCGGTTCCGTCCGGACGTCGTCCGAAAAGGCGCGGTCATACCGGGCGCGACCATTCTGTTTGCCCCCAACCCGACAGCATGATCGAATGCCTCTTCGCCAGAACCGACCAAGTACACACAGCACGGGGGTGCATCAGCCATGTTCGGTCGCCGACGGGGGACGGATACGGCCGGGAGCGGGAGTTCGCAGACGTCCGCCACACTGACACTGCCGCCCACGGCACGCCTGTTGAGCTGCCGGGTCCTCGACACGGTCCACCAGCCCATCCGCCAGGCCAAGTTCGAGGTGACCGACCCGATCGGCCGACGGGTCGTCAGCGGCGAGACGGACCCGTACGGGGGGTTCACGGCGGCCATGCCGGAGGGGGAGTACCGGCTGTCGGTCAGCGCCGAGGGCTACGCGCCGTTCCACGGGGCGACGCTCGTGGGGGACCCGGCGCAGCCCGGCACCGCGGAGATCGTCCTGGACGCGGTGGAGCCGCCGGTGCTCCCGCAGCCCGGCCACTGGGAACTGGACCCGACGCACTCCTCGATCGGGTTCACCGCCAGGCACATCGGCTTCGCCCGGATCCACGGCCGGTTCACCACCTTCGCCGGCGCGGTGCGGATCGCGGAGCGCATGGAGGACTCCTCCATGCACGTGATCATCGACGCGGCGAGCATCGACACCGGTCTGCGCATGCGGGACGACCACTTGCGGTCGGCGGACTTCCTGGACGCGGCCCGCTATCCGACCGTGGAGTTCTACAGCGAGCGGTTCATCCACCGCAGCGGCAGCCGCTGGGCCGTCGCGGGCGCCCTGACCCTGCACGGGGTGAGCCGTTCCGTCACCCTGGACACCCAGTACCTGGGCGTCGGCACGGGCCTGGAGGGCGAGCCGCGCGCCGCCTGCCGGGCCACGGCGGAGCTGCAGCGCGAGGACTTCACCCTGAACTGGCAGTCGATGCTGGCGCAGGGGATCGCGGCGATCGGTTCGAGCGTGGAAGTGGCGCTGGACGTCCAGATCGTCCACAAGGCCTGAGGGCGGCCCGGCCGGGAGGTTCAGGGGGCTTCGAGCCAGCCCTCGTACTCGGCGGCGAGCTCGTCCAGTACGGCGGCGTCCAGCCGCTGCTGCGGGTCCTCGACGACCACCAGCCACTGGGCGTCCTCGGCGTCGTCCTCGCCGGCCAGGGCGTCGCGCACCAGCTGGGGTTCCTCGGGGAGACCGAAGCGGCCGACGGCCTCCTGGGCCACCTCCTCGGCGGCGTCGCGGTCGGGCAGGACCAGTACATGTCGCAGGTTCACCGGACCATTCTCGGGCACCGGGCGCGGGGTGCTGTCAGTGCGGCGTGGGATGCTGGAGCCGATGGCCACCAGGAAGAACCCCACCGACGATCTCCTCGCCCCGATCACCCTCGCGGTGGGGCAGGAGGACCTGCTGCTGGACCGCGTCGTCCGGGACGTGGTGAAGGCCGCCCGCGCGGCCGACGCCGACACGGACGTGCGGGACCTCACCTCCGACCAGCTCCAGCCCGGCACCCTGGCCGAGCTGACCAGCCCGTCGCTCTTCTCCGAGCGCAAGGTCCTGATCGTGCGGAACGCGCAGGACCTGGGTGCGGACACGGTGAAGGAGGTCAAGGCCTACCTCGCCGACCCGTACGAGGAGATCAGCCTCGTCCTCCTCCACGCGGGCGGGGTCAAGGGCAAGGCCGTGCTGGACGCCGCCCGCAAGGCGGGGGCCCGGGAGGTCGCCTGCCCGAAGATGACGAAGGCCGCGGACCGGCTCTCCTTCGTCCGGCAGGAGTTCCGGACACTGGGCCGTTCGGCCACGCCCGAGGCCTGCCAGAACCTGGTCGACGCGATCGGCGCCGACCTGCGGGAGCTGGCGAGCGCGGTGGCGCAGCTGTGCGCGGACGTCGAGGGCACCATCGACGAGGCCGTGGTCGGCCGCTACTACACCGGCCGTGCCGAGGCCTCCAGCTTCACCGTCGCCGACCGGGCGGTCGAGGGGCGGGCGGCGGAGGCCCTGGAGGCCCTGCGCTGGTCCCTGGCGACCGGGGTCGCGCCCGTGCTGATCACCAGCGCGCTGGCGCAGGCCGTCCGGGCGATCGGGAAGCTGGCCTCCGCCCCGCGCGGTGCCCGCCCCGGCGACCTCGCCCGGGACCTCGGCATGCCGCCGTGGAAGATTGACCGGGTCCGGCAGCAGATGCGCGGCTGGTCGGCGGACGGCGTCTCGGAGGCGCTGCGCGCCGTCGCGCTGGCCGACGCGGGGGTCAAGGGCGGCGGGGACGACCCGGAGTACGCCCTGGAGAAGGCCGTCGTGGCCGTGGCCCGCGCCGCCAGGCCGCAGCGCCGCTGAGCCCGGGCGCTCCGGGCGCCCCGGGGCCCTGCGCGGCCCTCCGGAGGCCGGAGACGCGCGAAGGCCCCGGTCGCCGCCCTGGGGAAGGGCGGAGGCCGGGGCCTTCGGTCACTGCTGTGTGCGCCGCACCCGCGTGGCGAACGCAGGCCGCGTGCGACGCTGGTTGCCGGTCAGGAGCGGATGAGAGGGCCCGCTTGGTCCTTCCCGGCGTTCACATCGAGTGCGGAACCTCAGATGGAGGCAACCTTGGAAGCCAGCGCCGACTTCTTGTTGGCGGCGGCGTTCTTGTGGATGACACCCTTCGAGACGGCCTTGTCCAGCTTCTTGGAAGCCAGGCGGGCCGCAGCGGTGGCCTTCTCCGCGTCGCCGGCGAGGATGGCCTCGTTGGCCTTGCGGATGAAGGTGCGCAGCTCGGACTTGACCGACTTGTTGCGAAGGCGGGCCTTCTCGTTGGTCTTGTTCCGCTTGATCTGGGACTTGATGTTCGCCACGAAAGAGCCTTTTCAGGTTCAGAGTATTTTTCCGGATGTGCCTCTTCTGCTGAGAGGGCATGCGAGACACAGCCACCCAGGCTACCAGGCGCGCTCCGACCGGCCCAAACCGAGCGCATCGCCCCGTCCATGGGACCATGGGAGCCTGCGTACCGTTCGACAGCAGATCCGACAGCGACCCGAGAATCAGGACACTGCGTGCCCGCCATCCCCAGCCACGTGCCCGAGCCGAGCCGTACCGACCCGGCGCTGATCCGCAACTTCTGCATCATCGCGCACATCGACCACGGCAAGTCGACCCTCGCCGACCGGATGCTGCAGCTCACCGGCGTCGTCGACCAGCGGCAGATGCGCGCCCAGTACCTCGACCGCATGGACATCGAGCGTGAGCGCGGCATCACGATCAAGTCGCAGGCGGTCCGTCTGCCCTGGGCCCCCACCGAGGGCGAGGGCCAGGGGACCACGCACATCCTGAACATGATCGACACCCCGGGCCACGTCGACTTCACCTACGAGGTCTCGCGCTCCCTCGCCGCCTGCGAGGGCACGATCCTCCTGGTCGACGCCGCCCAGGGCATCGAGGCCCAGACCCTCGCCAACCTGTACCTGGCGATGGAGAACGACCTCGCGATCGTCCCGGTCCTGAACAAGATCGACCTGCCGGCCGCCCAGCCGGAGAAGTTCGCCGAGGAGCTCGCGAACCTGGTCGGCTGCGACCCCGACGACGTCCTGCGCGTCTCGGCGAAGACCGGCCTCGGCGTCGACGCGCTGCTCAACCGCGTCGTCCAGACCGTCCCGGCCCCGGTCGGCGTCAAGGACGCCCCGGCCCGCGCGATGATCTTCGACTCGGTATACGACTCGTACCGCGGCGTCGTCACGTACGTCCGTGTCGTGGACGGCACGCTCAACAAGCGCGAGCGCATCCGCATGATGTCCACGAACGCCACCCACGAGCTGCTGGAGATCGGCACCAACTCGCCGGAGATGCTGCCGGCCGACGGCCTGTCCGTCGGCGAGGTGGGCTACCTGATCACCGGTGTGAAGGACGTCCGCCAGTCCAAGGTCGGCGACACCATCACGCAGATGACGGGCGGCGCCACCGAGTCCCTCGGCGGCTACAAGGACCCGAAGCCGATGGTCTTCTCGGGCCTGTACCCGCTCGACGGCTCGGACTACCCGGAGCTGCGCGAGGCCCTGGACAAGCTCCAGCTCAACGACGCCGCGCTCGTCTACGAGCCGGAGACCTCGGCGGCGCTCGGCTTCGGCTTCCGCGTCGGCTTCCTCGGCCTGCTCCACCTGGACGTGGTCCGCGAGCGCCTGGAGCGCGAGTTCGGCCTCGACCTGATCGCCACCGCGCCCAACGTGGTCTACCGGGTGGTGCTGGAGGACGGCAAGGAAGTCACCGTCACCAACCCGAGCGAGTTCCCCGAAGGCAAGATCAAGGACGTCTTCGAGCCGGTCGTCCGGGCCACCGTGCTGGCGCCCACCGAGTTCATCGGCGCGATCATGGAGCTCTGCCAGCAGCGCCGCGGCACCCTGCTCGGCATGGACTACCTCTCCGAGGACCGCGTCGAGATCCGCTACACGCTCCCGCTCGCGGAGATCGTGTTCGACTTCTTCGACCAGCTGAAGTCCAAGACGCGCGGTTACGCCTCCCTGGACTACGAGCCCACCGGCGAGCAGTCGTCCAGCCTGGTCAAGGTGGACATCCTGCTGCACGGTGACAAGGTCGACGCCTTCTCCGCCGTCTGTCACAAGGACGCCGCCTACGCCTACGGCGTGCGCCTGGTCGCCAAGCTGCGCGAGCTCATCCCGCGGCAGGCGTTCGAGGTGCCGATCCAGGCGGCCGTCGGCTCCCGCGTCATCGCCCGCGAGACCATCCGCGCCATCCGCAAGGACGTCCTCGCCAAGTGCTACGGCGGTGACATCTCCCGTAAGCGGAAGCTGCTGGAGAAGCAGAAGGAAGGCAAGAAGCGCATGAAGATGGTCGGCTCCGTGGAGGTCCCGCAGGAGGCCTTCATCGCCGTCCTCTCCAGCGACGAGTCCAGCAGCAAGAAGAAGTAGCCGCGGCCGCCCCTGGCGTGCGAAAGGGCCCACATGCACTCGCATGGGGGCCCTTTTCGTTATGAAGCGGCCGCTCGGAGGCCCTTACGCACCGGCCGGGCGGCCTCTACCCTGATCAAAGCTCGATGGTTACCGGCCAGTTAACCGGCCGGTAATGAAAACCTGCCAGCCGCGTACCCGGTGGCCGGCCCCGCCAGTCCCAAGCGCCCCACGCCCACGCCCTGGCCGCGTGGACCCGGTCCGGAGGATGTCGTGAGCGACACACAGACCTTGATCGAGAACCGTCCGCCCACCGTGGCGGCCCTCTTCCTTGACCGCGTCGCCGCCACGCCGAACGGGGAGGCCTACCGCTACCCCGTTCCCTCGGCCCGCCCCGGGGGAGGCCCCGACGACTGGAAGTCGCTCAGCTGGGGGCAGGCGGCCGACCGGGTCTTCGCCATCGCCGCCGGCCTGATCACCCTCGGCCTGCGCCCCGAGGAGCGCGTCGCCCTCGCCTCCAACACCCGCGTCGAGTGGATCCTGGCCGACCTGGGCGTGATGTGCGCGGGCGGCGCCGTCACCACGATCTACCCCAGCACCAACGCGGAGGAGTCCTCCTTCATCCTCTCGGACTCCGAGAGCCGGGTGCTCATCGCCGAGGACGGCGCCCAGCTGGCCAAGGCCCGCGAGCGCCGCGCCGACCTCCCCGACCTGCGCCACGTGGTCGTCGTGGAGGCGGCCGACGCGGTGGCGGCCGAGGGCGACCCCGAGGGCTGGGTGCTCTCCCTGGCCGACCTGGAAGCGCGCGGCAAGGAGTACCTGGACCAGCACCCGGCGGCCGTCAAGGACCGGATCGCGGCCATCACCTCCGACCAGCTCGCCACCCTCATCTACACCTCGGGCACCACCGGCCGCCCCAAGGGCGTCCGCCTCCCGCACGACAACTGGTCGTACATGGCCAAGGCCACCGTCGCCACCGGCATGATCCACAGCGACGACGTCCAGTACCTGTGGCTGCCCCTCGCGCACGTCTTCGGCAAGGTGCTCACCTCCGGCCAGATCGAGGTCGGGCACGTCACCGCCGTCGACGGCCGCATCGACAAGATCATCGAGAACCTGCCGGTCGTCCAGCCCACCTACATGGCGGCCGTCCCGCGCATCTTCGAGAAGGTCTACAACGGCGTGGCCGCCAAGGCCCGGGCCGGCGGCGGCGCCAAGTACAAGATCTTCCAGTGGGCCGCGGGCGTCGCCCGCGAGTACGCCAAGGTCACCCAGGACAACTACCGCCGCACCGGCCGGGCCACCGCGCCCTTCGCCCTCACCACCAAGCACAAGGTCGCCGACGCCCTCGTCTACTCCAAGCTCCGCGAGGCTTTCGGCGGCAAGCTCCGCGCCGCCGTCTCCGGCGCCTCCGCCCTCTCCCCCGAGATCGGCTACTTCTTCTCCGGCGCCGGCATCCACATCCTGGAGGGCTACGGGCTGACGGAGTCGAGCGCCGCCTCCTTCGTCAACCCCGGCGAGGCCTACCGCACCGGCACCGTCGGCAAGCCGCTGCCCGGCACCGAGGTCCGCATCGCCGACGACGGCGAGGTCCTGCTGCGCGGCCCCGGCATCATGCAGGGCTACCACCGCCAGCCCGACAAGACCGACGAGGTCCTGGAGAGCGACGGCTGGCTGCACACCGGCGACATCGGCGAACTCTCCCCGGACGGCTACCTGCGCATCACCGACCGCAAGAAGGACCTGATCAAGACCTCGGGCGGCAAGTACGTCGCCCCGGCCGAGATCGAGGGCCAGTTCAAGGCGATCTGCCCCTACGTGTCCACGATCGTCGTCCACGGCGCCGACCGGAACTTCTGCTCCGCCCTGATCGCCCTCGACGAGCCCGCCATCCTCGGCTGGGCCGCCGAGAACGGCCTGGAGGGCAAGACCTACGGCGAGGTCCTGGCCGCCCCCGAGACCGACCGGCTGATCGAGACCTACGTACAGACCCTCAACGAGAACCTCCAGCGCTGGCAGACGATCAAGAAGTTCCGGATCCTGCCGCGCGACCTGGACGTCGAGCACGGCGACCTCACGCCCAGCCTCAAGCTGAAGCGCCCCGTCGTCGAGCGCGAGTTCAAGCACCTCATCGAGGAGATGTACGCGGGTTCCCGCGAGGCCTGACGCCCGCCGCCGCGCCGGCGGCCCGCGCCCCTGCCGGCGCGGGCCGCCGGGCCACCGCGAGTGCGGGACAATGGCCGTATGCCTTCCGCACTGCCCGACGGTGACCCCATGCCCGAAGACGGCTCGCTGCCGTCGCACGCCCTGGCGGGCGCCGGGGAGCGGCCGCTGGGGTTCTACCTGCACGTCCCGTACTGCGCCACCCGCTGCGGGTACTGCGACTTCAACACCTACACCCCCACCGAGCTGCGCGGCACCGGCGGCGTCCTCGCCTCCCGCGAGAACTACGCCGACACCCTGATCGACGAGGTCCGCCTGGCCCGCAAGGTGCTCGGCGACGACCCGCGCGCCGTACGGACCGTCTTCGTCGGCGGCGGCACGCCCACCCTGCTGCCCGCCCGCGACCTCGTCCGCATGCTCGGCGCGATCCGCGACGAGTTTGGGCTGGCCGAGGACGCCGAGGTCACCACCGAGGCCAACCCCGAGTCCGTGAACCCCGAGTACCTGGCGGAGCTGCGCGCGGGCGGGTTCAACCGGATCTCCTTCGGCATGCAGAGCGCGAAGCAGCACGTGCTCAAGGTCCTCGACCGCACCCACACCCCGGGCCGCCCCGAGGCCTGCGTCGCCGAGGCCCGCGCGGCGGGCTTCGAGCACGTCAACCTCGACCTGATCTACGGCACCCCCGGCGAGTCCGACGAGGACTGGCGGGCCTCCCTGGACGCCGCGCTCGGCGCCGGGCCCGACCACATCAGCGCCTACGCGCTCATCGTCGAGGAGGGCACCCAGCTGGCCCGCCGGATCCGCCGCGGCGAGGTCCCGATGACCGACGACGACGTCCACGCCGACCGGTACCTGATCGCCGACGAGGTCATGGAGCGGGCCGGCTACCACTGGTACGAGGTCTCGAACTGGGCCACCTCCGAGGCCGGCCGCTGCCTGCACAACGAGCTGTACTGGCGCGGGGCCGACTGGTGGGGCGCCGGCCCCGGCGCCCACTCGCACGTGGGCGGGGTCCGCTGGTGGAACGTCAAGCACCCGGGCGCCTACGCGGCCGCCCTCGCCGAGGGCCGCTCCCCGGGCGCGGGGCGCGAGCTGCTCTCGGAGGAGGACCGGCGGGTGGAGCGGATCCTGCTGGAGCTCCGCCTGGTCGACGGCGCCCCGCTGTCCCTGCTGGCCCCGGCGGGCCTGGCGGCCTCCCGGCGGGCCCTGGCGGACGGCCTGCTGGAGGCGGGCCCGTACGAGGCCGGCCGCGCGGTGCTGACCCTGCGGGGGCGGCTGCTGGCGGACGCGGTGGTGCGGGACCTGGTGGACTGATCCCCCGCCCGGGTGAATCCCCCCGTAACCCGGAGCCCTCTGCCTACGCTGTCCCTAGGCTGCCGTCGACAGTACGCGGCGGATGTGGAGGACCACGGAGATGACCGCTGTGGACGAGCGTGGGATGGCCAAGTTCTTCGAGGGGTTCCAGCCTCCCGACGGAGTCAAGGTCGAGCTCCTCCGGGGGGAAATCGTGATGATCGCCAGTCCCGATCTGGTGCACAACCTGATCGTGGAGGACGTGCAGGACCAGATCCCGCGCAAGCGCTGGGCGCGGCTCCAGACCCAGGACGTCGACATCGTCGACGAGGCGAGCGAGCCCGTGCCCGACCTGGTGGTCCTGGACCGCCAGGCACACCCGGGGTCGGGCCGCCTCCTGCCGTCGCAGCTGATCACGCTGGTGGTGGAGGTCGTGTCCAAAACCAGCGTCGACAGGGACTACGTGGTCAAGCGCTCGATCTATGCCGCGGGCCGGGTGCCCGCCTACCTGATCGTCGACCCGGTCGTCGGGCAGTGCGTCCTGCTGACCATCCCCGTCGGGAAGGGGGACGACGCCGACTACCGTGCGCAACGGGTCACGAAGTTCGGCGAGCCGCTGCCGCTGGAGCCGCTCGGCATCGAGCTGGACACGAGCGACTTCGGCACGTTCCAGGGCGTCAGGCCCCACCACTATCCGTGACGAAGTCGATCAGCTCCTCCACCCGCCCCAGCAGCGTAGGCTCCAGGTCGCGGTAGGACGTCACGCGGGACAGGATGTGCTGCCAGGCGGCCCCCGTGTTCTCCGGCCAGCCCAGGGCCCGGCAGACGCCCGTCTTCCAGTCCTGGCCGCGCGGAACCTCCGGCCACGCGCCGATGCCCAGCGCCGACGGCTTCACCGCCTGCCAGACGTCCACGTACGGGTGGCCCACCACCAGCACGTCCGGCCCGGTCACCGACGCCGCGATCCGGGACTCCTTCGACCCCGGCACCAGGTGGTCCACCAGGACCCCGAGCCGCGCGTCCGGACCCGGGGCGAACTCGGCCACCACCGCCGCGAGGTCGTCGACCCCCTCCAGGTACTCCACCACCACGCCCTCGATCCGCAGGTCGTCGCCCCAGACCCGCTCGACCAGCTCCGCGTCGTGCCGCCCCTCCACGTAGATCCGCCCCGCCCGGGCCACCCGCGCCCGCGCCCCCGGGACGGCGATCGAGCCCGAGGCCGTACGGGCCGGCCCGGCCGGAGCCCGTGAGGGGCGGGTCAGCGTCACCACCGCGCCGTCCAGCAGGAAGCCGCGCGGCTCCAGCGGGAACACCCGGCGCCTGCCGAACCGGTCCTCCAGGGTCACCGTGCCCGCCTCGCACGCCACCACTGCGCCGCAGAAGTCCGTACCCGCCACCTCGACCACCAGATCGGGGTCGGCCGGCACCTCCGGAACGGCCTTGGCGCGCTTCCACTGCGGGGTCAGGTCGGGGGAGTACTCACGCATCCGGCCGACACTAGGAGCGCGGCCGCCCTCACGCCCGCGACACGCCGAACCGGTCCGCCAGTGTGTCGCGTTGCGCACGCACGAAGCCCGCGTCCACCACCGCTCCGTGACCCGGCACGTACAGCGCGTCCTCCCCGCCCAGCGACAGCAGCCGGTCCAGGGCCGCCGGCCACTGGCCCGGCACTGCGTCCGAGCCCGCCTGGGGCTCCCCGGACTCCTCGACCAGGTCCCCGCAGAACACCGCCTCCCGCTCGCCCGGCACGAAGACGGCCAGGTCGTGCTGGGAGTGCGCGGGCCCCACGTTGGCGAGCAGCACCTGCACCCCGCCGAGCTCCAGCGTCCACTCGCCCGACACCAGGTGCCCCGGGGCCTGGAGCAGGTCGCACGCCTCCGCGGCCGCGTCCTGCGGCAGGCCCTGGGCCACGGCGCTCTCCCGCAGCTCCTCGCGGCCCCCGGACGTCGCCAGCAGCCGCTCCAGTCCGACCGCCCCGTAGAACTGGGCGCCGGAGAAGGCGGGACCCCCCAGCACGTGATCGAAATGTCCGTGCGTGAATGCGATATGGGTCACGTGCCGCCCGGTCAGCCGCTCCGCCTCGGCACGCACCTGAGCCCCTTCCCGCACACTCGATCCGGGGTCGATCAGGAGCACCGAGTCGTCCCCCACCACCAGCCCCACCGTGCAGTCCCACACCGGGAGGCGTCGTCGGCCCACCCGCGCGGCCACCCGTTCCCAGCCCGCCTCTTCCCAACGTACGTCCATGCCGCGACGCTACCCTGGCGGGCCACCCTTGCCTGCGGCGTACTACCCGGCCGTACACTGAGCGGGGGATCTCTGGCACTCGGACGAGCAGAGTGCCAGCCGATCAAGACCGCAAGCCGGCAGGAACGCAGGACCGCAGGACTGCCCGGCCACGACCGCCCGACGACCGACCGCATCCGGAGGTGTGCGCAATGCTCAGTGAACGCAGACTCGAAGTGCTGCGCGCCATCGTCCAGGACTACGTCGGGACGGAGGAGCCCGTCGGCTCCAAGGCCCTCACCGAGCGGCACAAGCTGGGCGTCTCACCGGCCACCGTGCGCAACGACATGGCGGTGCTGGAGGAGGAGGGCTACATCGCACAGCCCCACACCAGCGCCGGCCGGATCCCCACCGACAAGGGCTACCGCCTCTTCGTCGACAAGCTGGCCGGCGTCAAGCCGCTGTCGACGCCCGAGCGGCGGGCCATCCAGAACTTCCTCGACGGGGCCGTGGACCTCGACGACGTCGTCGGCCGCACGGTCCGGCTGCTCGCGCAGCTGACCCGCCAGGTCGCCGTCGTCCAGTACCCGTCGCTGACCCGCTCCACCGTCCGGCACGTCGAGCTGCTGTCGCTGGCCCCGGCCCGGCTGATGCTCGTGCTGATCACCGACACCGGACGGGTCGAGCAGCGCATGGTCGACACCCAGACCCCGTTCGGCGAGAACTCCCTCGCCGATCTGCGGGCACGGCTCAACAGCCGGGTGGTCGGCCGTCGTTTCACCGACGTTCCGAACCTGGTGCAGGACCTGCCGGAGTCGTTCGAGATCGACGACCGGGCCACCGTCAAGGCGGTGCTCGCGACCCTCCTCGAAACGCTGGCCGAGGAGGCGGAGGAGCGGCTGATGATCGGCGGCACCGCCAACCTCACTCGCTTCGGACATGATTTTCCCTTGACGATCAGGCCCGTCCTGGAAGCGCTCGAGGAGCACGTGGTGCTCCTGAAGCTGCTGGGCGAGGCCGGAGAGTCGGGGATGGCCGTACGGATCGGGCACGAGAACGCCTACGAGGGGCTCAACTCCACGTCGGTCGTGTCCGTCGGCTACGGTTCGGGCGGCGAAGCAGTCGCCAAACTCGGCGTGGTCGGACCGACCCGCATGGACTACCCCGGAACGATGGGAGCGGTACGCGCAGTGGCACGTTACGTCGGACAGATCCTGGCGGAGTCGTAAGTGGCCACGGACTACTACGCCGTACTCGGCGTGCGCCGCGACGCATCGCAGGACGAGATCAAGAAGGCCTTCCGCCGCCTCGCGCGTGAACTCCACCCGGACGTGAACCCGGACCCGAAGACGCAGGAGCGCTTCAAGGAGATCAACGCGGCCTACGAGGTCCTCTCGGACCCGCAGAAGAAGCAGGTCTACGACCTCGGCGGCGACCCGCTGTCCTCCTCGGGCGGCGGCGGTGGCGCGGGCGGCTTCGGAGCCGGCGGCTTCGGCAACTTCTCCGACATCATGGACGCCTTCTTCGGCCAGGCCTCGCAGCGCGGCCCGCGCTCGCGGACCCGCCGCGGCCAGGACGCCATGATCCGCCTCGACCTGGAGCTGGACGAGGCGGCCTTCGGCACGACCAAGGACATCCAGGTCGACACCGCCGTGGTCTGCGGCACCTGCTCCGGCGAGGGCGCCGCACCCGGCACCTCCGCGCAGACCTGTGACATGTGCCGCGGCCGCGGTGAGGTCTCGCAGGTCACCCGGTCCTTCCTGGGCCAGGTCATGACCTCGCGCCCCTGCCCGCAGTGCCAGGGCTTCGGCACCGTGGTCCCGACCCCGTGCCCCGAGTGCGCGGGCGACGGCCGGGTCCGCTCCCGCCGCAGCCTGACGGTCAAGATCCCGGCCGGCGTCGAGAACGGCACCCGGATCCAGCTCGCGGGCGAGGGCGAGGTCGGCCCCGGCGGCGGCCCCGCCGGCGACCTGTACGTGGAGATCCACGAGCTGCCGCACCCGACCTTCCAGCGGCGCGGGGACGACCTGCACTGCACGGTGACCATCCCCATGACGGCCGCGGCCCTGGGCACCAAGTGCCCGCTGGAGACGCTGGACGGCTTGGAGGAGATCGACGTCCGCCCCGGCACCCAGTCCGGCCAGGCGATCCCGCTGCACGGGCGCGGCGTCACGCACCTGCGCGGCGGCGGCCGGGGCGACCTGATCGTCCACGTCGAGGTCACCACCCCCGGCAAGCTGGACGCCCAGCAGGAGGAGCTGCTGCGCCAGCTCGCCAAGCTGCGCGGTGAGGAGCGGCCCATGGGCCAGTTCGCGCCGGGCCAGCAGGGCCTGTTCAGCCGCCTGAAGGACGCGTTCAACGGCCGCTGACCGCTCGGCGGACGGACCCCGCGAGAGCCCGGTACGGGAGACCCCGTACCGGGCTCTCGCCGTTGCCGGGCCGCCGGGAAAGCGGACTATGCCAGGCGAATGCCATGATTCGGCGCCGTGACCCGGACATGGCACGATGCAGTCCATGTCCTCCGCACCGAACGGTCTCCACCCGTATCCGATCGTGCAGGCTCCCATGGCGGGCGGCGTCTCCGGCCCGCCCCTCGTCGCCGCCGTGTGCGAAGCGGGCGGGCTCGGCTTCCTGGCCGGCGGCTACAAGACCGCCGACGGCATGTACCAGGAGATCAAGCAGACGCGCGGACTCACCCGGCGCCCCTTCGGCGTGAACCTCTTCCTCCCGCAGTCCGGCCAGGTCGACCCGGCCGCCGTCGAGGCCTACCGCGGGCAGCTGGCCGGAGAGGCGAGCTGGTACGAGGTCTCCCTCGCGGAGGAGGACATCATCGGCACCAGCGACGACGGCTACGACGCCAAGCTCGCCATCCTGCTGGAGGACCCGGTACGGGTCGTCTCCTTCACCTTCGGCTGTCCCGACCCCGCCGCCCTGGCGCGCCTGCGGGCGGCCGGCACGTACACGATCGTCACCGTGACCTCGGCCGAGGAGGCCCGCGCCGCCCAGGCTGCCGGCGCCGACGCCGTCTGCGTCCAGGGCGTCGAGGCCGGCGGCCACCAGGGCACCCACCGCGACGACCCGCAGACCGACGGCACGGCCGGCGTCGGCCTGCTCGCCCTGGTCACCCAGGTCCGGGAGGCCGTGGCCCTGCCGATCATCGCGGCGGGCGGGGTGATGCGCGGCGCGCAGATCGCCGCGCTGCTAGCGGCGGGCGCGGAGGCCGCGCAGCTGGGCACGGCCTTCCTGGCCTGCCGGGAGTCGGGCGCCCACCCGCTGCACAAGAAGGCCCTGACCGACCCGATGTTCCCGCACACCGAGCTGACCCGGGCCTTCTCGGGCCGGCCCGGGCGGGGCCTGGTGAACCGGTTCGTGCGCGAGCACGGCCCGTACGCCCCGGCCGCCTACCCCCAGATCCACCACATGACCTCGGGGCTGCGCAAGGCGGCCGCCGCGGCCGGGGACCCGCAGGGCATGGCGCTGTGGGCGGGGCAGGGGCACCGGCTGGCCCGGGCGCTGCCGGCCGGGGAGCTGGTGGAGGTGCTGGCGGCAGAACTGGCCGAGGCACAGAGCGCGTTGAAGGTGTTGCAGATGAGGAGAGCGTCATGACGGCCCCCGTGTTCGTGGTCGAAGAGGTCCCCGCGGGGCCGGAGTTCGTGCTGGACGGCCCCGAGGGGCGGCACGCCGTGTCCGTGAAGCGGCTGGCTCCGGGCGAGGACGTGGTCCTCACCGACGGGCGGGGCCGCTGGGCGGAGGGCGTGGTCAAGGCGGCCGAGGGCAAGGACCGCCTGGTGGTCATGGACCTGCACGAGATCCGGGAGGAGCCGGAGCCGGCCGTGCGGATCACGGTGGTGCAGGCGCTGCCCAAGGGCGACCGGGGCGAGGTCGCCGTGGAGACGATGACGGAGACCGGGGTCGACGCCATCGTGCCGTGGCAGGCCTCCCGGTGCATCACCCAGTGGCGCGGCGAGCGCGGGGCCAAGTCCCTGGCCAAGTGGCGGGCCACCGCCCGGGAGTCGGGCAAGCAGTCGCGCCGGGTCCGTTTCCCGGAGGTCGGCGAGGCGCTGTCCACCAAGCAGGTAGCCGCGCTGCTGGCCACCGCCGATCTGGCCATGGTGCTTCACGAGGACCGCGAGGCGGGCTCGGAGCCGCTGGCGACGGCCGCCCTCCCCGAGTCGGGCTCGGTGGTCCTGGTGGTCGGCCCCGAGGGCGGGGTCTCCCCGGAGGAACTGGCCGCCTTCGCGGAGGCGGGCGCCCGCCCGTACCGCCTGGGCCACAGCGTCCTGCGCACCTCGACGGCGGGCACGGCGGCCACCGCCGTCCTGCTGGCGCGCACGGGGCGCTGGGGGTAGGCCCCGGGCCGGGACCGCGGCCCTGCCGGGCGCCCGGCGGACGCCGCCGCGGCCCCGCACGGCGCCGCGGGCCGCTCGGGGTGGTGGCGGAGGGGGGTGGAGGCCCGCTCGGCCGACGGGGCGGGGCCGGGGCCGGGCCGGTAGCATGCCCCGACCGATCCACTTCACGGGAGGCACGGCCATGGCCGGGGAACCGCAGGCGGACTGCCTGTTCTGCAAGATCGTCGAGGGGAAGATCCCCGCGACGGTGGTCCGGGAGACCGAAACCACCGTGGCCTTCCGGGACATCAACCCGCAGGCGCCGACCCACGTGCTCGTCATCCCGAAGGTGCACTACCCCGACGCCGCCTCCCTCGCCGCCGCCGAGCCGACCGTGATCGCCGACATACTGCGTGAGGCCGGGGAGATCGCCGCCGAGGAGAAGATCGCCGACCACGGCTACCGGGTCGTGTTCAACACCGGCGCCGGTGCGGGCCAGACCGTCTTCCACGCCCACCTGCACGTCCTGGGAGGCCGCGGCCTCCAGTGGCCCCCCGGGTAGCGGTTCGTGTCCGTACGCGAGTTCGTGGTCCTCGGCACCGCCAGCCAGGTACCCACCCGGCACCGCAACCACAACGGCTACCTGCTGCGCTGGGACGGCGAGGGCATCCTCTTCGACCCGGGCGAGGGCACGCAGCGGCAGATGCTGCGGGCCGGGGTCGCGGCCCACGACATCAACCGGATCTGCGTCACCCACTTCCACGGTGACCACAGCCTCGGCCTGGCCGGGGTGATCCAGCGGATCAACCTCGACCAGGTCCCGCACCCCGTGACCGCGCACTACCCGGCCTCCGGGCAGAAGTTCTTCGACCGGCTGCGGTACGCGACCGCCTACCGGGAGACGGTACGGCTGCGGGAGGAGCCGGTGGCGCGGGACGGGGTGCTCGCGCAGGGCCCCTCGTACGTCCTGGAGGCCCGGCGCCTGTCGCACCCGGTGGAGTCCTTCGGCTACCGGCTGACCGAGCCGGACGGGCGCCGGATGCGGCCGGAGCTGCTCGCGCGGCACGGGATCAAGGGCCCGGACGTCGGGCGGATCCAGCGCGAGGGGCGGCTGGGGGAGGTCACCCTGGAGGAGGTCAGCGAGCACCGGGCGGGGCAGCGGTTCGCCTTCGTCATGGACACCCGGCTGTGCGCGGGGGTGAGCGAACTGGCGCAGGGCTGCGACATGCTGGTCATCGAGTCGACGTTCCTCGGCGCGGACGCGGCGCTGGCGGAGGACCACGGCCACCTCACGGCCGGGCAGGCGGCGGGCGTGGCGCGGGACGCCGGGGTCCGGCACCTGGTGCTGACGCACTTCTCGCAGCGGTACTCCGATCCCTCGGAGTTCGAACGGGAGGCGCGGGAGGCCGGGTTCGAGGGGGAGCTGACCATCGCGGCCGACCTGGCCCGGGTCGCCCTGCCGAAGCGCTAGGGGGTGTCCATCAGGCACCCCCTGGCCCGTCCGGGACCAGTGGGACGACGGCGAAAGGAGAGCCGGGCTCAGGTGAGGTGCGTCACACTGGGATCGGCCCAGGGGAGTCCGGGCGAACCCGGCGGCCCCTCACCCGAACGCAGAAACGACACATCAACGGGGGTTACACCGTGACCAGTCGGGACAGCCGCACCAGCCGCCCCGGAGCACTCGACGACCTCGACCCGCTCGGCCCGCTGCGCGACCCCCGAGAGCCGGGCTGCGACGTCTTCCTGACCGGCACGGTCTTCCTCGACATCATCTTCACCGGCCTCGACTCCGCCCCCGTCCGCGGTACGGAGTCCTGGGCGCGCGGCATGGGCTCCAGCCCCGGCGGCGTCGCCAACATGGCCACCGCCCTGGCCCGCCTGGGCCTGCGCACCTCCCTCGCCGCGGCCTTCGGCGACGACCACTACGGCGAGTACTGCTGGGACGCCCTGGAACAGGGCGAGGGCATCGACCTGTCCATGTCCCGCACCGTCCCCGGCTGGCACAGCCCCGTCACCGTCTCCATGGCCTACGAGGGCGAGCGCACGATGGTCTCCCACGGCCACGAGGCCCCGCCCGCGGCCGGCCCCGGCCCCTTCCCCTGGTGTCCGCCGAGGACCCGTGCCGCCGTGGCCTCGCTGGCCGCCGGCCGCCGCGAGGACTGGATCGGCGAGGCGGCCCGCCGCGGCTCGCGGATCTTCGCCGACGTCGGCTGGGACGACACCGGCCGGTGGGACCTCGGCTCCCTGACCGACCTGGAGCACTGCGAGGCCTTCCTGCCCAACGCCGGCGAGGCCATGCGCTACACCCGCACCGACTGTCCCCGCGCCGCGGCCCGGGCGCTGGCGGACAAGGTTCCGGTCGCCGTGGTGACCATGGGCTCGGAGGGCTCGTACGCCGTGGACTCGCGCACGGGCGAGACGGCGGAGGTCCCCGCGATCACCGTCGACGCCCTGGACCCGACCGGCGCCGGGGACGTGTACGTGGCCGGGTTCGTCACCGGCAGCCTCGCGGGGTGGCCGCTGGCGGACCGGCTCGCCTTCGCCGGCCTGACCGCCGCCCTCTCGGTGCAGGAGTTCGGCGGCTCCCTCTCCGCCCCGGGCTGGTCCGAGGTGGCCCACTGGTGGCGCACCGCCCCCGAGGAGCTGCGGGGCCGCTACGCCTTCCTCGACGCCCTCGTCCCGCCCGGCGCCGTCCCCTGCTACCGCCGCCGGGCCGTCCCCACCATCGGCTTCCGCAGCCCGGCCTAGGCGGGCCCGGCCCCGGGCCGGAAAACCCCTCGGGAACGGTCCGGGGTGGACGTACCCTTGGTACTCCGGAGGCCGTCGATCGGCGCGGCCCCTCAGCGGGAGGTATGCGCAGGCCACAGTGCCGGCCCATGACTCAGACACCGACAGCCCACAGCCCCGTTCCGGGTCAGGCGCGAGCCCATTTCACCGTTCCGGCGACGCACCCCATGGTGACCGTCCTCGGCTCGGGCGACGCGCTGCTGCGCGTGATCGAGAAGGCCTTCCCGAGGGCCGACATCCACGTTCGGGGCAACCAGGTCAGCGCGGTCGGCGAGGCGGCGGAAGTCGCCCTCGTCCAGCGCCTGTTCGACGAGATGATGCTCGTGCTCCGCACCGGGCAGCCGATGACGGAGGACGCAGTGGAACGCTCGATCGCCATGCTCAAGGCGAACGGCAGCGACGCGGAGGGGCGCCCGCTGGAGACCCCGGCGGAGGTGCTCACCCAGAACATCCTCTCCAGCCGGGGCCGCACCATCCGCCCCAAGACCCTCAACCAGAAGCGGTACGTCGACGCGATCGACAAGAACACGATCGTCTTCGGCATCGGCCCCGCCGGTACCGGCAAGACCTACCTCGCCATGGCCAAGGCCGTGCAGGCCCTGCAGTCCAAGCAGGTCAGCCGGATCATCCTGACCCGGCCCGCCGTCGAGGCGGGGGAGCGGCTCGGCTTCCTGCCGGGCACGCTCTTCGACAAGATCGACCCCTACCTGCGCCCGCTCTACGACGCCCTGCACGACATGATGGACCCCGACTCCATCCCCCGCCTGATGGCCGCCGGCACCATCGAGGTGGCGCCCCTGGCCTACATGCGCGGTCGCACGCTCAACGACGCCTTCGTCGTCCTCGACGAGGCGCAGAACACCAGCCCCGAGCAGATGAAGATGTTCCTGACCCGCCTCGGGTTCGACACGAAGATCGTCATCACCGGTGACGTCACCCAGGTCGACCTCCCGAACGGCACCAGGAGCGGTCTGCGCCAGGTCCAGGAGATCCTGGAGGGGGTGCCCGACATCCACTTCTCGCGGCTCACCTCCGAGGATGTCGTCCGGCACAAGCTGATCGGCCGTATCGTCGACGCGTACGAGAAGTACGACGACAGCCAGGCGGCCCGGGAGACCGGTCCGGCCCGGAACGGCAACCAGCGGAAGTAGAACCCAGCGCACCATGTCGATCGACGTCAACAACGAGTCCGGAACCGAAGTCGACGAGCAGGCGATCCTCGACATTGCCCGCTACGCGCTCACCCGGATGCGGATCCACCCGCTCTCCGAGCTCTCCGTCATCGTCGTCGACGAGGACGCCATGGAGCAGCTCCACATCCAGTGGATGGACCTGCCCGGACCCACCGACGTCATGTCCTTCCCGATGGACGAGCTGCGTCCGCCGTCGAAGGACGACGAGGAGCCCCCGCAGGGGCTCCTCGGGGACATCGTCCTGTGCCCCGAGGTGGCGAAGAAGCAGGGCCAGGACGCCCCCACGCAGCACTCCATGGACGAGGAGCTCCAGCTCCTGACCGTCCACGGGGTGCTGCACCTGCTCGGGTACGACCACGAGGAGCCGGACGAGAAGGCCGAGATGTTCGGCCTCCAGGCGGCCATCGTCGACGGCTGGCGCGGTGAGCGCGGGATCACCGGTCCCTCCCCGGCGCCGACCGTCTCGTGACCGGCGCCTACCAGCTGATCACCGGGGCGGTCCTGCTGACCGTGGTGGCCTGGTTCGCGGCGTGCGCCGAGTCCGGGATCGCCCGCGTCTCCAGCTTCCGCGCCGACCAGGCCGTACGGGAGGGCCGGCGCGGCAGCGCCAAGCTGGCCCAGGTCGCCGGCGACCCCACCCGCTACGTCAACGTGGCCCTGCTGGTGCGCGTGACCTGCGAGATGGCGGCGGGCGTGCTCGTCACGTACGTCTGCCTCGACGCGTTCGGGGAGAACTGGACCGCGCTGCTGGTGGCCATCGCGGTGATGGTGCTGGTCTCCTTCGTGGCGGTGGGCGTCTCCCCCCGCACGATCGGCCGCCAGCACCCGCTGAACACCGCGACGGCGGCCGCGTACGTCCTCGTCCCGCTCGCCCGGATCATGGGGCCGATCCCGCAGCTGCTGATCCTCATCGGCAACGCCCTCACCCCGGGCAAGGGCTTCCGCAAGGGGCCCTTCGCCTCCGAGGCCGAGCTGCGCGCGATGGTCGACCTCGCGGAGGCGGAGTCGCTGATCGAGGACGACGAGCGCCGGATGGTGCACTCGGTCTTCGAACTCGGCGACACGCTCGTGCGCGAGGTGATGGTGCCGCGCACCGACCTCGTCTGCATCGAGCGCTACAAGACCATCCGCCAGGCGACCACCCTCGCCCTGCGCTCCGGTTTCTCCCGGATCCCGGTCACGGGGGAGAACGAGGACGACATCGTCGGCATGGTCTACCTCAAGGACCTCGTCCGCCGTACGCACATCAACCGGGAGGCCGAGACCGACCTGGTCTCGACGGTGATGCGGCCGGCGGTCTTCGTGCCCGACACCAAGAACGCCGGGGACCTGCTGCGCGAGATGCAGTCGGTGCGCAACCACGTGGCCGTCGTCATCGACGAGTACGGAGGCACGGCCGGCATCGTCACCATCGAGGACATCCTGGAGGAGATCGTCGGCGAGATCACCGACGAGTACGACCGGGAGCTCCCGCCGGTCGAGGACCTCGGCGACGACCGCTACCGGGTCACCGCGCGCCTGGACATCACCGACCTCGGAGAGCTGTTCGGGGCGCTGGCCTTCGACGACGAGGACGTGGAGACGGTCGGCGGACTGCTGGCCAAGGCCCTGGGCCGGGTGCCGATCGCCGGTGCCTCGGCGGTGGTGGACCTGCCGGACGGGCGTCCGCTGCGGCTGACGGCCGAATCCCCGGCGGGCCGCCGGAACAAGATCGTCACGGTGCTCGTGGAACCGGTGGTTCCCGAGGGCGCCGAGGGTGAGGAGGGGGCATGACCCCGGCGGAGCTGCGCGCGTTCTGTCTGAGCTTCAACGCGGCGGTGGAGGAGTTCCCCTTCACCCCGGAGACCTCGGTGTTCAAGGTGCTGGGGAAGATGTTCGCCCTGTCGGCCCTGGACGGCGAGCCGCTGAAGGTCAACCTCAAGTGCGAACCGGAGGCGGCGGTACGGCTGCGTGAACAGCACGCCGCGATCGTGCCCGGCTGGCACATGAACAAGCGGCACTGGAACACCGTGACGGTCGGGGAACTGCCGGACGCGCTGGTGCGGGAGCTGGTGGAGGACTCGTACGACCTGGTCGTGGCCGGCCTGCCGAGGGCCGAGCGGCTGCGGCTGGACCGGCCGTGAGTCGCGGCCGCCCCCCGGTCGAAGGTTAGGGTCGAAGGTCATACGGGTTCGGGACCTTCGGATCGCAGGGTCCGGCTGATTCGCTGTTTAGGTTTGTCCTGCGCCCCGGGGGGAGGCGTGAAGGGGGAACCGCCCCGGCGGGGCCGTTGCACGGCGCCGCCGGGGCGCTCCCTATGCTTTCGCCTATGACCGAGAGCAGCGTGGGCGCGGGGATCGACCCCGAGGACAGCAAGATCATCACCCTGGCGCGCAGCGCCCGGGCGCGCAACGGGGTCCCCGAGGGGGCGGCGGTCCGCGACGAGACCGGCCGCACCTACGTCGCCGGGACCGTGGAGCTGGACTCCCTCAAGCTCAGCGCGCTCCAGACGGCCGTCGCGATGGCGGTGGCCAGCGGCGCCCGCTCCCTGGAGGCCGCTGCCGTGGTCAGCGCGGCCGACGCCCCGGCCGAGGCCGACCGCGCGGCGGTCCGCGACCTCGGCGGCCCGGCCACCCCGGTCCTGCTCGCCGGCCCGGACGGCACCCTGAAGTCCACCACCCCCGCCGGGGCCTGAACCCCCTGCGCGCCGCCCGGCCCGGGCGGCGCGCTCCCGGTCCCCCGGGGGGCCGGGGCTCAGGCCGCGGCCGGGACGGCGGCGGCCCCTTCCGGGCGGCGCCGGATCACCATCGCCAGCAGGGCCGCCACCGCGCACAGCGCGCCCGAGGCGTACCAGACCAGGTCGTACGAGCCGAGCGCGTCCCGCGCCACCCCGCCGAGGAAGGCCACCAGCGCCGCGCCCACCTGGTGCGAGGCCAGCACCCAGCCGAAGACGATGGCGCTGTCCTGCCCGTAGTGCTCCCGGCACAGGGCGATGGTCGGAGGCACGGTCGCGACCCAGTCCAGCCCGTAGAAGACGATGAACAGCACCATCGGCGGGTGCACGGCCGGCGCCAGCAGCACCGGCAGGAACATCAGCGACACCCCGCGCAGGGCGTAGTACACCGCCAGCAGGCGGCGCGCCTCGAACCGGTCGGTGAACCAGCCGGAGGCGATGGTGCCCAGCACGTCGAACACGCCGATCACCGCGAGCAGCCCGGCGGCGGCCGTCACCGGCATGCCGTGGTCGTGGGCGGCCGGGGTGAAGTGGGTGCGCACCAGCCCGTTCGTGGAGGCCCCGCAGATCGCGAACGTGCCCGCCAGCAGCCAGAACGGCCCGGTCCGGGCCGCCTGGAAGAGCACGGTCACCGCCCGCCGCGCCGCGCCCTGGACCGGTGCGGGCTTGGGCGCGTAGGTGCCCCCGTACGGGGCGAGGCCCACGTCCGCCGGGTGGTCGCGCAGCAGCAGCCACACGAAGGGGACGACGGACAGGGCCGCCAGCGCCACGGTGACGGAGGCCGGCCGCCAGCCGTGGTGCTCCACCAGCCAGGACAGCAGCGGCAGGAAGATCAGCTGCCCGGAGGCGCCCGCGGCGGTGAGGATGCCGGTGACGAGCCCGCGCCGGGCGGTGAACCAGCGGTTGGTCACCGTCGCGGCGAAGGCCAGCGCCATCGAACCGCTGCCCAGGCCCACGAGCACGCCCCAGAACAGCACCAGCTGCCAGGACGCGGTCATCCACACGGTGGCCAGCGAGCCGCCCGCGATGACGGTCAGGGCGAGCGCGACGACCTTCCGGATGCCGAAACGGTCCATCAGGGCGGCGGCGAAGGGGGCGGTGAGCCCGTAGAGGGCGAGGTTCACGGAGACCGCGAAGCCGATGGTCCCGCGCGACCAGTCGAACTCCTGGTGCAGCGGCTCGATGAGCAGTCCGGGCAGGGAGGCGAAGGCGGCCGCGCCGATGATCGTCACGAAGGCGACGGCCGCGGCGTACCAGGCCCGGTGGATGCGGCCGGGCTCGCGGGGCGCCGCGGGCGCGGTGTCCTGGGTGCTGGAGGTGGGTGCTGTCTGCGTCACCCCGACAGCTTCCGGCCAGGAGGACGCCGACGACAGTGGCCTGACCGACACGCTTCGATACGATCGGGCCATGGCCACCGCCGCGCAGCCCCACCGTGTCGTCATCCTCGCCCTCGCCGGGCTCCTGCCCTTCGAACTCGGCATCCCGCACCGGATCTTCGGCTACGCCAAGGGCCCCGGCGGGCGGCCCCTGTACGAGATCCTCACCTGCGGGCTCGCCCCCGGGCCGGTCCGCACGGACGCCGACTTCGCCATCCACGTCGAGCACGGTCCCGAACTGCTCGCCACGGCCGACACCGTGGTGGTGCCGGCCTCGTTCGAGCTGGGGCCGGTCTACGCCGAGGGCCGGCTGACCGGCGAGCTCGCGGCGGCCCTCGCGCACATCCGGCCCGGCACCCGGCTCGTCTCCATCTGCACGGGCGGCTACGTCCTGGCCGCCGCCGGGTACCTGGACGGCCGTCCGGCCACGACGCACTGGGCTTCCGCCGAGCACTTCCAGCGGATGTTCCCGGCCGTGCGGGTCGATCCGGACGTCCTCTACACCGACGACGGGGACGTGCTGACCTCCGCCGGGGTCGCCGCGGGCGTCGACCTGTGCCTGCACATCGTCCGCCGCGACCACGGGGCCGCCGTGGCCAACGAGGCGGCCCGGCGGACCGTCGTGCCGCCCCACCGGGACGGCGGGCAGGCGCAGTTCGTCAACCGGCCCGTGCCCGAGCCGCAGCGGTCCAGCACCACCGCCGCGCGGGCGTGGGTGCTGGACCGGCTGCACGAGCCGCTGCTGCTGAGCGACCTGGCCCGGCAGGAGGCCATGTCGGTACGGACCTTCACGCGCCGTTTCCGCCAGGAGTCGGGGGTCAGCCCGGGGGAGTGGATCACGGGCCAGCGGGTGGAGCGGGCGCGGCAGTTGCTGGAGCGGACGGAGCTGTCGATGGAGGCGGTGGCGCGGGAGGCGGGCTTCGGGACGGCGCAGTCGCTGCGCAAGCACGTCCAGGCGGCGCTGGGGGTGAGCCCGACGGCCTACCGGCGGACCTTCCGGGCGACGGAGGCGGGGGCCTGACTCCTGCTGACGCCTCGTCAGGTCCGGGCGCCCCGTGCATTGACTTCTCCCGCGGCTCGCCCGTGAATGGCCCTCTGTCGGGTCGGTTCGGGGCGGCGGGAGGGGGCGGGGCGGTGCGGAGAGGGGCGCGCGCCAGGGGCCGGGCGGCGGCCCTGGGCATGGCCGTACTCGTGGCCACGGCCGGGGGAGCGCTGGGGGCACCGGCGGCGGCCGACGGTGAAACGCCCCCGGGGCGGGTGGAGTTCCCCACGCGCTGCCTGCCGGCCGCCGAGGGGCCGACGGCGGCCCGGATCGAGGTGGACGACCCGGCGCCTGGGGTCGGTGACACGGTGACGGTGACCTACCGGCTGGACCGGACCCCGGCCGTGCCCCCGCCCCGGGCCGGCGCCCCCGTTCCCACCGGACGGATCCTGCTGGGCGGCGCCCAGACCGGCGAGGTGACGCTCGCCTCCCCGGACCCGGACCCGGCCCCGGACGGGGGCCCGGGACCCGTGACCCCGGCGGCCGGGGCCGCCGGGGTGGTCATGCGGGGGAGCTTTGTCGTCGGCGAGGCCGGTGAGATCACCCTCACCCCGGGCGGCTACAGCGTCGGGGGAGTCGCCTGCGCCGTGGCCGGGCCGTCGGCGCCGGTCGCGTCGCGGATCACCGCGGCCCCGCTGCCCGTCATGAACCTGCGGGGCCTGGCCCTCGGCACCTCGTACGGGGAGCCGGGCGCCCGGGTCCGGATCACCGGGGCCGGGTTCCCGCCGGGCGCCGCCGTGACGGTCGCCGGCCGCGCGGGCGCCGCCGGCACGGCCGACCGCGCGGCGGCCACCGCGGACCGGTCCGGAGCGTTCGCGGCGGAACTGGTGGTGGCGGACCGGGGGACGACCGGGGTCGTCGCGTACGAGGGCGCCGCCTGGTCGGCGGAGCGGGGTACGCGGCCCGAGCCGTACACGGTCGTCGAGCCGGCCCCTGCCGTGGGCTCGCTGACGATGACGCAGGCCGGGGCGGCGATCACGCTGGGCGCGGTCGGGTACGGGGGCGGAGGCGCGGCCGACGGGCGGATCGGCACGGTGACGGTGGTCGACACACGGGGTCCCGGGACGGGGCGGTGGACGCTGCGGGGCAGGCTGACGGGGTTCACGGGGGCCGACGGGGCTCCCGTCCCGGGGGCGGTGCTGGCGTGGGCCCCGTCCTGCGCGGGGGGAGGCTGTACGGCGGGAGGCCCGGGGGTGGTCGGGCCGGAGGGAGCCGTGCTGGCCTCGGGGGCGGGTGGGACGTCCACGATCGACGCCACGGTCACGCTGCGGCTGCCCGCGTACACCCCGCCGGGCGCGTACCGGGCGGCCCTGACCCTGACCCTGTCCTAGCCGGACCCGTGCCCCGTGGCCGCTGCGCGGGGCTTCTCCCCGCCCCGCCCTTCCTCCGTTCCCACCTCGATCGCCGGTGCGGCTCAAAGATTCGCCTCAAACGCCGGCGGGGCTATTCATAGCCCCGCCGGCGTTTGGACAGCCCCGCGGGGCGGTCTGGTCGGCGGGCCGGGCGGCATCGGGGAGAATGGCCCGTATGAGCGATCGTTCCCCCGAGCCCACCGCCCCGCACCGCGCGGGCTTCGCCTGCTTCGTCGGCCGCCCCAACGCGGGCAAGTCGACCCTGACCAACGCGCTGGTGGGCACCAAGGTCGCGATCACCTCGAACCGGCCCCAGACCACCCGCCACACCGTCCGCGGCATCGTGCACCGCCCCGACGCCCAGCTGGTCCTCGTGGACACCCCCGGCCTGCACAAGCCGCGCACCCTGCTGGGCGAGCGGCTCAACGACGTCGTGCGCACCACCTGGGCCGAGGTCGACGTCATCGGCTTCTGCCTGCCCGCCGACCAGAAGCTCGGCCCCGGCGACAAGTTCATCGCCAAGGAGCTCGCGGGGATCAAGAAGACCCCCAAGATCGCCATCGTCACCAAGACCGACCTGGTGGAGTCCAAGCAGCTGGCCGAGCAGCTCATCGCGATCCAGCAGCTCGGCGCCGAGCTCGGCATCGAGTGGGCCGAGATCGTCCCCGTGTCGGCGGTCGGCGACAACCAGGTGCAGCTGCTGGCCGACCTGATCGCCCCGATGCTGCCGGAGAGCCCCCCGCTCTACCCGGAGGGCGACCTCACCGACGAGCCCGAGATGGTCATGGTCGCGGAGCTGATCCGCGAGGCCGCGCTGGAGGGCGTCCGCGACGAGCTGCCCCACTCCATCGCCGTCGTGGTCGAGGAGATGATCCCGCGCGAGAACCGCCCCGCGGACCGGCCGCTGCTCGACATCCACGCCAACGTCTACATCGAGCGGCCCAGCCAGAAGGGCATCATCATCGGCCCCAAGGGCTCCCGCCTGAAGGAGGTCGGCATGAAGTCGCGCAAGCACATCGAGGCGCTGCTCGGCACGCCGGTCTTCCTCGACCTGCACGTGAAGGTCGCCAAGGACTGGCAGCGGGACCCCAAGCAGCTGCGCAAGCTCGGTTTCTGACCCCGGCCGCCGCCCCCGTCAGGGCAGGCGGCGGACCTTGAGGGTGTTGTCGTAGCCGTGTCCGGGCCGGTCGGCCTCCGCGCCGACCCGCTCGTGCTCGGCGCAGACCAGCACCTCCCAGCCGCCCTCGGGCAGCTCCAGGCCGGCCAGCACCTCCTCGGGGGTGGGGAAGTACAGGTCCGGGTGCGGGTTCTCGGCACCCGGCGCCGGACCGCCGTGCCCGGCCACCAGCAGGACCCCGCCGGGGGCGACGGCCGCGGCGGCCGTGCGCAGGATCCGCTCGCGGGGCATCTCGCCGGGGCTGTGCAGGAAGCAGGCCGCGACCAGGTCGAACTCCCCGTCGGGGAAGGACTCCCCGAGGTCGTGGCGCTCGAAGGCGATCCGCTCCGCCAGGCCCGCCTCCGCGGCGTGTCCGGCCGCCCGCTCCAGGGCCACGGGGGAGATGTCGGTGCCGGTCACCGTCCAGCCCCGTCCGGCCAGCCAGACCGCGTCGGCGCCCTCGCCGCAGCCGAGGTCCAGGGCCCGGCCGGGGGCGAGGCCCGCGGCCTCGCGCACCAGCACCGAATTGGGCCGGCCGCTCCAGATCCGCTCGCCCTCGCGGTAGCGGGAGTCCCAGAACTCCTGGCCGGCCGCCTCGACGCGGTGGCCGTGATCGTGCTCGTGGTGGGTGGGGGAGGGGGTGGGCACGCGGTCTCCTCGGTGAGCGTGAGCGCCTGTACGGACACCGCCGATGCTCCGCCCCCGCCCGCGAGCGCGGCAAACCTTCTTGCGGTTTCCGCAAAAAGGCGGCTCCGGCGGCCTATGCCGCCGGGGGCTCCGCGATGAGGGCCGTGCCGACGCGGCGGAAGCCGGCGCGGGCGTAGATCCGGGCCACGTCCTCGTCGCCGGCCGACAGGAACACCGTCGTCACCCCGCCCTCCAGGGCCTGTGCGACCAGCGCCGCCGTCACCCCGAGGGCGAGCCCCTGGCGCCGGGCCGCGGGCAGCGTACCGACCCCGACGATCTCGGCCACCTCCCCGACCGGGTTGTACTGGCCCGAGCAGAGCACCACCCCGTCGCGGACCGCCGCCGCCATCCCCGTGCGTCCGTCCGCGAGCATCCCCGACACGCGCGCCCGGCGCTCCTCGACCGCCGGGTCGGCCAGCGCCGCCGCCAGTTCCGCCGGGCCGGCCTGGCCCGGGGCGGTCCCCGGCTCGCGGAAGGCCAGCCCCGCCACCGTCACGGCGGCCGCGAGCAGGGGGTCCCCGGCGCCGAGTGCGCGGACCTCCGGATGCGGGGCGAGCGGTTCGGCGCCGGCGTCCAGCACCATCAGCGGGTGCGCGTGGACGTGCAGCCCCGCCGCTTCCACGGCGGCCCGCAGGCCGGGGCTGTTTTCGGCCACCCATTCGAACGCCTCGGGCACCTCCAGTTCCCGCTGCCTCTCCAGCACCTTCCGTACGTCCGCGGCGGTGGCCTCGGGGCCCCCGAGGGAGGGCCGCGCGTAGTACTGCCAGCCGTTCCCCTCCTGTACGAACAGGGTGAGCGGCCCGAAGTCCTCACCCCGGGCACCGCCCCGGCGGGGAACGGTGTCGTAGTACTGCTCCAGGGATTCCAAGATCTTTGTGGTCATCCGGCCATCCAAGCAGGAGCGGCCGGCCCGGGCACCCGCATTGTCGCCCGGGCCGCAGGAGCGCCCGCCGCTACGCGCCTTCCTTCAGCACCCGTGTGATCAGGCCGCGCTGGGAGTCCGTGAGGTGGGGGTCGTGGCAGGACACCGTCCGCCCGTCCACCGTGATGCGGTAGGCGAACCCGTCCCGGACCCCGCCGGGCCCCTCGGCGGCCCGGGGGTGGGGGTGCAGGGCCAGCTCGGCCAGGTCCCGCCACTCCTGCTCGTCGGGCCGGCCCGAGGTGTCCACCTCGGCCCGGCGCTCGATCCCCGCGAATCCGCCCGTCCGCACCACTTCGATCTTCATACCGGCATTCCTACCCCAGGCCGACGGCCGCCCAGGCCTTCTGGAGCGCCTGGTGCTCGGCGCCGCCCTCCCCGTACCGGGCGACGGCCGCGGCCACCGACAGCCGGGCGAAGTCCTTGAAGTCCGCCCGGGACTCCAGCTGCCCGCCGGTCAGGGTGTCGTACCAGATCTGTCCGGCCCGCTCCCAGGCCTTGCCGCCCAGCTCGGTCGCCACGATGTAGAAGGCGTGGTTGGGGATGCCGGAGTTGATGTGGACGCCGCCGTTGTCGCGGGAGGTGGTCACGTAGCCGTCCATCGTGGCCGGCTGCGGGTCCTTGCCGAGCTCGTCGTCGTCGTACGCCGTCCCCGGCGCCTTCATGGAGCGCAGCGCGACCCCGGTGACGTGGGGGCCGAGCAGCCCGGCGCCGATCAGCCAGTCCGCCTGGTCGGCGGTCTGGCCGAGGGAGTACTGCTTGATCAGCGAGCCGAAGACGTCCGACATCGACTCGTTGAGGGCGCCGGACTGGCCGTGGTAGTCGAGGTTGGCCGTGTACTGGGTGACCCCGTGCGTCAGCTCGTGGCCGATGACGTCCACCGACACCGTGAAGTCGAGGAACAGGTCGCCGTCGCCGTCGCCGAAGACCATCTGCCGGCCGTCCCAGAAGGCGTTGTTGTAGTCCTCGCCGTAGTGCACGCTCGCGTCCAGCGGCAGGCCGGAGCCGTCGATCGAGCGGCGGCCGTAGCCCTTGAGGAAGAGTTCGTACGTGGCGCCCAGCCCCGCGTAGGCGCGGTTGACGGTGGCGTCCTTGGAGGCGTCGGCCCCCTCCGCGCGGACCTTCTTGCCGGGCAGCCGGGTCTGGTGCTGGGCGTCGTAGATCGTGCGCCGCGGTCCCTCGGGGGCGGAGGAGTCCGCATCGGCCGGGGCGATCCCGCGGACGGTGCTGATCCGGCGCCGGGTGCGCAGGAGGGCGTCGGTCTCCAGGGTGCGCTGGGCGGCGTCGGCCCGGGCGGCGTCGGCGGACCGGGCTGCCTTGTCCAGCAGGTGCGGCGGCACCACGGTGCAGAAGACGGAGTGGTGGGGGGCGTGTCCGTGGGAAAGGAAGGCATCCATCCCGGAAATGTGGCAGTGGGTGATGGTGCTGTCACTACTGGCGAGCATGATTCATTCGGTTGTCTCAAAGTCGACGCGCCGTGTTGACGGATCCGCCGGACCTTGCCGGATGAAAGGCGTCCTGAGTCACAAAGGGTATAAATCGGACGCGCCGGTCTTGCATACTGAAACAGGTCCTCGCGACACGGCGCGGCTCGGTTAGGCTCGGCCCATCATGCGTTTCGGGCTGCTTCTCCTTAGCTGCCGCGGCGAGGGTCTGTAGTCGTAGGCCGGCCCCCTCCCCGCGGAGTTTGGTGTTGCGGTTTTCACTACCGCCGTCGGCCGTTCAGCGAACTACACGCGGACACGCGAGGAGCCCAACGCCATGAGCCAGCAGCCTTTTGTCGGTCGCCCCACGCCCATCACCAACGCGACCCACACCCAGAAGCCCTCCGGGATGCCGATCCACAAGTACGGCGTGTACGAGCAGGTGGACATCCCGGACCGCACCTGGCCGGACGCCCGCATCACCAAGGCCCCGCGCTGGCTCTCCACCGACCTGCGCGACGGCAACCAGTCGCTGATCGACCCGATGACCCCCGCCCGCAAGCGCGAGATGTTCGACCTGCTGGTGCGCATGGGCTACAAGGAGATCGAGGTCGGCTTCCCCTCCTCCGGCGAGACCGACTTCGCCTTCGTGCGCTCCATCATCGAAGAGGGCGCCATCCCCGACGACGTCACCATCTCGGTACTGACCCAGGCCCGCGAGGACCTGATCGAGCGGACCGTCGAGTCGCTGGTCGGCGCCAAGCGCGCCACCGTGCACCTGTACAACGCGACCGCTCCGACCTTCCGCCGGGTCGTCTTCCGCGGCTCCAAGGAGCAGATCAAGCAGATCGCCGTCGACGGCACCCGCCTGGTCATGGAGTACGCCGACAAGCTGCTGGGCCCCGAGACCGTCTTCGGCTACCAGTACAGCCCCGAGATCTTCACCGACACCGAGCTGGACTTCGCCCTGGAGGTCTGCGAGGCCGTCTGCGACGTCTGGCAGCCGGGCGAGGGCCGCGAGATCATCCTGAACCTGCCCGCCACCGTGGAGCGCTCGACGCCCTCCACCCACGCGGACCGCTTCGAGTGGATGGCCCGCAACCTGACCCGCCGCGAGCACATCTGCATCTCCGTGCACCCGCACAACGACCGCGGCACCGCCGTCGCCGCCGCCGAGCTGGCCCTGATGGCCGGCGCCGACCGCATCGAGGGCTGCCTGTTCGGGCAGGGCGAGCGCACCGGCAACGTCGACCTGATCACCCTGGGCATGAACCTGTTCTCCCAGGGCATCGACCCGCAGATCGACTTCTCGCAGATCGACGAGATCCGCCGCACGAGCGAGTACTGCAACCAGATGGAGGTCCACCCGCGCCACCCCTACGCGGGCGACCTGGTCTACACCGCCTTCTCCGGCTCCCACCAGGACGCCATCAAGAAGGGCTTCGACGCCATGGAGGCCGACGCCGCCGCCCAGGGCAAGACCGTCGACGAGATCGAGTGGGCCGTCCCGTACCTGCCGATCGACCCGAAGGACGTCGGCCGCTCCTACGAGGCGGTCATCCGGGTCAACTCCCAGTCCGGCAAGGGCGGCATCGCGTACGTCCTGAAGAACGACCACAAGCTGGACCTGCCGCGCCGCATGCAGATCGAGTTCTCGCGGATCATCCAGGCCAAGACCGACGCCGAGGGCGGCGAGGTCACGCCGAAGGCGATCTGGGAGGTCTTCTCGGACGAGTACCTGCCCAACCCGGAGAACCCGTGGGGCCGCATCCAGCTGCGCTCCGGCTCGACCGCCACCGACAAGGACGGCACGGACACGCTGACCGTCGAGGCGGTCGTCGACGGGGTGGAGACGGTCCTGAACGGCACCGGCAACGGTCCGATCTCGGCCTTCTTCGACGCGCTGGCCGGCATCGGCGTGGACGCCCGCCTGCTGGACTACACCGAGCACACGATGAGCGAGGGCGCCTCCGCCGTGGCCGCCTCGTACATCGAGTGCGCCATCGACGGCCGGGTCCTGTGGGGCATCGGCATCGACGCCAACACCACCCGTGCCTCCCTGAAGGCGGTCATCTCCGCCGTCAACCGCGCGGGCCGCTGAACCACCCCTGACGGAGCCCCGTCCCGCCACCGGCGGGGCGGGGCTCCGCCGTGCCGTCCGGGGCCGCCCGCGGGCCGTCGGACGGGGGGGCGCAGATCGGCCAAGTGCGCCCCCCGGGCCATGTTGTCTTGCCGCACGACTGACGCACACTCACCGATGTGGCTAACATCACGCCAACCCGGCGTCGTTGCCCGGGGAGTTACGGAGGTGCGACGTGCTGCCAGTTCGGGGTGGGGACGGCCGGAAGCTGACGCTCTGGGGCATCCGTACCAGCTGGAACACCGTGGGCGACGGGGAGTTCTTCTGCCCCGGCTGCGGCGGTGACCGCAACTACCGCCGGCGCACCGGGCGCCGCCGCTTCACCGTGCTCGGCCTGCCGCTGCTGCCGCGCGGACAGGCCGGACCCGTCGTCGAGTGCCAGGCCTGCCGCGAGCGCTTCGGCACCGAGGCGCTGGACCACCTCACCACCACCCGCTTCTCCTCGCTGCTGCGCGATGCCGTGCACACCGTGACGCTGGCCGTGCTCGCCGCGGGCGGGACCTCCTCGCGCAGTGCGCTGGAGGCCGCCGTGTCGGCCGTGCGGGGCGCCGGCTTCGCGGACTGCACCGGGGAGCAGCTGGAGTCCCTCGTGGAGGCGCTGGCCACCGACGAGGGCCGGCTGGGGCTGTACGACGGGCCCGACTGCTGCGGGGCGGCGCTGTCGATCGAGCTCCACGAGGCCCTGGAACCGCTCGCGGCACACCTGGCCGGGCCCGGACGCGAGTCGATCCTGCTGCAGGGTGCGCGGATCGCCCTCGCCGACGGGCCCTACATCCCGGCCGAGCGCGAGGTGCTCGCCACCGTGGGCGCCGCGCTGCGGATGGGTTCGGACGAGGTGGCCGGGCTGCTGTCGGCGGTGCGCGCGCCCTGACGCCCCCTCCCGTACGCGGATCCGGGCCCGGCGGAGGTTTTCCGCCGGGCCCGGACGCGTTTTCCGGGCCGGAATCCCGCTATGTGGGCGGTCGTGAAGTAACGATTCGGCCGTACTGGCGGGAAACGGAGCTCTACGGTGGCCCGTTTCAGGGTGGAGCACGCCATTCCGCACACGAATTCCGTATTCCGGACGGCCGGAGCGGGGTCCCCTGATGCACGTGTCGGCATGCAGGTGACCCCGTAAATCCCTTGTCGGGAAAGGGAACTACGCAGGTGCGCGGGGGAAACGGCAGGGTCCGGGGGCGGATTCCCATACTCCTGTTTGCGGGCCCCCGCTATGGGAGGAAGCTCCAGAGAGGGCGCCCTGAAACGTCGACACTTTGTCGGAGTCTCCGATATCTGTGAGCGCGCCCACAGGCGTTCAATTCCGGTCACACGACGAGATCTGCGTGTTCCGACTGACAACCCCGGCGGACCAACGGGTTAGCGACCCACTCCGGCCAGGGGATAACCAGCTTCCTCTCAATTACCTACCTCCTTGAAGGGCAAGGCAGAGATGGCACGTGTCGCCGCCCGGCTTTCCGCAAGCGGAGAGCAGAGCTCGCACCCGGTCGACGAGGTGCTCCCCCTCCCCAAGCTCGCGCTGTACGGCTTCCAGCACGTACTCGCCTTCTACGCCGGCGCGGTGATCGTTCCGATCATCGTCGGCAGTGCGCTGAAGCTGAGCCCTGAACAGCTGGTCTACCTGATCAACGCGGACCTCTTCACCTGTGGCATCGCCTCGATCATCCAGGCCTTCGGCGTCGGCCGCGTCGGCGCCCGGCTCCCGCTGATCCAGGGCGTGACCTTCACCGCGGTCTCCCCGATGATCGCCATCGGCCTCGGCGCCGGCGGCGGAACCGCCGCCCTCCTGGTCATCTACGGCGCCGTCATCACAGCCGGCATCGCGACCTTCGCCTTCGCCTGGCTGCCCGCCAAGGCCTTCCGCGCGGTCATGCGGCTGTTCCCGCCGGTCGTCACCGGCACGGTGATCACGGTCCTCGGCATCGTCCTGATCCCCGTCGGCCTCAAGGACGCGGCCGGCGGCGCCCCCACCATCGCCGACGGCGGCGTCCCGACGCAGCTGGCCTACGCCGGCGGCACGATGCTCTTCATCCTCGTCCTGATGAAGTTCGGCGGGCCGTTCCTGCGCAGCATCGGCATCCTGCTCGGCCTGGTCGGCGGCACGGCCGTCGCCTTCCTGCTCGGCGACGCCAAGTTCGGCGACGTGGGCAGGTCCGACTGGATCGGCGTCACCACCCCCTTCCACTTCGGCGCCCCGAAGTTCGAATGGTTCCCGATCCTCCTCATGCTGATCGTCATGCTGATCACCATGGTCGAGACCACCGGTGACACGTACGCCGTCGGCGACATCGTCGGCAAGGAGGTCGACAGCGAGACCGTCGCCCGCGCCCTGCGCGCCGACGGCGCCGCCACCGCCCTCGGCGGCATCCTCAACTCCTTCCCGTACGTCGCCTTCGCCGAGAACGTCGGCCTGGTGCGGATGACCAAGGTCAAGAGCCGCTTCGTGGTCGTGGCCGCCGGCGTCTTCATGATCGTCCTCGGTCTGATCCCCAAGGCCGCCGCGATCGTCGCGTCCGTCCCCCCGGGCGTCCTCGGCGGTGCCGCCACCGTGATGTTCGGCATGGTCGCCCTCGCCGGTATCCAGACCCTGGCCAAGGTGGACCTCAAGGAGGAGAAGAACGCCCTGATCGTCGGCGTCTCGGTGGCCTTCGCGCTCTTCCCGGCCACGGTCCCGGCGTACTTCGAGAAGCACATGAGCGCGGACCTGTCCTCGCTCCTCAACAGCGGTGTGACCCTCGGTGCCACCGCCGCCATCGTCCTCAACCTGGTCTTCAACGGCCTGGCCGAGGACGGCGCGCGGAACGCCGCCCCGGAGGTCGAGGCCCTGGCCGAAGCGCTGTCGCAGACCCTGACCGGCCACGCGGCGGTCCCCGCCCAGCCGGCCGCCGCCCCGGCGTCGGCCGAGAAGGCCGGCTCCGCGAAGACGGACGCCGCGAAGCCCGAGGCCGCGAAGCCCGAGGCCGACCAGGAGGAGGCCGCTCTGGAGGAGGCCGCTCCGGACGGCGCTGCTCAGGGCGACGCTGCTCAGGACGACGCAGCCAAGCCCGAACCCGTGAAGCCCGAACCCGTGAAGGCCGTCGCCAAGGCCGACGTCGCCGAGGACGGCTCCGTGAAGGAAGAGGAGACCGACCAGGCGGGAGCCCCCGCCGCCTGACCGTCTCCCCGCAGACCCTCCCAAGGGGTGCCGCCCCCGTCCGGACACCGTTCCCGGACGGGGGCCGGCGCCGTCCGCGCACAGGGGACAATGGGCGCATGAGTCTGTTCCGCGACGACGGCATCGTGCTGCGCACCCAGAAGCTGGGCGAGGCGGACCGCATCATCACGCTGCTCACCCGCGGCCACGGCCGCGTCCGGGCCGTCGCCCGCGGGGTACGGCGCACGAAGTCCAAGTTCGGCGCCCGGCTGGAACCTTTCTCCCACGCCGACGTGCAGTTCTTCGCCCGGGGCAGCGAGCTGGTCGGCCGCAGCCTGCCGCTGTGCACCCAGACCGAGATCATCGCCCCCTACGGCAACGGCATCGTCACCGACTACGCCCGCTACACCGCAGGCACCGCGATGCTGGAGACGGCCGAACGCTTCACCGAGAACGAGGGCGAGCCCGCCGTGCAGCAGTACCTGCTGCTGGTCGGCGCCCTGCGCACGCTCTCCCGCGGCGAGCACGAACCGCACCTGATCCTCGACGCCTTCCTGCTGCGCTCCCTGGCCGTCAACGGCTACGCGCCCAGCTTCGAGGACTGCGCGAAATGCGGCATCCACGGCCCCAACCGGCACTTCTCCGTCGCCGCGGGCGGGGTCATATGCGGCGACTGCCGGGTCCCCGGAAGCGTCGTACCATCTGCTGAGGCCATCGGCCTGCTCAGCGCCCTGCTGACGGGGGACTGGCCGACGGCCGACGCGGCCCAGCCGCGGCACGTGCGCGAGGGGAGCGGACTCGTCTCCGCCTATCTGCACTGGCATCTGGAACGCGGGCTGCGTTCCCTGCGTTACGTAGAGAAGTAACCGAGATCGGAGACCGAAGCGCCATGGCAGTACGCGGATTCCTGGGACTCTCCCGCCGTGAGTACGCGACCCCCGAACCGCACCCGACCGGCGCCCGCCCGCCGAAGATCCCGGGCGAGCTGGTCCCGGAGCACGTCGCGATCGTGATGGACGGCAACGGCCGCTGGGCCAAGGAGCGGGGCCTGCCGCGCACCGAGGGCCACAAGGTCGGCGCCGAGCGCGTCCTCGACGTCCTCCAGGGCGCGATCGAGATGGGCGTCAAGAACATCTCGCTGTACGCCTTCTCCACCGAGAACTGGAAGCGCTCGCCCGACGAGGTGCGCTTCCTGATGAACTTCAACCGCGACTTCATCCGCAAGACCCGCGACCAGCTCGACGCGCTCGGCATCCGGGTGCGCTGGGTGGGCCGCATGCCCAAGCTGTGGAAGTCCGTGGCCAAGGAGCTCCAGGTCGCCCAGGAGCAGACCAAGGGCAACGACAAGCTGACCCTGTACTTCTGCATGAACTACGGCGGCCGCGCCGAGATCGCCGACGCCGCGCAGGCCCTCGCCGAGGACGTGAAGGCGGGCCGGCTCGACCCGTCGAAGGTCACCGAGAAGACCCTCGCCAAGTACCTCTACTACCCGGACATGCCGGACGTGGACCTGTTCCTGCGCCCCAGCGGCGAGCAGCGCACGTCCAACTACCTGATCTGGCAGAGCGCCTACGCGGAGATGGTCTTCCAGGACGTCCTGTGGCCGGACTTCGACCGGATCCACCTGTGGGACGCCTGCCTGGAGTACGCCAAGCGCGACCGCCGCTTCGGCGGCGCGGTCCCGAACCAGCCCGAGGGCTCCGAGAGCTGACCCCGGACGCGCCTGCGCCGCCGGCCCCCGAGGGGCCGGCGGCGCAGGCGTGTGACATCGACCGGATCCCGACCGGTGTTCGACCGGAATCCGACCCTTTCGGACTAGCCGGCGGCCGCGCAGTCCGCGCAGGTGCCGAAGATCTCGACGGTGTGGGCCACGTTCACGAAGCCGTGCTCGGCCGCGATGGACTCCGCCCACTTCTCCACCGCCGGCCCCTCCACCTCGACGGCCTTGCCGCACTTGCGGCAGACCAGGTGGTGGTGGTGATCGCCCGTGGAGCAGCGGCGGTAGACGGACTCACCGTCGCTGGTGCGCAGCACGTCCACCTCGCCGGCGTCCGCCAGGGACTGGAGGGTGCGGTACACGGTGGTCAGGCCCACGGAATCGCCGCGGTGCTTGAGCATGTCGTGCAGCTCCTGGGCACTGCGGAACTCGTCCACCTCGTCCAGCGCCGCCGCCACGGCGGCCCGCTGCCGGGTGGATCGTCCTCGTACTGGCGCGGTATTCGTCTCGCCAGGCGCAGTCGCCACCGGTTCCTCCTCGTTTCGGCCTCGCCTCATTGTGCCAGGCGGCCGGTCCTCCTAGACCTTCACGTCGTCCCGGGTGCAGACCTCCTCGGCGGCCCTGGCGGCCTTCGCACGGCGCCTGGCCAGCGGAGCGGACAGGGCCGTCATCGCCATGAAGACGCCGATCGCGAGCAGCACGATCGTGGCGCCCGACGGCGCGTCGATGTAGTACGTGGCGGCCGTACCGGTCAGCGAGACGGTGAGGCTGATGGCCACGGCCAGGCCGAGCGTGGCGGCGAAACCGCGGGTGAGCCGCTGGGCGGCCGCGACGGGAATCACCATCATGGCGCTGACCAGCAGCAGGCCGACTATGCGCATGGCGACCGTGACGGTGACGGCGGCGGTGACGGCGATCAGCAGGTTCAGCGCGCGCACCGGCAGGCCGGTGACCCGGGCGAACTCCTCGTCCTGGCAGACGGCGAACAGCTGGCGGCGCATGCCGATGGTGACGGCGAGCACGAACGCCGCGAGGATCGCCATCGCGGTGACGTCCTCCGGGGCGACCGTGGTGATCGAGCCGAACATGGCGCTGAGCAGGTTGGTCGTGGAGCCGCCGCCGACGTTGATGATCATCACGCCGCCGGCGAGGCCGCCGTAGAACAGCATCGACAGGGCGACGTCCCCGCTGGTCTTGCCGCGGGAGCGGATCAGCTCCATGCCGACGGCGCCGGCGACCGCCACGAGGGTGGCCGTCCACACCGGGCTGGCCTGGAGGACGAAGCCGAGCGCGACGCCGGTCATCGCGACGTGGCCCAGGCCGTCGCCCATGACCGCCTGGCGGCGCTGGACGAGATAGGTGCCGATCGCGGGCGCGGTGATGCCGACCAGAGCGGCGGCGATCAGCGCCCGCTGCATGAAGGCGTAGTTCAGGAGGTCCATCAGCTCAGCAGTCCCGTCCGCAGGGGCTCGGCGTCGTGCGCCGCGTGGGGGTGTACGTGGTCGTGGCCGGGCAGGGCGTGCTGGCCCACGGCCTCCGGCGGCGGGCCGTCGTGGGTGACGCAGCCGTCGCGCAGGACCACGGCCCGGTCGATCAGCGGCTCCAGCGGGCCCAGCTCGTGCAGGACGAGCAGGACGGTCGTGCCGGCCGCCACCTGCTGCCGTACGGCGTTCGCGAGGACTCCCTGGTTGCCGAGGTCCACGCCCGCCATCGGTTCGTCCATGATCAGCAGCTCGGGCTCGACGGCCAGCGCCCTGGCGATGAGCACGCGCTGGTGCTGTCCGCCGGAGAGGGCGTTGACCGAGGCGTCGGCGTACTCCTCCATGTCGACCAGCGCCAGGGCGCCCTCGACGGCCGCCTTGTCGGCCTTGCGCAGGATCCCGAAGCGGGAGCGGGCGAGCCGGCCGGCGGAGACGACCTCGCGGACGGTGGCCGGGACGCCGCTGGCGGCGGTGGTGCGCTGGGGGACGTACCCGATGCGCGACCACTGGCGGAAGCGCCGGAACTCGGTGCCGAAGAGGGACAGGGTGCCGGCGGTGAGCGGCACCTGGCCGACGACGGCGCGTACGGCGGTGGACTTGCCGGAGCCGTTGGCGCCGAGCAGCGCGACGACCTCGCCGCGGCGCACGGTCAGGTCGATCCCGCGCAGCACGGGGCGCGAGCCGAGCGAGGCGGTGGCCCCGCGCAGGGATATGACGGGCTGGTCCTCGGGTTCCCGCGACGTGGACTGCATGGCTCGCGCCTCCGTTGCTGCTGCTGTCATCACTTGCTTCCGAGTGCCTTCTGGAGGTTCTTCAGGTTGGACCGCATGACCTCGAAGTAGTCGGCGCCCTGCGACGCGGCCGTGATGCCCTCCAGGGGGTCGAGCACGTCCGTCGTCAGGCCCGTGTCCCGGGCGAGGCTCTTGGCGGTCTTGTCGCTGGCCAGGGTCTCGAAGAACACGGTCGTGACATTGTCCTTCTTCGCCACGGCCTGGAGTTCCTTCATCCGGGCCGGGCTGGGCTCGGACTCGGGGTCGACGCCGGAGATGCCCTCCTGGTCGAGGCCGTAGCGCTCGGCGAGGTAGCCGAAAGCGGAATGGGTGGTGATGAAGGTCCTGGAGGCCGGGTTCTTCAGGCCGTCCTTGAACTCGGTGTCCAGCGCGGCCAGTTTGGCCAGCAGTGCGTCGGTGTTCTTGCGGTAGTCCGCCGCGTGGCCGGGGTCGGTCTTCTCCAGGGAGGCGCCGAAGCCCTTGGCGATCTCGGCGTACTTGACCGGGTCGAGCCAGACGTGGGGGTCCTCTCCGGACTCGCCGTGGTCGTGGTGGGCGCCCTCGGGCTCGCCCTCGACGGCGTGGTCGTGGTCCTCGTGGCCGGAGGCGGAGTGGGTCTCCAGCTTGGTGAGCGTGGCCGCGTCGACGGTGTTCTTCACGCCGGACTGGGCGACCGCCTTGTCCACGGCGGGCTGGAGGCCCTTGAGGTAGAGGACCACGTCCGAGTCGGCGAGCTGCGCCGTCTGCTTGGGTGTGATCTCCAGGTCGTGCGGTTCGACGCCCGGCTTGGTCAGGGTGGAGACCTTCACGTGGTCCCCGCCTATCTGCTCGGCGAGGAACTGCAGGGGGTAGAACGACGCCGTCACGCCGAGCTTGCCGTCCTTGTCCGTGCCCGCGGCACTGGCCCCGGAGCAGGCGGTGAGGGCCGCGCCGGCGAGGGCGACGGCACCGGCGAGCGCGGCGGTGGGTATGAGGCGTCGTACGTTCATGACATCCATTTTCATCAAAGATGGAAACCGTTGTCAAAAAGCCAGGTGAAGGGCCCGGAGGAGCATGCTGGAAGGGGGGTACCGACTTGAAGTGGAGGGTGCGGGCGCCGGTAACCTAAAGCCTTCGCCGTTCGTCCTCGTAATGAAGAGAGCACCGTGGCCGCCGACAAGATCGAAACCATCGTCAGCCTGAGCAAGCGCCGTGGCTTCGTTTACCCGTGCAGTGAGATCTACGGCGGCTCCAGGGCTGCCTGGGACTACGGTCCGCTGGGTGTCGAGCTCAAGGAGAACATCAAGCGCCAGTGGTGGAAGGCCATGGTCACCGGGCGTGAGGACATCGTCGGCATCGACTCCTCCGTGATCCTGGCCCCCGAGGTCTGGGTGGCCTCCGGTCACGTCGCGACCTTCTCGGACCCGCTGACCGAGTGCACCGCCTGTCACAAGCGTCACCGCGCGGACCACCTGGAAGAGGCCTACGAGGCCAAGCACGGCCGCCTCCCCGAGAACGGCCTGGCCGACATCAACTGCCCCCACTGCGGTGTGAAGGGCCAGTTCACCGAGCCGAAGCAGTTCTCCGGCATGCTGGAGACCCACCTCGGCCCGACCCAGGACACCGGCTCCAAGGCGTACCTGCGCCCCGAGACCGCCCAGGGCATCTTCACCAACTTCGCCCTCGTGCAGACCTCTTCGCGCAAGAAGCCGCCGTTCGGCATCGCGCAGATGGGCAAGTCCTTCCGCAACGAGATCACTCCGGGCAACTTCATCTTCCGCACGCGCGAGTTCGAGCAGATGGAGATGGAGTTCTTCGTCAAGCCGGGCGAGGACGAGCAGTGGCAGGAGTACTGGATGCAGGAGCGGTGGAACTGGTACCGCGGCCTGGGCATGCGCGAGGAGAACATGCGCTGGTACGAGCACCCGAAGGAGAAGCTGTCCCACTACTCGAAGCGCACCGCCGACATCGAGTACCGCTTCAACTTCGGTGGCAGTGAGTTCTCCGAGCTCGAGGGCGTCGCCAACCGTACGGACTACGACCTCAAGGCCCACTCCGCCGCCTCCGGCCAGGACCTCGTCTACTTCGACCAGGAGTCGAAGGAGAAGTACACCCCGTACGTCATCGAGCCGGCGGCCGGTGTCAACCGCGCCATGTTCGCCTTCATGATCGACGCGTACGTCGAGGACGAGGCCCCGAACGCCAAGGGCGCCATGGAGAAGCGCACCGTGATGCGCTTCGACCCGCGCCTGGCCCCGGTCAAGGTCGCCGTCCTGCCGCTGTCCCGCAACGCGCAGCTGTCGCCGAAGGCCAAGGGCCTGGCCGCCGACCTGCGCAAGAACTGGAACATCGAGTTCGACGACGCGGGCGCCATCGGCCGCCGCTACCGCCGCCAGGACGAGATCGGTACGCCGTTCTGCGTCACCGTCGACTTCGACACCCTGGAAGACAACGCGGTGACCGTGCGCGAGCGCGACACGATGAAGCAGGAGCGCGTCTCCCTGGACCAGATCCAGGCCTACCTCGGCAGCCGTCTGCTGGGCTGCTAGGACGCCTGCGAAAGACCGGTGGCCCGGTGCGCGGATCGCGCACCGGGCCACCGGTCTTTTCGCGGGTGCGGCCGTCAGGCCGCGGCGCCCCCGGCCGGGGCGGCCGCGGCGGCGGCGCGCTTCTCGCCCTCCGCCTTGGTGCGCTTGACGAAGCCGACGGTCCACAGGGCCAGGCCGCCGAGCGTGCCGTAGATCATGAACGGGCTGATGGTCACCATGGTGGAGGTGTCCAGGACGCACGACAGGACGATCCGGACGGCCGCCTCGATCAGGGAGACCACGCCCCAGACGAGGGTCATGCGGCGCTGGGCGTTGCGGAAGCCCTCGAACCGCCACAGGTTGTTGTAGTACGCCACGCCCGCCGGGGTGCCGTCCGTGCCGAACTTCCGGCCGAAGTAGAACATCAGCGGACGCGGCGCCAGCAGCGTGGCCAGGCACAGCAGCCCGAACAGCCCGGTGACGGCGGAGTCCTTGACCAGCAGGGCCCGGGTGGAGTGGGTGCCGATGAGGGAGACGGCGGCCGTGATCGCCAGGAACACCAGGGTGACCATGGCGAACTCGTCCAGCTTGCGCCGCCAGGCCACCATGATGGCGCTGTCGAGGACCGGCCAGGCGCCACTGACGAGCAGGGCCGAGGCCTCGCTCCACCCGTGGTCGTCGACGAGCGTGTTGTAGGTGACGATCGGCGCGACGATGCTGAGCGCGATCGTCAGGATCAAGCCGATGGCGGCGGCTCCGCCGGAGCGTGCGGGAGGTGAGGGCTGTACTGCTGCCGTGGACAAGGTTCCCCCTGGAACGTGTAGTGCGGTAGGGGGACCGTAAAGAACTGTCAGTGACATGTACAAGTCGATACGGCTCAAAATGATCACCAAGCTGTGCGGAGGGTCTTATTCCGCACAACGGGGTGCGCAGTCGCGCCAGTTCAGGCGCGCAGGCCCCTGATGACCAGCCCGACGACGGCCTCGAACTCCGCCGTGATCGTGGGGGAGAGCCACTCCGCCACGTACTGGGGATCATGGAAGCGGCCGGTGGCGTCGAAGACGGCGCGCGCGGCGGCCGGCACGTCGGGCGCGGCCAGGGTGCCGGCGGCGACGCCCTCGGCGATGATCCGGGTCAGCTGGTTGATCAGCTCCGTGAGGTGGGCGTCGACCACCCCGCTGTTCTCGGCCAGCAGCACCGTGTAGGTCGCGAAGAGCTCCGGGTCGTCGCCCGCCTTGTGGCGCTTGGCCTCGAACAGGGCCTCCAGCCAGGACTCCAGCTTGGAGGGGGCCGCCTCGCCCGGCGCCGAGGCGATTCCCTCCAGCATGACCACGCTCTTGGCGAGCCAGCGGTCGGTCACGGCCTCCCGTAGCGCCGCCTTCGAGGGGAAGTGCCGGTAGACGCTGCCGTGGCTGACGCCCAGGGCGCGCGCCACGTCCACCACGGTGGCCTTGGTCGGGCCGAAGCGGCGCAGCACTTCCTCGGTGGTCTCGAGGATGCGCTCGGGGGTCAGGGGCTCGGCTGAAGCGGAAGGCATGGGTCGACCGTACCGCCAGCTCAGTGCTCGCTGTCGAGGTGGGCCATCTGCGCGGCCGGGTACCGGTCGCCGGACGCGGCCCCGGCCGGCACCGCCGCCTCGATCGCGGCCAGGTCGGCGTCGGTCAGCTCTATCCGCAGCGCACCCAGGGCCTCGGTCAGCCGGTCCCGGCGGCGGGCGCCCACCAGGGGCACGATGTCGACGCCGCGGAGCGGACCCTGGGCGAGCACCCAGGCGATCGCGATCTGGGCGACGCTCACGCCCTTCTCCCCGGCGACCTTGCGCAGGGCCTCGACCAGGTCGAGGTTGCGCGCCAGGTTCTCGCCCTGGAAGCGGGGGCTCATCCCGCGGAAGTCGCCGGGCGCGAGGGCGCGGTCACGGCTGAAGTGTCCGCTGATCAGGCCGCGCGACAGCACCCCGTAGGCCGTCACGCCTATGCCGAGCTCGCGGGCCGTCGGCAGGATCCGGTCCTCGATGCCGCGGGAGATCAGCGAGTACTCGATCTGAAGGTCCGAGATCGGGGCCACCGCTGCGGCCCGGCGCAGGGTGTCCGCGCCGACCTCGGAGAGCCCGATGTGCCTCACGTGCCCCGCCTGCACGGCCTCGGCGATGGCGCCGACGGTCTCCTCGATCGGGACGTCGGGGTCGACGCGGGCGATCCGGTAGACGTCGATGTGGTCCCGGCCGAGCCGCTGGAGCGAGTAGGCCAGGAAGTTCTTCACGGCCGCGGGCCGCCCGTCGTACCCGGTGAACCCGCCCTCGACGGTCCGCAGGGCGCCGAACTTGACGCTGGTCAGCGCCTGCTCGCGGGCGGCGGCCGGGGCGGTGCGCAGGGCCTCGTTGATCAGCAGCTCGTTGTGGCCCATGCCGTAGAAGTCGCCGGTGTCCAGGAGCGTGTTCATGCCCTCGGGGGCCGCTTCCAGGAAGGCGTGGATCGTGGCGATGGACTCGGCCCGGTCGGCCTCGCCGTAGAGGGCGGACATGCCCATGCAGCCCAGCCCCAGGGGGAAGACGGACGGGCCGGTGGCCCCGAGCCGGCGGGCGGTCGCGGCGGTGAACGCGGAGTCGGATGCGGAGTCGGATGCGGAGACGGATGCGGAGGTGTTCTCGTTCGTGGTCATGGAATGAGAATGGCATGACCGATGACAGATTTCAATATCTGTCACCCGATGGGCTGACCGGGGTGCGGAACGGTGCACAGGTCAAGGGCGCCCCGCGGGCGGCGGCTCAGCCCGCCGGAGCCGGACCGGGAGCCGGGGGCAGCCCGCCGTCCATCCGGGGGCCCGGCGCCTGCCCCGGCGGGGGAGAGGGGGGAGCGGAGGGGGTGGAGGGCGACGGCTCCAGGGCCCGCGCCGTCCGCAGCGCGGTGGCATGGGCCCACGGGCCGGTGGTGAGGGCCCCGACGACCAGCACCACGAGCGCGCAGCCGGTGATGATCCACCACGCGGGCCGGGTCGCCGTCGCGAAGTCGGCGCCGCCCGAGGTCCCGGCCGCCAGCACCGCCCCTATCACCGCCACGCCCAGCGCCCCGCCGGTCTGCCGGCTGGTGGAGGCCACCGCGGCCGCCACCCCCGCCTGGGAACGCGGCATCCCGGACAGCGCCGTATTGGTGATCGGGGCGTTGACCAGGCCGAAGCCGATGCCGAAGAGGACGTACCCGGTGAACATCAGCGGAGTGGAGGCCTCCGCCGAGAACGCCGCGAACAGCAGCCCGCTCGCGCCCATGGCCACCCCCGACACCAGCAGCGAGGGCCGCGGCCCGTGGCTGGCCACCAGCCGCCCGGAGACCGGCGCGCACAGGAAGGCCATCGCGGCCATCGGCAGCATGTGCAGCCCCGCGTCCAGCGCGTTCAGCCCCCGCACCTCCTGGAGGTAGAGGGTGGTCAGGAAGAGGAACCCGGAGAGCGAGGCGAAGGTGCTCACCGCGATCACGGTCGCCCCGCTGAACGGGGCGCTGCGGAAGAACCGGGGGTCGATCAGCGGGTCCTTGCGCCGGGACTCGTAGAACAGCAGCCCGCCCAGCGCGGCCGCGGCCCCCAGCGCGCACGCCAGGATCGGCGGGGAGTTCCAGCCCTCGGCCGGCGCCTCGATGATCGCGTAGGTCACCCCGCCCAGCAGCACCACGACGAGGAGCTGCCCCACCGGGTCCGGCCGCCGCGGCCGCTCGGAGCGGGACTCCGGCACGAACCGCAGGGTCAGCGCCAGGGCGGCCAGCCCGACGGGCAGGTTGACCCAGAAGATCGACCGCCAGCCCACCGAGTCCACCAGCAGCCCGCCGATCAGCGGTCCGGCGGCCATGGAGATGCCGACCACCGCGCCCCAGACGCCGATGGCGCGGGCGCGCTCCTTCGGGTCGGTGAAGGTGTTGGTGATGATCGACATGGCGACGGGGTTGAGCATGGCCCCGCCGACGGCCTGGACCATCCGGAAGACGATCAGCCAGTGCAGCCCGGGCGCCAGGGAGCACAGCACCGATCCCGCCGTGAACAGCACCAGCCCCCAGGCGAAGACCTTCCGCCGCCCGATCCGGTCCGCCGTGGCCCCGGCCAGTATCAGCAGCGAGGCGATGACCAGGGTGTAGGCGTCGATCGTCCACTGCATCCCCGAGACCGACGCGTCGAACTCGCGGCGCATCGCCGGCAGGGCCACGTTCAGGACGGTGTTGTCCAGGCTGACGATCAGCAGGCTCATGCAGCAGATGCCCAGGACGAGCAGGCGGTGCCGACGGCTCCGGTGATCCACGCCACTCATGTGATGCATACCGCCGAGCGTACGAATAAGTAGGGAACGGCGCTGCGGGACAATGGGGGGATGACCACGCTTCCCGCCCCCCTCGCGATCGGCCCGCACACCGTGCAGCCCCCGGTGGTGCTCGCGCCGATGGCCGGCATCACCAACGCCCCCTTCCGGACCCTCTGCCGCGAGTTCTCGGGCGGCAAGGGGCTGTTCGTGAGCGAGATGATCACGACCCGCGCCCTGGTCGAGCGCAACGAGAAGACCATGCAGCTGATCCACTTCGACGCGACCGAAAAGCCGCGGTCGATTCAGCTGTACGGGGTGGACCCCGTGACGGTCGGCAAGGCGGTCCGCATGATCGTCGAGGAGGACCGCGCCGACCACATCGACCTCAACTTCGGCTGCCCGGTCCCCAAGGTCACGCGCAAGGGCGGCGGCTCGGCCCTGCCCTACAAGCGGCACCTGCTGCGCGCCATCCTCCGCGAGGCCGTCGCGGGCGCCGGCGACCTGCCGGTGACCATGAAGATGCGCAAGGGCATCGACGACGACCACCTCACCTACCTCGACGCCGGCCGGATCGCCGTCGAGGAGGGGGTCACCGCCATCGCCCTGCACGGCCGCACCACCGCCCAGCACTACGGCGGCACCGCCGACTGGGAGGCCATCGCCCGCCTCAAGGAGCACGTCCCGGAGATCCCGGTGCTCGGCAACGGCGACATCTGGTGCGCCGAGGACGCCCTGCGCATGGTCCGCGAGACCGGCTGCGACGGCGTGGTCGTGGGGCGCGGCTGCCTGGGCCGCCCGTGGCTCTTCAACGACCTGGTGGCGGCCTTCGAGGGGCGCCCCGAGGACTTCCACAGGCCCACGCTGCGCGAGGTCAAGCGCACCATGCTGCGCCACGCGCAGCTGCTGGGGGAGTGGATCGGGGACGAGGCGCGCGGGGTGATCGACTTCCGTAAGCACGTCGCCTGGTACCTCAAGGGGTTCTCCGTGGGCTCGGAGATGCGCGGGAAGCTGGCGGTCGTCTCCTCCCTGGCCGAACTGGACGCTCATCTGAGCGAGCTCGACCTGGACCAGGCGTGGCCCGAGAGCGCGGACGGCCCGCGCGGCCGGACGTCCGGAAACAACCGGGTTGTCCTGCCGGACGGCTGGCTGAAGGATCCGTACGACTGCGCCGGTGTGAGCGAGGACGCGGAGCTGGACACGTCCGGAGGCTGACAAATCGCCCTGCGCGGCGCGTGATATACGCCACGCATGGGAGAGGTTTCGCTCAGATGAGCGCGCACGTCACGGGTAAGACTTCCAAAGGGTGGCACTGGGTGCCACCCTTTGTGCGTTCAAGACTTGAACGCAAATGTATCGATGATCGCTCATCCGAGCGTGATCAAGCCGTTCTGGGCCTCTCCACCTTCGGGATGTGAACCCTGTGGGTAGGTTCTCATTACCGACCGGTTACTTTCGATACGGTGGCGCACGGGTGGTTACGGCCCCATGACCGCCAAGTGGACGTACCGATAAGCCTTCGATCTGGGTATGTTCCTGGCCGTCAGGGCAGCCACCCGAGTCCTCGAGGAGTCGAGACCCGTGTCGGAAAACAAAGATCAGAAGTTCGTCTACGACTTCACCGAGGGCAACCGGGACCTCAAGGACCTTCTCGGCGGCAAGGGGGCCAACCTCGCCGAGATGACCAACCTCGGTCTCCCGGTCCCTCCCGGCTTCACCATCACCACCGAGGCCTGCAAGGTCTACCTCGAAAGCGGCTCGGCCCCGGCCGAGCTGCGCGACGAGGTCAGCGCGCACCTCGCCGCCCTCGAGACGAAGATGGGCAAGAAGCTCGGCCAGTCGGACGACCCGCTCCTGGTCTCCGTGCGCTCCGGCGCCAAGTTCTCCATGCCCGGCATGATGGACACGGTCCTCAACATCGGCCTCTCCGACGAGTCCGTGGTCGGCCTCGCCGCCCAGGCCGACAACGAGCGCTTCGCCTGGGACTCGTACCGCCGCCTGATCCAGATGTTCGGCAAGACCGTCCTCGGCGTCGAGGGCGAGCTCTTCGAGGACGCCCTCGACGAGGCCAAGGCCGCCAAGAAGGTCACCGTCGACACCGACCTCGACGCCGCCGACCTCAAGAAGCTGGTCAAGGCCTTCAAGAAGATCGTCGCGAAGGAGGCCGGCCGCGAGTTCCCGCAGGACGCCCGCGAGCAGCTCGACCTCGCCGTCGAGGCCGTCTTCAACTCCTGGAACACCGACCGCGCCAAGCTCTACCGCCGCCAGGAGCGCATCCCCGGCGACCTGGGCACCGCCGTCAACGTCTGCTCCATGGTCTTCGGCAACCTCGGCCCCGACTCGGGCACCGGCGTCGCCTTCACCCGCGACCCCGCCAGCGGCCACGCCGGGGTCTACGGCGACTACCTGCAGAACGCCCAGGGCGAGGACGTCGTCGCGGGCATCCGCAACACCGTCCCGCTCGCGGACCTGGAGACCATCGACAAGGCCTCGTACGACCAGCTCATGGCGATCATGACGAAGCTGGAGACCCACTACAAGGACCTCTGCGACATCGAGTTCACCATCGAGCGCGGCCAGCTGTGGATGCTCCAGACCCGCGTCGGCAAGCGCACCGCCGGCGCCGCCTTCCGCATCGCCACCCAGCTCGTGGACCAGGGCCTGATCTCCGAGGCCGAGGCCCTCCAGCGCGTCACCGGCGCCCAGCTGGCGCAGCTGATGTTCCCCCGCTTCGACGAGTCCGCCAAGACCACCCTCCTGGGCCGCGGCATCGCCGCCTCCCCTGGCGCGGCGGTCGGCAAGGCCGTCTTCGACTCCTACACGGCCGTCAAGTGGTCCCGCTCCGGCGAGAAGGTCATCCTGATCCGCCGCGAGACCAACCCCGACGACCTCGACGGCATGATCGCCTCCGAGGGCATCCTGACCTCGCGCGGCGGCAAGACCTCGCACGCCGCCGTCGTCGCCCGCGGCATGGGCAAGACCTGCGTCTGCGGCGCCGAGGAGCTCGACGTCGACACCAAGCGCCGCCGGATGACGGTCGGCGGGCAGGTCATCGAAGAGGGCGACGTCGTCTCCATCGACGGCTCCACCGGCAAGGTCTACCTCGGCGAGGTACCCGTCGTGCCGTCCCCGGTCGTCGAGTACTTCGAGGGCCGCATGCACGCCGGCGCCGACGACGCCGACGAGCTGGTCGGCGCCGTGCACCGGATCATGGCCTACGCCGACCGCGTCCGCCGCCTGCGGGTGCGCGCCAACGCCGACAACGCCGAGGACGCGCTGCGCGCCCGCCGCTTCGGCGCCCAGGGCATCGGCCTGTGCCGCACCGAGCACATGTTCCTCGGCGAGCGCCGCGAGATGGTCGAGCGCCTGATCCTCGCGGACACCGACTCCGAGCGCGACGAGGCACTCAGTGCCCTCCTGCCGCTCCAGAAGAAGGACTTCGTCGAGCTGTTCGAGGCGATGGACGGCCTGCCCGTCACCGTCCGCCTCCTCGACCCGCCGCTGCACGAGTTCCTGCCCGACATCACCGAGCTGTCGGTGCGCGTCGCCCTCGCCGAGTCCCGCCAGGACGCCAACGAGAACGACCTGCGCCTGCTCCAGGCCGTGCACAAGCTGCACGAGCAGAACCCGATGCTGGGTCTGCGCGGCGTCCGTCTCGGCCTGGTCATCCCCGGCCTGTTCGCCATGCAGGTCCGGGCGATCGCCGAGGCCGCCGCCGAGCGCAAGAACGCCAAGGGCGACCCGCGCGCCGAGATCATGGTCCCGCTCGTCGGCACCGTCCAGGAGCTGGAGATCGTCCGCGAGGAGGCCGACGCGATCATCGCCGAGGTCGAGGCCGCCACCGGCACCAGCCTCAAGCTGAGCATCGGCACGATGATCGAGCTGCCGCGCGCCGCGCTGACCGCCGCCCAGATCGCCGAGGCCGCGCAGTTCTTCTCCTTCGGCACGAACGACCTGACCCAGACGGTGTGGGGCTTCTCCCGCGACGACGTCGAGGCCAGCTTCTTCACCGCCTACCTGGAGAAGGGCATCTTCGGGGTCTCGCCCTTCGAGACCATCGACAAGGACGGCGTCGGCTCCCTCGTGCGCTACGCGGTCGAGCAGGGCCGGGCCACCCGTCCCGACCTCAAGCTCGGCGTCTGCGGCGAGCACGGCGGCGACCCCGAGTCGGTGCACTTCTTCCACGAGGTCGGCCTCGACTACGTCTCCTGCTCGCCGTTCCGGATCCCGGTGGCGCGCCTGGAGGCCGGCCGTGCCGCCGCCGAGGCCAAGGGCTCCGACAGCCGCTGAGCCCGGCTCCCCCGACAGCGCCCGCCCCCGGTTCCCTGACTGCCGGGGGCGGGCGCTTCCATCTATTCGGAAGCCCCCTGCGCCTCGCCCGGCCGGGTTTCGCGAATATTCAACGAAGTCATTACGGCGCCAGGCGGCGGACGGATCCCCACCCGTCCGCCGCCTGCCGCCTATCCGCCAGGCACGTCGGCGCTTCCCGGTGCGACCGACCGCCAGGCCCCGCAAAGCCCCCCACGGCCTTCACGGAGCGTTTCGGTCGCGCCGGAGTGTGCCTGGCGGAGTACAGGATTTCGCTTGTCACGCCCCTGCCGAAAGGGGTTTCAACTGTGGCCGAAAGGGCGTGGTGACCACGTGTGACGGCATGCATACTCATGGGGCGGGGGGATTGCGGTTGCACAGGTGGGGGTTCGGTGCTGCGTATCCATTTCACTGGAGTGGACCTGGCACGCGTACGGATGGCAGGGCGTCCCGATGCGTTGTGGGAAACGATTCTTAGTTTTCATCGCTTAAGAGACCGGCGTGACGCCCGGCTGTTCGGCGAATGGCGTACGGAAGCCCGGAGCCGGTTGAATGGTGAAACAAGGCTGCTGAGCGCACTCATACCGGCTCGCGGCTATTTCCCCGATTTCCTGACCCCCTCCGAGGGCCAGTACGGGTGGGACGTCGGCCTCGACGCCCTGCGCGGGCTCCCCGGGGACCGGCTGCGCCACGAGCTCTCCCTCGTGGGCGCGGGCGCCGCCGCGGGCTTCGGCGCGGCCTTCGGGACCCCGCCGCCGGCCCGGCTGCGGGAGTTCATGGACGGCGGCACCAAGTACCTGCCCCGGCTGCTGGCCGAGCTGCGCGGCTACCACCGTGCGGCCGTGGAACCGTACTGGACGCACATCCAGGCCCAGATCGAGGCCGAGCGGGCCGCACGCGGGCGCGCCCTCCTCGACGGGGGCGCGGACGAGCTGCTGGCCTCCCTGCCGCCGATGCTGCGCTGGCGGGCGCCGGTGCTGGAGTGCGAGTACCCGGTGGACCGGGACGTACGGCTGCGGGGGCGCGGGCTGCTGCTCCAGCCGTCGTTCTTCTGCCGGCGCACCGCGGTGACCCTCCACGACCCGCAGCTGCCGCCCGTGCTGGTCTACCCGGCCGCCGCCCAGCTGGCCGGCGCCGGAGCCGGCGGGGAGTACGCCCGGCCGGCCGAGGAGCAGCGCCAGCGCACCCTGGGCAAGCTGGTGGGCCACACCCGCTCGGTGGTGCTGCGCGCCATCGGGGACGGGGCCACCACCAGCGAACTGGCCCGCCGCGCCGGGGTCTCCCTGGCCTCGGCGAGCCAGCACGCCTGCGTGATGCGCGAGGCGGGCCTGGTGACCACCCTGCGCCACGGCAACGCGGTCCTGCACACGGTGACCCCGCTGGGCGCGGCCCTCCTCAAGGGCGGCGCGGTGGTCTCCTGAAGGATCGGTTCACCTGGGCGGCGGTCCACCGACCGCCGCCCAGGCACCGACCCTGACCTGCGGTTTCGTGCTCCGCAGAGAAAAATCGAAGAAATCCCCGCGCGCGGCGATGAGTTCCCGCGCCGCCCCCGGTCTACCTCTCGACAGCAACGAACGGAGCGCGCGCACCGCGCGGCCCGCCCCAGCGGAGAGAAGAGACACCGGGATGTCCTCCACCATGATCTTCGTCAACCTGCCCGTCAGCGACCTGGAGGCCACCAAGGCGTTCTGGGGCAAGCTCGGCTACTCCTTCAACGCCCAGTTCACCGACGAGAACTGCGCCGCGATGCCCATCACCGACACCATCGCCGCGATGTTCCTGACCCACGGCCGCTACAAGGACTTCACCCACAAGGCCATCGCGGACGCGCGGACCACCTCCGAGGTGCTGCTCTGTCTCAGCGCCGCGAGCCGCGACGCGGTCGACGAGCTGGTCGACGCGGCGCTGGGCGCCGGGGCCACCGAGCCCCGCCCCGCCCAGGACCACGGCGTCATGTACGGCCGGGCCTTCGACGACCTCGACGGCCACACCTGGGAGATCATGTGGATGGACCCGTCCGTGGTCCAGGGCTGACCCTCCGCCTCACGAGGTCGCGGCGGTCCGCACCGGGTAGGTCCGGACCGCCACCTCCTCGTCGTCCAGGCAGCGCCCCGACTCCAGGTCGAAGCGCTGCTTCAGCAGCGGCGAGGCCACGAACGGCCGGCCCGCCGACCAGCCCACCAGCCCGCGCGAGAGCACCTGCGCGCCGGTGAAGGGGTCCTGGTTGCCGATCGCGTACGGGCGCCCCGCGCGGTCGACGAACACCGCGGCCTGGTTCCCGTCCGGGAGCAGGGCCGCCACCCCGCGCCCGGGGGTGAGTGAGGACAGCTCGCACACCGTCAGCCAGCCTTCGGCCACCCGCAGTTCCACGGTCATCGGACGGGACCTCCAAGGGTCAGGACGGCCAGGTCGGGCTTGACCTGGCCGCGTTCGGGGACGAACCGCACGGTCGGGTCGGGGGCGCCGGGCGCGTTCACGAAGGACACGAACCGCCGCAGCCGGTCCGGGTCCCGCAGGGTCTCGGCCCACTCGTCGCGGTAGTGCGCCACGTGCTCGGCCATCAGCGACTCCAGCTCCGCGCACAGCCCCAGCGAGTCGTGCACCACCACGTCCCGCAGGTGCTCCAGGCCCCCCTCCAGCCGCTCCAGCCACGCGGAGGTGCGCTCCAGCCGGTCGGCGGTGCGGATGTAGAACATCAGGAACCGGTCGATGAGGCGCACCAGTTCGGCGTCGGAGAGGTCCTGCGCGAGGAGGTCGGCGTGGCGCGGGACGGCCCCGCCGTTGCCGCCGACGTAGAGGTTCCAGCCGTTGGCCGTCGCGATGACCCCGAAGTCCTTGCTCTGCGCCTCCGCGCACTCGCGGGCGCAGCCGGACACCGCCGACTTCAGCTTGTGCGGGGCGCGCAGGCCCCGGTAGCGCAGCTCCAGGTCGATGGCCATCCGCACGCTGTCCTGGACCCCGTAGCGGCACCAGGTCTGCCCCACGCAGGACTTCACCGTCCGCAGGGCCTTGCCGTACGCGTGCCCGGACTCGAAGCCGGCGTCGACCAGCCGGGCCCAGATCGCGGGCAGCTGGTCCACGCGCGCCCCGAACAGGTCGATGCGCTGACCGCCGGTGATCTTCGTGTACAGGCCGAAGTCGCGCGCCACCTCGCCGATCACGATCAGCTTCTCCGGGGTGATCTCGCCGCCCGGGATGCGCGGGACGACCGAGTACGAGCCGTTGCGCTGGAGGTTCGCCAGGAAGTGGTCGTTGGTGTCCTGGAGGGCGGCCTGCTCCCCGTCGAGGACGTAGCCGCTGGCGCCCACGGCGGGGGCGAGCGAGGCGATGATGGAGCCGACGGCGGGCTTGCAGACCTCGCAGCCCTCGCCTCCCCTGGCCTCCGGCCGGCCGTGCCCGTCCAGGAGCTCCCGGTACGAGGCGAGGCGCCGGGTGCGGACGATCTCGTACAGCTCGGCCCGGGTGTACGGGAAGCAGCCGCACAGCCCCGGGTCGGCGGCGGGCGGCAGCAGCTGCCCGATGACCTTGAGGCAGCCCCCGCAGCCCGTCCCGGCCTTGGTGCACTTCTTGACCTCGGGCAGGGTGGAGCAGGCGGTGATGGCCTTCTTGGTGACGTTGTGGCAGGAGCAGATCACCGCCGTGTCGGGCAGCGCGGACGGCCCCAGCTGCGTGGCGGGGCCGAGCCCGGCGGGCAGCACCAGCTGCTCGGGGGCGACCGGCGGGACGCTGCCGGTGAGCGGGCGCAGCAGCCCGTAGGCGTCGGCGTCGCCGACCAGGACCCCGCCGAGCAGGACGCCCTCGGCGGACATGACGAGCTTCTTGTAGACCCCGGAGCGGGAGTCGGACCAGACCACGTCCAGGCTGCCCTCGGCCGCGCCGTGCGCGTCGCCGAAGGAGGCCACGTCCACGCCGAGCAGCTTCAGTTTGGTGGACAGGTCGGCGCCGGTGAACTCCCGCTCGCGTCCCAGCAGGTCCTCGGCGGCGGTCTCGGCCATCTCGTAGCCGGGCGCGACCAGGCCGTAGACCCGGCCGTCGACGGCCTGCGCGCACTCGCCGATCGCGTACACCCGGGGGTCGGAGGTGCGGCAGCGGGCGTCGACGGTGACGCCGCCGCGCTCGCCGACGGCCAGGCCGCAGTCACGGGCGAGCTGGTCACGGGGGCGGACCCCGGCGGAGAAGACGACGAGCTCGGTGTCGAGGGACGATCCGTCCGACAGGCTCATCCCGGTGACGGAGCCGTCCTCGCCGGTCAGCACCGCCTGGGTGCCGACGCCCGTGTGCACGGCCAGGCCCATCTCCTCGATGGTCCGCAGCAGCGCCGCGCCGCCGCCCTCGTCCACCTGGACGGGCATCAGCCGGGGCGCGAACTCCACGATGTGCGTGGACAGTCCGAGGCCCTGCAGGGCGCCGGCCGCCTCCAGCCCGAGCAGGCCGCCGCCGACGACGGCGCCGGTCGTGCGGCCCTCGGCGTACTCCTCGATGGCGAGCAGGTCCTCGATGGTGCGGTAGACGAAGCAGCCGGGGGCGTCCTTGCCGGGGACGGGCGGGACGAACGGGTAGCTGCCGGTGGCCAGGACCAGCACGTCGTACGGGAAGACGCGCCCGGAGCGGGAGGTCACCGTACGGGCCTCGCGGTCGACGGACTCGGCGGGGTCGCCCAGGTGCAGCTCGATGCCGTGCTCCGCCATGAAGCCGGCCGGGGTGAGCGAAAGCTCCTCGGGGCTGCTGCCGGAGAAGTACGAGGTGAGGTGTACCCGGTCGTAGGCGGGCCGGGGCTCCTCGCAGAGCACGGTCACCCGGTGGGTGGCGGTGGCCCCGCGTTCGGCGAGCGCCTCCAGGTAGCGCTGGCCGACCATGCCGTGCCCGATGAGCACGATCGCGGGCTGGGGCTCGGTCATTCAGTGGCCTCCGTCGTCGGTGAGCAGGTGGAACGTGTCGTGCGGTGCGTCCAGGGACTCGTCGCCCTCCCAGGTGCGGGCCAGGGCCCCCACGGTGGAGAGCTCGCCGAGCAGGACCCCGCCGACGAGCCGGTCGCCGCGCAGGACGACCTTGCGGTAGGTGCGGCGGGTGGCGTCGGCGAGGCGGACCACGTCGTCGCCGGGCAGCGGGGTGGGGTCGCCGAAGGCGGCGAGGTCGAGCGGGCGGCCGGCGCCGCCGAGGGTGAGCCGGGTCAGGGCGCGGGTGCCGGTGTAGTCGGTGGGGGAGCCGGAGAGGGTGGCGGCCAGGGCGTCGGCCTGCTCCAGGGCCGGCCCGGCCAGGCCGTAGAGCCGGCCGGCGTGCTCGGCGCAGTCGCCGATGGCGTGGACGTACGGGTCGCTGGTGCGCAGCCGGTCGTCGACCAGGACGCCCTTGCGGACCTCCAGGCCGGCCGCCCGGGCCAGTCCGGTGCGGGGGCGGACGCCGCAGGCGAGGACGACGAGGTCGGCCGCCAGGCGGTAGCCGTCCGCGAGTTCGACCCCCGTCACCCGGCGGTGGACCCGGCCGGGCGGGGCGGAAGCGCCGCGCAGCGGCTCCCCGGTGGTGGTCAGGCCCCTGACGCGGCACTCGGTGTGGATCTCCACGCCCAGCCCCGCGAGGTGCTCCCGCAGCAGCGCCGAGGCGTCGGCGTCGAGCTGCCGCTCCATCAGCCGCTGCGCCTGCTGGGCCACGACCACCTGCGCACCCCGCGCGGCCAGCGCACGGGCCGCGGAGACGCCCAGGAGGCCGCCGCCGATCACCACCGCGCGCACGCCCGGACGTACGGCCGCGTCCAGGGCGAGGCAGTCGTCCATGGTGCGGAACGCGTGCACCCCGGCCGGGAGTTCCCCGCCGTTAGGCGGGAACAGCCCGCGCAGCGGCGGCAGCACCGGGTTCGAGCCGGTCGCCAGCACGAGGACGTCGTACTCCGGGGCTGTGCCGTCGTCGCAGTGCACCCGGCGCACGTCACGGTCGATCCGTACCGCCCGCACCCCCCGCCGCAGCACCGGCCCGGAGGCCGGCAGCGCGGCCACCTCGGGGGCGTACCGCCCGGCCAGCACCTCCGCGAGCAGGACCCGGTTGTAGGGGGCGTGGGACTCCTCGCCGAGGACGGTGACGGCGGCGGCCGGTCCCAGCCGCGCGGCGAGCCGCAGGCCGGCCAGGCCGCCGCCGATCACCACCACACGCTGCTTCGAGGTCATGGAACGAGCGTGCGGGGCGGCTGTTTCCCCGCGGCATCGCTCCTGTTACCCGGACGGAACGCCGCCCTCAGCGCCCGCCACGGCGGCCGGTGAGGCTTCCGGCGGCGGGCGGCGGGCGGCGGGCGGCGGGCGGCCGCGGCCCGTGAACCTCAAGCTTCGCGCAACTTTCCCCGGATCGATGGGACCGGCACGGATCCGCTCCCTAGGGTCGGGACCGTGCCTGACATATCAACGACCATGATCATCGTGCTGTGCGCGGCCGCCGCGGCGGCCGGCTGGATCGACGCGGTGGTGGGCGGCGGCGGACTGCTGCTCCTGCCCGCGCTCCTGCTCGGCCTCCCGCACGCCCAGCCCGCCACCGTCCTCGGGACCAACAAGGCGGTGGCCATCGTCGGGACGGCCGGGGCGGCCGTCACCTACGTGCGCAAGACCCCGGTGGACGTGAAGCTCGCCGTCCGGATCGGGCTGGCCGCGCTCGCCGGTTCGGTGGGCGGGGCCGCCCTGGCCGGCGGGATCAGCAAGGACACGATGCGGCCGCTCATCATGGGCGTGCTCGTGGTGGTCGCCGCCGTCGTGATCTTCAAGCCGGGCTTCGGCGCCGCCCCCTCCACCTCGCCCGTCTCGCGCAAGCGGGTCCTGCTCACCATCGCCCTCGCCGGCCTGGGCATCGGTTTCTACGACGGCCTCATCGGCCCCGGCACCGGAACCTTCCTGGTGCTGGCCCTCACCGCCCTGCTCCACCTCGACCTGGTCACCGCCTCCGCCACCGCGAAGATCGTCAACTGCTGCACCAACGCCGGGGCGCTGGCGATGTTCGCCTACCAGGGGATGGTGTTCTGGCAGCTGGCCGCGCTGATGGCCGTGTTCAACCTGGCCGGGGGCATGGTCGGCGCCCGGATGGCGCTCAGCAAGGGCAGCGGGTTCGTCCGCGGCGTGCTGCTGACCGTGGTCGGCGCGCTGGTCGTCAAGCTCGGTCTGGAGCAGTGGGGCTGAGCGGGCGCGGGACCCCGGGGCCGCGCGCCCGCCGGTGCGTCAGGCGCGCGGGGCGCGGCGCATCACCCAGAGGGTCGGACCGCCGCCGGGCAGCTGGGCCTCGCCGAGCACCGTGAAGCCGAAGTGCTCGTAGAAGGGCACGTTGGACTCCTTGGAGGACTCCAGGTACACGGGCAGGCCCGCCGCGTCGGCCTGGGCCAGCCCCGAGCGCAGCAGCGCCGCCCCGTGCCCCTGGCCCTGGCCGGCCGGGTCGGCGCCGAGCACCGCCAGGTACCAGTGCTCCTCCGGGGGCGCGTGCTCGGCCGCGGACACGATGCCCTCCCGGAACACCCCCGCCCGGTCGCCGAGCACGGTGGCGAGCTCGTCCAGGGTCTCGTCGTCGGGAAGGGCGCGGCCGCCCGGTGCCACCCAGAAGGACGCGGCCAGGTCCGTGCGCTCGCACACGCCGTGGCGGCCGTAGTGCCGGGTGTGGAGCGTCGCGAAGTACCGGGCCATGCCCTCCTCGCGCGTGCTCTCGTCGGGGAAGAACCAGCACATCATCGGGTCGTCGGCGAAGGCGCGGGCCAGGCTGCGGCTGATGTCCGCGGCGTCGTCGAGCGTGGCTGTCCTGGGCGTGTTCGTTATCGACATACGGGTCATTCTGCAACTTGATGATCTTGGTCGGGGCGGCGGGGTGCCCGGTTTCAGTAGGTCCCGGTGAGATGGGCGAAGACGACCACGTTGCCCTGGTAGCCGGTGCGCGGGGAGAAGCCGCCGCCACAGGTGATCACGCGCAGCTCGGCGCGCGGCGACGGCCCGTACACGCGGCGGTCCGGGAAGGACTTCGCGTCGTAGACCTCGACCGCGTGGACGGTGAACACCGCCGTGCGCCCGTCCGTGCGGGCGACCTCGATCGCGGCGCCCCGGTGCAGGGCGCCCAGGTGGTAGAAGACCGCCGGGCCGCTCGCGTTGTCCACGTGGCCCGCGATCACGGCGGTGCCCGTCGCGCCCGGGGTGATGCCGTCCCGGTACCAGCCCGCGAGGTCGCCGCGGGCGGGGGGCGGCACCTCCAGGCTGCCGTCGTGTTCCAGGCCGAGCCCCGTGAGCGGGGCGTCCACATGGATGGACGGGATCCGGATCCGGGTCGGCGCGGAGCCGGGCAGCGGGTCGATGCTCCCGGGGTAGAGGGCCTGCGCGCTCAGGGCGTCGGCGGGGGAGGGCAACGGCGGCCGGACGGTCTCGCCGGAGCCGCTGGTGACGAGCCATACGCCGACGCAGGCGGCCAGGGCCACCAGACCGGCCTGCCCGCGCCGCCCCGGCCGGCCGGGGCGCATGTCATGGCCGCGGTCGTGGCCTCCGCCGTGGCTGCGGCCGGGGCCGTGGCCGGCGGCGGGGCGGGATTCCGTACCCGGGTCGCCGGCCGGGGCCGTGCCGGAGCCGGGGCGGTGGCGCCGCCCGGGGCCCACGGCCCGGAGGACGCGGAGGCACCGGAAGCCCGGGAAGCCGGCCATGCCTCGTACCCCCTTGCCTCGCCGTTGACAGGAGTGGCCGTCGCCCGGCCCCGCGAACGGGGGGGACCTCGCGGGGCGGGCGACGGGGGGCGATACCGGTCGGACCGCGGCCTCGGCCGCGGTGGGCGCCCGTCAGCTCCGCGTGCCGCTCGCCCGGCGACGCAGGAGCCAGGTACCGCCGACGGCGGCCGCGGCCAGCACTGCCGCTCCCGCCGTGATCTTGGCCGGGTCGGTGGTGGTGGAGGTGCCACCGCCCACCCCGGTGCGCACGTGCCCCTGGGGGCCGTGCTCGGTGACGACCAGGTCGCCGGTGGCGAACTTGCCGTCGGCGCAGGTGGCGCCGATGCCGTACTTCCCGGGCCGGATGTCGCGGGCGACCTGGAACTGGCCCGCCACGACCTCCTTGTGGGTGCCCGGGGTCAGCTTGAACCGGCCGCCGCCCACGGTGGTGGCGTCGCCCTCGGCATGGCTGCCCGAGCCGCAGGCCTTGGTGTTCACGGTGACCGTGGTGCCCGGTACGGCGGACTTCGGCCAGACCTCCAGCACGGCGAAGTCCCCGGGTGCGAAGGGGGGCATGCCGAGGTCCGCGGCGGCCACCGCTCCCGCGACCGGGCCGGCGAAGGCGACGGCGGTCAGCGCGGCGGCGGTCAGCGCGTGGGCGGTCCTGCGGCGCATGGGTCACTCCAGGGGACACGGGGTCGTGTCTCGAGGAAAACCGGGCCGCCCCGAAGCCGCCTGCTGACCCCCTGTCAGATCCTGCTCCGGGCGCCTTCGGGAAGGGAATCCGCCCACGTCAGAGGCCCTGCGCGGCCATCCGTGCACCCCCACCCCGTCCGGGTGAAACCCGCCCCCCTCAGGCCTCCGGCAGGGTCACCGTCGCCGCCGCGCCCCCGTCGGCCGGGTTCCACAGGCGCACCCCGGCACCGATCACCTGGGCCTGCCCGAAGGTGATCGTCAGCCCCAGCCCCGTGCCCTGGCCCCGCTCGGCCGCGCCGGTCATGAACCGCTGCGGCCCCTCCCGCAGCAGGCTCTCCGGGAAGCCCGGCCCCCGGTCCCGGACGGTCACCGAGGTCCCGGACACCGTCACCGCGATCCGGCCCTGCCCGTGCCGCTGGGCGTTGACCAGCAGGTTCGTCAGGATCCGCTCCAGCCGCCGGGCATCGGTACGCACCCATGAGCCGCCGCCCTCCCCCGGCTCCCCGGCACCCGACACCTCCGCCGCCACCCCCGACCGCCGAGCGATCGAGACCACCAGCGGACCCAGCGGCCGTGCCTCCAGCCGGGCCTCCTCCCGGTCGCCGTCCAGCCGGGCCACCTCCAGCAGGTCCTCCGTCAGCGCGCGCAGCGCCGCCACCCGGTCCCGTACCAGCTCCGTCGGCCGCCCCGCCGGAAGCAGCTCGGCCGCCGTGTGCAGTCCCGCCAGCGGGGTCCGCAGCTCGTGCGCCACGTCCGCCGTGAACCGCTGCTCCGCCTCCAGCCGCCGCTGGAGGCTCGCCGCCATCGTGTCGACCGCCGAGGACAGTTCGGCCACCTCGTCACGGCTGCCCGGAGCCCCGGACGGGCCGATCCGGGCGTCCAGGTCGCCCGCGCTGATCCGCCGGGCCGTCTCGGCCGCCGCCCGCAGGTCCTTGCTCAGCCGGCTCGCCAGCAGCGCCCCGCCGACCGCCGCCAGCGCCACCACCCCCGTCCCGGAGGCGAGCAGCTGGGCGTCCAGCTCCTCCAGCTCGGCCCGCTCCTCGGCCAGCGAGCGCCGCACCGACAGCACGTGCCCGCTGCCCACCGGACGCGCCGCCCACACCGCCGGATCCGCGCCGGACAGGTCGAGGTAGGTGGTCCGGCGGCCGTCCAGGGCCGCCGCGCGCAGCTCCTGCGGCACCTGGGGGCAGTCGATCCGGGCGTCGGCCTCGCCGACCTTGTCGTAGTCGAGGCGGCCCGTCAGCTCGTAGACCTGCCGTACGCGGACCAGCTGCTCGGTCGCGCCCTTGCGGGCCGCGTCGGAGACCTGGCGCACCCGGGCCTCGTAGATCAGGACCCCGATGGTGACCGCGACCAGCGAACAGCCGGCCGCCAGCAGCGCGGCGATCTTCCAGCGCAGCCCGAGGGCCCGCAGCAGCCGCCGGCAGCGGGCCGGCAGGCGCTTCACCGGGGTCCCCCGGAGCGGCGGTCCGCCGCGGGTGCGGACCCGGCGGGGTCCGGGCCCGGGAGGGTCTTGTTGTAGCGCCGCTCCTCGTTGACCACGGTCATCCGTTCTCCGTCCCAGTGGTAGCGGACGGCCTGCTCCGAGCCGTCGTCGGGGGCGGTGCGGATCAGCAGGTCCGGGCCCAGGGACTCGGCGGCCATCCGCCGGCCGAGGGTGAACAGGACGGGCACGATCCGATTTCCCCGGGCGATGTACACGCTCAGCGCCGTGCGGCCGGTCTCGGTGTCGGCCGCGACGATCAGTTCCTTGTGGCCGTCCCCCGTCAGATCCAGGTAGACGGGCGGGCGGATACCGGACCGGCCGGGGGCGCTGATCGTCCCCTTGTCCGCGAACAGCCGCATCCGCGGGTCCGCCTTGACGATCTCGGCCGCCTTCACCGCCGTCAGCCCCTCGGGGCCCGCCTCGGGCGCGTCCGCCAGCGGCGCCGGCGGGGGCTGCCGGGTGCCGGTCGCCGCCCCCGGGGACTTCGGGGAGTCGTCGGCCCAGGCCGGCCACAGGGCCTGCGGCTGGGGCTGCGCCGACGCCGGGGCCACGGGCTCCCCGGCGGCCAGCCCGCCGGGCGCGGCGCAGCCCCCGGCGGCCGGTGCGGCGGCGCACAGCAGCAGGGCGGCGAGGGGGAGACGGCGGGGTGATCGCGACATGGGAAGGGAACCATGGGGGTGAGGAAAAGGGATGAATCGGACAGTAATCGGCGACCGTCACAGCGACCGGGAGATTGTGTAACAGCGGTGCGTACGGTGGGGGTGCACGGGAAAGACGGGCCTTTCGGCCCGGGCCGGGCAGGTCCGGCGTAGCCGAAGGAGGGGCTCGTGACATCGGTCGACCGGCCGGGATCCGGCGGCGTCCTGCCGCTCTTCGTCTACGGGACGCTGCGGCCCGGCGAGGCCAACCACCGGCTGTTCCTGCGCGGCCGCACCGCCGCCGAGGAGCCGGCCCGGCTGCCGGGGGCGGTGCTGTACGAGGGGCCCGGCTATCCGTACGCGGTGGAGCGGGCCGGCTCGGTGATAGCCGGTGAGCTGATCACCCCGGCGGCGGACGCGTACGCGGAGCTGCTGGGAGCGCTCGACCTGCTGGAGGAGTACGTGGGGCCGGGCAGCCCGCGGAACCTCTACGACCGGGTCGCGCGCGAGGCCCTCCGGCCCGATGGCACCCGGGTCCTGGCGTGGGTGTACCTGGCGGCCGCGCCGCTGGCCCTCCGGCTCGCGCGGTCGGGGACCGAGATCCGGTCGGGGGACTGGCTCGAACGCCGGCGGAGCTCTGAATAGCCCCGCCGCCCGCTACAGACCCTCCGCGCCCCGGTTGCGCAGGCGTTGGCCGTACTGCTGGAGGACCCACAGTTCCTGCTGGACCGCCGCATGCTGTTCCGGCGGGGCCTGCGGGCCGAGGCGGGCCATCTGGCCCTGGATCTCGTGGACCCGGCGGTCCACCGCCCGCAGGCGGACCTGCACCAGCTGGACCCCCGCGTAGACCTCGTCCACCGTCTTCGCGTGGATGGCCTCCACCGCCAGCTCCGTCACCAGCGCGCGCACCGTGTCGTTCGGGGCCGCCTCCCGCACCCGGGCCAGGTAGTCCTCCGTGCCCTGGGCGGCGCCGCCCGCGTCCTGGATGGCCTGGCGGACCGCCGCGTAGGGCGGGGCCGTGAACTCGTCCGACCCGTACGCGTCGAAGGCGGGGGAGACCAGGGCCGGGCGCTGGAGCGCCAGCTTGAGCAGCTCCCGCTCCGTCCGGTGCGCCGGGCTGCGCAGGTTCAGGGCCGGGCCGCCCGGCTGCGCCGGGGCCGGTGCGGCGGCCGGGGCCTCCTCGTAGCGGCGGGCGGGCTGCCGCCGGTCCGGCTGCTGGCCGCGCTCGCGCGCCCAGCGGGCCTGCTGCGCGACCCGCTTGACGACGAACTGCTCGTCGCGGATGCCCAGCATGCCCGCCAGCTGCACCGCCGACTCGTGCTGGATCGCGATGTTCTTGATCCCGGCCACGACGGGAGCGGCCTCGTCCAGGGCGGCCGCCCGTCCCGCCGGGTTCTCCAGGTTGTGCCGGGACACGATGTGGCGCAGCGCGAACTCGAACAGCGGAGTGCGGGACTCCACCAGCCCGGAGACGGCCGCGTCGCCCTGCGCGAGGCGCAGGTCGCAGGGGTCCATCCCGCCCGGGGTGATCGCGATCGAGGTCTCCGCCGCGAACTTCTGGTCGTCCTCGAAGGCCCGCAGCGCCGCCTTCTGCCCGGCCGCGTCACCGTCGAAGGTGAAGATCACCTCGGCGGTCGCGTTGTCCATCAGCAGCCGGCGCAGGATCTTGATGTGCTCCCCGCCGAAGGCCGTGCCACAGGTGGCGATGGCGGTGGTGACCCCGGCCAGGTGGCAGGCCATCACATCGGTGTAGCCCTCGACGACCACGGCCCGGGAGGTCTTCGCGATCTCCTTCTTCGCCAGGTCGATCCCGTAGAGGACCTGGGACTTCTTGTAGATCGGCGTCTCGGGGGTGTTCAGGTACTTCGGGCCGTTGTCGTCCTCGCGCAGCTTGCGCGCTCCGAAGCCGACCACCTCGCCGCTGATGTCCCGGATCGGCCACATCAGCCGGCCGCGGAAGCGGTCGATCGGCTTGCCGCTGCGGCTGTCCTGGGCCAGGCCCGAGAGGATCAGCTCCTTGTCGCTGAAGCCACGCCCGCGCAGGAACCGGGTCAGGTGGTCCCAGCCGGCCGGGCTGTAGCCCACCCCGAAGTGCTCGGCCGCCGCCTGGTCGAAGCCGCGCTCCGCCAGGAAGCGCCGGGCGATCTCGGCCTCGGCGCCGCCGAGCTGGTCGGCGTAGAAGAGGGCGGCGGCCTTGTGCGCCTCGACCAGGCGGATCCGCTCCCCGCGGCCGCTGGTGCCGGCGGTGTAGCCGCCCTCCTCGTAGCGCAGGGTGATGCCGGCCTGGCCGGCCAGCCGCTCGACCGCCTCCGAGAACGAGAGGTGGTCGATCTTCATGATGAAGTCGAGGGTGTCCCCGCCGGCCTGGCAGCCGAAGCAGTGGTAGAGCCCCTTGCTCGGGCTGACCTGGAAGGACGGGGACTTCTCGTCGTGGAAGGGGCACAGGCCCTTGAGGTTGCCGCCGCCCGCGTTGCGCAGCTGGAGGTACTCGGAGACCACGGCGTCGATCGGGACCGCGTCCCGTACCGCCTTCACGTCGTCGTCGTTGATCCGTCCTGCCACCCGAGAATTCTACGGTGGGACGGCGGCAAACCCGTCAGGCCCCCTGGGCCGGGACCAGGGAGTCAAGCGGAACGGAAGGGTCCGCCAGCTTCTCGCGGTCCACCGGCGCCTTCGACCGGATCAGGTTCTGGATGTGCTCGGTGACGTCCCACACGTTCACGTTCATCCCCGCCAGCACCCGGCCGCCGGAGAGCCAGAACGCGATGAACTCGCGCTTGCCCGCGTCTCCGCGCACCAGCACCTGGTCGTAGCTGCCCGCCGGGGCGTACCCCGAGTACTCCAGGCCCACGTCGTACTGGTCGGAGAAGAAGTACGGCACCCGCTCGTACGAGACCTCCTGCCCCAGCATCGCACGCGCGGCGGCCGGGCCCCCGTTGAGGGCGTTGGCCCAGTGCTCCACCCGCACCCGGGTGCCCAGCCCCGGGTGCTGGGCGGCGGCCACGTCGCCGACGGCGAAGACGTCCGGGTCGGAGGTGCGCAGCGAGGCGTCCACGGCGATGCCGCCGCCGTGCTCCCGGTCCACCAGGGCCAGCCCGGAGGTCTCCGCGAGCGCGGTGCGCGGCGCCGCGCCGATCGCGGCGAGCACGGCGTGCGCCGGGTGCTCCTCGCCGTCGTCGGTGCGGGCGGCCAGCACCATCCCGTCCTGGCCGACGATCTCCGTCAGCATGGCCCCGAAGTGGAAGCGCACCCCGTGCCCGGTGTGCAGGTCCGCGAAGAACTGGCCGATCTCCGGTCCGAGCACCGCGTGCAGCGGGGTGGGCAGCGGTTCGACCACGGTCACCTCGGCGCCGTAGGTGCGGGCCGCGGCCGCCACCTCCAGGCCGATCCAGCCCGCGCCGGCGATCAGCAGGTGGCCGTTGTCGCGGCCCAGGGAGGTCAGCGCCTTGCGCAGCAGGTCGGCGTGGGCGAGCCGGCGCAGGTGGTGCACCCCGGCCAGGCCGGTGCCCGGGATGTCCAGGCGGCGCGGCTCGGCGCCGGTCGCCAGCAGCAGCTTGTCGTAGTGCAGCAGGGTGCCGTCACCCAGCCGGACCGTCTTCGCCCCGCGGTCCAGGTGCACCGCGGGCTGCCCCAGGTGCAGCTCGATGTCGGCGCCCGCATACCAGGACGGCTCGTGCACGAAGACGCTGTCGCGTTCCTCCTTGCCCAGCAGGTAGCCCTTGGACAGCGGGGGCCGTTCGTAGGGATGGTCGCGCTCGTCGCCGATCAGGATCACGCGGCCGGTGAACCCCTCCGACCTCAGCGTTTCGGCGGCCTTCGCCCCGGCCAGCCCCGCGCCGACGATGATGAACGTCTGGTGTGCGTCGACCACCTGATGCCTCCTCATAACCTCTCCGCCATGTGCGGCCACATGCGAGCGTCCCGCACCGAGCCTGCCCCGTGAAGGGGGAATGGCCCGATCGGCTCACCCCTCGGCGCGCCGTCCGCGCCGGGTGAGGCGTGCGTGCAGGGACCGGGCCGAAGCATCGGTGAGGCACGCGATCTGGTCGATGACCGCCCGCTTGCGGGCCTTGTCGTCCGGCGCCGCGTCGAAGATCGCCCGGAACTGGGGGTCGAGTCCCTCGGGCGCGCGGGCGCTGAGCGCCTCGGCGAGTTCGGCCAGGACGATGCGCTGGTCGGCCCGCAGCCGCTCCTGCTCGTCGCGCTGCATCACGTACAGGTCGGCGACCGCCTTCAGGACGGCGCACTCGTTGCGCGCCCGGCGCGGGACCACCAGCTCCGCCGCGTACCGGGTCAGCGGGCCGCCGCCGTACGCCTCACGGGTGGCGGTCTCGGCGGCCAGGCAGAACCGGCCGATCAGCTGGCTGGTGGCGTCCTTGAGCCGGGCCTGCGCCACGGCCGAGCCGTCGTACCCGTGCGGCCACCACTCCTCCTCCATCAGCCGGTCCAGCGCCTCGCGCAGTTCCTCCGGCTCGGTGTCGGCGGGCACGTACCGGCCGATGGCGACCCGCCAGATCGCGGCCCGTTCCGGTTCGGCGAACAGCAGGTTGGGGTCGAGGTGCCCGGCGTGCAGCCCGTCCTCGAAGTCGTGGACCGAGTAGGCGACGTCGTCCGACCAGTCCATCACCTGGGCCTCGAAGCACTTGCGGTCGGCGGGCGCGCCGCGCCGCAGCCAGGCGAAGACCGGCAGGTCGTCCTCGTAGGCGCCGAACTTCACCGAGTCGGGGTCGGTGGGGTGCCCGCCGCGCGCCCAGGGGTACTTGGTGGCGGCGTCCAGACAGGCCCGGGTCAGATTGAGTCCGACGCTCACCGGCTCGCCCGTCGCCGGACCGGGCACGAACCGCTTGGGCTCCAGCCGGGTCAGCAGGCGCAGCGACTGGGCGTTGCCCTCGAAGCCGCCGCAGTCCTTGGCGAACTCGTTGAGCGCCTCCTCGCCGTTGTGCCCGAACGGCGGGTGCCCCATGTCGTGCGACAGGCAGGCCGCCTCGACCAGGTCGGGATCGCAGCCGAGGGCCGCGCCGAGCTCCCGGCCGACCTGCGCGCACTCCAGGGAGTGCGTCAGCCGGGTACGGGGGCTCGCGTCCCAGTCGTACGAGCGGGTGCCCGGGGTGACCACCTGGGTCTTCCCGGCGAGGCGGCGCAGCGCGGCCGAATGCAGCACCCGGGCGCGGTCGCGCTGGAAGGCGGTCCGCCCGGGCCTCTTGTCGGGCTCGGCGGCCCACCGCTCGGTGGCGGCGGGGTCGTAGGAGTCGTACGCGGGGTTCTGCGCGGTGCCTTCCATATATCAGACGGTAACCGGAGACACCGACAATCCGAGCAATCCGGTCCCGTCCGGTCTTCAGGCAGTGGCCGGTTCCCGCTGGTGCGCGGGGCGGGCCAGGGCCTGGTCGTAACGGTGGAGGACCAGCCGGGCCAGGGCCGGGTGGGCGCCCAGGGGTGCGGCGGCCGGGCCCGGTGCGGCGGCGGCGCTCGCGGCGGCGAAGCGGCCGGGGGCGGTGAAGTACGAGGCCACCGCCACCCGGTGGCCCCGCGCCACGAGCGCCCGTACGGCGTCCGGGACGGCCGGCGCGGCCGCCGAGGCGTACGCCGGGGTCACGGGCACCCCGTCGAGGCGTTCCGAGAGCAGCGCGGCCGTGCGGCGGGAGTCGGCGGCGCAGTCGGGGTCGAGGGAACCGGCGGAGGCCAGGACCACGGCGGTGCCGGGCTGCCAGCCGGCCTGCAGGAGCCTTTCGGCCAGGGCCTCCACCAGCAGCGGGTGCGGCCCGAGCGGGGCCGCGACCCGTATCCGCAGGTGCCCGGCGCGGGCTGCGGCGGCGGGGAGGTCACGCTTGACGTGGGTCCCGCGCCCGAGCAGCAGCGGTACGAGGACGACCGCACCGGTGGCGTCCGCGAGGGTGTCGGCGAGCAGCGGCCGGTTCAGCTCGATGTGCCCGAGCCGGACGTCGAGGCGCGGGCGGAGCTCGCGGACCCGTTCGAGGAGGGCGAGGACGGTGAGCGCGGCACGTGGGTCGCGGCTGCCGTGGGCCACGGCGACGAGGGTGGGGTGCATGAGGGGGCTCCGTGGGGCCGGGCGCGCGGGGGGCGCACTCCGCTCAGCTGGGCGCCGAGCTGGTGGGTGATCCGGGTCAGCAGCTCGGCCGCGCCGCCGAAGGGGAGGGAGGGGGAGGGCGAGGGGGAGGACTGGCTTTCGGGAGGGTGCACCGGCTCCGTCATGGACCGATCCTGCGGGCCGCAGATTGCGTGGGCGTTGCGCGGCGGTGACGGGTGTTCGCCGGGTGCTCACAGCTGGGCCGGGGAACCGTTCCGGCGGTCCCGGCCGTCCTGACCCCGTAGGAGCCGCCGGGGGCGGCACCACCACGACCACCAGGGGGAATCGCCATGCGCCGACCGCGCCTCGGCACCGTACGGGCCCGGCGGCGGGCGGTGCAGGCCGTGATGGCCCTGTGCGTGCTGGCCCTGCTGCCCTCCACCTGGACCCACGCCACCGCCGCAGGCCGGCTGCGCACCACCGCGCAGGCGCCCGCGGCCGGGGTGGCCGTCGTCTTCGGGGCCGGGCTGTGGGACGGCCGGCCCACCCCGTACCTCGCGGCCCGCCTGGACGCGGCCGTCGAGCTGTACCGGGCGGGGAAGGTGAAGGCCGTCCTGGTCACCGGGGACAACAGCCGCACCGAGTACGACGAGCCCGACGCGATGCGCGCCTACCTCACCCGGCACGGGGTGCCCGACGGGCGGATCGTCAGCGACTTCGCCGGCTTCGACACCTGGGACAGCTGCGTACGGGCCCGGGAGATCTTCGGCGTGCGCCGGGCGGTGCTCGTCAGCCAGAGCTTCCACATCCACCGGGCCGTCACGCTGTGCCGGGCCGCGGGCGTGGACTCCTACGGGGTCGGTGTCGACAACGCGCACGACGCCACCTGGTACTACGGCGGCGCCCGCGAGGTCTTCGCGGCCGGCAAGGCCGCCGTCGACGCCGTCTTCGAGCCGCCGCCGCACTTCCTCGGCCCGAAGGAGGAAGGGGTGTCGCGGGCCCTGGGGGCTCTGGCAGACTGACGCCGCGATCCGGCTGGACGGCTGGCCTGACGGTGAAGCACCGGACGGGCCAGTAGCCGGGCCCGGGGTACGGGTGCCGCTGCGCGGAGCCGTCTCCCCGCCGCGCCCCTTCCCCGTTTCCGCCTCAAACGCCGGCGGGGCTGATTCCAGCCCCGCCGGCGTTTGAGGCGCGGGGTCCGGGGCGGAGCCCCTGGGGCACCTCCCAGCGGTAGCTGGGGGAGAGACGGCGAAAGGGCGGGGCGGGGAGAGCACCCTCCAGCCCCGGCCGCGGGGTCTCACCGGCGCCGTCCGCCCGCGCTGAGCCCCCGCACCCCCGGCCGTAACGCGGCCGGGCGCCCGCCGTAACACCCCGCCCGCACCCTGACCCGTATGCACAGCACCCAGGGAGTCACCGCCACCCACTGCCCGTACTGCGCCCTCCAGTGCGGCATGAACCTCCGCCCCCAGCCGGACGGCGACGGCGGCGTCACGGTCGAGGAGCGGGCCGACTTCCCGGTCAACCGCGGAGCCCTCTGCGGCAAGGGCCGCACCGCCCCCGCCGTGCTCTCCTCCCGGGTGCGCCTCACCGAGCCGCTGGTCCGCACCCGCCCCGGCGGCCCCCTCGTGCCGGCCACCTGGGACCAGGCCCTCGACACCGTGGCCGCCGGCCTCGCCCGCACCCGCCGCACGCACGGCCCCGACGCCGTCGGCGTCTTCGGCGGCGGCGGGCTCACCAACGAAAAGGCCTACGCCCTCGGCAAGTTCGCCCGCATCGCCCTCGGCACCTCCCAGATCGACTACAACGGCCGCTTCTGCATGTCCTCGGCCGCCGCCGCCCACCAGCGCGCCTTCGGCCTGGACCGCGGACTGCCCTTCCCCCTGGAGGACATCCCGCGCACCGGCTGCGTGATCCTCGTCGGCTCCAACCCGGCCGAGACCATGCCCCCCGCCCTGCGCTACCTCACCGAACTCAAGGAGGCCGGCGGCACCCTCGTCGTCGTCGACCCCCGCCGCACCCGCACCGCCGAACTGGCCGACCTCCACCTGGCCCCCCGCCCCGGCACCGACCTCGCCCTGGCCCTCGGCCTGCTGCACCTCGTCGTCGCCGAGGGCCGCACCGACACGGAGTTCATCGCCGCCCGCACCACCGGCTGGGAGGACGCCCGGGCCGCCGCCATGGCCCACTGGCCCGAGCTCGTCGAGCGGATCACCGGCGTCCCGGTCCCCCGCCTGCGCCGGGCCGTCGAGCTGTTCTGCGCCCCCGAATCCGCCATGGTGCTCACCGCCCGCGGCCCCGAACAGCAGGCCAAGGGCACCGACACCGTCGGCGCGTGGATCAACCTGTGCCTGGCCACCGGACGGGCCGGCCGCCCCCTCTCCGGCTACGGCTGCCTCACCGGCCAGGGCAACGGCCAGGGCGGCCGCGAGCACGGCCAGAAGGCCGACCAGCTCCCCGGCTACCGCAAGCTGACCGACCCCGCCGCCCGGGAACACGTCGCCCGGGTCTGGGGCGTCGACCCCGAGACCCTGCCCGGCCCCGGCCGCAGCGCGTACGAACTCCTCGACGCCCTCGGCGGCGACGTCAAGGCCCTCCTGCTCATGGGCTCCAACCCCCTCGTCTCCGCACCCGGCGCCGCCCACGTCGAGGAACGCGTGCGCTCCCTGGACTTCCTCGCCGTCGCCGACGTGGTCCTCTCCGAGACCGCCGCCCTCGCCGACGTGGTCCTGCCCGTCACCCAGTGGGCCGAGGAGAGCGGCACCACCACCAACCTGGAAGGCCGCGTCCTGCTGCGCCGCCGGGCGCTCACCCCGCCGCCCGGCGTCCGCAGCGACCTGGAGGTCCTGCACGGGCTCGCCGCCCGCCTCGGCCTGGAGAAGGCCTTCCCCACCGACCCCGAGGAGGTCTTCGCGGAACTGCGCCGAGCCTCCGAGGGCGGCCCCGCCGACTACTCCGGCATCACCTACGACCGCATCGCCGCCGAACAGGGCGTCTTCTGGCCCTGCCCCGAAGGCTCCCCGGGCACGCCCCGGCTCTTCCTGGACCGGTTCGCCACCGAGGACGGCCGGGCCCGCTTCGCCCCCGTAGCCCACCGCGAGGCCGCCGAGACCCCCGACGCCGAGTACCCGCTGCTGCTCACCACCGGCCGGGTCGTCGCCCAGTACCAGTCCGGGGCACAGACCCGCCGCGTGCCCGAGCTCAACGAGGCCGCCCCCGGCCCGTTCGTGGAGCTCCACCCCCGCCTCGCCGCCCGCCTCGGGGTGGCCGACGGCGCCCCGCTGGCCGTCACCTCGCGGCGCGGACGGGCGGTGGCCCCGGCCCGGATCACCGACGCCATCAGGGCGGACACCGTGTTCATGCCCTTCCACTGGTACGGGGAGGGCCGCGCCAACACCCTCACCAACCCCGCCCTGGACCCCGTCTCCCGGATGCCGGAGTTCAAGGTCTGCGCGGTCCGCGTGGAGCTCGCCTGACCACCTCCCCGGCGGACCATCTCTTGCCGCCTCTTGCCGCACTCTTGGGGCCCGCTTTGGGGAGCCTCACAGCTCCCCCAACTAGCGTTCCGCGCATGTCACCTCGACCCTCGAACACCCTCCCCGTGCTGCCCTACCGCAAGCCCACCCGCGGCCGCGACTACTGGGTGCTGGACGACGTACTGCCCGACGCCGACGCCGTACGGGAACGCTGCCTCGCCAAGGGCGACTGGGTCCAGGGCGCCCCGCACAAGCCCGAGCCCTGGCCCGGGCTGCGCGCCATGCCCGCCCTGGAACCGGCCGAACTCGCCCACGTGGAGAAGCTGGTGCGGCAGGCCACCGGGGCGAAGCGGATCTGGGCCGAGGACCCCGCCGGAGCCGGCACCTTCAACCACAACTGCGTCCAGGTCGTCGGCGAGGGGGAGTGCGAGTCCCGCCCGCACACCGACTCCCGCACCGTGTGCCGCTACGCCGCCGTGCTCTACCTGACCCCCGGCATCCCCAAGGACTGCGGCACCAGCTTCTACCGCCAGAGCCTCCCCGGCGGGGTCCTCGGCGGCAACCAGGTCCTCGCCCCGCACAACAACCTCGTCGACGCCCTCGGCACCCGCTTCGTCCCCGAGGACTCCTTCACCGAGGACCTCCGCGTCCCCCACCGCTACAACCGCCTCCTGCTCTACTCCGCCAACCTGATCCACAGCGCCACCGGGTACTGGGGCACCACCCTGGAGGACAAGCGGATGACGGCCGTCTTCTTCTGGATGGCCTGACGGGACGCCCTGCACGGGCCCGGCACGGGCGGCCCCCGATCGTCTCGGACATGAGTCCGATCCGCATCGGGGTTGCCGCCGGGGGGTAACCATCCGGTCACGCAGCGGGCTCAGAAAGTGCCCGCACGCCCCTCGTGGCAGCGATGTGCCGTACCCCACACTGAGGTGCGGTGCCACCGTCCTCGGAGCCCCTGGAGGTCGCCCCCGTGCAGACCCGGACCCTGACCGTGAACGTGAGCCACCCCGCCGGCAGCTCCTTCCACGCCGGTGAAGTCGCAACCGCAGAGGCCGAGGCCGAGGCCGTGGACGAGACCGCAGACGCCGCCGCACGCGAAGCCGCCGAGCGCGACGGGGACGAAGAACCCGAGGTGTTCGAACTCATCGAGCAGCCGCCCCCGCAGCCCGGCCGCGGCCCCGCCGGCCCGGCCGCGGGCGGCCCCTCCGCCGACCTCTTCCGCCAGTACCTGCGCGAGATAGGCAGGATCCCGCTCCTCACCGCCGCCGAGGAGGTCGAACTCGCCCGGCGCGTGGAAGCGGGACTCTTCGCCGAGGAGCGGCTCGCGGGCGCCACCGACCTCGACTCCCAGCTCGCCGTCGACCTCGACAAACTCGTCGTCATGGGCCGCATGGCCAAACGCCGGCTCATCGAGTCCAACCTGCGCCTCGTCGTCTCCGTCGCCAAACGCTACGTGGGCCGCGGCCTGACCATGCTCGACCTCGTCCAGGAGGGCAACCTCGGACTGATCCGGGCCGTCGAGAAGTTCGACTACGCCCGTGGCTACAAGTTCTCCACCTACGCCACCTGGTGGATCCGCCAGGCGATGTCACGGGCCCTCGCCGACCAGGCCCGTACCATCCGCGTCCCCGTCCACGTCGTCGAGCTCATCAACCGCGTCGTCCGCGTCCAGCGCCGCATGCTCCAGGAACGCGGCTACGAACCCACCGCCGAAGAGGTCGCCCTCCACCTGGAACTGACCCCCGAACGCGTCCTGGAAGTGCTGCGCCTCGCCCAGGAACCGGTCTCCCTGCACGCCCCCGTCGGCGAGGAGGAGGACGTCGCGCTCGGCGACCTCATCGAGGACGGCGACGCCGCCTCCCCCATGGAGTCCGCCGCCTTCTTCCTGCTGCGCGAACACCTCGAGGCCGTCCTGTCGACCCTCGGCGAACGCGAACGCAAGGTCGTCCAGCTGCGCTACGGGCTCGCCGACGGCCGCCCCCGCACCCTGGAGGAGATCGGCCGGATCTTCGGCGTCACCCGGGAGCGGATCCGCCAGATCGAGTCCAAGACCCTCGCCAAGCTCCGCGACCACGCCTTCGCGGACCAGCTGCGCGGCTACCTCGACTGACCGCCCCGCGAACGGGAAGGGGGCGCCCCGAAGGACGCCCCCACCCGCTCGCGCGCACCCGGGTCAGTCGACCTCGGCGACCGCCTGCGCGAACTGCGCCGCGTACAGCCGCGCGTACGCGCCCTCCGCGGCCAGCAGCTCCTCGTGCGAGCCCTGCTCCACGATCGAGCCGTTCTCCATGACCAGGATCACGTCGGCATCCCGGATCGTGGAGAGCCGGTGCGCGATCACGAACGACGTACGGCCGTGCGCCAGGCGCGCCATCGCCTTCTGGATCAGCACCTCGGTACGGGTGTCCACCGAGCTCGTCGCCTCGTCGAGGACCAGGATCACCGGGTCCGACAGGAACGCCCGGGCGATGGTGATCAGCTGCTTCTCGCCCGCGCTGACGCCCGCGCCCTCGTCGTCGAGCACCGTGTCGTAGCCGTCGGGCAGCGTACGGACGAACCGGTCCGCGTGGGCCGCCCGCGCGGCCTCCTCGATCTCGGCACGCGTGACCTCCCGCGAGGCACCGTAGGCGATGTTCTCCGCGATGGTCCCGCCGAACAGCCAGGTGTCCTGGAGGACCATGCCGATCCCGGAACGCAGCTGCTCGCGGGTCATCTTGGCGATGTCCACCCCGTCGAGGGCGATCTCGCCACCGGTGACCTCGTAGAACCGCATCAACAGGTTGACCAGCGTGGTCTTGCCCGCGCCCGTCGGGCCGACGATCGCGACCGTCTGACCCGGCTCCACCCGCAGCGACAGGTTCTCGATGAGCGGCTTGTCCGGCTCGTAGCGGAAGGCCACCTTGTCCAGGACGACCTGCCCGCGCAGCTCCTCCGGACGCTCCGGAACCTCCACGTCCGGCTCCTGCTCGGGCGCGTCCATCAGCTCGTACACCCGCTCCGCCGAGGCGACGCCGGACTGCACCAGGTTCGCCATCGACGCCACCTGCGTCAGCGGCATCGAGAACTGGCGCGAGTACTGGATGAACGCCTGCACGTCACCGATCGACAGGGTGCCCGAGGCCACCCGCAGCCCGCCGACGACGGCCACCAGCACGTAGTTGATGTTCGAGACGAAGAACATCACCGGCTGCATGATGCCGCTGACCAGCTGCGCCTTGAACGAGGCCCGGTACAGCTCCTCGTTGTGCTCGGCGAAGACCTCCGCCGACTCCTTCTGCCGACCGAAGACCTTCACCAGCGCGTGGCCGGAGTACATCTCCTCGATGTGGGCGTTCAGCGTGCCGGTGCTCTTCCACTGCGCCACGAACTGCGGCTGCGACTTCTTGCCGATCTTAGCCGCGACCACCATGGCCAGCGGCACGGTCGCCAGCGCGACCAGCGCCAGCAGCGGCGAGATCCAGAACATCATCGCCAGCACGCCGACGATCGTCAGCAGCGAGTTCATCAGCTGACCCAGCGTCTGCTGGAGCGTCTGCCCGATGTTGTCGATGTCGTTCGTCGCCCGGCTGAGCACCTCGCCGCGCTTCTGCTGGTCGAAGTACGACAGCGGCAGCCGCGACAGCTTGGCCTGGAGCTCCTCGCGCATCCGGTACACGGTGCCGTTCTGCACCCGGTTCGACAGCCGCGTCGCGACCAGCATCAGCAGGGACGCCAGCACGAAGACCGCCAGCGCCCACAGCGCCACGACCCCGACGGCACCGAAGTCGATGCCCTTGCCCGGCGTGAAGTCGGTGCTGGCCAGCATGTCCGCCACGCCGCCGTGCCCCTGGGACCGCAGCCCCTCCAGCGCCTGCTCCTTGGTCAGGCCCTCCGGCATCTCCCGGCCGACGATGCCCGCGAACACCAGGTCCGTGGCCTCGCCGAGGATCTTCGGACCGACCACGGAACAGCCGACGCTGCCGACCACGGCCGCGACCATGCCCCACAGCTTCGCCTTCTCCTGCGCCAGCTGTGCCAGCAGGCGTTTGCCCGACCCCTTGAAGTCCAGGGACCTCTGGGGCGAGCCCATCATCATCCGTCCTCCGGGCCCGCTCATGCGGCCTCCGCCTCCGTCAGCTGGGAGAGCACGATCTCCCGGTAGGTCTCGTTGCCGGCCATCAGCTCGTGGTGGCGGCCCTCGCCGACCACCTGGCCCTCGTCGAGGACGATGATCCGGTCGGCGTCGCGGATCGTGGAGACCCGCTGGGCGACGATGACCACCGTCGCCTCCTCCGTCTCCCGCGCCAGCGCCGCGCGCAGCGCCGCGTCCGTCGCGTAGTCCAGGGCCGAGAAGGAGTCGTCGAACAGGTAGATCTCCGGGCGCTGCACGAGCGTGCGGGCGATCGCCAGACGCTGGCGCTGGCCGCCGGAGACGTTCGTGCCGCCCTGGGTGATGGGCGCCTCCAGGCCTCCCTCCAGCGCGGAGACGAACTCCTTGGCCTGGGCCACCTCCAGGGCCTGCCACAGCTCCTCGTCCGTCGCGTCCGGGCGCCCGTAGCGCAGGTTGGAGGCGACGGTCCCGGAGAACAGGTACGGCTTCTGCGGGACCATGCCGACCGTCCGGGCCAGCAGCTGCGGGTCCAGTCGGCGCACGTCCTCGCCGTCGACGAGCACCGTGCCGCCGGTCGCGTCGAACAGCCGCGGCACCAGCCCCAGCAGCGTGGACTTGCCGCTGCCGGTGGAGCCGATCACCGCCGTGGTCTCGCCGGGGCGGGCCACCAGGTCCACCCCGCGCAGCACCGGCGCCTCGGCGCCCGGATAGTGGAAGTCCGCGCCGCGCAGCTCCAGCTGCCCGCGCAGGGACACCGTGCGCACCGGGTCCGAGGGAGGGACCACGCTGGACTCGGTGTCCAGGACCTCCTGGATGCGCTCGGCACAGACCTCGGCGCGGGGCACCATCATGAACATGAAGGTGGCCATCATCACGGCCATCACGATCTGCATCAGGTAGGCCAGGAAGGCCGTTACCTGGCCGATTTCCATCCCCTGGCTGTCCACGCGCATCGCGCCGAACCAGATGACCGCCACGCTGGAGACGTTCATGACCAGCATGACGACGGGGAACATCAGGGCGAGCAGCTTGCCCGAGGCCAGCGAGACGCCGGTCAGTTCGGAGTTCGCGCCGCGGAAGCGCTCCTCCTCGTAGCCGTCGCGGACGAAGGCGCGGATCACGCGGTTGCCGGTGATCTGCTCGCGCAGCACCCGGTTGACCACGTCGAGGCGGACCTGCATCCGGCGGAACAGCGGACGCGTCCTCCAGACGATCGCGCCGACCGAGATGCCCAGCACCGGGACCACGGCGAGCAGCACGCCCGACAGCTTCACGTCCAGGGAGAGCGCCATGGCGATGCCGCCGATGCACATGATCGGCGCCGAGGCCATCAGCGTGAAGGTCAGCAGCGCCAGCATCTGCACCTGCTGGACGTCGTTGGTCGTACGGGTGATCAGCGACGGGGCGCCGAACTGGCCCACCTCGCGGGCGGAGAAGCTCTGCACCCGGTCGAAGACGGCGGCGCGGATGTCGCGGCCGAGCGCGGCCGAGGTCCGTGCGCCGAAGTAGACGGCGCCGACGTTGCAGACGAGCTGGACGAGCGAGACACCGAGCATCAGCGCGCCGGAGCGCAGGATGTAACCGGTGTCGCCCTTGACGACACCGTTGTCGATGATGTCGGCGTTGAGCGTGGGCAGGTAGAGGCTCGCACTGGTCTGCAGGAGTTGCAGCAGTACCAGTGCGGCGATGGGTTTCCGGTGCGGACGCAGGTACGTTCGCAGAAGTCGTATGAGCACGCGTAGGCTCCGGTAGGCATGATCGAGGGGGTTCACTCCATCTTGTGTCAAGCGGAGGCTTGATCCCTACCTCTTTTCGCAAAGCCGGGACAAAAGGAGTAGGCCACTTCGTGCCAAGGTCCCGTTCCCGCCGGAAGCAGGGGGCGCTAGGGGTTGCGGACCGGGCGTGAGCCCTGTCACGCAGCTCAGAAGGCCCCCGGGTGCAGCTGCTCCCGCGTCGTCACGTACTGCTGGCGCACCGCCTGCCAGGCGGCGAACTCCTCGCCCGGCTCGAAGACCTGCGCGGCCGGGGCCGGCCACAGCGGAGGCGTGTGCGGGGCGAGCGTGCCCTGCTGCACCCCCAGCGCCCACGCCGCCTGCCGGGCCGCGCCCAGCGCCGCGTAGTCCGCCGGTGCGGGCACCACGACCTGCGTCCCGAACAGCCCCGGAGCGGCGGCCTGTACGGCGGGCAGCTCGGCGGCCGCGCCCAGCAGGAACACCCGCCGGATGCCGACCCCCCGGTGCCGCAGCACGTCCAGGGCGTCCACCAGCCCGCACAGCATCCCCTCGAACGCGGCCCGGGCCAGGTGCTCCGGCTTCATCGAGTCCCGGCGCAGCCCCGACAGGGTCCCGGCGGAGTGCGGCAGGTGCGGCGTGCGCTCTCCCTCCAGGTACGGCAGGAGTACGAGCCCGTGTGCACCCGGCGTCGACTTCAGCGCGAGTGCGCTCAGCCCCTCCAGGTCGGTGCCCAGCATGTCGGCGGTGCCGCGCAGGGGCCGTACGGCGTTGGAGGTGTTCACCACCGGCAGGTGCATGCCGGCCGCGTCGGCCAGGGAGGTGATCAGGCCGCCCGGCTCCACCAGGGCCTCGTGGTGCACGGCCATCACCGAACCGGAGGCGCCCAGCGAGACCACCGCGTCCCCGGGACCCAGGCCCAGCCCGAGCACGGCGGCCGTGGTCTCCCCGGTCCCGGCGGAGATCAGCAGCCCTTCCGGGGTCATCCCGGCGGCGTCGCTCGGACCGAGCACCTCGGGCAGCAGCGCCTGGTGCCCGAGCGCCAGCTCGACCAGGTCGGGGCGGTAGGAGCCGGTGGCCGCCGACCAGTACCCCGTCCCGGAGGCGCCCGCCCGGTCGGTGGTGCGCCGGGCGGGCCGGCCCAGCAGCTGCCAGACCAGCCAGTCGTGCGGGGAGAGCAGCACCGCCACCCGGCGCGCGGCCTCCGGGTCGGTACGGGCCAGCCAGGCGAGCTTCACGATCGGCTGCGCGGGGTGCGGGACCGAGCCCACGGCCGCCGTCCAGGCGGCCTTGCCGCCGAGCGCCTCGACCAGTTCGGCCGCGGCGACCTGCCCGCGCCGGTCGTTGCCGACCAGGGCGGGCCGGACCAGCCCGCCCTGTGCGTCCAGTGCCAGCAGGCCGCGCCGCGCGGAGACCCCGATGGCCTGGACGCCCTCCAGCAGCCCGCCGCCGGCCGCCTCGCCCAGGGAGAGCAGCCAGGCCTGCGGGTCGGTCTCGTGGGGGACCGTCTCGCCGACGGACTGCGGATGGGGTGCGTAGCCCTGGCGCAGTACGGCGCCCGTGTCCGTGTCACAGACGACGATGCGAGTGAAGGTGGAAGAGCTGTCCAGCCCGGCGACTATCCCCATGCGGAGAATTCTGCCCCACCGGACGGCCCTCCCAGGAGGGTCAGGTGTTGCTGGTCCCCCACTCGTCCTCGTACCCCTGCCCCCGCTCCCGCAGCCCCGGCACCCGCCGCGCCACGGAGGCCGGCAGCGCGCCGCCGACCTTGTCGCCGACGGCGGCGAAGGCCTTCCCGGCGAACGCCCGCCCGCTCTGCCCCGCCGTCTCGGCGGCGTTGCGCACCACCGGGTTCTGCGCGATCCGCCGCGCGGACTTCTTCATCCCCTCGTACCGCTCGCGCCCCGCGGCCGTTCCCACCACGTAGCCGACGGCCACCCCGGCGAGGAACGTGACCTTGTACCGCATGCCTGCCACCCTTCGTCGTGTCGGTGCCCGGCCGGCTGGCGATACCGATTGGCGGAGCACCCCCCTGCTTGCGCTAATCTATGACTCGCAACGGGCGCTCGCCCCCCGGCAAGGCCGGAGGTGGGCTGTTCGTGGCACCGCAGCAATCCCCTGTAGCTCAATTGGCAGAGCAGCCGGCTGTTAACCGGCAGGTTACTGGTTCGAGTCCAGTCGGGGGAGCGCGGTCCCCTGTAGCTCAATTGGCAGAGCAGCCGGCTGTTAACCGGCAGGTTACTGGTTCGAGTCCAGTCGGGGGAGCAGGAAGGGATGGAGGACCCGGTCGGGTCCTCTTTCTTTTTGCCCCGGACCTGGAACCGGGCAGCTTCCAGCGCGGTCTCTCTGAACATGCGAAGCCGATCATGCGAGGCAACCGGAGCAGGAGATCGTATGAGCGGCTATGCTGCGGCAGACGGCGCGCACACATGTACGCGCCACGCCGTGAAGGGGCGGTAGCTCAGCCGGTTAGAGCAGCGGACTCATAATCCGTCGGCCGTGGGTTCGAGTCCCACCCGCCCCACTGCACACCAGGTGTGCAGAAACGATCTGACCAGCATCTTTGCTGGCGGCGCGAGTCACTTCGGTGATCCTGGCGGCCCTCCGGGGCCGTCTTTCGCGTTCCAAAGCCGCTGCGGGGCCACAGCGGGGCCGCGCGCGTGTCTGTTTTGTCGCATGTTGTGTAAGCGTCGTCTTGGTGTGTGCCGGTTGTGTGGGTGATCACAGCCTGGAGCTCGCCGAAACACCCTGGCGTCCGCGCAGCCAACACGGGAAACGGCCCGTACTGGAAACGGCCCCGACGGGGCCGTCGGCAATGCCGTAGGTCCGCTCGCAGGTCCGGTGTGGGGCGGGGCGGCGCGATCGGGCAGCTTCGCGCCGTGGACCGCTTCTACGAGCAGCAAGGGCGACCGCACCGCGCAGTACCGATCGGTGGAACCGGCCGACATCCTCAGCGCCTGGCCTTCACGTCGCGCCGAGCTTCTCCAACGGCACATCGACCTCGTCCGGAAGGCAGATGCTGACGAAGCAGTCGCCTACATGGTCGAAATTCGAGCCAACCGCCAGGCCGTTGCCGCAGGCCTCACCCGGCCGGTCGAGCAGCGCCAGCTGACCGGCAACTGATTGCGGAACTCGCGGCGCGAGTGGCGGCTACGGGTCGTCCCTCCGCTCCGTACCGGCCGCTCCACGTACGCCACGAAGTCTGCGCCGCGTAGCGCCCACACTGGGGACCTTGAACGCTCCTCTTCTTCTCGGTTCCATCCCGAGGGTGACCAGGTGGCCTGGACTGGCCGCGGCGCAGGTCACCTAGTCGCGACCACGTAGACGCTGGCCCATTCGCGCTTCGGGTTGGCCATGGCGGCGTCGAACGGCCACGGCTCGACGGTCTTGAAGCCCGCCTCCGTGAACAGCTGGCAGAGCTTGTCGAGGTCGTAGGCCCAGAGGTGCGGGGTGTACGTGGGGTGGTCGTCCTGGTCGCGGAAGACGTAGTTGATCAGGTCGAGATAGGTATTGATGTCCTGGCGGCAGTTCCGCTTGGCGTACCAGCGGTCGATCATCTCCTCGGCCTGCTCGGGCCTGGCGGGGTACGGGCCGAGGACGAACGATGCGTCCGGGACGCCGGTGATGAGCCGCCCGCCGGAGGCGAGGACGCGGTGAGTCTCGCGGGCGTAGTGCTTGGCAGAGGTCGGGTAGTCGATGTGCTCGAGGAAGTGCTCGGAGAACAGCACCTCCACCGTGCTGTCCTGGAGCGGCAGCCCTTCGCGGACGTCCCACAGCAGGTCGGCCGGCGGTACGGCATCGATGTTGAAGAAGCCGTCGATACGGTGGGCGCCGCCGCCGACCTGGACGTTCTTCGGGGCCGTGTCGATCCGGCCGCTGGGAAAGGCCCTCTGGCTGACCCTGTGGTACCGGCTGAGCTCGATCTCCTTGGCCGCGGCCCGGAGCGTCCGGGCCAGGCCGTGTGTGGTCGCGGGGTCGGCGAGGAGCGTGGTGATCTGCTCGCCGAGGTGGTCGATGGAGGTGCCGTTCGTGCGGTGGGCGTTCATCGGAGCGGTGTCCTCTCGCATCAGGCGGTGCCAGCGGCCGAGGCGGTCCACTGGTTGTTGCGCATGAGCGTGTACTTGATGTCGACCAGGCGCGGGGCGATGGTCAGATTGAGCTCCTCGGCGGGCTGGAGGTGGCCGCTGTCGTCCTGCTCAGCTCGCCAGACCCGGTACGCCAGGTCGGGGTACGCGGGGTTGATACCGATCTCGCCCTTCGGGACGGTCCCGTTGAAGGGCGTGATGATGTCCATGTGGTTCCAGTAGTTCCACGCCTGCAGCGCCTTGTGCTGGTCGAAGTAGAAGTAGAAGTCCGGGTACCGGCCGAAGGTGCGCAGCTCGCGGTGGATGAGGTGGCCGAGGAGTGGCCCGAGCTGGGTGGAGAGGCTGTCGAACTCCCAGCGGGTGCGGTGCCAGGCTTCGGGTACCTGCCCGGGCGTGAAGAGGCGGACCGCGACGAGGTGGCTGATCCGCTCGGTCAGGTAGCTACGGGCGTGGCGCACGTCGATGCCCGGGTCGATGCGGGCGAGGAGCGTGGCCAGGTCAGCGGGCGACGGCCGGAACTTGGCCAGGTCGAACTTGCCCGCCATGTCCGGGAAGGACGCGAACAGCATCTCTTTGTAGAGCCAGTTGTCGAACTCGCCGCGCTCGGCCCGCTCGCGCGTACCAGGGGTGGCGGAGTGCAGCATCAGGTACTCGGCCAGAGCCTCGAAGTACACATAGCCGAGGATCGGCAGGCGGGGGATCGTCTCGTCCAGCAGCCGCAGAAACCTATCGGACTGGACGATCGCGCCCTGGTAGGCGACGGCAGCCGCCAGGGCGAGGAAGGCTGTGGAGTTCTTGATCCGGCTGACGATGGTCTCGCGCAGCTGGTGGCGTTCAGTCTTGGAGAGCAGGTACTCCAGGCGGCTGTAGATCTGGAGGTGGATCGAGCCGAGGCGGAGGTAGTCCACGCCGGCCAGCCCCCGGTACGCCTGCGACGGGAGAGTCACTTCGAAGATCAGCGGCGTGGGCGTCCGCCCCGAGGCGTTGGCCTTGGCGGCGAAGGCAGGGGCTTCCTTGGTCAGGATGTACTCGCCGAGGTTGTGCATGTGGAAGCCGCGCTCGGTTGCTGTGAGGGGCGCGCAGTAGACGCTGCCGACCAGGCAGCCACCGGAGGGGTAGAGCGTGCCGTGCTTGCTGATCTGCTCCAGGGCGTGCGTGACGTGGAGGAGGTGGAGTTTGCCGTCCCCGCTCAGCGCGCGGAAGAGGGCGTTGTCCCGAAGCAGCCGGCCGTTGGGGGTAAAGGCCAAGCGATCCTCCCACGCCGCGATCTGGCCCGCGAGCGGATCCTGGACGTCGGCGGGGCTCGGGATGAGCGTGGTGTCGAAGAACGCGTGGGCGTCGGCCCACTGCTCGTAGGCGTCGAGGAAGTCCATCAGCTGATCAGCTCCAGCTGAGCCAGCCCGGTGAACACGGCGTCCGCGCTGCTCGCCCCCGCCAGCCACGCCGACTCGGAGCGGATGACGAGCTCGAAGGCGGTGGCGCGTAAGTCGTCGAACGCCTCGCAGCGAACCTGGGCGGGGTCAGGCCACCAGGTGAGCTTGGGCAACCGGTAGCGGTCCAGAGCGTCGGCGGCCTTCAGCAGATCGCTGATCGTCTCGGCGCGTCTGTGGTCTGTGTGGTCGTCCGGGGAGAAGTGCTCATACGGCACGTCGTGGAGGCGGACGGCCGTGCCGGCAGCGGCGATGCGGCTTGGTGTAGGGGTGAGCCCGAAGTGGCTCCAGACGGTGTCGGCGTTGCCAGTGAGCCAGATGGCTGCCCGGGCGCCGTGGCCGCGGTCGTCCTTGTCGTGGAGGCGGCGGCAGTCATGGACCGCCGCGGCCAGGACGAGAGTGGCGGTGTCGTTGTCGCTGAGCCCCCTGGCCTCGGCCAGGAGAGCCGCCAGGGCGGCGGTCCGCATGGCGTGCCTGACGCCGTGGAGGGAGTCATGGCATTTGGCCTCGGCCAGCCAGTCGCCGGGGATGGCCGCGCGCGTCACGAGCCCCTGTGGATGCGGCCGGAGGGTGGGAGGAGGCGGGCCGTCGGGGAAGTCCGGCCGGTTGACGGTGATCCAGCGGACGGTGGCGGGATCGGTGTACTGGTGGTGCGGGAGCTGCTTGCGTGCAGCCAGCTCGACCAGCCTGCCAGCCGGCGAGGTCGTGCTCATCGGGCCCACCTCCTCGTGGTGGTCTACGAAGCGGATGGCTAGCGGGCGGGCGCGGCGACGGTGGCCGCGTCCCTGTCCTTGCGCTCCTGCTCCGCGGCCTCGAAGGCGGCCGTGAAGTCGGCGAGCTCCTGCTCGGTCATCAGGCGTACGCCGAGCTCGTCGGCGACGTTGCGGATGCGGGCGGCGGCCTCCTCCTGCGCCGTGGCACCGGCGGCCTCGTCCAGGAGCACCTCGAACTCGGCGTGGTGGCCCCAGGCCTCGCTCCACTTCACGGCGATTTCGACGCCGCGGAAGCGGAAGTTGTGTCGCTGGTTGAACGCTTGGTGCATGGTGCCTTCAAAGCCGAGGGCGTTGAAGATCCGTACCGCGGCCGGCACGTCCTCGCGGCCGATGGCGATCTCCGTTTCGGGGAACGCGGCGCCCTGGCCGATCTTGCTGGCCTTGAGCGTGACCTTCGCCGAGCCGGCGGCCACGTTGTCGGTGACCTTCAGCAGCTGGTCCGGGAGCACGTAGAAGAAGATATTCTTGTCGTCGCAGCCGAGGTCCTCGGCCTCCGCCGTGAGGCGGTCGATGAGCTGGTCGTAGGCGTCCTTGTCGAACCGGGCGCGCATCTCGATCTCGATGGCCACAGGGGCTCCCTTCCGGAATCGGGCATGGGTGATTCGCCCGAGCCAGGCCATGCATGGGGATGGCTCAGTTGGATGCGATGTGTGGTTGATCAGCGAACGGCGGGGTGCGGTCCGCGGCCGCGTGCCGCACCGCCGCCGTGGTTGTACGTCAGTCGAGGTCGCCGAAGCGGTCGCGTACGACGCCCTCGTGCAGGTAGTTCGGCAGCGGGACGCCGCCGACGGACACCCGCTTGGTTGCGACGTCGCCCTCCGTCTCGTCCGGGAAGCCGGCCAGCAGCGTCAGGCACTGCTTGGCCCACTCGCGGGACTTGGCCCAGTCGCCGATGTCACGGCTGCGGGTGGCGAGAGCGAAGGCGGTCTCCGCCGCGGCCCAGAGGTCGGTGGCCAGCTCCTGCTGGAAGACGTTCTCCAGCTCGGCTACGGAGGCGACGCGGGTCGGGTTGGTCATGATGCCTTCTCTCCTACGGTGGTGCCTGGTGGTGTTCAACGCGTCGACAGCCGATAGGTGACATCGGTCCGGGCTCAGTACGTGAAGATCTCCGCGAGGGTGCGGTAGTCGTGGAGCTCGTCCTTGTCGAACCAGAGGTCCACCTCCATGTCGGCCTCCTCCTTGTTGCCCGAGGCGTGGACGAGGTTCGCCACGGCCTTCCCGGAGGCGGCGCTGGCGCCGCGGCTGTAGTGGGAGAAGTCGCCGCGGATGGTGCCGGCGGGGGCCTCGTTCGGGTACGTGCTGCCGACGATCTTCCGGACCGTCGCGACGGCGTCGAAGCCCTCCAGCACGAGCGCGATGACCGGGCCCTGCTGCATGAAGGTCGCGGTGAGGTTGTAGACCTCCGGGCCGAGCCGCTCCTCCAGGTCGAAGTAGTGGCGCCGGGTGAACTCGGCGTCCATCTGCTTCATCTTGATGCCGACGATCTTCAGCGACGCGTCCTCGAAGCGGGCGATGATCTTCCCGCTGAATCCGCGGACCATCGCGTCGGGCTTGAGGAGCACGAGCGTGCGCTCCACGGTGTTTTCCTGATCCTGGGCCATCGATTCCCTTTCAGCTCTCAGGCAAGCCATATGACGGGCGCTCAGCGCCTCGTCCGCCAGAGGTTACCGGCGCCGAAACCCCCTTCTGTGCCAGTTACTTGACCGATAGAAGGGTTATCAGCCAAGTGGCCGAGACTCCCGCCCGATGAGCACCCAGTGCAGCTGCTCCAGGCGGAAAACGCACTTCTTGCACGCGTGGATCTCGGCCGTGACGTCGCCCACGACGATGGAGCCGATGACGGTCACCTCGACATCAAGCCGTTCGCAGCGGAAGCAGTTCCCGCTTGCCCACTCGAACCGCTGCCACAGTTGCTGAGGCTTCACGCGGCCGGATCGCCGTGGGCCGGCCGGAGGCCATCGATCGGCGCCGTCCACTTCTTCCCGCCGCCTTCCGGCCGCAGCCAGGCACTGGTAGGCGGCCTCTCGGAGTAGTAGGGCCACGGCTGCACCTCACCCCGGCGGCCGGTGCCCGTGTCGATCACGAGCGCGCGGACCGTGAGCCACTCCGGCAGTGAACTCCAGCCGGCCGCGGCTTCGACGGTCACGGGGCGCTGCGATACGGCCTGGACCGCTCCTTCAGGATCTTGCGGTGCGGGCGTCATGGCTGGGCCATCTCCGATCTCTCTGCCTGAAGAAGACGGGCGGAACGGACGAGCATCATTCGCCAATGCCAGTCGATGCAGAACGAGTTGTTCGCATCTCACAGCGGTGTTCACGGTCTGCTGCGACAGTAGCCAGGACGCCCGGTGACACGCCGGAAAAACTTTCCGGGGTTCACTTCGGCCACGAGGTGATGATCAGGACATGCGAGGTATGACAGAGAACCTGACCATCGGCGAGCGCGTCGCCTGGTACCGGCGCCGACGTGGCCTCTCCCAAGAGGTACTGGCTGGCCTTGTCGGCCGTACCACGGACTGGCTGAGCAAAGCGGAGAACAACCGAATCGAGCTCGATCGCCTCTCGGTGATCACCTCACTCGCCGGAGCCCTCGACGTCTCGCTCGGAGACCTGCTTGCCGAGCCGGCGCTCATGGAGTGGTCAGCCGACAGCGGCCACCGGACGGTTCCCGCGCTGCGCGAAACGCTGATGGACTACAAGCAGCTCGCCCCTTTACTCGGAGTCGCCAGCGGCGAGGAACCACCCGATCTGCAGGACCTCCGAGGCAACGTCAGCGACGTGCTCGACGCCTACCAGGCATCTCGGTACGGCTTCGCCACCCGACGTCTCCCCCTTGTCCTGGCTGATGCCCTCGCCGCGTCCCGCGCCTACACGGGGCGCGAGGCGGAGGAAGCCCACGCCTTGCTCGCTCTCGCCTACCACGGGGCGGCCATGGTGCTGGGCAAGGTCGGAGAGTCCGAGCTGGCGTGGATCGCCGCCGACCGCGGTCTGGCAGCAGCGCAGCGCAGCGGCCGCAGTGAAATCACGGGATCGCTCTTCCGAGCGGTCACGCACTGCCTCCTGGCCACCGGACGCTTCAAAGCCGCAGTCCAGCTGGTGAACGACGCGGCAGCCGTCATGCAGCCCGAGCTCGGCAACGCCAACGATGAGTACCTCTCGGTGTACGGCACGCTGTTCCTCACAGGCGCGATGGCCGCCGCACGGGCAGAAGACCGGGCGACCACGCAGACCTTCCTCCGCGAGGCGAACGAGACCGCGCAACGGCTCGGCGCCGACGCCAATCACATGTGGACGGCCTTCGGCCCGACCAACGTGGCGATCCACTGCGTGGCCACCGCCGGCGAACTCGGCGACATCCAGATCGCCGCGGACCTGGGCTCACGAATCGACACGACCGCCCTGCCCGTGGAGCGGCGCGTACGGCACAGCCTCGAAGTCGCAAGGGCGCTCAGCTCCTGGAACCGCACCGACGAAGCCGTGGCCGTCCTACTCGAAGCGGAACAGGCCGCCCCCGAGCAGGTACGCCACCACTACCTGAGCCGAGAACTGGTCATCGGCTGGATACGCGGCACCAGAGGCCGGCCTGCCCATCCCGTCGCAGACCTGGCCCGCAGGCTGGGCATCGTCGTGGGCAGCTAGAGTCCGATCCGTGAGCGAGAACGAGCACGAAGCGAAGATGGCCCGCCCCCGCATGGCAGCCGGCGCTCTCTTCTTCGACGAAGCCGATCGAGTCCTCCTCGTCGAGCCGTCCTACAAGGACTACCGAGATATCCCAGGGGGCTACGTCGAGGAGGGGGAGTCGCCCCGGCAAGCCTGCGTGCGCGAGGTCCAGGAGGAACTCGGCATCGCACCGCACATCGGCCGCCTACTGGTCGTCGACTGGGCACCGAACCCCGGAGAGGGAGACAAGGTCCTCTACCTCTTCGAAGGCGGCTTCCTGAGCACAGATGACCGCCGACAGATCGCACTGCAAGCCGACGAGCTCCGCGGCTACGACTTCCACAACGCCGACCAGGTAGCGGAGCTCACCATCCCTCGCCTGGCGCGCCGAATTGCCGCCGCCATCCACGCACGAGCATCCGACCTGACTGCCTATCTGGAGCAGGGGGAGCTGCCGGCGACGGGGACCTGACAATCGGCAGAGGCTGACGCCGTAGGCGGCCGATGGCAGCCCCACCTTCACCTCGGAGCCGCTGGCTCAGCGCGCATTCTGAGCAAGCATCCAGACCACGGTGCTGCAGCTGGCTTGCCTTGGCAAGCGAGGATGCCGGGCGGGTGCCACCGGATTCCGGTTCACCGCCCCGACGGCGCCTCCACAGAGGGAGTGTCATCGGAGCAACCGTTGCACCGCACATCGGAGTGATCTTTATTTGTGAAGTATGGGGACGAGTCACCACATCCTTGAGAGCAAGCCTGACCGGAACAGGTACATAGCCGGGCACTCGCCGTTAGGCTCTCACTGGTCAGGGCGCTCGTCGTGGGGGATAGGCCGCTGAACGTGGTGGCCTGACACTCGGACGGGGCTTGGGGGGACCATGGCAGTCGCATTACCTGAGAAGGGCCGACAGGTACGCGTGGACGGCGCACTGGTTACCGTGCGCGATGCCGAACACGCCGGTGACGGCACTATTGAGCTGTTCGTGGTTGATGCCGCTGGGGCCCCTCAGCGCATCCTGTTGACCACTGCCCAACTCGTAGCTGGTCTCGTTCCCGTCAACGATCGGGGTGGCGACCCGGACAGGGCGCTGACTGGCTTATGGGGCCGCTGGATGCAGCACGCTGTTCCGCGCATCCGCTCCGCGGTGCTGGCGACTCGCCCCTTGAAGCCCTTCGCCCATCAGGATGAAGCTGTGCATGGACACATGCTCACCCAGCCGCGCCTCCGGTTTCTGCTCGGAGACGAGCCTGGGACCGGCAAGACCATCATGGCCGGTATGTACCTAACCGAGGGGCGCCGCGTCGGCCTTGTCCAGGGTCGAGCGGTGATCATCGTTCCTGCGCACCTTGTCACGAAGTGGGAGCGAGACCTCCAGCGTCTCTTCGGGGTGACGGCCAAGCGCATCACGGCAGCGATAGCCGCAGACCCGGCCGATCTGGACCCTCGCTACGACACATGGCTCGTCTCGCTGGACCTCTTCACCCACAATGGTGAGGTTCGCCGGAAGGTGGCAGGATCACACAGTTCCTGGTCGCTCGCCATCTTCGATGAGGCCCACCGCCTCACGCCGACGAGCCAGTTTCTTGCCGCGGCACGCCAAGTAGGCGACTGCTCCCACCACTTGCTCCTAATGACGGCCACGCCACATCGCGGCAAAGAGCACTACTTCCGCGGTTTGATGAACTTGCTTGATCCCACGCTGTATCCGTGGGATCCACGCAAGACCGACTATGAGACTGCGCTCGTTCCCTCGAAGCTGTCGTTCTTGCGTCGCATGAAGGAAGACCTCGTCGGACATGACGGGTCGAAGCTGTTCAAGCAGCGATTCTCCGAAACAATTTCGGTGGATCTCAACCCATATGAGTCAGCCGTGTACGACGCGGTGATGGACTATGTGGAGACGTTCTACGTGGACTCGGCCACGTTGGCACGCTCGATCTACGGTAAGCGGGCTGCATCGTCGCTGTCCGCGGTTGCCGCGACATTGCGTCGTCGCCAGGCCTCCCTCATGGGTGCTGCTCATGAGCGGACCCAGCCGGTTCCTCCGGAGGGACTCATCACGGTGCACGGCCTCGGTGCTGCTGCGGACGACGACGAGGCCTGGGCGCGGGCAGAGACGGCCCTCGTTGCCGCCCGAACTAAAGACAAGCCCCGAGAGCTGTCCGAAGTGGCAACGCTCCTCGAAACGGTGACTCGGGCAGAGGCCGCCCAAGCGCCAGCGAAGTGGTCTCATCTGATGCAGTTAATGGAGCGCCATGGCCTTCGCCAAGGCGAGGGCCAGCTCCTGGTCTTCAGCGAGTTCTCTGACACTGCGCGATGGCTCCAGGCGCGCTTCGAGGAGGCGGGGTTCAGCTCGCGCGTCCTCGAGGGGTCCGTCGACCACACAACTCGCGATGCGCTGCAGGAGGACTTTCTGGCAGGTGAGTTCCAAGTCCTGGTATCCACCGATGCTGGCGGCGAGGGGATCGACCTCCAGTCCGCTTACGTGATGGTTGACTGGGACCTGCCTTGGTCCATGGTCCGCCTTGAGCAGCGCATGGGCCGACTGCACCGAATCGGACAAGAGAATCCTGTTTACGTCTATCACCTGGTCGCTCCGCACACGAGGGAGGGGCGCGTCCAGCAGGTGATGCTGACCAACCTCGAGAACGCAGGAAAATCTCTTGAAGGCAAGGTCTACGACTTACTGGATGCCACGGCCGATCGCGCTGGCTTCGACTGGGGCAAAGCAATGCTGGATGCTCAAGCGGGCCGAGAAGTCGTCGTTCCTGACACGCAGACACTGATCGCTTCGGCCCAGGCGCTCGTCGCCGAGGAGCGGAGTTTGGCCACCCCAGCCAACGTCTCCGAAGCCTTGGAGAGGTTTGCAGCAGACCGGCTTGAGGCCATCAACCCGATCATTGTCGAAGCGATGGTCGAGCAGATTGCCCGCACCGAACGTTGGCGAGTAGGGCCCGGTCCCGCCAAGGGCATTCGGGAAGTTGCTGCGGCCCTCGCACCATTACCCACGGCTTTGGGTGGCATGTGGCACGCCTATGTGGCTGCGGCCGGTGACTCCGTACGGCAGGCGATTAACGACGGCGCCACTGGCCTCGACGACGTGATCGTGCTCGGTCCTACTGAGGAGCCCTTTCAGGAGCTCGTGGCACACGCGCTGGCCCTCGGCGAAGCGGACCTGGTCCGCGGATCGACGCTGGTCGACAGTGGTTCGCTGACTTCGTACGTGCTGACCCTGTTTGATGCGGACATCCAGGTACACGACGGCCGTACCAGGATCATTCGCAAGGCTCCGTTGCTCATCCGGTGTTCCCTCGGGCAGGCGATACCCGTGGCGTGGGACTCTCTCATGAAGTTGCGCGCACCAGCCTCCGAGGACCCGGCAGCGGGAGGTACTGAGTCGCTACCGCCTGCGGTTCGCCACGATGCGCATGAAGCAGCCCGTGAAACCCTGCGGAGCCAGGTTGCAGTCCTCGTAGACGAGCGTCGGGCCTGGATAGCTGCCGCCCGTTCTCAGCTGGATGCCACCCAGTACCGGTTCGAAGAGTCGATCGCAGACCGCCCGCTCGACGAGCGGCGTTCTCTGCTCGAGCAGTTCGCCGTGGCGAAGTCGTCGCGGGCGGCTGTCCTCGAGGACATTGCCGGCGTTACGGCTAGCTCTGTACGACTTGTCGGCTGGGTGAGTGTGACGGGCGGAGCGCGGGTCGAGACGTTGGGATACGACCCGGACGCAGAACAAGTGGCAATCACCACTGTCGTCACTGAGCTTGAACGTCTGGGTTACGACGTCGATGACCGGCAGAGCTCTGGCTTGGGATATGACCTTTACGCCCGCCACCGGGTGACCCGAGAGCAACGGCTCATCGAGGTGAAGGGGCAGAGCGGCCCTCTAAGGGCTGTCTGGCTGGAACAGAATGAGTGGGCGCAGGCCCAGCAGCGTACAGATGCGTACTGGCTCTACGTAGTCATCAACTGCGCGGCTACTCCATTCGTCATCCTACGGCAGCAGGATCCTGCTGCCGCTCTCAGCGGACATCGGCGCGTCGAACGCTTCCAGATTCCGCTCTCTGAGCTCAACAGACTGATTGGAGACCAGTAGTGACAGCCGGATCTGTCGTGAACTCAGCGACGGGCATCGACCGTTCTGCATCGTCGGTGCAGGGGAATTCGGCCCCCGATACGACGGCACGCATGATTGACACCTGGTTTCCCTGTGCCGAAGTTGACTTGGCCGTCACTACTCCAGCAGGTTCTGGGCGAAGCGAGAAAGCCCTGTTTACCTGGTTCGCATCGAGGCCCATTGCTCAAGCACGAGCAGCAGTGCTCTGCGCTTTGCTAGCTGATACACCTCAGAACCGGACCGACGTCAAACTCGCAGTGAAGTCCGGCGATGCTGGCGCGTTGGCTAGGCTCCGGGAGCAAGTGGCGGCCCAGTATCCGAGCAAACCGCCTGTTGTCCTCGACATGTTCTCGGGGCGCGGAATTATTCCGCTTGAGGCTGCAAGGGCTGGGGCAACCGCTGTCGGTACGGACCTCTCGCCGGTGGCTACCTTGGCGGGCAAGCTGCTGGGCGATTACCCATTGCGTGATTGGAGCAACGAGCCGCGGATCTCATATGCGGGGGTCGGTGATGAGAAGCGCCATGATCCGAATGGTCCGGCCGAGGCTCCTGGCGACTGGGCTTCGGAGACTCTGTCGCTCGACGGGATCGCAGTGGAAGAGCCGCGGCTGCTGACCGATGTGCGATCTGTACTGGCTGAAGTCGGCCGACGGGTTGCAACCGAGGTGGCCGCCTTGTACCCGGGGAATCAGGCGCGCGGAGGAGCGTTGCCGTGGGCGTATCTCTGGGCCGTCACGATTCCATGCGACGGCTGCAGGCGGCGCTTCCCGCTGCTCGCCTCCATGGCGCTGCGCCATCCCTATGGGCGTACTGGGGACCAAGGGCAGGCGATGCGCCTTCTTGCCGACGGTGACGTTTGGAAGATTGAGATTCACAAGGGAGTGCCGTCGCAGAAAGGAACATTCACAGCCCCAGACGGAAAGCGGGGCAAGTCGGCGCATTGCCCATTCTCGACATGCGGTCACGTGCACACACTCGACGTTGTCAAGGCTAAGGGGTTCGCTGGTCAGTATCGGGATGCAATGCTGGCTGTAGGTGAGACTGATCCTGACAGCAATCAGAAGATTTTTCGAGTACCACGGGACGAGGAAATCGCGGCTGCGGATTCCGCCGATCCTGCGAGTCTTTCGCCAGTCAACGGACATCGTGCTGTACCCGATGAAAGTATTCCGGAAGGTAACAAGGATAACGTACGTGGAAGTGGCTACGGCTACTCGACATACGGATCGTTGATGAACGACCGGCAAGCCGTGCTGTTTGCCACTACGGCGCGCGTCATATCTGACGTCCATCGTGATCTGGCTTCCATCGTGTCGAGTGACTACGCTGCCGCACTTGCGAGTTACGCCGCCAGCAACATTATGCGTCAGATTCGACGAAGCACTCGAGGTGCCGGTCTTTTGTCTCACGGAAATAGGAGCGGTGCGGCTCAGAATCGTTGTCAGGCGGCTGACATGTTTTCGTCGCAGTCTGTCGTGAAGCACCAGTTCGACTACCTCGAAGCTGGTCCTGGGGAGGGGCCCGGCACGTGGTCCTCCGTTTCTGCCAGTCTTGTGAATGCGCTGAAGAAGATCTTGGGTGAGACGCATGCCTCGGGTCGTCCAGGACGATTTCGTCGGGCGTCGGCGGTTGCCTTGCCATTCAGGGATGCCACCGTGGATGCCCTGGTATGCGACCCTCCGTATTACGACATGATCGCCTACGCGGATTCGTCAGATCTCTTCTATGTGTGGTTCAAGCGCGCCTTGAGAAATGCGATGCCGGAACTCTTCGACGGCAGCGCAGAGGGCTCTGATGGGCTGCAGGACAAGGCCGAAGAAATCATCGTGAAGGGGCGGGGAGCCAAGGGGGCCGGTGACCACAGGTCGAGCGAAGAGCGTTATGAGGCCATGCTGGCCAGGTCGTTCACTGAGGCGCGACGCGTCCTCAAGCCTGACGGGCATCTCACGGTGATCTTCGGCCACTCGGACCCGGAGGCGTGGAAGAGATTGCTCTCCGCATTGACAGATGCTGGGTTCGTCGTAACGTCTTCTTGGCCTTCGAGGACTGAAACCGCGGTCACGGGTGTGGCCACAATCTCCGTCACTGTGTCGATCGGTGCACGTGTCGCACCCAGGCGCCGACCGATCGGAATCGCCGCTCAGGTGGACGCGGACGTCGTTGCTGACGTCAAGGCCCGTTGTCGTGGTTGGGACACTGACGGCCTTGCGCTGGAAGACCAGCTCATGGCGTCGTACGGTGCGGCACTCGCGATCGTGGGTCGCTATGAGCGTGTCATCACCCCGAGCGGCGAGCAGGTTCCGCTTGAGCACTACATGACTCTGGCGCGTCGTGCAGTTCGAGATGCAGTCGCTCTACGACTGGATGAGCTGCCCTTGGAGACGTTCGATCCGCACACGCGCCTGGCGGTCTTCTGGCACGAGCTCTACGGTCGCGCGGATGTACCGAAGGGGGAGGCTCGGTTCTTCGCTCAGTCGGATGATCTCCGCCTTGAGGATTTGCGTGGTCCGATCCTCCTGGAGACCAAGGCGGGATACAGGCTGCGCCATGACGCCCCCGAGAAGGTTGCACCCTCATCGAGCGTGTACGAGGTGATCCGTGCGATGGCGGCCCAGTGGTCGTCAGGAACTGAGGCAGTTGCAGCGGTCATCGCTGACGCAGAGCTGTCGCCCACCGACGCTCATCTGTGGGCGGTCGTGGACTGGGTCGCCGCCAAACTTCCAGGTTCGGACCCCGTTGCGGTTGCCCTTGCCGCTATCAAACGCAATCGCGGCACTGTGCAGGCGTCTGCCGCTGTCACGCCCACCGCAGCAGCCGCTGTGCCGCACCCTCGCAACCAGACCAGCCTCTTTTAGGAGATGACGTGACCGCTACCACACCTCCCGTCGCTCACTGGGCTGACGTTCTGACGCTGAGGGATGAAGTTCGCCAGACCGAAGGATCAGTGGGCGAGCTTCAGATGAGCCTTGCCAAAGCGGTTTACCAGACCGTGCCTGTTCCGTATGCAGATTGCGGCTATTACACGGACATCACTCAGCCGACGCCAAAACTCGTCGGGTTCCTCGGTCGTGTAGCCCGCCGGCTCGGTGTGAGCCATCTCGATGCCCAGGCGTGCTTCCACCTCGACCAGGGGATGGGTGGAGGTAAGAGCCATGCTCTGGTGGGGATCTGGCACATGATCAGTCGCCCGGACGCGTTCTTTGCTTCCGAACTGGGGCTGGCGGTGAGTGCAGAAGCGGGCACAGGACAGCACGCCGTTGACCTGTCGCGAGTGCTTCCGGTCATTTTGACGTGCGATGGAATGTCGCCCGGCAAGACGGATCCTCGTTTCGGTCCCGCTACGGATCTCTTCGGCCGCTTTATCTGGCTCCTGTTCGCGGATAGCCCGAACAGGATGGACCGTTATCAGCATTACAGTGGTCTGGGTGCGAATAAGGCGACTTTGCAGGCCGCGTTTGCTGAGGTTGATCGCCCAGTTCTGGTTCTCGTAGACGAACTCATGGACTACGCGATGGCGCTCACCGACGAGAGCGCCATCGGTGGAATGCCGGGCGAGCAAGCATTTCTGAATGCGCTGACTGACGCCGTGGATGACCAGGCTGGCGTTGCTCTTGTGCTCGTCATGATTAAGAGCGAGGAAGACCAGAGTGGCTATCATCCCGCAGCCGTGGCTTTTCGCGATTACCTCAGTCCGCGTCTGCAGCGGAACGGGGAGACGGTAACGGTAACCGAACCGTCCGATTTTGCACAGATCATTCGTCGCCGCTTGTTTACTCAGGCTAAGACTGATGATGTCGCGGTCTCCATAGCTTCCGCGTTCACGGCTGCCGGCCATAAGGGGGCGTGGAAAGATCAGGTATACGCGCCGCTGGGAAGTAAGCGTACGCTGGCTGGACTGTCGGAGCGTGTTACAGAAACATATCCGTTCCACCCGGATCTGTTTGCCCTGGTGAGCAAGGAGTGGACCGTCGTCCAAGCCTTCCAGCGGGTGCGTTCAACTGTCTCAATCTTTGCTCGCACTGCCCTCTTCTGGAGTGACGAACACAAGGCGGGGCGCTGGGCTCCCGCCCTCATCGGTGTGGGCGACATACCGCTGCACACCAGCGCACTGGAGGCACTTCTCTCGAGTGGTGTCCTTGCGGGGAATGATCGTGCGATTCAGGGCTACCGAGCTGTAGCGACCACTGACATTGTCAACACTGGCGCCGGCGGTGGTACGGCGTTCGTTCTCGACGCTGCCCTGAAGGCCAGTGGAGTGGATGCCGGACAGCCCGTCCCTGCGTTGCGGATGGGCACTGCCTGCCTCGCTTACAGCCTGGTACCCCGCCCTCGCGCAGTCCGGGGGGCCACCAAGGCCGAACTGCTGGCCGCGGTTGCGGGGCCTGGGGTGGACTACTCCGCCGCCGAGGAGGTATTCAACGCCCTGGTAGCGAGCCCGGCTGAGGGAGGGCTTGGGGCCCTTGAGCGGAGTCGGCCAGGCAGGGGACCTGAGCGTTTCTATCTGTCCATCAAGCAGACGCTGAACATGTACCACGCGAATGCTCTGTCGATGGTCAGCGGCGAAGAGTCAGTCGACACGGTGTGGGTGCGCGCGCAAGCACTTGCGGAGAAGCACAGCTTCACGGCGCTTCACAAGCTGGCTCGTCCCGAGCACGAAGCTTCTGCAGCCGCCGCGTTTGCTGGACTGGATTCTCAGCAGACCAGGCTCGTTGTACTCGACCCGCGTCGTTGGACGCTGCTCAACGGCAGAGACCAGGCAACTCGCGCTGACATCGACGTCGCGTACGGAATTTCTCCAGGCTTGCCCAGCACCTTCGCAGCCTCGATGGTGATGGCTGTGGCCACCACCCAGCGACGGGACCGTGCTAAGGCTTTCGCCCGCGACTACCTAGCCTGGAATCAGGTTGTCGCTCAATTGGCCGAGGACAGCGAAGAACTAGACGCAGCACGCGAGCGCCGTGATCAAGCGGGTAGGAAGCTTGATGAGGCTGTCGCTTGGGCGTTCCAGCACTACGCGTTTGTGTTGCGGACTGACAGCGGGCTTGCAGTGCAGTACAAGACGCTGCCGGAGCCGCAGACGTCGCTCTCTGGCCGTCACGTATGGGCTGCCCTGGTAGCCGACGGCCGGGCTGTACAGACGAACCAGCTCTCTGCCGAGTATGTGGCGCAGCTCATTACGTCGGGTCAGTATGGGCGGGACCTGACCCCGAAGGAACTGTTCGCGCACCCATACAGCGATCCGACTTGGCCGCTGATCCAAACCGACGAGGAGATGCGTCTGGCGCTGTTCAAGCTGGCCACCTCCGATGAATGGATGCTCACGGACAGCGACGGCGTAGAGATTCGGCCTGCGACCGCGGCGCAGATCCAATCTGCAACTCTGCAGCAGCAGCTTCGGCCGCGGCTGCTCCTGGCACCGCCGGAGCAACGGAACGGGGAGCAAGCTGACACTGTTCGTAGTCCTGCTGCTTCCGCGGCGGCCCCCGAGCGAATTAGTGAGTGCGGTTCGCCGGCCCCTGGAAGCCCTGCCGTCACTGTTCCGGTTCAGGCGGGCCGGGTGACCGAGCCGTCGTTCGAAACCACGGTCATCAGCATCCCTCTTTCGTCGGTGACCGACCCTGCGAAGCGGGAGCAGGTCTGGCACCTGTTGCGTGAAGTGGCGTCGCTCGTCGACCCCGCGAAGTCGAGTCAGAACGATCTTCAGATGGTTGGCTTGCAGATCACGATTTCGGCCGCCACTGGGGAGACGCAGGGCATGCTGGGCAAGGCATCGCAGGTGCCTGGTTCAAGTTCGCGAACAGAGCAGGACGATTTTTAGGTAGCTGAGGCTCGCTCACCTACAGCTCGCGCCGCTCGAGGGCTTTCGAATAGCCGTTCGCGACAGCGCGGCAAGGGGGTGCACAGGGTTCGCCGCGCGTCAGTGGTCCCCGGGATGTCCTGACTGCAACGGGAGGCCGAGCAGGCCTTGAGGCTCCACCCCGAAAGTGCGGGGGTGGAGCCTCTTCGCGTTGGAAGCGGAATCCGCTGCTCGGGAGTTTGGGGCCTGCCCCTGACCGCGGACTACCCGAACTTCGGCGGCCTGGGCGGCCGCGCGAGGACCGTAAGGGGACGCCAAGGGGACACAAGGGCAGGAACAGACAGGCAAAGGCCGAAGCGGTCAATCGCACCGCACGTCGTCTGACCTGGGGAAACGTCAAGAATTCGCACTGGTGCGCAAGGGCCGCCAAGATCCCGAGAGGACTCATAATCCGTCGGCCGTGGGTTCGAGTCCCACCCGCCCCACCACGAGGCCTGTGTCGCAGAAACGTTGCGGCTGGTGCCGTCGGCGTCATCAGTGCCCCGCCCAGTACTCCTGGGCCGGGGCACTTCTGCGTTCCGGGGGTGTGGGGCGCGCCACAACGCGGCGAAGGCGGCCCCGGGGGGCCGCCTTCGGATGCCGGAGAGGGGACGGAGGTCAGTCCCAGCTGATGACCTTCTTGTCCAGGGGCGCCGAGTCCCAGCTGATGACCTTCGCCGTGGCCGGGGCCGAGGCGCGCACGGAGTCCCAGCTGATGACGCCCGGGCCCTGCTCCGTGGCGGTGGCCGTGGTGGTCACGGCGGCGGAGAGGAGGGCGGTGAGGGCGGCGGTGGTGACGAGGCGGGCGGTGCGAGACATGAGATCCCCCGGTACGAGAACGGCTGGCTGGAACAGTGGTCGGCGCGCTGCACCGGTCCGGCCTTTCGGCCCTGGCCTGGGGTGGGGCTCCGTGCCCCGCCGTCCCGGTGAACACCATCCTGCTGGCCCGGAAGCTCTCGCAGAAGGGGTCCGGGGTGGCACCAAGGTGACTGACACCATGGTGCCGCCTGGGGCCTTTGACCTGCACACCTTTAGGATCGGTCGAGCCGTCGGACGGTCGTCCTGCGGTACGGATCGGAGCCGGGGGGCACGGATGCTGGAAGCGCTGGGGCTGGACACGCACGTGGAGGCCGTTTACCGGGGGATGCTCGCGGACCCGGCCGGGGGAGTGGCCGATCTGTGCGTCCGGCTCGGTATGACCGAGGCTCAGGTGCGCGACGGGCTCGACCGGCTCGTCGACCTCGAACTGCTCACCCCGTCCCGGGAGAACACCGGCGGGCTGCGCGCCGTCAGCCCCGAGGCGGGGCTGGAGCAGATCCTGCGCCGCCAGGAGGAGGACCTGCTCCGCCGCCAGCAGGAGCTGGCGCTCAGCAAGGCGGCCGCGGCCCGCGCCGTCGCCGAGTTCGCGGGGCTGCGGCCCAACACCGAGACCGACGGCGCCGAGCGGCTGGTGGGGCTGGACGCCATCCAGTCCCGGCTGGAGGTGCTCGGCCGGGAGCTCACCTCGGAATGCCTGTCGATCATGCCGGGCGGTGCCCAGTCCCAGGCCAGCCTGGACGCCTCGAAGCCGCTGGACGAGCAGGCCCTGGCCCGCGGCATCCAGATGCGGGCCGTCTACCAGGACAGCGCCCGCAACGACCAGGCCACCCTCGCCTACGCCCAGTGGACCACCGACCGGGGCGGCCAGGTCCGCACCAGCCCGGTCCTGCCGCCCCGCCTGGTGATCTTCGACCGGAAGACCGCCGTGGTCCCCATCGACCCCGCCAACTCCCGGCTGGGCGCGCTGTGCACCACCGCCCCCGGCATCGTCGCGCCCCTCGTCACCCTCTTCGAGCAGACCTGGGAGACCGCCGTCCCGCTGGGCGCCGCCCGCGAGCAGGCCCCGGACGCCGGGATCACCGCCGGCGAACGGGAGCTCCTCAAGCTGCTGGCCTCCGGGCTGACCGACGAGGCCGCCGGCAAGCGGCTCGGCGTCTCCCTGCGCACCGTCCGCCGCCAGATGTCGGGGCTGATGGAGCGCCTCAACGCCGCCAGCCGCTTCGAGGCCGGCCTCCGGGCCGCCCAGCGGGGGTGGCTCTGAGACCGGCCCCGGAGGGGGTCAGGCGAGGTCGCTGCGGAACAGTTCCAGCTGCCGGAGCCGGAGTCCCCCTTCCTGACCGGGCCGCTGATGCCGCTGCCGGTGCTGGGCCCGTGCCGCAGAAACGTTGCGGCTGGTGCCGTCGGCGTCATCAGTGCCCCGCCCCAGTACTCCTGGAGCCGGGGCACTTCTGCGTGCCGGGGTGCCGGTCGGGGTATGAGGCACGCCACGGCGCGGCGGAGGCGGCAGCGGAATAGGGGGTCGCCGGAGGGGGTAGGGGGTCGCGCCGGTAGGGGTTAACGGGGTCCGGGTGGGGTCAGTAGGTTGCGGCCGACGCGTCCGGATCGCAGAGAGGCCCCCATGGAAGAGATCATCAGCGCTATCCGGGCCACGGATGCCGAGGACGGGGGGCCGGAGTCCGCGGCCTTCGCCGCGCTTCCCGTTCCGGACAGCTACACGGGAAGCGTGCTGCTCAAGGACGAGGCCGGGATGTTCGACGGGCTCGCAGGCGCGGACAAGGACCCCGCCAAGTCTTTGCGTCCGCTCGAGGTGCCCACGCCGCAGCCAGGACCCGGAGAGGTACTGGTCGCGGTCATGGCCAGCGCCGTCAACTACAACACCGTGTGGAGCTCGATCTTCGAGCCGCTGCCGACCTTCGCCTTCCTCGAACGCTACGGGCGTACCGGGGCGATGGCGGCGCGGCACGATCTCCCGTACCACGTGGTGGGCTCCGACCTGGCCGGCGTCGTCCTGAGGGCCGGGCCGGGGGTGGACCACTGGCGGCCCGGAGACCGGGTGGTGGCGCACTGCCTGTCCGTCGAACTGGAGTCCCCGGACGGGCACGACGACACGATGCTTGACCCCGGCCAGCGCATCTGGGGCTACGAGACGAACTTCGGCGGTCTGGCGGAGCTCGCCCTCGTGAAGGCCAACCAGTTGATGCCCAAGCCGGAGCACCTGACCTGGGAGGAGTCGGCGTGCTCCGGGCTGGTGAACTCGACCGCGTACCGGCAGCTGGTCTCCCGCAACGGCGCTCAGATGAAGCAGGGTGACACCGTCCTGATCTGGGGTGCGGCCGGCGGCCTCGGCTCCTACGCCACCCAGCTCGCCCTCAACGGCGGGGCCCAGCCCGTGTGCGTGGTGTCCAGCGAACGCAAAGCGCAGCTGGTGCGGTCCATGGGCGCGGAGGCAGTGATCAACCGGGCCGAAGAGGGCTACCGCTTCTGGAAGGACGAAGACACCCCGGACGTGCGGGAGTGGAAGAGGTTCGGTGCGCACCTGCGCGAGCTGACCGGCGGTGAGGACCCCGACATCGTCGTGGAGCACCCGGGGCGGGAGACCTTCGGAGCCAGCGTGTTCGTCGCCCGCCGCGGCGGAACGGTGGTCACCTGTGCTTCCACTTCCGGCTACCGCCACGAGTACGACAACCGCTATCTGTGGATGCACCTGAAGCGGATCGTCGGAAGCCACTTCGCCAACTACCGTGAGGCATGGGCCGCCAACCGCCTCATCACCAAGGGGCTGGTGCACCCGACCCTGTCCGCGGTCTTCCCGCTGCACGAGGCCGGTCTTGCCGCGGCCGAGGTCCACCGCAACCGGCACGACGGCAAGGTCGGTGTGCTGTGCCTCGCCCCGGTCGAGGGTCTCGGCGTACGCGACCACGAGCTGCGCGAACGTCATCTGGACGCCATCAACCGGTTCCGCACCACCCCCGGGGCGGCAGCCGGCGCCGGCGCGGCACAGGCGGTCCGTGCAGATGGATGACCGCGCCTTCGCCACCGAGTCGGCCGCCCAGGAGGCGACGCGGTTGTGGATCCGGCAGTACCTTCCGGCGCCTGACGCGCCCGTCCGCCTGGTCTGCTTTCCGCACGCCGGCGGTTCGGCGACCTACTACCTTCCCGTGGCGCGGGCGCTGTCCCCCTCCGTGGACGTCCTCGCCGTTCAGTACCCGGGCCGCCAGGACCGGATGCGGGAGCCGTGCGTCGAGTCGCTGCGAGAGCTCGCCGACCTGGTGGCCGAGCAGGTCCTGCCCTGGACCGGGCGGCCGTTCGCGCTGTTCGGCCACAGCATGGGAGCGACGGTGGCCTATGAGGTGGCGAAGCGGCTGGAACGGGAGGGGCGCGAACCCCTGCGTCTGTTCGCTTCGGCACGCCGGGCGCCGTCTACGCACCGCGACGAGACCATGCACCTGCGCTCCGACGCACAGCTCCTGGAGGATCTGCGCAGGACAAGTGGCACGGATCCGCGGCTCTTCGAGGACGAGGGCCTGCTGCAGCTGGTGCTGCGCGCGCTGCGCGCCGACTACAAGGCGGCCGCAACCTACCGGCACACCCCCGGGGACGGGCCGGAGCCGGCCTGCCCGATCACGGCCCTGATCGGCGACCGCGATCCCAAGGCGAGCGTGGACGAGGCGCGGCCCTGGAGCGCGCACACGAGGTCCGCATTCGACCTCCGGGTGTTCGAAGGCGGCCACTTCTTCCTCGAAGATCACGCGTCCGCCGTCATCGATCTGATCGCGGAGGGTATCTCGGAGGGCCGTCGCCGGACGGCGGCGTCGGGCGGAGGGCGCTGACGCGTGCTCGGAGTCATCCTGCCCGCCGAGGTCGCCACGGCCGAGGCGTTCCGCGACCTGCCCGAGTCGCAGGCCCCGCTGTCGGCCGGCGAGCTCCAGGCCGTACGCGGCGCCGTGCCGTCGCGCCGCCGCGAGTTCGCCACCACCCGTTTCTGTGCCCGGGAGGCCCTCACAGCCCTCGGGCGGCCGTCGGCGGCGCCGCTGCGGTCCGACGCGGCCGGCGCGCCGCAGTGGCCGCACGGGGTGGTCGGCAGCCTCACTCATTGCGCGGGGTACCGGGCGGCTGCCGTCGCACTCGCCCCGGGTGCGGCCAGGGGGGCGGGCATCGCGGGCATCGGCATCGATGCGGAGCCGCACCGGCCGTTGTCGGCCGGCGTGTTGGAGACGGTGGCGCGCCCGGAGGAGCTCGATCGGCTGGCCGGGCTCGCCCGCCGGGAGCCCCAGGTGCACTGGGACCGGCTGCTGTTCAGCGCGAAGGAGTCGGTGTTCAAGGTCTGGTACCCACTGGAGCGTGGCTGGCTGGGCTTCGAGGAGGCGTCCGTGGCCGTCACCGCGCTGACGCCCGGTGCGGGGCTCTTGACCGTCTCCCTGCTCCGTCCGTCCCGCGGCCTGCCGCCCGTCCTGAAGGGGCGCTGGCTGGTCGCCTTCGGGCTCGTGCTCACCGCCGTCGTCCTGCCCGGGCCGAGCGCGCCTGTCCACGGGGAACGGCTCGTCGCCCTCCCGGGGGAAGGGGGCGACGAGCCGTGGTGAGGGGACCTCTGCCGTGTCCGCTACTTCTGGGCGGTCGCGGGCGCGGCCCCGGCGGGCGCGGTGGCCGCAGCCTGCGGCGGCCTGCCGGGCAGCCAGCGCAGTGCCACGACCGTGGCCGCCAGCGCAATGACGGCGGAGATCAGCATGGTCACCTGCATGCCGGACTGGTAGGCGTCGAACGCGTGCTGCTTGAGGGCTTCCGCGTCGGCGGCCGAAACCTTGTCACCGGCCGTTCCCAGAGCCCGCAGCGTGGCTCCGACGGAACCGGCGGCCTCCTCGCGCAGCTCGGTCGGCAGGACGTCCGCCGCGCTACCGAGGCCGGACCGGTACGAGGCCCCGAGCAGGCTGCCGATCACCGCGACGCCGAGGGCACCGGACACCTGACGGACGGTCTGGGAGACGGCCTGGCCGGCTCCGGCCTTGACCGGCGGGACGGCGGACATCAGCGAAGCGGTGGCAGGCGTCATGATCACGCCCCAGCCCAGGCCCAGGATCAGCTGGATCACGGCCAGAACCCAGAACGAGGTGCTGTGGTCCACGAAGGCGAAGCAGACGAAGGCGACGGCCATGGCGGTCGCGCCGCAGGCCACGACCCGGCCGGCGCCGAACCGGGCGATGAGTGCGGGGCAGCGCTGCGACATGAAGAACCCGCCCACGCCGATCGGCAGCATCAGCGCGCCGACCTCCAGGGGCCGGTAGCCGTGCACCGACTGGAAGTACACCGCCGTGACGAAGAGCGAGCCGATCAGGCCGAAGAACGCCAGGGCGATGGAGAACGTACCGGCGGAGAACCGACTGTCCTTGAGCAGGCTCATATCGAGGGCGGGCACCGTCAGCCGGCCCTCGACCCACACGAGCAGGCCGAGCAGCACGATGCCGGCGGCGATGGGCCCCACGGTGCCCAGGGCCAGCCACTCGCCCTTCTCGCCGCCGTTCACGAGGCCGTAGACCAGTACGCCGACACCGGCGACGGACAGCACCACACCGGCCGGGTCGAAGGTCTTGTTGAGGGTGTTCTTGGACTCGGGGACGAGCCAGGCGATCAGCGCGATGCCGAGCAGGATGAGCGGCGCGTTGATGAGGAAGACCGAACCCCACCAGGAGACCTGGAGCAGCAGGCCGCCGACGAGCGGACCGACCACCGTGGCGATACCGGCCGTGCCCGCCCAGCCGGCGATGGCCTTGGGGCGCTCGGCCGGCGGATAGACGTTGATCAGAATGGCCAGCGTGACCGTGGGAACGGTGGCGGCGCCGATACCCATGACGGCGCGCCAGATGATCAGTTCGGTGATGCTGCCGGAATACGCGGCGAGGACCGACGCGACGCCGAAGACGAGCATCCCCGCGATGAGGATCTTCTTCCGTCCGAAGCGGTCCGCGGTGACGCCGCCGGTGAAGATGAAGGCCGCGAACGTGATCAGGTAGGCGTCCAGGGCCCACTGCAGGCCCGCGGTGGTGGTGGCCAAGTCCTCCTGGATCGTGGCCAGGGCGACGTTCAGGATGGTCAGATCCATGACGACCACCAGGCCTGTCACGGCGAGCACCACCAAAATAAGCCGTCGGCGCCCCGGACTGACTTCGGGATTCATTTAATGCCCTCGCTGAATTCTTCCTGGAAGCTGTCCGAGAAACGGCTTCTTGGGGTTTCTCTGTGGTTTACCCGCCGGTTCCCGCGGCCCGGGTTGAGCGTTTGTTCGACCCGTGGCGGAGGCGTCGTTCGCACCGAGTAAAGCTGCTTGTCTTGCTGTCGTCAAGAGGCTCCACTGCCGCTCCGGTGGCGCTTGACAGGCCTCGGGAAATAGGGTTTTCTCAAGCGAGTAAAGCCAACTGACTCAGGAGATGTCTTCATGCCCATGCACCTCATCAGCGAGACGGAAGAGCGCACCAACAGGACGCCGGCGGGTGTCGCGGCCGGTCTCGCCGCTCCCAGCCAGGGCAGCAACGAGGTGTGCACCTGGCGCGTCCAGATGGACCCCGGTTTCGAGGCTCCGCTGCACCTGATCGACCGCGACCAGGTGTGGATGCCCATCGCGGGCACCTTCTCCTTCACCGTGGACGGTGAGACCCAGAAGGCCTCCGCTGGCCAGGCCGTCGTCATCCCGGCGAACGCGTCGCGCCAGTTCCAGGCCATCGGCGAGACCGCCCAGGCTCTGGTCGCCATGGCCGCCGGCGGCCGCGCGGGCGTCCCCGGCAGCGACGAGCGCCACCCGCTGCCCTGGGCCCTCTAGCCCACCCAGCTGGGGCGCCGCTGCTCTGTCAGCGGCGCCCCGCATGCCTTACCAGGACAGCTCCGCGCAATCCAACAGGGGGAAACCGTGACCGACACCGCACCAGACCTGCAGTCCTTTCCGATGCCCCGTAGCTGCCCGTTCGCCCCACCGGAGCAGTACGCCGAAATCCGTGACAAGGAGCCGGTGTCCCGCGTCAAGCTCCCGAACGGCAAGACCGCTTGGATGGTGACCAGCCACGAGCTGGTGCGCCAGGTCCTGGCCGACCCCCGGATCAGCTCCGACCGCCGCCTGCCGGGCAATCCGCAGCTCGTGCCGATCCCGCCGGCGGCCCTCGAGGGCGCCATGCGCTCTATGCTCGTGATGGACCCGCCCGAACACACCGCCCACCGCCGGCTGGTCATCAACGAGTTCACGGTGAAGCGGATCCAGGCTCTGCGCCCGCGCATCCAGGAGATCGTGGACGAGCGGATCGACGCGCTGCTGGCCTGCGACCGCCCCGCGGACCTCGTGGACGTCCTGGCCCGGCCGGTACCCGCGCTGGTGATCTGCGAGCTGCTGGGCGTGCCCTACGAGGACCGGGAGACCTTCTACCGGTTCGGGACCGTGGTGTTCGGCGAGAAGAGCACCCCGCAGGAGGTCGGCGCGGCCATCATGGAGACGCGGATCTTCCTCGGCAAGCTCGTCGCCGCCAAGGAGCAGGAGCCCGGCGACGACCTCCTGAGCCGCCTGATCGTCAAGTACAAGGAGCTCGGCGAGGGCGAGTACGACCCCCAGCAGGTCGTCAGCACAGCGCAGCTGCTGCTCAACGCCGGTCACGAGACCACGACCAGCATGATCTCCCTCGGCACCGCAGCCCTGCTGGAGCACCCCGACCAGCTCGCGGCGCTCGTGGAGGACGCAAGCCTCATCCCGCAGGCCGTCGAGGAGCTGCTGCGCTACCTCAGCATCGCCGACCTGGTGACCTTCCGCACCGCCACCGCGGACATACAGGTCGGAGACGTCACCATCCGCGAGGGCGAGGGCGTCCTCGCGCTGAGCGGGGCGGCGAACTGGGACCCGGCGGCCTTCGCGGAACCGGACAAGCTCGACATCCACCGGAACCCGCGCCAGCACGTCGCGTTCGGCTATGGGGTCCACCAGTGTGTCGGCGCCAACCTGGCGAGGCTGGAGCTGGAGATCGTCTTCAAGACGCTGTTCGACCGGGTCCCCGGCCTGCGTCTGGCCACACCGCTGGAGGAACTGCCCTTCCTCCAGCGGATCCTGTACGGCATGGCCTCGCTTCCCGTGACCTGGTGAGCATGACCGGGGTACGGGTGGAGGCCGACCGCGAGCGGTGTGTCGGGGCAGGGCACTGCGTCCGCTCCCTCCCCGCCGTGTTCGACCAGGACGAGCACGACGGCAGGGTGCTCCTGCTGTCGGCTGCGCCCCCCGCCGGCCTGGGGGACGAGCTCCACGAGGTGGCCGATCTGTGCCCGGGACGGGCCCTGACGGTCCACGAGGACTGACACGGCCGCCGGTCAGTCCGCAGCACGGAACACTGCGCCCCGCCGAGCGACGCTCGGCGGGGCGCAGTGCTGGGCGGACGAGGACCCGTCCGGTGTTCGAGGACGGTCAGGCGCCGGAGGTCTGGGGCGCCGGGTGGCGCAGCAGGGCGACCGTCAGATGGGAGCGCTTGCGCACCTTGAGCTTGCGGTAGATCCGGGTCAGGTGCTGCTCCACGGTACTCACGGTGACGAACAGCTCCGCCGCGATGGCCCGGTTGCTGTGGCCCTGGGCTGCGAGCAGCGCCACGCGGCGCTCGGCGAAGCTCAGTTCGGCGATCGGGGCGCTGACCCCGGTGAGCGCGTGGGGCTTCTGCCGGGAGCCCGGCACGCGCGGCGCCATGCGGGCCTTGGGCCCGTGCGGGAGACTGCCCCGGAGCGGGGTCTCGTTGCCGCATTGCTGTGCCAAATGGATCACCTGCCGGGCCAGGGACGTGGCGCGGGCCTCCTCGCCCAGGATGTGGTGCGCCCGGCTCAGGTCGGCAAGGGTCGCGGTCAGCTCTGTCCGGTCCCCGGCGGTCCTCAGCTTCTCCGCCGCCTTCCTGAGGATGGCCGGACGCCTGCCGGGTTCACTCGTCGCGGCCAGTATGCGCAGGCAGGCACCGTGCGTCCGCCTGTCGCCGGGGTGCAGCCGGGCGAGCTCGTCGCCGACGAGCGACCGGGCGGCGTCCTTGCCGCCGAGGACGAGATGGGCCGCCGCGGCGGACAGCCGCCACGGGACGATTCCGGGCGAGTCCAGCCCCCAACGGGTCATGAGCGTCCCGCAGGCATCGAAGTCGCTCAGCGCGCTGCGCGGACGCCCCGTGGCCAGGTGGTGCCGGCCACGGGCGTGCAGGTAGTGCAGCCCGGCCGGCGTACGGAACGTGGCTTCCGGGACCGGAATGCCCAGATAGGTCGCGGCCTCGTCGTGCTCGCCCATCTCGGTACACGCCAGCACCATCGCGGCGACCGGCAGGCCCAAGGCGATGCCCCAGCTCTGCGGGGAGATCAGTGTGAGTGCGGTGCGCGCGTGGTCCCGGGCCAATGCCAGGTCCCCCTGCCGTACGGCGATCAGCGCGCGGGCGCCGGCGAACAGGGCGCGCGAGGTGGGAGTGCGACTGGCTGCGGCCTGCTCCAGCAGGGAGTCGCACCAGGAAGCGGCGCGTTGCAGCCGGTTGGCGAAGACCAGCGTGCCGAGCGCGGCCAGGGCGGGCAGTAGCGTCGAGCCGTTCAGCCGCAGGTCCTGCAGCACCCGCTCCGCGTCGTCCAGGGCCTTCTCCTCGCCGTCCGAGCGGAGCACCCTCAGCAGGGCCAGGACCGACCGCAGCTCGTGGCGGCCGGCAGCGGTCGCCTCCCAGGTACCGGCCGGTCGGCCGGTCGTGTCGTCGAAGAGTTCGGGGTAGGCGCACGCCAGCCAGCTCCGCAGGGCATCGAGCGCCGCCAGGGAGCCGGAGTCGGACGACGGGGCGTCCGTGGCCACGTGCTTCAGGCTTTCGACGGCCTCCTCGGGGCGGCCGTGCCACAACAGGTAGCCGATGGTGGTGATCGCGTCGCGCCTGGTGGCCCGGCCGTCGGCGACCGCCGGTACCAGTTCTGCGAGGTGCCGCTTCACCGCCGCGGGATCCACCTGCCATTCCGCCCGGGCCAGTGCCGCCAGCAGCGCGGAGCGCCGCGGGCTGTCGGGAGCGTCCCTGGCGACTCGCTGCGCCCCGCGCAGGAACGAGATGACCGAGGGGATGTCGCTGTCCTCCATCGCCCGCTCCGCCGCCTCCATGAGCACAGGCACCGCCCAGGGCGCCTGGAGCCGCTGGGCGGCGATGAGGTGCCTGGCCACGAGCGTCGCGGGGGCCCCGGCTTCCTGGAGCAGCCCGCCAGCGCGGCCGTGCAGCCGGGCCCGCTCCGCTGGGAGTATCCCGTCCAGCACTGCCAGGCGGCCGCATTCGTGACGGAACAGGCCGTCGCTCAGCAGACCGATCGCGTGCAGCGTGTCCAGGGCTTGCGCTGCCGGAGCGGCGGGGATGCCGAGCATGTCGCCCAGCAGCTCGGGCGGGAAGGGCCCGCAGGAGGAGGCGTCGGCCAGCACCGCGAGGGCCCGGGCGGTGCCGAGAGTTCCCGCCGGACAACGACCCAGGCTGCTCAGCACGGTCTTCTTGAAGGTGTCGCCCACCGTGAGTTCTCCCTGCCGGGGGCCGTTGCCGGCGAGGTAGTCCTCGAGCAGAGCACGCACCAACATGGGACTGCCACCGCTGATGCGGTGGCAGGAAGGGGCGAGGTCCTCCGCTGTTCGCTTGTCCAGGTGTGCACCGAGCAGGGCGGCGACCCCGGACGGGGTCAACGGAAGGAGGGGGATGACCGTACATCGGGTGCCGCGGAAGAGGTCCGCCGCGGGAGGCAGCTCGCCGCCGGGGGTTCGCGCCCCCGCCGTCAGGACCACCAGGACGCGTACCGAACGGATCCGGCGGATCAGGAACAGCAGGCACTGGAGGGAAGTGGCGTCGGCGTGGTCGACGTCATCCACGGTGATGAGGACGGGATGCTGGGCGGCCAGCTCCTGCACCGTCTGCCAGAGGCGGTGCAGGACGGGCGCCGGCACGTGGCCCTGAGATCCGTCGTCCGGCCCGTGCACCGCGGCACTGAGGGCGCCCGCTTCCAGCAGACCGGCGACCCGGTCGGCGAACGTGGTGCGCGGAGCCAGCCCGCTGAAGAGCTGGCTGATCACTCCCATGGGCAGCCCGCGCTCCGCGAGCGAGGCCGAAGCGCTCAGCACGAGGGCGCCGGACGCGGCCGCCGTCTCCTCGAAGGTGTGCAGCAGGGCCGTCTTCCCCATGGCCGTCACCCCGGTGATCAGGGCCGTCCCGCCCTCTCCCGACAGGGAAGCGGTGTGCAGCTCCCCCAGGGCGGCGAGTTCGCTCGCACGGCTCGTTGCCGTCATCGAGCCGCCCCCCCTCGGAATGCTGAGGACGCCCGGATTCCGCCCGACCGTGGCTCCGCGCAAGACTGGCCCCGCGAAAAGCGACTCATCAGTAAAAACGAACGGGACGGTTCGGATCCGCCTGAGGGGGAAACGTAAAGATCGGATTTGTCGGCGTGTCGTATGTCACCCAAAGTGTGGTTCCGGCGACAAGAAGTGCGTATGGGTGAGTCTGTGTTCCGTACCGCGCCCCTGCTTGGGTACGGCACACCCTCGGCCAGCAGTTTCATCGATACCCCCGTATCTGCTCTGTGCCTTGAGTAAATTCTTTTGACTCCAATTGTGTCAAGATTGATCTGTGACGCCCCAACATCCGCCCCAGACAGCTCCGGACTCGCCGGAGGACCCGCTCCAGGGCGCCGACCTGACGTTCCTGCTCGGCATGGCGTTCCAGCTGGTGCACGGAGAGTTCGTGTCCAGGATCAATGCCCTGGGCTACGGTGAGCTGCGTCCGGTGCACGGGATGGCGTTCCAGGCGTTGCACGGGGGCGGGGTCACCAGCAGCGAGCTGGCCGAGCGTCTCGGCGTGACGAAGCAGGCGTCCGGGCAGATCGTGGACTTCCTGGAGGAGCACGGGTACGTGCGCCGTGAGCCGCACCCCGAAGGCGGGCGGCGCAAGCTCGTGGTCCTCACCGACAAGGCACGGCACCACCTCGCTGCCGCCGGCCGGGTCCTCTACGGTCTCGAGGTCGAGCTGGCGAGCCAGCTCGACCCCGAGGCCTTGACATCCATGCGCCGCGAACTCGCGAGGCTGATCCGGCAGTTCGCCGGAGACACGCTCCCGCCGCTGCGCCCCCTGTGGTGAGGCGGTACAGCCGCTACGGATACGAGTAGAACCCACGGCCCGTCTTGCGGCCCAGGAGGCCGCCTTCGACCATGCGGGACAGGAGGGGAGGCGGGGCGTAGGACGTGTCCTTGTACTCCGCGTACAAGCCGCTCGCCACGTCGGCGAGGGTGTCCAGGCCGACCAGGTCGGCGAGCTGCAGCGGACCCATCGGGTGGGCGCAGCCCAGGGACATGCCCTTGTCTATGTCCTCCGCCCGGGCGTGCCCCGCCTCCACCATCCGGATGGCGCCCAGCAGGTAGGGCACGAGCAGGGCATTGACCACGAAGCCCGGCCGGTCCTGTGAGCGGACCACCTCCTTGCCCAGCTGCCCGGACATGAACGCCTCCGTGCGCTCGTACGTCCGCTCCGACGTCAGCAGGGAGCAGCCCACCTCCACCAGGGCCAGCACCGGTACCGGATTGAAGAAGTGGGTGCCGATCACCTGTGCGGGGCGGCTCGTGACCCGGGCCAGCTTCATGATGGGCACGGAGGAGGTGTTCGAGGCCAGGACGGCCTCCGGATCCTCGACGACCGCGTCCAGCGTGGCGAAGAGCTCCAGCTTGACGGCCTCGTCCTCGATGACGGACTCGATGACGAACTCCCGGTCGGCCAGGTCCTTCAGGTCCGCGCTGAAGGAGATCCGCTCCAGCGTGGCGGTACGCTCCGAGGCGGTGAGCCGTCCCCGGGCCACCGCCGTGTCCAGCGATCGGGTGACCCGCTCGCGGCCCGCCGCGACCGACGCCTCCCGCGAGACCACCACCCGCACGTCACAGCCCGCCCGGGCGCTCACCTCTGCCAGGCCGGACCCCATCAGCCCGCAGCCGACGACTCCCACCCGCGCGATCGCGCTCATCGGGCCACCGGCCCGGACCAGCGCATCAGGCAGTTGCCCAGTGCCATGCCGCCGCCGAAACCGGCCAGCAGCACCATGTCGCCTTCGGCCAGTGCGCCCGAGCTCGCTGCCTGGTCCAGGGTGATGGCGACGGAGGCGCTGCCCACGTTTCCGTACTGCTCCAGCGTCAGATGTGTCCGGGCCTTGACCAGGCCGCAGCGCTCGACGAGGGTCTCCAGCATCACGCCGTTGGCCTGGTGCGGGATGAAGTGGTCCACCTGGTGCGGGCGTACCCCGGTCCGGTCCAGCAGGTCACCGACAGCGCCCGGGACGTTGGACAGGACGAAGTCCGTCACGTCGCGCCCGCGCATCTTCAGGTAGTGCCCGCCCTCGGCCAGTGTCTGCGGGGAAGCGGGGTTCCTGCTGCCGCCGGCCGGGATGACCAGCAGGTCGTGGGCTTCGCCGTGGGTGCGCAGGTCCACGTCGATGATCCCGGTGGAAGCCGGGACGGGGCCCACCACCGCCGCGCCCGCGCCGTCCGCCAGCAGCACCGAGGTCCCCCGGTCGGCCGGGTCGATGAACCGCGAGAACACCTCGGCGGCCAGGACCAGCGCGTACGAACCGGGGGATACCGCAGCCATCGCGCGGGCGAGGCCGATGCAGTAGACGAAACCGCTGCAACCGATGTTGATGTCGAAACAGGCGGCGCGGCGGGCGCCCAGCGCGTTCTGCACCAGCGCGGCCGTCGGAGGGAACGGGGTGTCGGCCGTGGCCGTGGAGACGATGATGTAGTCGATGCGCTCCGCGGGCACCCCCGCGCGTTCCAGCGCCACGTGCGCGGCCCGCACCGCCAGGTCGGAGGCGGCGTCGCCAGGTTCGGCGTAGCGTCGCTCGCGGATCTGCGTCCTTCGGGCGATCCACTCCGGCTCCACGCCGAAGGCCGGGGCTATCTCGTCATTGAGGACGCGCCGCTCCGGCAGGTACGAGCCCGTTCCCAGGATGCCCACAGACTGGTTGAACATGGTCACTCACCCCCCAGCGGGTTCAGCCGGTCCTCGCCGATCCTCGCCCTCGTTTCCGGATCGGTCACGCCGAGGCCGCGCTCCGGCGCCATGCACAGGACTCCCACCTTGCCCATGTGCCGGTTGGTCTGCACCATGCGCGCGGCCTCCCCTATCTCGTGCAGCGGGTAGACCGCGGACAGGCCCGGCATGAGCCGTCCCATGGTGACCAGACGGTTGGTCTCCCACTGTTCCTGAAGGTTGGCGCCGTGGCTTCCGATGATCCGTTTGAGCTTCATCCACAGATAGCGGTTGTCGTAGTCGTGCCGGTATCCGGTGCTGGACCCGCAGGTCACCACCGTGCCGCCACGCCGTACCACGAACATCGAGATGCCGAAGGTGGCCCGGCCGACGTACTCGAAGACGATGTGCGGATCCTCGCCGGTTTCCCGGCGGATGATCCGGCCGAGCCGCTTGCCCGCCTCGATCACCCGGGACGGATCGTCGGCGAAGTCGTCGCCGATGCCGATCTCGTCGCGGTTGATCACCACGTCACAGCCGAGCCGGCGCAGCGCCTCCGCCTTCTTCTCCGAGCTGACGACACCCACGGAGATGCCGCCGCCATTGCGGACGAGCTGTACCGCATACGCACCCAGACCGCCCGAGGCACCCCAGATGAGCACGACGTCGCCCTGCTTCATCCGGGCGCCCCGGTCGCTGACCAGCATGCGGTAGGCGGTGCCTCCGCAGCCGGGGATGCTCGCCGCCTCCTCCCACGTCAGGTGGGCGGGCTTGGGAATGAGCTGGCTGGCGCGCACCACCGTGTAGTGGGCCAGACCACCGAAGTTCGTCTCGTACCCCCAAGCGCGCTGCTCGGCACCGAGCATGCCGTCGGCGTGACTGGCCGCTTCCTGGTCGTCCGCCTGAACGGGGCTGACGACCACATGGTCGCCCACCTTCCAGCGGCGCACGCCCGTCCCGACCCGGACGATCACACCAGCGGCGTCGGATCCCAGCACGTGGTAGGGCTGGTCGTGGCGGCTCTCCCAGTGTCCTCTGCCCTGGTAGTGCTTGAGGAACGAGAAGGTCGGTATGGGTTCGAAGGTGGCCGACCACACCGTGTTGTAGTTGACGCAGCTGGCCATCACCGCGACGAGCACCTCGTCAGGGGCCGGCTCGGGCATGGGCAGGTCGCCGACATGCAGGGACTTGCGTACGTCCTTGTCCGCGGCGTCGCCGAACATGCCCACATCCTCGATACGGGTGTGGGCGGCGGTGAAACTCTTCGGCACCGCGGTACGGGCGAGTTCGTCGGGACTCGCCCCCGCCAGTAGAGCCTCAGCCATGGATCTCAATGGAACCCCTTCCTTCACTGGTCCTTGGTCCTCGAACGAGGCCGCCGAAGCCGAAAGGCCGTCGAGGTCCTCAAGTGAGCCCAGGCAAGCAGGCTCGAGCGTTCCACTAGCCGATCGCGAAGGCCACGGCCCGCGGTCCGGCTAGGGGATGTGTAGGGGCTTCCGCGTCCGGCTAGGGGATACGAAGGAAGGGGTTGGGCCGCTGCACCCCCTGTCCTAGGTTCGCCACCAGGACGTTTCGAGGGGGCGGCGATGATTCCAACGCAGAACGGCGAGCGGTCCAGTGGCGTAGGGGGCCAGGGCGACGAGGCGGTCGCGGTCGTGGGAATGGCCTGCCGTTTCCCTCAAGCTCCCGGTATCGACGCGTTCTGGCGGCTGCTCGCCGACGGTGAGAGCGCCATCGTCGCGCGCCCCGCGGACCGTGCCGCCGGCGCTTCTCCGCGCGGCGGGTTCGTCGAGGGTGTAGACCTGTTCGACCACGAGTTCTTCGGCATCTCGCCACGCGAGGCCGCGGCCATGGACCCGCAGCAACGGCTGATGCTCGAGCTGAGCTGGGAGGCGCTGGAAGAGGCCGGGATCGTGCCGGGGACGCTTGTCGACAGCGCCACCGCGGTCTACCTCGGCGCCATCGGCAGCGACTACGCCAGCCTCGTGCACGGCGGCGGCCCGCAGGCCGTCACCCAGCACTCGCTCACCGGCCTGCACCGGAGTCTCATCGCCAACCGCGTCTCCTATGCGCTGGGACTGCGCGGGCCCAGCATGACGGTCGACGCCGGACAGTCGTCCTCGCTGGTCGCGGTGCACATGGGTTGCCGCAGCCTGGTGAGTGGCGAGGCCCGGCTCGCCGTGGTCGGCGGGGTGCAGCTCAACCTCGCCCGTGAAAGCCTGGCCATCGCCGAACGCTTCGGCGGACTGTCCCCCGACGCCCGTTGCTTCACCTTCGACGCGCGGGCCAACGGCTACGTGCGCGGCGAGGGCGGCGGTGTCGTCGTACTCAAACTGCTCGCCGACGCCCTCGCCGACGGAGATCCCGTGCACGGGGTGATCCGCGGCAGCGCCGTCAACAACGACGGCGGGGGAGCGGGCCTCACCGTGCCCAGCCGTGTCGCCCAGGAAGAGGTCATCCGGCTGGCGTACGAGCGCGCCGGCACCCCCGTCGGCGACGTGGACTACGTGGAGCTGCACGGTACCGGCACCAGGGTCGGAGACCCCGTCGAGGCCGCGGCCCTCGGGGCCGTGCTGGGCGCGGGCCGCGACGCCAGCAACCCTCTGCTGGTGGGCTCCGTGAAGACCAACATCGGTCACCTGGAGGCTGCCGCGGGCATCGCCGGACTGCTGAAGACGCTGCTCGCCCTGCGTCACCGCACCCTGCCCGCCAGCCTCAACTTCGAGACGCCTCATCCCGCGATCCCGCTGGACGAGCTGGGACTGCGGGTCAACACCGGGGCGCGGCGCTGGGAGGCCACGGACCGGCCGCTGGTCGCGGGTGTCAGCTCGTTCGGGGTAGGGGGCACCAACTGCCATGTCGTGGTGGCCGAGCCGCACCCCCGGCCGGTCGCCGCCCCGGCGGACTCCGCCCCGCAACCCGGCACCGTTCCCTGGCCGCTCTCCGGCCGGGACGAAGCCGCGCTCCGGGCACAGGCGGCCCGTCTGCGCGACCACCTGGACGAGCGGCCCGAGGTGACCGCGGCGGAGGTCGGATGGTCGCTGGCCACCACCCGCGAGTCGTTCGGCTGCCGGGCTGTTGCCCTCGGCGGCGACCGCGAGGAGTTGCTGCGGGCCCTGGCGGCACTGGCCGACGGGGAACCGGCCGTGAACCTGGTGGACGGCGCCGAGCCCCAGGCGGCGGACCGCGGCGAGGCCGTGTTCATCTTCCCCGGCCAAGGCACCCAGTGGGCCGGGATGGCCGTGGAACTGCTGGACGGCGCACCGCGCTTTGCCGAGCGGATGCGGGCCTGCGACCAGGCGGTGGCGGCACTGGCTGGCTGGTCCGTGATCGATGTGCTGCGCGCTTCGCGGGAGCCCGCAGGCGCGGCCGAGCTGGAACGCATCGAGATTCTGCAGCCGGTGCTGTTCTCGGTGATGGTGTCCCTCGCGGAGTTGTGGCGTTCCTTCGGCGTCGAGCCCGCAGCGGTGGTGGGCAGCTCACAAGGCGAAATCGCGGCGGCGTACGTCGCGGGCGCGCTGACCCTGGAGGATGCGGTGCGCGTGGTCGTGCTGCGCAGCCGCTTGTTCGCGGAGGAACTCGTCGGGCGCGGCGCGGTGGCCTCGGTGGCGCTGCCCGTGGGGGAGGTGCGAGAGCGGCTGGCGGACTTCGGGGGACGGCTCGATGTGGCCGGCGTCAACGGGCCCCGCGCCGTGACGGTGGCCGGCGACACGGCAGCGCTGACAGACTTCGTGGAGGCCTGCGCCGCCGACGACGTGCGCGCGCGGATCGTGCCCTCCACGGTGGCCTCGCACTGCGCGCAGGTGGACCCGCTGCGGGAACGGCTGCTGGAGATGCTGGCGCCGGTCAAGCCCCGGCCGGGCACTCTGCCCGTGTACTCGACGGTGACGGGTGCCGCCGTGGACGGCACGCACCTCGACGCCGGGTACTGGTACCGCAACGCCCGCGAGCCCGTGGATTTCGACGGGGCGCTGCGGGCGCTGCTGGCCGACGGCTACCGGGTGTTCGTCGAGTCCAGCTCCCACCCCGTGCTGGCGCCCGGCGCGCAGGACGTCTGCGAGGACTTCGGCGTGGAGGCCGTCACCCTGGGCACGCTGCGGCGTGGCGAGGGCGGCCCGGCCCGGTTCTTGCGGTCCGCCTCGGAGGCCAATGTCCGCGGGGTGCGCGTCGACTGGGCGGCGGCGTTCGAGGGCTGCGCGGTGAGACGCGTACCGCTGCCCGCGTACGCCTTCCAGCGCAGCCGACACTGGGTTTCCGCGGACGCTGCGGACGCGGCGGCCCCCTGGGCGCCGGACGTGCGGACGGCCACATCGGTCTCCGTCACCGACGGGCCGCGTGAGGAAGCCGGCCCCACGTCGCGCGCGGGCGTCGGTGACGCCGGCAGGACCCCAGCGCCACTGGCCCGGCTGGCCGGGCTGTCCGACGCCGACGCCGAGCAGGCCGTGCTGAGGATCGTGCGCACCTGCGCGGCGGCCGTATCGGGCCGCAGCGAGGTGGACGCCGCACACACCGGACGCACGTTCAAGGACCTCGGCTTCGACTCGGCGATGTCCGTCGAACTGCGCAACCGGCTGGGCAGGGCCACCGGGGTCACCTGGCCCGGCAGTGTGGTCTTCGACCACCCCACTCCCGCCGCGCTGGCCCGGCACATGAGCCAGGTGCTGTTGCAGGCACGGGACGCGGAAGCCGCGGTAGAACCGGCCCAGGACGCGGAACGTGCGGTCCGGAACACGGCGGAGGCGGACCCGCAGGCCGACGGCGACGCCATCGCCGTCATCGGCATGGCCTGCCGCTACCCGGGTGGGGTCGACTCGCCCGAGGCCCTGTGGGACCTGGTGCGCACCGGTACCGACGCGGTCGGAGACTTCCCGGCCGACCGGGGCTGGCGGCTGGAGGAACTGTACGACCCGCATGGCAGCCGTCCCGGCACGACGTACGCCCGGGCCGGCGGGTTCCTCGACCACGCGGGAGAGTTCGACCCCGCGTTCTTCGGTATCTCCCCGCGCGAGGCGCTCGCCATGGATCCGCAGCAGCGGCTGCTGCTGGAGACCGGATGGGAGGCGCTGGAACGGGCCGGACTCGACGCGAACGCGCTGCGCGGCAGCCGTACCGGCGTCTTCGTCGGGGCTATGGCACAGGACTACGGGCCGAGGCTGCACCAGAACGGGAACGGCAAGGGCGTCGAGGGATACGCGCTGACCGGGACCACCACGAGCGTCGCCTCCGGCCGCCTGGCCTACACGTTCGGCTTCGAGGGACCCGCCCTCACCGTGGACACCGCCTGCTCGTCCTCGCTCGTCGCCCTGCACATGGCAAGCCGCTCCCTGAGCTCCGGCGAATGCTCGCTGGCGCTGGCCGGCGGTGTCACCGTCATGCCGACACCGGGCCTCTTCGTGGAGTTCGCCAAACAGCGCGGGCTGTCGCCCGACGGGCGGTGCAAGGCGTTCGCGGCGGCGGCCGACGGCACGGGATGGTCGGAGGGCGCCGGACTGGTGCTTCTCGAACGGCTCTCGGACGCCCGGCGCAACGGGCACCGGGTGCTCGCGGTGCTGCGCGGCTCGGCGGTGAACCAGGACGGCGCCTCCAACGGCCTCTCCGCGCCCAACGGCGTCGCCCAGCAGCGGGTGATCCGCGAGGCCCTCGCCGACGCCGGGCTGACCGCCGCCGACGTGGACGCGGTGGAGGCGCACGGCACGGGCACTCGTCTCGGTGACCCCGTCGAGGCGCAGGCACTGCTGGCCACCTATGGGCAGGAGCGGGAAGGGGACCGGCCTCTGTGGCTCGGTTCGCTGAAGTCCAACATCGGGCACACGCAGGCCGCCGCCGGCATCGGCGGCGTGATCAAGATGGTCATGGCCATGCAGCACGCCACGCTGCCGCGCACCCTGCACGTCGACGCCCCTTCCACCTTCGTGGACTGGACGTCCGGGGCCGTCTCGCTGCTGACCGAACCCCGCGCCTGGCCGGAGTCCGGTCGTCCGCGCCGCGCCGCCGTCTCCTCCTTCGGCATCAGCGGCACCAATGCCCACGTCGTGCTCGAACACGCCGCGGAGCCCGCGCCGCCGACCGGCCCGCACGCCGCCGACGGCCAGGTGCGCCCGCTCGTGGTGTCGGCGCGCGGGGAAACCGCCCTGCGGGCACGCGCCGGACAGCTGCACGCCTTCACCGCCGCCGACCCAGGCCTGGCCCCCGGCCGGCTCGCCCACGCGCTGGCCACCACCCGCACCGCCCTCGACTGCCGCGCCGTCGTGCTCGCGCACGATCGCGACGCGGCGCTGAGCGGCCTGGAGGCCCTCGCCGCCGGCAGCCCGTCGGCGAGCGTCGTCACGGGTACGCCGGGCGCGCCCGGCCGGACCGCTTTCGTCTACCCCGGCCAGGGGTCCCAGTGGGCGGGCATGGCAGCCGAACTGCTAGGGACCAGCCCCGTGTTCGCGGAGCGCCTGAACGCCTGTGGCGAGGCACTCTCCCGGTACGCGGACTGGTCGCCCGTCGAGGTGCTGCGGGGAGCTCCGGGCGCACCGCCGATGGACCGGGTGGACGTGGTCCAGCCCCTCCTGTGGGCCGTCATGGTCTCCCTGACCGAGGTATGGCGCTCCGCAGGGGTCTCCCCGGAGGCCGTGATCGGCCACTCCCAGGGCGAGATCGCCGCCGCGACCGTCGCGGGCGTGCTGTCCCTCGACGACGCGGCCCGCGTCGTCGCCCTGCGCAGTCAGGCCCTCACACTGATCGCCGGGACCGGCGGCATGGCCTCCGTGGCCCTCCCGGCCGACGAGGTGCGCGACAGGCTCCTGCCCTGGGAGGGAGCGCTGGACGTGGCCGCGGTCAACGGACCCGTCGGCACCGTCGTCGCCGGCACACCGGAGGCCATCAGGGAGTTCGTCGACGCCTGCACGGCGGACGACGTGCGCGCCCGGGTGATCCCCGTGGACTACGCCTCCCACTCCGGCCAGGTGGAAGCCATACGGGAGCAGGTGCTGGAGCTGCTCGCCCCGGTGACTCCCCGTCAGGCCGACCTCGCGTTCTACTCGACCCTCACCGGCGGGCGGCTCGCCGACACCACCGTCATGGACGCCGCCTACTGGTACCGGAATCTGCGCGAGACCGTCCGCTTCGAGGAGGCGGCGCGCGCGCTGCTCCACGACGGCTACAGCGCCTTCGTGGAGTCCAGTCCCCATCCGGTGCTGGTCCAGAGCCTCCACGAGATGTTCGCGGACGTCAGCTCGCGGGACGGGGCCCAGGAGCCGGTGGAGGGAACCGCCGTCGGTACCCTGCGCCGGGACCAGGGCGGCATGGCCAGGTTCCTGGCCTCCGCTGCCGAACTGTACGTCCGGGGAGGTGATGTGGACTGGGCCGCCCTGACGGCCGCGGGATCGTCCGACACCTGGATCGACCTGCCCACCTACCCCTTCCAGCGCCGGCGCTACTGGCTGGACTCCGACAGCGGCCACGAGGCCGGCCTGGAACCGGCCGGACTGTCAGCGGCGGACCATCCCCTGCTGGGGGCGGCCGTCGACCTGCCGGACGGCACTCTCGTGTTCACCGGACGGCTGGACACCCGCACACACCCCTGGGTCGCGGACCACGCCGTTCTCGGCACCGTGCTGCTGCCGGGCACCGCCCACGCCGAACTCGCCCTGCACGCCGGAGCAGTCGCGGGGTGCGGCGTCCTGGAGGAGCTGGCCCTGCACGCCCCGCTCGTCCTGGACGGGGGTGCCCCCGTCCGCATCCGGATCGTCCTGTCGCCGCCGGCCACGGGCGAGACCACCGGACGCCGTGCCGTCGCCCTGCACGGCCGCCCGGCCGACGCCGCCGACGGCACGCCCTGGACGTGCCACGCCACCGGTACCGTCATCCCGTCGACCGAGGCCGAGACCCCATCGACCCCGGCGGAAACCTGGCCGCCCGCCGACGCGCGGGAGGTCGATCTGACCGGAGCGTACGAGCGGCTGGCAGCCCTTGGATACGGGTACGGGCCCGCGTTCCAGGGACTGCGCGCCCTCTGGCGGGACGGGGACGACCTCTTCGCCGACGTGGCCCTGCCCGGCACGGGCGACGGCCCCGCGGACGCCGCCGGATACGGCATCCACCCGGCGCTGCTCGACGCCGCCCTGCACCCGCTGCTGGTCGCGCCGGACACGGAACCCGGCGCGTCGGACGGCCCCTTGCTGCCGTTCTCCTGGTCGGACCTTCACCTGCACGCCGTCGGCGCCACCCGGCTGCGCGTGCGCATCATCCGGCGCGGTGCCGGTGAGATCAGCCTCATCGCGGTCGACCCGGCCGGGGCCCTGGTGGCCACGGCCGCCTCGCTGAGCCTGCGCGCGGGCAGCGCGGGCGAACTCGCCCCCGTCCGCAACCCGGGCCAGGACATGCTCTTCCGCCTCGACTGGAGCAGCGTGCCGCTCCCGCGGGACGCGGCACCCCTTTCGGCCGCACTCCTCACCCGCGGTGTGCGAGAACCCGCCGCCCCCGGGACACACGGCCTGCCCGCCCATCCGGACCTGGCGACGTTGCGGGCGGCGGTCACCGCCGGCACCCCCGTCCCGGAGGTGCTCCTGGTCTCCTGCACGGCCCCCCACGAGGAAAGCTGCGAGGCCGCCCGGGCCCACCGGGTGGCCGGGGAACTGCTGGGTCTGATCCAGGAGTGGCTCGCCGAGCCCGCGTTCGCCGACAGCCGCCTGGCCGTGCTCACCCGCGGCGCGGTGGCCACCGGTACGGACGACGGCGTCCACGACCTGCCCGGTGCCGCCGCGTGGGGACTGGTACGCAGCGTCCAGTCCGAGCAGCCGGGCCGGATCCTCCTGCTCGACCTGGACCCCGCGCCCGCCCCGCGCCGGGGCCTGGCCCGCGAGCGCAAGGACGCTTCCGCGTCGACGACGCCGGAGGTGCTGCCGACGGCGGCCCTCGCCGCGGCTGTGGCCCTCGGCGAATCCCAGATCGCCCTGCGCGAGGGCACCCTGCTCGCCCCGCGGCTCGTCCCGGCCTCCTCCGGCCCGGGCCTCGTCCCGCCGGCCGGGGACGGCACCTGGCGGCTAGACGTCGCGGCGCCTGGCAGCCTCGACGGGCTCGCCCTGTCCGAAGCCCCGGAGATCCGCCGCCCGCTGGGGGCCGGACAGGTCCGGGTGGCCGTACGAGCGGTCGGAGTCAACTTCCGGGACGCGATGATCGCCCTGGACATGTACCCCGGCGAAGCACACCTGGGCGGGGAGGCCGCCGGCATCGTCGAGGAGGTCGGCCCCGGCGTACCGGGCCTGGTCCCCGGCGATCGGGTGACCGGCCTGTTCACCGAGGGCGTCGGCCCCTACGCGATCGCCGACCACCGGCTCCTCACCCGTTTCCCCGGCGGGTGGACGTTCGCCCGCGCCGCCAGCGTCCCCGCCGTTTTCCTGACCGCCTACTACGGTCTGGTACGACTGGCCGCACTCGGGCGGGGAGACACCCTGCTGCTGCACTCCGCCGCCGGAGGCGTCGGCATGGCCGCACTCCAGCTCGCCCGTTACCGGGGCGCCGAGGTCTTCGCGACGGCCAGCCCCGCCAAGTGGGAAACCCTCAGGATGCTGGGTCTGGACGACGAGCACCTTGCGTCGTCCCGCGACCTCGGCTTCGAGGACGCCGTCCGCCGGGCGACCGGAGGCCGCGGTGTGGACGTGGTCCTCAACTCCTTGGCCGGCAAGTACACAGACGCTTCCCTGCGGCTGCTGGCCGACGGCGGCCGGTTCGTGGAGATGGGCAAGACCGACCTGCGCGACCCCGCACAGCTCGCCGAGACCCGCCCCGGCATCACCTACACGCCGTTCGACCTGCTGGCCCTCAACCCGGACTCCATCCAGGAGATGCTGGCCGAGCTGATGGCACTGTTCGCGACCTGCGCCCTCAAGCCGTTGCCCGTGACGGCGTGGGACCTGCGCCAGGCGCCGCGTGCCCTGCGCCACGTCAGCCGCGCCCGGCACGTCGGCAAGGTGGTGCTCACCCTGCCCGCCGCGCCCGATCCGGACGGCACCGTGCTGATCACCGGCGGCACCGGCGCGCTCGGCTCACTGACGGCCCGCCATCTGGTCACCGAGCACGGAGTGAAGCACCTGCTGCTCGTCGGCCGCCGCGGCGCCGACGCCGAGGGAGCGCAGGAGCTCCACGAGGAGTTGACCGGCCTCGGCGCGACGGTGACCATCGTGGCCTGCGACATCACCGACCGCCAGGCGCTCGCCGCCCTCGTGGCGGGCGTGCCCGCCGAACACCCCCTGACCGCCGTCATCCACGCCGCCGGCGTCCTCGACGACGCCACCGTCGGCAACCTGACCCCCGGCCGGCTGCACCGCGTGATGAGGCCCAAGGTGGACGCCGCCTGGCAGCTGCACCGTCTGACGGAGCACCTCGATCTGCGGGCGTTCGTGCTGTTCTCCTCCGCCGCGGGCATCCTGGGCACTCCGGGCCAGGCCAACTACGCCGCCGGCAATGCGTTCCTCGACGCCCTCGCCGAACACCGCCACGCACGAGGCCTGCCCGCGACCAGCCTGGCCTGGGGCTACTGGGCCCAGGCCGGCGCGATGACGGGTCACCTGACGGCAGCGGACATAGCCAGGCTCGCCCGTTCCGGGAGCCTGCCCCTGGCCACCGACGAGGCACTCACCCTGTTCGACACCGCGCTGAGGGGCGACCGGGCGGCCTACGTCCCCGTGCGCCTCACCCTGTCCGATCCGCATCCGGGCGACGGCCCGTACGCGATACCGCCGATGCTGCGGGGGCTCGTCCGTACTCCCGTACGGCGCCGTGCCGCGACCACGGAACACGCGCCGGAGACGGGTGCCGGCGTCGGTACGTCCGGCCTGGCCGGCCGGCTGGCAGGGCTGACCGCGTCCGAGAGGCACCGCCACCTGCTCGACCTCGTGTGCGGCCACGCCGCCGTGGTGCTCGGGCATTCCGGGGCGCAGGAGGTGGGCGCCGCCCGGACGTTCAAGGACCTGGGCTTCGACTCCCTGGCCGCGGTGGAGCTGCGCAACCGGCTGAGCGCCGCCACGGGCCTGCGACTGCCGGCCACGCTGCTGTTCGAGAATCCGACGCCGACAGCCGTCGCTCGGCGCCTGCTCACCGGACTGCTGCCGGACCCCGGCGACGAGGCTTCCGCTCCGGCCCCGACGGCAGAGCAGTCCGGCCAGGAGGCCGGTCCCGCCGCGGCCGCCGGTCCCGCCGGCCGCGGCGGCCTGGGCGACGCCGCGGTGCCGGCTGTGAGCGAGCCCGCCGCCGCCCCGGTCGCGGCCGCGGCCGTGGGCGAAGGCCACGAGCCCCTCGCCGTCGTCGGCATCGGCTGCCGGTTCCCTCAGGCCGAAGGCCCTGAGCAGTTCTGGCGCTTGCTGCGTGAGGGCACCGACGCCGTCCGGCCCGTACCTGCCGAGCGCTGGGACCCCGCCTACAGTGCTCACGCCCCTGCTGGTCCCGCCGGGTTCGGAGGGACCGTGCCCACCCGAGCCGGGATGCTCGACACACCGGTGGACGAGTTCGACCCGCTGTTCTTCGGCATTTCCCCGCGTGAGGCACAGGAGATGGACCCGCAGCAGCGGATCTTCATGGAGGTCGCCTGGGAGGCGCTGGAGGACGCCGGCCTCGCGAACGAGAAGCTCACGGGCAGCCGTACCGGCGTGTTCGCCAGCGCTGTGTGGCACGACTACGCCGAGCTGGCTCCCGGCGCCCCGTCCCCGCACTCCGCGACCGGCCGTGCGCTCAACATGGTCGCCAACCGCCTGTCCTACGCCCTCGGCCTCCGCGGGCCCAGCATGGTCGTCGACAGCGCCTGCTCCTCCTCTCTCCTGGCCGTCCACCTGGCCTGCCAGAGCCTGTGGTCCGGCGAGTCCGACACCGCCCTCGCCGGCGGAGTGAACCTCATGCTCAATCCCGCGAACATGCTGTCGCTGACCAGCTTCGGCGGGCTCTCGCCGGACGGCCTGTGCAAGGCGTTCGATGCACGGGCCGACGGGTTCGGGCGCGGTGAGGGCTGCGGCGTCGTCGTACTGAAGCCGCTGTCCCGCGCGCTCGCCGCCGGCGACGACGTCTACTGCGTGATCCGGGGCAGCGCCGCCAACAACGACGGCCTCAGCAACGGGCTGACCGCGCCCAGCCCGGAGGCGCAGGAGGAGGTGCTGCGCGAGGCCTACCGCCGTGCCGGCGTGGACCCGCGCGACGTGCACTACGTGGAAGCACACGGCACCGGCACCCACCTGGGCGACCCCATCGAGGCCGTCGCGCTGGGAGCCGTCGTTACCCAGGGCCGCCCGCCCGGGGAACCGCTGCTCATCGGATCGGTCAAGTCCAACATCGGCCACCTGGAGGCAGCGGCCGGCGTCGCCGGCCTCATCAAGGCCGCCTTGTCCCTGCGCCACCGCGCGGTCCCGCCGAGCCTCCACTTCGAGACACCCAATCCCCACATCGCCTTCGACGACCTGGGGCTGTGCGTGGTCGAGCGGCTCGAACCGTGGCCCGCCGACAGGCCTGCCCTGGCCGGCGTCAGCGCGTTCGGCTGGGGCGGTACCAATGTCCACGTGGTTCTGGAGGGTGCACCGGCCGCCCTCCGCCCTGCCGCGGCCCCGCAGCCGGCCGAGGAGACGGACAGCCACCTCTTCCCGCTGTCCGCGAAGACCCCCCGGGCCCTGCGGGAGCTGGCGGGCCGAGTGGCGTCAGCCCTTGAGCCGCGGGACGGCGACGAGCCGGCCCGGCTCCCCGACCTGGTCCGCGAAGCCACCCTGCGCACCGCCCAGCCGTACCGGCTGGCCGCCGTCGTGCGCACCCCGGCAGAACTGCGCGAGGCGCTGGCCGGCCACAGCGCCGCAGACCCCGACGCCGGCCTCCAGGCCTCGGACCAGGCGGTGGACACCCCGCCGAAGATCGCCTTCGTCTTTCCCGGGCAGGGTTCCCAATGGCTCGGCATGGGGCAGGAACTCCTGCTCCGGGAGCCGGTGTTCGCGGAAGCGGTACGAGCCTGCGACGCGGCCGCACGCACCTACGTCGACTGGTCGATCCTCGACGAGCTCACGGCCGGTGAGGAGTCCTCACACCTCGATCGGGTCGACGTGGTCCAGCCCGTGCTCTTCGCCGTCGCGGTAGGCCTCGCCGCCCTGTGGCGCTCGTGGGGCATCGAGCCGGACGCCGTGATCGGACACAGCATGGGCGAGATCGCGGCGTCGTACGTCGCGGGCGCGCTGTCGCTGGACGACGCGGCCAGGGTGATCTGCCTGCGCAGCAAGCTGCTGCGCAGGACCAGCGGCCAGGGGGCGATGCTGGCCGCCGAACTGACCTTCGACGAGGCCCGGCAGGCTGTGGAGGGCCACGAACACCTGGTGTCGATCGCTGTGAACAACAGCCCGAGGTCCGTCGTCCTGTCCGGTGACCGCCCCACTCTGGAGCGTGTCAAGGAGAACCTGGAGGCGACGGACGTCTTCTGCCGCTGGGTGAAGGTGGACGTGGCATCGCACAGCCCGCAGATGGATCCTCTGCGCGAGGATCTGCTCCGGGCACTCGAGGGCATCACCCCGGGGCGCGCGAGCGTGCCCATCTACTCCACCGTCACCGGCGACATCGTCGACGGCACCGGCCTGGAGCCGGCCTACTGGGTGGACAACCTGCGGCGCCCGGTCCTCTTTTCCGACCAGGCCGTCCGCCTGCTCGGCGACGGTGTACGGGCCTTCCTCGAGATGAGTCCGCACCCGGTGCTGCTGCCTGCCCTGGAGCAGGTCGTGGTGCACGTGGGCGCGACAGCGGGCGTCGTCCCGTCGATGCGCCGGCACGAACCCGAACGCACCACCCTGCTCGCTTCGCTGGGCAAGCTGTTCACCCTCGGTGCGTCCATCACCGACAGCGCCGGGCTCACGCTCGGCGAGCGCACCTTCAAGCTGCCCACCTACCCCTGGCAGCGGGAGCGGTACTGGCACCCCGGGACCGTCGGCGCGGTCACCGTGGCGACCACCACGCGGACAGCCCCGGGCGAACACACCCTGCTGGGGGCGCGCCTCGACTCTGCCGTGGAGCCCGGCACGCACTACTGGCAACGGGAGTTCGACGCCGCCACCGTATCCGTCGGTGACCACCGCATCGGACGTGCCGCCGTGGCGCCGGGCGCGGCCTACGTCGACATGGCGCTCTCGGCGGCCCTCGAAGTGGCCGGCACGGGGGAGGCGGCGGCGTTCGCCGTCCGGGACCTGGCGTTCCATGCACCGCTCGTGGTGCCCGACAGCGCGGCCCGGTCCGTGCAGGCCGTTCTGGTCGAGGAGGAGGGCCGTTCCTCGCTGCAGATCTTCGCCCGGAACGACGGAGGGTCCGGGATGGTCCGGGTCGCCGACGCCGTCGTGGTCCCGGCCGACGAGGCGGACCGGCCCGCGGCACCCTGCGATCCAGCGGTCCTCGCAGACCGTATGGGCGAGGCCATCGACGGTGAGGAGTACTACGCCCTGCTGACGGGGCGCGGCGCCTCCTACGGTCCGGCCTATCAGGGAATCGAGCGGATCTGGCGCGGCGAGGAAGGCCTGGGCGAGGCGCTGGCCCGGCTCCGCCTGTCCGATGACATCGTCCGGGGCGCCGGTGCCGGACACGAGGTGCATCCCCGGTTCCTGGACGCGGCTCTGCAGTCGGCGGTGGCCCCGGTGCTCGGCCCCAAGTGGGGTGCGGGGGAGGAGCACCCGCTCCTGAGCACGGGCATACGAGGCGTGGTCGTGCACTCCCGGCCGGGCCCCGACGCCTGGGCGCACGCGGTGGTGCGCGCCTGGGACGAGGAAACGCGGCGCCACGAGGTCGACGTGACCGTGTTCGGACCGGACGGCCGCCTCCTCGTGGAGGTGACCGGCCTGAGCGTGGTCGGACGGGACCGGCTGCCCCTCGGACTGGGGGCCGCCGAGGCCGCTGCCCCGGCCGACGCCCCGGAAGCGGGCGCCGGCCCATCCGTTGAGCACGCCTCCGCGAGCCGGGTCCGGGCCTCCCTGCTGTCCGTGCCCGCCGGCCCGGAGCGTCTCGCGGCCCTTGAGGCGGTGATCCGGGAAAGCGTCTCCCACGTCGTCAGGCTGTCGGTCTCCCGTGTGGACGTCGACGTTCCGCTGCGTTCCATCGGCATCGACTCGGTGATGTCCCTGGAGCTGCGCAACCGCCTGGAGCGCGAGCTGGGCGTACGGCTGTCGGCCACCTTGATCTGGAACTACCCCACCGTGCGCGAGATGGCGCCGTTCCTCGCCCGGAACATGGCGCTTCCCCTCGTCGAGGATCGTGCCGATCCAGGGCCGGAGCCGGAGCCGGGGTCGGATCCGGTGCCGGAGGCGCGCGAGGCGGCCGGCAGCCAGGACGGCGCCTCCGCCGAAGAACTTCTGCAGCGCGAGCTCGACGAGCTCACCCGACGGATGGAGAACCTCTGACATGAGCAGCCCCAGCACACCGGACCCCGCGGCTGCCGCCGGGTCCACGCTGACCAGGGCCCTCGCAGCAGTCCGTGACCTGCGCAGGAAGGTCGACTCGCTGGAGAACGCCAAGCGTGAGGGCATCGCGATCATCGGCATGGGGTGCCGGTTCCCGGGCGGCGCGAACTCCCCCGACGCTCTGTGGCGGCTCCTGGAGAGCGGAACGGACGCCATCACCGAGGTTCCGCCCACCCGTTGGGACCAGGCCGCGTACTACGATCCCGACCCGGACGCCCCCGGGCGGATGTACGCGCGGCACGGGGGCTTCATTGACGGCGTGGACCGCTTCGACCCGTACTTCTTCGGAATATCCCCGCGCGAGGCCGCCCAGATGGACCCGCAGCAGCGGATCTTCCTGGAGGTCGCCTGGGAGGCGTGGGAGGACGCAGGGCTGACGCGTGAGGCCGTCCAGGGCAGCAACACCGGCGTGTTCGTCGGGGCCAACTCCTCCGACTACCTCCAGATGCAGTTCCAGCGGCCCCAGGGGATCGACACGTACACCTCTGCGGGCGGGGCGAACTCCCTGATACCCAACCGTCTGTCGTACCTCTTCGACCTGCGGGGTCCCAGCCTCGTCGTGGACACGGCCTGCTCGTCCTCCCTGGTGGCCCTGCACCTGGCCGCACAGAGCCTGCGTGGCCAGGAGTGCGAGACCGCCGTGGTCGGCGGGCTGAACCTGGTCCTGTCGCCGATGCCGATGGTGGGCTTCGCCAAGATCGGCGCGCTCGCCCCGGACGGCCGCTGCAAGACCTTCGACTCCCGCGCCGACGGCTACGTGCGCGGCGAAGGCGTCGGGGTCGTTGTCCTCAAGCGGCTGTCCGACGCGCTCGCGGCGGGGGACAGGATCTGGGCCGTCGTCCGAGGCTCCGCCGTCAACCAGGACGGGCTGACCAACGGACTGACCGCCCCCAACGGCGTCTCCCAGCGCGAGGTCATATCCTCTGCTCTGCGCGCCGCCCGCCTTGAGCCCTCCCAGGTCACGCTCCTCGAAGCGCACGGGACGGGAACGGCGCTCGGGGACCCGATCGAGGTCGAGGCGCTCAACGAGGTCTACGGCCGGCCGGGTGCCGGGGGCAGTGGTGAGGGCGCCGAGGGCCAGGACGCCTGCGCCCTCGGTTCCGTGAAGACCAACATCGGTCATCTGGAGGCGGGTTCCGGCATCGCAGGCCTCCTGAAGGCCGCCCTGAGCATCCACCACCGTGCCATCGCGCCCAACCTGCACCTCGAAGCGCTCAACCCGCACATCTCCCTCGACGGCAGCCGGCTGTTCGTCCCGACCGAGCCGCAGCCGTGGAAGGTGTCCGACGACCGGCGGCACGCCGCAGTGAGCGCCTTCGGCGCCGGGGGCACCAACGCGCATGTCGTCCTCGGGCCCGCGCCCGCGGCCGTGGCCGCAGGCCACGATGCAGAGCCCGGCAGCGGAAGCCAAGGCGGTCTGCGCCTGCTGACGATCACCGCGCGCACCGCCGACGCACTCGCGCCGATGGCCGCCGCCTACCGCGAGCACCTGCGCTCACCGGCGGGGCAGACCGTGCCGTTCCCCGCCCTGGCCCACGCCGCCGCCGTGCGCAGGACGCAGCACCCGCACCGCTGCGTAGTCGTCGCCGACTCCCACGCACAGGCCGCCGACCGGCTCACCGCCTGGCTCGACGGCAATGAGTTCACCGGGGGCGTCATCGGACGCACGACCCGTCCCCTCGGCCGCGGAACCGCCTTCGTCTTCGCCGGGCACGGCTCCCAGCGCCTCGGCATGGGACGTGAGCTGATGCGTGACTGCGCCGTCTTCCGCTCCGCCGCAGAGGAGTGCGACGAGACCTTCCGGCGGCTCCTGGGGCGGTCCGTCATCGATGAGATCCACCGGACCGACACCGACACGCTGACCACGGACCTGGAGATCATCCAACCCGCCCTGTTCACCGTCGCCGTCGCCCTCGCCGCGCGCTGGCGCTCCTTCGGCGTCGAACCGGACGTCGTCGTCGGTCACAGCACCGGTGAGATCGCCGCCGCGCATGTCGCGGGAGCCCTCACGCTGGAGGATGCGGCCCGAGTGATCCACGTGCGCAGCGGACTGCTCGGCCGGCTGCACGGCTCCGGCAGCCTGCTGGTGGTGGGCCTGCCGATGGACGAGGCCGACGCGCTCCTTGACGGCTGTCGCGAACGCGTGGCGGTGGCCGTGTCCAACAGCCCCACCTCGACGGTGCTGTCCGGTGACACCGAGACGCTGGAGACGCTCGCGACGACGCTGCGCGAACGCAATGTCTTCTGCCGGTCGATGAAGAACACCGTGGCCGGGCACGGCCCGCAGGTGGACCGGCTGCGGGAGGACCTGCTGGAGGGGCTGGCCGGACTGGCACCGAAGCCGTCGGCCGTCCCCATCTTCTCCACCGTCGCCGGGAAGCTGACGGACGGGTCGGAGTTCGACGCCGCGTACTGGTACCGCAACCTCCGCGAGCCCGTGCTGTTCTGGCAGGGGATGCAGGACCTCGTGGAGCAGGACAATGGCGTGTTCGTCGAGCTGAGCCCGCACCCGTTGCTGCTGTCCGCCGTCGAGCAGGCCCTGGAGCGGTCGGGACGCGAAGGCCTGGCCCTGCCTTCCATGAGGCGTGCAGAGCCGGAGGCACAAGCCCTGCTGGAGGGCCTCGGCGCCCTCCACGCGAATGGACTCGCCGTACCGCTGGACCATCTGTTCGACGGCCCCGCACCGGCGGTGCCGCTGCCCGCCTACGCCTGGCAGCACGAGAGCTTCTGGTTCCGTACACCCGCTGAACCCGGCACCGAGCCCGGCTCCGCGCGGGCAGCCGAGCCGCGACCGGAGCCCGAGCCGGTACCCGTGTCCGGTCCGGCGGACCGTGCTCCGGAGCCCGTGACCGCGCCCGCCGACGTCTACCGCCTCGTCGTGGGAACCGTCGCCGACGTGCTCGGCTTCCACGTCTCGCGCATCGACCCGCAGACCGGCTTCTTCCAGATGGGCATGGACTCGCTCCTGGCCACCCAGGTCCGCAAACGGCTGGAGAACGCCCTCGGCCTGGCACTGACGACGGCCGTGATGTTCGAGCACCCCACCGTGGAGGGGCTCTCCACCCACCTCACGGCCCTCGTCGGCCCGGACCTGGACGAAACGCCTGCCGCCGAGGTCCCGCCTACCCCGTACGACACCGAAGCCGCCCCGTTCGCCGCATCCGCCGACAACGCCCACGACCACGATGTGGACGGCCTGACCGAGCAGGAGCTCCTGGCCATCCTCGCCGACGAGATCCGCGCCGCAGACCGTGCCGCAGGGAGTTCCGAATGACCGAGACCACCGACCACGACCAGCGTCAGGTCCTCGCGCAGAGCGTTCTTCAGATACGCCGGCTGCGTGCCGAGCTGGAATCGGCCCGGCGCACCGGCAGCGAGCCGATCGCCATCGTGGGCATGGCCTGCCGGATGCCCGGCGGTGTCGAAACCCCCGCTTCCTTCTGGGAGTTCCTGCGACGCGGCGGTGACGGCATCACCGACGTGCCCGCCTCGCGCTGGGACGTGGATCGCTATTACGACGCTACGGGTGAGACCCCCGGAACGTCGTACACCCGCAAGGGCGGGTTCCTGGACGACATCGACGGGTTCGACGCCGCGTTCTTCGGGATCTCCCGCCGCGAGGCGGAGTCACTCGACCCACAGCAGCGGCTCCTCCTCGAGGTCGGCTGGGAGGCCCTGGAGGACGCCGGCATCGCCAACGAGCGGCTCACCGGCACCCGCACCGGAGTCTTCCTCGGCGTCACCAACCACGATTACGCCCAGGTGCAGATCCAGCAGGTCTCCCCGGCCGATCTGGAGGCCTACTACGCCACCAGCAACGCCTCCACTTTCGGCGCCGGACGGCTCTCGTACTGGCTCGGCCTGACCGGCCCCAGCCTGTCCGTGGACACCTCTTGCTCGTCGTCGCTGGTCGGCGTGCACCTCGCCTGCCAGAGCCTGCGGGCCGGGGACTGCACGACGGCGCTGGCCGGCGGCGTCAACGTGCTGCTGTCGCCCGAGTCGTTCGTCGTCCTCGGCAAGACGCACGCGCTGTCCCCCGACGGAGCGTGCAAGACCTTCGACAAGGCAGCGGACGGTTACGCCCGCGGCGAGGGCTGCGGCGTGATCGTGCTCAAGCGCCTCTCCGACGCCCTCGCGGCCGGCGACCGGGTGCTCGCAGTGATCCGCGGCTCCGCCGTCAACCACGACGGGCGCAGCAGCGGGCTCACGGTGCCCAACCCGGCGGCCCAGCAGGACGTCGTCCGCCGGGCACTCTCCGCTGCGGGCCTTCCCCCGTCGCGCGTGGACTACATCGAGGCGCACGGCACCGGAACTCCCCTCGGCGACCCCATCGAGCTGCGCTCCCTCGCCGCCGTGCTGGGCGAGCGGGACGGCCGCGGGGCGCTGCTGGTCGGCTCCGTCAAGACCAACGTGGGGCACCTGGAGCCGGCAGCGGGCATCGCCGGACTGATCAAAACGGTCCTGGCCATGCGGCAGGGGGAGATCCCGCCCCATCTGCACCTGACCGAGATCAACCCGGAGATCGGCATCGAGGACCTGGAGGTGGCCGTTCCGACGGAGCCCACAGCCTGGCCCGCACACGACGAGCCGCGGCTCGCCGGGGTCAGCTCATTCGGGGCGAGCGGCACCAACGCCCACGTCCTGCTGGAGCAGGCCCCGGACGCCCCTCGGACGCCGTCGGCCGCCTCGGAACGACCCGTTCACCTACTGGCGCTGTCGGCGAAGACCCCTGCCGCGCTCACCGCGCTCGCCGCCCGCTACCTGGACAGGCTTGCCGCAGCCCCGGACGGCGAACTGGCCGACATCTGCTTCAGTGCCGCCACCGGCCGCTTCCACTTCCCCCACCGTCTGGCGGTGACCGGAGCGACTCCCGCCCAGCTGCGCGAACGCATCGCCGAAACCCTCGCGGCAACGGATGGCGCGGTGGCGCCGCCCGGGGTGAACATCGGGCACGCGAGGACCGGAGCCCGCCCGGAGGCGGTGTTCCTGTTCACCGGACAGGGCGCCCAGTACCCCGGGATGGCCCGCGGCCTCTACGCCACCGAACCCGTTTTCCGTGACCGGATCAACGCCTGCGACGAGGTACTGCGCCCGCTGCTGGGCCGCCCCCTCACCGAGATCCTCGATCCCGCACCCGGCGACGAGGGGCTGATCCACGAGACCCGCTACACCCAGCCCGCGCTGTTCGCCGTCGAGTACGCGCTGGCCGAGCTGTGGCGCTCCTGGGGCGTCGAGCCCGCCGCCGTGCTGGGGCACAGCGTGGGCGAGCTGGTGGCCCTGTGCGTGGCCGGCGTGCTTACGCCGGAGGACGGACTGAGGCTCGCCGCCGTGAGGGGCCGGCTCATGCAGGAGCTCGCCGATCCGGCTGCCATGGCCGCCGTCTTCGCTTCCGAGGAACGCGTCGCCGGAGCGTTGGCCGCATGCGGAGGACGGGTGTCGCTCGCTGCCGTGAACGGGCCCGAGAGCGTGGTCGTCTCCGGCGCCCGGGAGGCGGTCGAGGAGCTGGTCGCGGCTCTGGGACGGCAGAGCGTGCGCAACAAGCCGGTGGCCACCACCCGGGCCTTCCACTCCCCGCTGATGGACCCGATGCTCGACGCATTCGAGGAGGAGGCCGCCCGCGTCACGTTCGCGGCACCCCGCATCCCCGTGATCTCCAATGTCACCGGCGCGATCCTGACCGAGCCGGTGACCGCCCGCTACCTGCGCGAGCACGCCCGCCGGACGGTTCGCTTCCACGACGGGATGACGGCCCTGTACGAGCAGGGCCACCGGACGTTCCTCGAGATGGGGCCGGCCCCCACCCTGCTGGGCATGGCGAAGCGGTTCGCCCCGGCCGCCGGGTCCACGTCCGGGGACGAGACACCAGCCGCCCGGTTCCTGCCGTCGCTGAGGCGTGGGCAGGACGACACGGCCGTCCTCCTGGAGAGCCTGGGCGGCCTCTACGCCGAGGGCTTCGCCATCAACTGGCCGGGGTACGAAGAGGGACGCGGACGCCGCCGCGCGGACGTGCCGTTCTACCCCTTCCAGCGCGAGCGCCACTGGTTCCGCCCGAGTGCCCTGCCGCCGGCCGCTCCTGCCGCCCCGCCGGCTCACGGGGCCCGGGCCCTCCCCGCCGACGGAAGTCTGCTGGGCCGTCGGGTCCCCTCACCGCTCGACACCATCCAGTACGCGTCGCTGCTCGACCCCGACCAGCACGGCTGTCTGGGCGACTGTGTGATGGACGGCCTGCCCGTCGTCAACGTCGGCGTCTACCTCGACTCCGTCTTCACGGCCGCCCGGCAGCTGCGAGGCCCCGGCGCCCTGGTGGTCGAGGGGCTGCTCGTCCTCCAGAGCCTCGTCCTGGACCCGGGCGTGCCCCGCCCCGTCCAGCTCGTTCTCGATCCCGACGCGGGAGAGGGCGCGGCCTTCCGCTACTTCGCCGCCGCACCGGGGGGTGACGAGACCGGGGAATGGGTGTTGCACTCCCGTGGCACGGTGCGTCGCGAACCGGCTCTGGCCGCGCCCCGCTCCGCCACCGCACACGAGGAGGAAACCCGCCGCCGGCTCGGCACCGAGCTGTCGGGTCGCGACTTCTACCAGCGGCTGTGGCGGCGCAAGCTCTACCTGGGGCCGGCCGCCCAGTGGATCGACCGGGTGTGGAGCGCCGACGGCGAGGCCGTGGCGCGCATGAGGCTGCCGGAGGCGGGCGAGACCGACCGCTACCTGCTGCACCCCGGCCTGACGGACGCGCTGTTCCAGACGCTGTTCGCCTGCCTGCCCGCCGACAGCCCCGCCGATGCCGTGTACGCCCTGGTCGGCATCGACCGCTTCGTCTTCCACGAGCAGACAGGGCCGGGACCGCTGTACTGCCACGCAACCCTTTCACCCGCCTCTGATCCCTCCGCCATGCTCATCGCCGACGTACGGGTCACGGACGCCGACGGCGGAAGCGTGGTCGAGGCGACCGGGGTCTACGCCAAGCGCGCCGTGCGCTCCACCGTGCTGCGAGACTCCGCGAGGGCGCGCGGGGCGGAGCCCGTCGCCGCTGCACTGCCCGTCGCCGCCGCCCTGCCGGTCGCGGCCCCGTTGCCCGCCGCGACCTCCGGCCTCGATGAGATCGACCGGGCCGGCGCCGTGGAGCGTCCCGCCGCACTCCGCGCCCTGCTGCTGAGGGCCGTGGCCAGGGCTCTGCGCACCGATGCCACCGCGCTCGACCCCTACGAACCGCTGCAGAACCTGGGCCTGGACTCGCTGATGGCCCTCGAACTCAAGGACGCGCTCTCGGCCGAGCTGGGTGTCACCCTTCCGCTGGTGGCCTTCCTCGACGGCAGCAGCATCGCAGGGCTGGGGGAGCACATCCTGCCGATGCTGGACCTGACCGCCCCCGCTCCAGGGGACACGCCGTCGGCGGCCGAGACCGCCCAGGCACCGCTGCCCGAGAAGGAGGAGCCCCTACCGCTCCTCGTGCACGACCCCGTCGGCCGCCATGACCCCTTCGGCCTGACCGACCTCCAGCAGGCATACCTCGTCGGCCGCTCCGACGCCCTGCCGCTCGGCCGTATCTCCACCTACTTCTATCTGGAGGTCGACCTCGTCGGCGTCGACCTGTCGCGCGTCGCCGAAGCGTGGAACACCGTGGTCGCCCGCCACGACATGCTGCGCGCGGTGGTCACCCCCGACGGCCTCCAGCGGGTACTGCCCCACGTGCCGGCGTACGACATACGCAGCGTCGACCTGCGCGGTCGCGGCGAGGAAGCGCGCCGCTCCCATCTCGACGCCGTGCACGAGGAGATGAAGCACCAGGTGCTGGACGCGGCCAGCTGGCCGATGTTCGACATCAGAGCCACCCTGCTCGACGAGCACACCACCCGCTTGCACCTCGGCATGGACGCCCTGGTCATGGACGCGTGGAGCACCGGCGTCGTGTTCGACGAGTGGGCGCGGGCCTACCACGGCGACGGAGCCGAACTGGCCGAACTGCCCGTCACCTTCCGGGACTACGTCCTCGCCAGCCGCGAGCTGGAGGACACCCCCCGGTTCCGCCGAGCGCTCGATTACTGGCGCGACCGCATCAAGACGTTGCCGCCCGCCCCAGAACTGCCGCTCGCGAAGAACCCCGCGTCGCTGGCGCGCCCGGAGTTCACCCACCGCGCGGCACGTCTCGACGCGGAGGCATGGACCCGGTTCAAGGAACGCGCCGCCGCAGCCGGGGTCACCCCCTCGGCCGCCGTGTGCACGGCCTACGCGCAGGTCATCGCGGCATGGAGCAAGTCCAGCCGGTTCACGTTGAACATCCTGTTCTTCAACCGCCAGCCCCTCCATCCGCAGGTCGCCGGAATCGTCGGCAACTTCACCGCCACCACCCTCCTGGAAGTGGACAGCACGGCGACCGACGGCTTCCGCGTCCGGGCCGGAAGACTGCAGAAGCAGCTCTGGAGCGACCTGGAGAACAGTCAGGTCAGCGGTGTGCGGGTGCTCCGCGAGCTGAACCGGTCCCAGCGCAACTCCGCCCCCGCCACCATGCCCATCGTCTTCGCCAGCACCGTCAATTTCGGGGCGAAGGAGAACCCCGGCGCCGCCACCAGCCTGTCCCACCCCATCGTCTCGATGGGGGAGAGCGGCGAAGAGCGGTGGAGCTCGGTGCGCACCCCCCAGGTATGGCTGGACCACCAGGTTCTGGAGGACGCGGGCGGCCTCACCGTCAACTGGGACTCCGTGGACGAACTCTTCCCGCCCGGGATGGCCGACGCCATGTTCACCGCATACGTCGGCGTGCTGAACGAGCTGTGCGACGACGAGAACGCGTGGGGCCGTCCCTCACCCGTCCTCGCCCCCGAGACCGACCTGCGCACGCGGGAGGCGGTCAACGCCACAGCCGCCCCGGTACCCGAAGGCCTGCTCCATGACGGCTTCGTCGCCCGCGCGGGAGAGCAGCCCGATCGGCCGGCGGTCATCGCACCCGGACGCACCCTCACCTACGGTGAACTGGACGGCCTGTCCAACCGGCTCGACCGCTGGCTGCGCGAGCGGGGCGCCGGGTCCGGGACGCTCGTAGCGATCGTGATGGAGAAGGGATGGGAGCAGATCGCGGCCTGCTTCGGCGTCCTCAAGTCCGGTGCCGCTTACGTACCCATCGACGCGGGCGTGCCCGCGGAGCGGCTCCGGCTGCTCCTCGCCGGGGCCGGAGTTTCCCTGGTGCTGACCCAGTCGCGGGTGCACGAGGTGACCGCCTGGCCCGAGGGCATGGCCGTCCTCAGTGTCGACGGGCCCGACGCGGATGCTCACGGAACCGAACCACTTCCCCCGGCGGGCACCACGCCGGACGAACTGGCGTATGTGATCTACACGTCCGGGTCAACGGGTCAGCCCAAGGGCGTGATGATCGAGCATGGCAGCGCCCTGAACACCGTCCGCGACGTCAACGACCGCTTCGGCGTCACTGCCGACGACCGGGTGCTCGCCCTGTCGGCGCTCAACTTCGACCTGTCGGTGTACGACGTGTTCGGGCTCCTCGGCGCGGGCGGCGTGGTCGTCCTGCCCGAGCCCTCTGCCCACCGGGAGCCCGCACGCTGGGCGGAGCTGGTCGCCGAGCACCACGTCACCGTGTGGAACACCGTGCCCACGCTGATGGAGATGTTCACCGAGCACGTGCTCGCGTCCGCCGCCGACGTACCGCTGCGGACCGTCATGATGAGCGGCGACTGGATCCCGGTCACCCTGCCCGACCGGATCCGCCGGATCGCCCCGGACGCCGCGATCTGGAGCCTCGGCGGGGCCACCGAGGCCTCCATCTGGTCGATCCTCTATCCGATCGGCGAGGTCGATCCGGCCTGGCCGAGCATCCCGTACGGCACGCCCATGCTCAACCAGCGCTTCCACGTCCTGAACGAGGCCTTCCAGCCCTGCCCGGCCTGGGTACCGGGCCAGCTGTACATCGCCGGCACCGGGCTCGCCCGCGGCTACCTGGGTGACGATGCGAAGACCCGGGCCGCGTTCGTGCGCCACCCTGCGACCGGAGAGCGGCTGTACCGCACCGGCGACCTCGGACGCTACCTGCCCGACGGCACGATCGAGTTCCTGGGCCGCGAGGACTTCCAGGTCAAGGTCCAGGGCTACCGGATCGAGCTGGGCGAGATCGAGGCCGCTCTGCTGCGGATGCCCGGCGTCCGGGCTGCTGCCGTCACCGCCCTCGGCGCACGCCACGAGGGCAAGCGCCTGATCGGTTACGCCGTGGCCGACGACGGCCACACGCTGGAAGCCGCCGGCCTGGAGGACGCCCTGCGGCGGGAACTGCCCGACTACCTTGTCCCGCAGCGCATCCTCGTCCTCGACGAGCTGCCGCTCAGTGCCAACGGCAAGGTGGACCGGGCCGCGCTGCCCGCACCCGACGAGGGCCTCACGGACGGGCCCGGAGCGGTGGTGCCGCGCAACGGGACGGAGAGGAGGCTCGCAGCGATCTGGGAGGAGTTCTTCGAGACGCGGCCCATCGGCGTGACCGCGAACTTCTTCGACCTCGGCGGCGACTCCCTGCTCGCCGTGCGCGTGATGGCGCGCATCCATGACGTGTTCGGCCATGCGCTGCCCCTGTCCACGCTCTTCGCCCACCCCACGATCGAGCAGCTCGCGGAAGCCCTGCGTGACGGGGACGCCGACACCCGGCGCTCCGCCCTCGTACCGATCCGGCCCGAAGGCGGCCGACCGCCGCTGTTCTTCGTCCACCCGGTCGGCGGCGACGTCCTGTGCTACGCCGAACTGGCCTCGCTCCTTGACTCCGACCAGCCCTTCTACGGCCTCCAGGTGCCCGACACCGACGATGGTGTGCCGCTGGAGAGCATCCAGGAACTGGCGGTCCATTACGCCCGGTCCGTCACCGGTGCGGCGCCCGAAGGGCCTCTGCGCCTGGGCGGCTGGTCCATGGGCGGTGTCATCGCCCTGGAGCTGGCCCGGCTGCTGACCGAGGCCGGACGGGACGTCGAACTCGTGGCGGTGATCGACCTGCTGGAGCCGCCCGGCCCGCACGACACGCTCGTGGACGAGTCCGCACTCCTCGCGTGGTTCGCCCGCGACCTGGCAGGCCTCGCCGACCAGGACTGGACACCGGACGGGGACCTGTTCCGCGGCGACGGGGGACGCTCGCCGCTGGAGGCCCTGCACACGGAGGCGGTACGCGCCGGCGTGCTGCCCCCGGACATCGACGTCCGCACCCTCGGCGGGATCGTCAGCCGGTTCTGCGCCAACTCCCGCGCGCTGGTGACGCACGAGCCGCGTCCCTACGAAGGCCGGGTCGTGTTCCTCAGAGCAGCCGACGGCGGCGCCTCCACCGAGACCGCCGGGCAGTGGCTGGCCCTGTGCCCGGGTGCAGGATCAGTGATCCGCGACGTCCCGGGCGACCACTACACCGCGATGCGCCGCCCCCACTTGGCCACCCTGGCCGCCGAACTGCGCACCGCCCTGGAGGAGAAGCCGCCATCCGTCCCCACCCGATGAACCCCGACCACGAAGAACACCCGGCGACAACACGCCCGGCACACACGAAGGAAGACGACACCATGAGTCTCAAATTCGGCGCGTTCATGGCCCCTTTCCACGGCCTCGGCGAGGAGCCCACCACGGTCTTCTGGCGCAACCTCGACCTGATCGAGTGGCTGGACGTGCTCGGTCTCGACGAGGTCTGGGTGGGTGAGCACCACTCCGGAGGCTGGTCGCAGATCGCTTCTCCGGAGCTGTTCCTGGCTGCGGCCGCCGAGCGCACGCGGACCATCAAGCTGGGCACCGGTGTGGTCAGCCTTCCGTACCACCACCCGCTCACGGTCGCGGAGCGGATGGTGCAGCTCGACCACCAGAGCCGCGGCCGGGTGATCTTCGGCATGGGTGCGGGTGTCGCACCCGCCGACGCCCACATGCTCGGTATCTCGGTGGGTGACCAGCGCCGCATGATGGCCGAGGCCGTCGACGCCCTGGTCCCCCTGCTGACCGGAATGGAGCCGGTCACCCGCAAGACCGACTGGTTCGAACTGCGCGACGCGATGCTCCAGCTCCGCCCTTACACCAAGCCCTGCTTCGACATGTGCGTGGCGAGCGCCGGCTCCGAGCGGGGCATGCGCCTCGCGGGGCAGCACGGCCTCGGCTCCCTCACGTTCGCCGGCCGGCCCGGAATGCCCGACCTGCCCCTGGCCAACCTGTGGGAGGCGGCTGAGGACGAGGCCGCCAAGAATGGCAAGACGGTGGACCGCTCGAAGTGGCGCGTCGCCATCTGCATCCACCTCGCCGAGACCCGCGAGGAGGCCTTTGCCCAGGTGAGGCCTGGGATGAGCCGCTGGTACCGGGAGTACGTGCGGGACACCTTCGGGGCTCCTGCCACCCTTCAGGAAGGCCGGGAGATCGACGAGTGCGCCGAGCAGCAGACCGTGATCATCGGCACGGTCGAGGACGCCATCGAGGCCATCCAGCGGCTGCTGGACGAGAGCGGCGGCTTCGGCACCCTTCTGGTCAACACCCATGACTGGGCCACCCGGGAGCAGGTCAAGCACAGCTTCGAACTGCTGGCCCGCTACGTCGTACCGCACTTCAACGGTTCTCTCGAGGGTCTGCGCGCCTCGCAGCGGTGGGTCGCCGAACGTAAGGACGACTTCGCCGCTCAGGCCAAGGAGGCGGCCCAGGCGGCAGCCGCGGGACGGTCGTGACTGCGCAGGCGGTGACCTCGTACGCGGGCCCGTTGCTCGACGGGCCCGCGTTCCGGGAGGCCATGTCCCAGCTGGCGGCGCCGATCACCATCGTCACGGTGCGGGACGAGACGGGCCGCCCGTGGGGGTTCACCGCCAGCTCGGTGAGCTCGGCCTCCCTGGAGCCGCCCCTGCTGACGGTGGGTATCTCGCGGACGTCGAGCTGCCACGAGGCGCTGATCGCGGCACCCGAGTTCGTGGTGAACGTCCTCGGCAGCCGGCACCGCGAGGTGGCCACCCGGTTCGCCACTCACGGCGTGGACCGTTTTGCGGCTGGTGACTTCAGGCCTTGGCCGGGTTCGGAGCTGCCGTGCCTGCCGGATGCGCATGCCCGCTACCGGTGCGTCACGACCGACGTCATCCCGGTGGGTGACCACGACCTGCTGGTCGGGGCGGTGGTGGAGGCCGGGTCCGGGGATCCGGCCGACCTGGGCGATCCCCTCCTCTGGTACCAGCGCGGATTCCACACGTGCACCGCCGCGCAGCCATGAGGGTGTGAGGCGGGTGTGACTGCCCCAGGTCCCACGCGAAGTGGCCGGGGGCGTTCGCGCCCGTTCCAAGGGGCCGCAGGCGCGCGCCGGCACCTGCGGCCCCGGATGGGGCCGGTCAGGCCTTCTCGGTCTCCTCCACCAGGTGGCGCAGCACGTCCGTCAGGTCCTGGCGGCGCGCGAAGGCCGCCCGCTGCCGGGCCGCGCCCGAGCCGTCGCGCAGCAGCCCGCCCAGGGTCCGCGCCGCGTGGTCCAGGTCGCCGGCGGCGGCCAGGTCCGGGGCGACCAGGTCGAGCAGGGCCTCCGCCAGGTCGGCCGCCGGGAGCTCGGCACCCGTGTACGGGTCCAGGCCGAAGCCCTCCAGGCCGTCGTGCGCCGCCCGCCACCGCGCGAGCCGCAGCACGTCGTCCCGTAGCGGACGGTCGGGCCGCTGCTCCGCGATGTCGCGCAGCGCCGAGGAGACCAGGGCGCGGCCCAGCTCGGCCTGGAGCACGGCCGTGTCGATGTCCGGGGACATGTCGGGCGCCCGGATCTCGAGCGTGGGCCAGTTCCCGGAAGGGCGGAGGTCCCAGTAGACCATCTTGGTGTCCAGGGCCGCCCCGGAGCCGAGCAGGGTCTGCACCGAGCGCCGGAAGTGGGCCGTGGACGGGAAGTGCGGGGGCAGGCCCGCCGAGGGCCAGCCCGACCAGGCCATCGCCCGCCAGCTGGAGTGGCCGGTGTCGCGGCCGCCCCAGAAGGGGGAGTTGGCCGCCAGCGCGATCAGCGTGGGCAGCCAGGGGCGGACCCGGTTGGACACCGCCACCGCCGTGTCCACGTCGAGGGTGCCGATGTGGATGTGGCGGCCGCAGCTGACCAGGGTGTCGGTCAGCGCGCCGAACCGGCGGTGCTGCTCGCGCTGGCGCGGCTCGTCGTCGGTCAGGTGCAGCGGTCCTTCGACGGCCACGACGGGCGAGGGGGCGGCCAGCAGCCGGCAGCCGTGCTCGCGGGCCGCCGCCGCGAGGGTCCGCCGCAGGGCGGCGAGCTCCTCGCGCAGGGTGATCGCCGAGTCGGCGACCGGGGTGGAGATCTCCACCTGGTACCGGGTCCCCTCGGGGTGCAGCTGCTGGGGCAGCCCGCCGGCGGTGGCCAGGACGCGCGGCGCGGCCGGGACCACCCGCAACGTGCGGTCGTCGACGAGCAGGAACTCCTCCTCGACCCCGACCGTGAGGGGGGTGGTGACACCGCTCGCGGCGCGCAGGCCGTGGCCCGCGGGGCCGGTGTCACCGGTGCTCGTGGTGCTGTTGCCAGGATCGATCACTACGCCTCCCTGGACATACGAGTCTTTCATCATGGGCCGAACAGGCGGCCACGGGGCAACGCCGATCCGGTCAAATTTCGGGTGATAATGGCGAGTTAGCGGCAAGAGCGATCCCGCCCTGAAACCCCCGGTCCGGGTGGGTCGCACGTTGCGCGTGTGTGAGGTGCGGATGAACCCGTCCCCGGCTCCAGAGGCGCCCTAGACCGCGCTGGTTACCATCCCGTGTGACTGGTATTGCCTCCCCGCCCCGACCGAAGCGACGCATCTTCGCCGACCTGACCCCGCTGCGCACCTCCGCCCACTACAGACGGCTGTGGGTGGGCGGCACCATCTCCTGGATGGGCCAGGCCATGACCGCCCTGGCGATCTCGCTCCAGGTCTACGAGATCACCGGCTCCAGCTTCTCCGTCGGCCTCGTCGGTCTCTTCTCGCTCGTCCCGCTGGTCGTCTTCGGCCTGTACGGCGGCGCCATCGCCGACTCCGTGGACCGGCGCAAGCTCGGCCTGCGCAGCCAGACCGGGCTCACCGTCCTGTCCTCCGGCCTGGCCGCCGCGGCACTGCTCGGCTACCACCAGGTCTGGCTGCTCTACACGGTCGTCGCCCTCCAGTCGGTCTGCGGGGCGCTGAACGGGCCGGCCCGTTCGGCCATGATCCCCAAGCTGCTGCCGCCCGAGCAGCTGCCCGCCGCGAACGCGCTCAGCTCCGTCACCATGACCTCCGGGACCATGCTGGGCCCGGTGCTGGGCGGCCTGATCGTCGGCTGGTGGGGCTACCAGGCGGCCTACCTGATCGACGCCGTCACCTTCATCGCCGCCCTGTACGCCATGTGGCGGCTGCCCGCGATGCTGCCCGAGGGCCTGCCGGAGGGCCGCAAGGGGCGGGCCTCGGTGCTGGACGGGCTGCGCTTCCTCGGGACCCGGCCCAACATCCGGATGAACTTCTTCTCCGACATGGCCGCGATGATCTTCGCCCAGCCGAAGGCCCTGTTCCCGGCCATCGCCGTCCTCTGGTACGGGGGCGACGCCAAGACCGTCGGCCTGCTGGTCGCCGCCCCCGCCGTGGGCGCGCTGCTCGGCGGGGTGTTCTCCGGCTGGCAGGGGCGGATCCGGCGGCACGGTCTGGCGATCCTGCTGTCCGTCGCGGCGTGGGGGCTGGCCATCGCCGTGTTCGGGCTGACCCGGAACCTGTGGCTGGGGCTGTTCTTCCTGGCGCTGGCCGGATGCGCCGACACCATTTCGATGGTGTTCCGCTCCACGATGATGCAGGCCGCGACCCCGGACGGGATGCGGGGCCGGCTCCAGGGCGTGTACATCGTGGTCGTCGCGGGCGGACCCAGGCTCGGGGACTTCCTGGCCGGCACCGTCGCCGACCTGACCTCCCCGGCGGTCGCCGTCACGGGCGGCGGGCTGGCGTGCGTGGTGGTCCTGGGGCTGCTGGCCGCACGGTGGCGGTCCTTCGCCCGGTACGACTCGCGGTCGCCGCAGGCGTAGGGGGCGGGGCGGGGGCCGCGCCGTCAGCGGGCCGGCAGTGTCCGGGGGTCCCGCGGCCTGCCGGCACGCTCCACGAGCAGCGGGAGCAGCCTCTGCCGCCACGTGTCGAGGTGGACCATGCCGCCGGACATCCCGCCGTGGGCGTACCGCTCCCGGTACACGTGCGGCGCCGGGTCGCCGTAGAGGTCGACCTCCACGAGCTCTTCGAACGTCGCCCGCAGGAGGCCGGCGACCGCCTCCGCCGACGGCGGGACGTCCGTACCGGACAGGGCGTCGCGAAGCGCCTGCCAGACATGGGGATCGCCGCGCAGGCCCCATCGGCCCGGGGCGGGGTCGAAGAGGTCGGACATCCTGGCGGCAGCGGCCTGATCATGTGCCATGGCGTCAGTCTCCCAGGGCCCCACGGTCCGGCCTACGCGCCGCCCTTGGGGCCGACGATGCCCCGGGCCACGCCGAGGTCGACCAGGTCCTGGGGGCGGATGCGCAGCTGGTCCGCCGTGGCGGGGGCCTCCTCGGCGGGGCGCTTGAGGATGGCCGCCGCCAGCTCGGGGGCGATCACCGAGAAGTAGCTGTCCGGGGTCACCCAGGTGTTCCCCGGCGCCGCCAGGGCGAGCGCCCCGCCCGAGCCGCCCTCGCCGATCAGCAGGGTCGTCACCGGGACGGTGGCCGCCGCGACCGCCGCGAAGCAGTCCGCGATGGCCGGGCCGGCGCCGGCGTGCTCGGCTGCGGCGTCGTTGGCCGCGCCCGGGGTGTCGACCAGGGTGAGCACCGGGATGCCCAGCCGGTCCGCGAGCCGGATCACGCGGGCGGCCGTACGGTAGCCCGCCGGGCGGGTGGCGGTGCCGCACTGGGCGGCGTACGCCACGGCCCGGCCCTCCCGCAGCCCGAACCCGCACAGCATCCCGGCGTCGAAGGCCCCGGCCCGGTCCCCGCGCAACGGCAGCCGCAGCCCGAAGTACGCGTCCAGGTACGCCTGCGCGCGGGGCCGCTCAGGGTGCCGGGCCTGCCGGACGGCGTCCCAGCCGGTCAGCGGGGGCGTGACGCCGCCCAGCGCTGCCGGGGGCTCTACCGGCCCGGCGGCCCGGGGCGCGGCCAGCACCCGCAGCCAGTCCCCGACCGCCCCGGGCAGCTCCGCCGCGGGGACGACGGCGTCGACGTGCCCGGCGCCGTACTGCCCCTCGGCGGTGTAGGCCGCCGGATCGGCGTCGGCCGGCCGCACCCGGGACCCCGCGAAGCCGACCTGCGCCCCGGGCAGCGCCAGCACCACGTCGGCCCCCGCCCCGAGCGTGGCCCACCCGCCACCGGTGGTGGGATCGCGCAGCACCGCGATCTGCGGGAGCCCGGCGGCCCGGGTCAGCACGCACTGGCGGGCCACCCGCTGGAGCTGCGCCAGCGCGAGCATGCCCTCCTGCATCCGGGAGCCGCCGGTGGCGATCAGGGAGACCAGCGGCAGCCTGCGCTCGCGGGCGTGCGCGTACGCGGCCTCCAGCCGGTCACCGGTACGGCGGCCGAGGCTGCCGCCGAGGAACCCGAACTCGAAGGAGACGACGACCGCTTCGCACCCGCCGACCCGGGCGGTACCGGTCACCACGGACTCCCGCTCCCCGGTCCGCGCGGTGGCCCGGGCCCGCGAGGCGTCGTACCCCTCCCAGCCGAGCGGCCCGTCATCGTCGGGATACTCCGCCCGGGGCGCGGGCAGCTCCTCGAAGCTCCCGGGGTCGGTCAGGGCGGCAATGGCGGCACGGGCCGAGAGACGGGTCGTCACGGGGCCAGCGTAGGCGGTGGGGCGGGGGCCGGGGGGCGTGGCGGGGGCCCGCCATCGCCCCCGCGAGGGGTAGGGGCGGGTCGGCGACTGCCCACCCGCCTCGCGGCGGGATCCGAGCGGGGCGGAACGGGGCAGCGGACCGGTACGGGGGATGACCGGGTTCCAGCTGGGCGGTCTCAGGGAAGGGTTGGGGGTTTCCCGTCAGTCTCATCGTCCTTCCGCGTCGGGCCGCCCTGTCAAGGGCGCTCCTTCGTCGCGTCGCTTCGCGATCGCCTGCGGCGACCCTTGACAGGGCGTCCCGCCACGAAAAGCCGAAGACTGCCGGGAAACCCCCAAAGGAACGGGACGGACCGGAGAAGGACAATCGCCGGGATCAGCGACCAGCCGGGCAGACCGGGGGCCGCCGGACCGGGCAGCCGGGCCGACATCCCTCGCCATCGGGACCGCCCCCACGCGACAGATCGCTACGCGCTCCCCCGTCTCAGCGTCTACCAGCCGCCTGGGGCCGCTGCCCGCAGGAAAGGACGACGGAATCGGCATCCGGGGCCGAGGGGCGCGGCAGATCGCTACGCGCTCCTCGAATTCCGGCGTCCGCCACCCGACGTGGGCTGATACCCGCACGAAATGCCAATCAGAGCCCCATCCGGAGCCGTGGGCGCGTCAGATCGCTACGCGCTTCTCGGAATTCAGCGTCCGGCGGCCGTCTTGGGTCGCTGTGCTTCACAGACGCGCCCAATGGACCGTCCGGCTTCATCGGCTGAGGGCGTCAAGGGCCAGGTCCCACGGGTACGGTCGCTTTTCCCCCGGAGGGTTCGGCTGGAAGCCGTTCTCGCCGAACAGGACGTGCACACCGGCTGTCCGTAGCGTTTCCAGGGACAGGGGGAGCTGCGGGTGTTGGGCGTAGGCGGCGTTGACGCAGGGCATCAGCGTGAGGGGAATGTTCTTGCCGAGGGCTTCGGCGACGAAGCCGACGACGAAGCTGTCGGTGATGCCCAGGGCCCAGCGGTTGATCGTGTTCGTGGTGGCCGGGGCCACGAGGACGGCGTCTGCCGGTGGCCAGACGTCGGGCTGGCCCGGGCGCTTGTAGCGGTAGCGGACGGGGTGGCCCGTGAGTGCTTCGAGCCCGGCCAGGCTGTCCTCCAGCCATTCGGCGGCCGTCGGGCTGAGACCGAGGCAGACGTCCCAGCCACGCGCCTGGGCGTCCTCGATCACATGGGCCACGTCGAATACGGGCGGCGCAGCCGAGCAGAACAGGTAGAGCCCTCATCCGCGTCGGCACCGCCCGCCTCGAAGAGCAGGCCAGCAGCCCTCCCGGCTGAGTCCGCCTACCCCGGATGATCGTCCAGTTGTTCCGTGGTGCCGATATCAGCCCAAGACGGCATCCGGACGCCGAAACTTGAGGAGCGCGTAGCGATCTGTCGCGCCCGGGTGGTCCGCAGGCCGGTCTGTTCGTCATCTGGTGCGGGTATCAGCCCAAGATGGCCGCCGCACGCCGAAATTCGAGGAGCGCGTAGCGATCTGTCGCGCCTCCCGGCCCCGGATGGCATGGAGGTCGGCCCGGATGCTTGGCGAGGCGGCCCCCGGCCTCCCCGCCTGGTCGCTGATCCCGCGTATGTCCATCGATGGACCGTGCCGTCCTTTTGGGGGTTTCCCGGCAGTCCTTGTCTTTCCGGGGCGGGTCGTGCTGTCAAGGGTCGCCGTAGGCGATCGCGAAGCGACGCGACCGAAGGGAGCGCCCTTGACAGGGCGGCCCGAACCGGAAGGACAGTGGGACTGACGGGAAAGCCCCAACCCTTCCCTGAGACCGCCGAGCGGGAACCCCGTCCCTCCCCCGTACCGGTCCGCCGGCCCGTTCCGGCCCGCGCGGGGTCCGCCGTGAGGCGGGTGGGCAGGCGCCGCCCGGCCCCGGCCCGTCGAGGGGGAGATGGCGGGCCCCCGCCGCCGGCTACAGGCCCGACTCCCACGTCACCGTCGTCCCGCGGGCCCCCGCCTCCGTGTGGCCGTCGTCCGAGACCGTAAGGCGGACCCGGGAGGGGGTGGCGTCGACCTCGACGTCGATCGCCGTGACCCCGCTGCGGCGGTGGGCCGCCGCCAGGGCGCTGCGGAGGGTGGCGAGGAGGGCGTCCGTCACGCGGTCCGGGAGCAGGGCGTCCACCGCGCCCGCGAAGTGCACCGACGGCTGGAAGCCGAGCAGGACGGCGGCTCCGCCGGTTTCGCGCAGCACCCGGCCGCGGAAGGTCGTCGGGGCGTCCGTCGGGGGTTGCTGGAGGGCGAAGATGGCCGTGCGGACCTCCTGGATGGTGGAGTCCAGCTCGTCCACCGCCCGGCTCAGCTCGTCGCCGACGTCCGCCTCGTCGCCCGAAGGGGCGTTCGAGGAGCGCCGCCGGGTGCTCTCCAGCATCATCTCCGTCGCGAACAGCCGCTGTACGACCAGGTCGTGCAGGTCGCGCGCGATCCGGTCGCAGTCCTCGTACACGGCGAGCTGCTCGCGGTCGTGCTGTGCGTCGGCCAGGACCAGCGCCAGGGCCGCCTGGGAGGCGAACTGGGAGGCCAGGAGCCGGTCCACGGCGTCGTACGGGCGTCCGCCCCGCGCCCTGGGCAGGGCGAGGGTGCCGATCAGCTGGCCACCGCTCTGGAGCGGGAGCATCATGCTCGGTCCGAAGCGCTTGCGCACGTGCGTGGTCATCCGGGGGTCGGTCGCCGAGTCCTCTATGAAGACGGGTTCACCGCCCAGCAGTTGCACCAGCACCGGAGAACCCGGGGCGATGGTCGTGCCGACCAGGTCGCCGGGGTCGCCGTGCGTGGAGGCGGCCACGATCTCCATGCCGCCCTCCGGCGTCGGCTGGAGCACCACGCCGGCCGCCGCGTCCGCGAGCAGCCGGGCCCGTTCGGCCACGCACATCAGGGCGTCGGCCGCCGGCCGCCCCGCCAGCAGGGTGGTGGTCACGGCGGCCGCGCCCTCGATCCAGCGCTCCCGGCGGCGGGCGGTCTCGTACAGGCGGGCGTTGCCGATCGCTATCCCGGCCTGCGAGGCCAGCACCCGCATCAGCGCGAGGTCCTCGTCCGTGAAGGGGGCGCCGCCGCGCTTCTCGGTGAGGTAGAGGTTGCCGAAGACCTCGGTGTGGACCCGGATCGGCACGCCCAGGAAGCTGCGCATGGGCGGGTGCCCGGGCGGGAAGCCGGCCGAGCGGGGGTCCGTGGTGAGGTCGTCCAGCCGCAGCGGCCGGGGGTCGGCGATCAGGACGCCGAGCACGCCGCTGCGGCCGTCGGGCAGTCGGGGGATCGCGGCCCGTTCGGCCTCGCTCATCCCGGCGGTGAACAGCTGGGTCAGCCGGCCGCGCTCGGGGTCGACGACCCCGAGCGCGCCGTAGCGGGCTCCGCACAGGTCGGTGGCGGAGTCCACGACGTGCTGGAGGGTGGCCTGGAGCTCCAGCTCCGAGCCGACGCTGAGGACGGCGTCCAGCAGCACCGGCAGGCTGGACGGCGCCCCGCCGGCCACCAGCCCGCCCGCCCCGGCCTCGGCCCCGGCCCCGGCCTCGGCCCCGGCCCCGGCCCCGGCCCCGGCCCCGGCCTCGGCCCCGGCCCCGGCCTCGGCCCCGGCCCCGGCCTCGGCCCCGGCCCCGGCCTCGGCCCCGGCCTCGGCCCCGGGCCCCGGCTGCGCACCCGGCCCGGTGTCGGCCGGCCTGCGCGTCATTCGGCCAGCGGGTTGAGGACCATCGGGGCGATCTTCCCTTCGAGCATCGCGCCGAGACCCAGTACGGCGCACACGTCCGGCCGTTCCGCGATGGCCACGGGCATTCCGGTGGAGTCCCGCAGCATCTGGTCCAGCCCCGGCAGCAGGGCGCTGCCTCCCACCATCATGATCCCCCGGTCCGTCAGGTCCGCGACCAGGTCCGGCGGGCAGTCGCGCAGCACCTTGCCGATGCCGTCCAGGACGGCCGTCAGCGGGGTGTGGATGGCGTTCCGCACGGCGGCGGTGTCCACGTGGACGGAGCGGGCCAGTCCGGTGGCCACGTCGCGGCCGTGGATCAGCGTAGAGGCGGGGCCGTCCGGGGTGATGCCGTTGCCGCTCAGGGCCAGCTGGAGGGGGCGGACGGCCTGGCTCGGCAGCATCAGCTCGTGGGCGTGGCGCAGGTGCTGGACCACCGCGTGGTCGATGGCCTCGCCGCCGACGGGGATCCGTTCGGCGGTGACGATCGAGCCGAGGGAGAGCACCGCCACCTGGGTGGCCGCCGCCCCGCACACCATGATCATCGTCGCGGTCGGCTGCTCCACGGGAAGGCCGCAGCCGACGGCCGCCGCGATCAGGGTGTCGACCAGTTCGACGCGCCGCGCCCCCAGCCCGACCATCGTCTCCACGGCCGCGCGCTGGGCCAGCGGGTCGGCGTCGTGCGGGGTGCAGCAGGCGGCGCGCAGCCGGGGCTTGCGGCGCAGTGCGCGGCGCAGCTTCTCGCCGAGCAGGTGACGCAGCATCCGCTGGGCCATCTCGATGTCGACGACGGTGCCGCCGGAGACGGGGCGGACGACGCGGATGTAGTCGGGCGTGCGGCCCGTCATCCGTTCGGCGAAGGTGCCGACGGCGATGAGGGCGCCGGTGCGGGTGTTGACCGCGGCGACGCTGGGCTCGTCGACGACCAGTCCGGCACCCTTCACGTAGACGCGGGTCCTCGCGGCTCCCAGGTCGACGGCGACGTGGCAGCGGCGCAACTGCTCAAGACTGACGGTCACGGCAGGTCCTCCCGAGAGCGCTTGGTACAGAAGGGGACCGGCGGATGCCGGTCGCAATTCATATCTTCTCGGGTCAATGGGTCATATCGCCCGCTGGAATGCTCCGGCCGGGGCGTGTCGTGCGGGGCGGGCGTGCTGCACGGGGGTGGATTTCTGTACCGACAGGCACCACCATGCGCGCACCATCCGCGCTACCCGTGCGTAACAAGGTAAAGGGGACCCGATGCTGACGCCCCGCCAGAAATGCCTGGCGCTCCTGGCCCTCTGCCTGACCCTGTTCGCGCCCATCCCAGCCCACGCCGCGGTCGCCGGGCCGCCGGCAGGGCAGGCCGCCGGACCGGCCGCAGCACAGGCCGCCGGGCGGGCAGCCGGACCGACCGCCGCTCAGGCCGCCGCCCCGGCCGCCGGCCGCAATCCGGTGGTCTTCGTCCACGGATACAACGCCGACCCCGGCGTCTGGGGTTCCCTGCGCGAGGACCTGCGGGCCGACGGGTACGCGGACTCCGAGCTGTTCTCGTTCGGCTACGACACCCACCAGTCCGTCAACGAGGTGCTCTCCGGCCGACTCGCCGCCTACGTGGACGACGTCCGCCGGCAGACCGGCGCCGCCCGGGTGGACCTCGTGGGCCACTCCTTCGGCTCGCTCGTCAGCCGCTGGTACGTCAAGTACGGCGGCGGCGCCGCGACCGTGGACCACTGGGTCTCGCTGGCCGGCCCCAACCACGGCACCTCCACCGCCTGGGCCTGCGCCCTGTGGGACCAGGCCTGCCGCGACATGACCCCGGGTTCCTACGTGGTGAAGAACCTCGCCTCCGGCGACGAGACCCCGGGCGCGGTGAAGTACGCGACCTTCTGGTCGGACTGCGACGAGGTGGTCAACCCCGACAGCAGCGTCCCGCTCGCCGGGGCCCTGAACACCCAGGTCGGCTGCCTCAAGCACAACGACCTGCTCGGCGACGACGTCACCTCGGCAGGGGTCCGCGCCTTCCTCAGGTCCTGAAGCCGGGACCCGGGCGAGCCGGACCCCCCGCTTCCCCCGCTTCCCCCTCGGCCTGCACCCGCTGGAGCAGGCCGTACGTGAACTCCGCCACCAGGGCCCGCCCCGACGCGCTGAACGCCAGCCGCCAGCGCGTCGGCGCGGTGCCCTCCATCGGCCGGGCCGGCGCGAAGGCCCGGGCCACCTCGTCCACCGTCGCCGACCAGGGCCGCAGGTCCGCCTCCGTCTCCAGCACGGGCCCCCGCGCGCCCGGGGCCCGCACCAGCCACTCGTTCCACACCGCCCCGTCCGGCGCGGCCAGCACCTCGAAGCGCAGCTCCGGCCAGAGCGGCACCGGCCACAGCAGCGCCTCGCACTCCAGGTCCCCGATCCGGCGCCGCTCGGCCGACTCCGGCGGGCCGAGCACCGACCGGTAGCGGGCCAGCGCCCCGCGCGCTCTGGGCGAGCGGACCATCGCCTGCCAGCGCCGGTTGGCCTCCCGCTGCTCGGCGAGGGTGGCCCCCAGCCGCAGCCGGGCCGCCTCCGCGAGGCCGGGCTGGAAGTCCGCCATCCTGCGCAGCAGCACCAGCTGGAAGGCGCCCGGCCCGAAGGCTCCCGGACGGCCCGGATGCGGGGTCGCGGTCATGGAGGCCACGATTCCACACATAATCCTCACGCTCCCGGAATACTTATGTTGCCGGGGACGGCATAGCCTGCGGGCGCCATGAACTACTTCTGCCCCGACTGTCAGAGGCACCTCAACGGAGCGCTCGCGTGCGCCGGCTGCGGGACCCCGGCCGAGTATCTGGTGGCCGCCGCCCCCGCCGCCCCCGCCGGGGCGCATCCGGGCCCGGAGCCGCAGCCGGCGCTGGCCGAGGTGTTCGCGGACTCCCTCGTCGTGCTGACCGCCCCCCACGAGGGCCGCGCCGGTACGCGCAAACGCGCGGCCTCCCGCCGCAGGCGGGGGCGGACCACCATGGCCGTCGGTCTGGGGCTGTTGCTCGCGACCGGTGGCTCGATCGCCGTGGCCCGGATCGCGGGCGACGACGGGGGCGTGAACCGGGCCGACCGGGTGGAGCTCACCGACAGCGGCCCCGCGCAGCCCGACGCCCTGCCCAGTGAGGCTCCGGCCGCGCCGTCCGCCCTGCCGAAGGGCGCGGGCGGGGCGGCGAAGACGGCCCGGCCCAGCGGGAGCCCGAGCGGGTCGGCGCAGGCGAGCCCGAGCGGGAGCGCCTCCGCCCCGACGGGGACCCCCTCGCAGAAAGGTTCCGGCGGAGAGGAATCCGTAAAGACGACGCCACCCGGTACGCCGTCGCCCCGTGCTTCCGGCACGGCGCAGCCGCCCACGGCCAAGCCCAAGCCCACCCCCAAGCCGAAGCCCCAGCCGACCGACACGTGCGTGTTGTGGATCTTCTGCTGAGCGGTCCGCTCCGGCCTGCCCCGCGCCTCAGCCCAGCATCCGCCTGAGCAGGTCCCGCAGCGCCGTGCGCTCCTGCGCGGAGAGCCCGGCCAGCGGTTCGCGCGCGAAGTCCAGCGACTCGCGCAGCCGCTCCGCCGTCTCGGCCCCCTCCTCGGTGGGAGCGGCCAGCTTCACCCGGCGGTCGGCCGGGTCCGGGCGGCGTTCGACCAGGCCGCGGGTTTCGAGCCGGTCGATGATGCCGGTGACGTTGGAGGGCTCGCAGCGCAGCTTCTGCGCGATGCGGCGCATGGGCAGCGGCTCCAGCGACAGCAGCGTCAGGACCTTCGCCTGGGCGCCGGTGAGCTGGTGGCGGGCGGCCGCCTCCTCGTACTCCATGTGGTAGCGGGCCACGACGTCGCCGATGAGCTCGACGACCTCGACGGTCACTGGGTCTGCGCGACGACTGGACATGGCACCAGCGTACCCATTTGCTTGACAACATGAAATATCCAGGAGCATGGTTGTTTCAGGACGTGAAGCATTCCGCTTCCCGCCCGCCTCCCCTCCCACTTCCTGGAGTCCCTCATGTCTCAGATCCCCGCCGTCAGCCGCGAGTGGCACCTCGTCCGCCGTCCGCAGGGCTGGCCCGTGGCCGAGGACTTCGCCCTCCGTGAGGTGCCCGTCTCCGCCGAGCCCCGCGCCGGCCGGATCCTGGTCCGCAACCTCCACATGTCCGTGGACCCCTACATGCGCGGCCGGATGAACGAGACCAAGTCCTACATCCCGCCCTTCCAGCTGGACGAGCCGATGCAGGGCGGCGCGGTCGGCGAGGTCGTCGCCTCCAACGCCGAGGGCTTCGCCGTCGGCGACCACGTCCTGCACATGCTGGGCTGGCGCGAGTACGCCGAACTCGACGCGAAGCACGCCACCAAGGTCGACGCCTCCCTCGCCCCGCTCTCCGCCTACCTCGGCGTCCTCGGCATGCCGGGCCTGACCGCCTACGCGGGCCTCTTCGAGGTCGCCTCCTTCAAGGAGGGCGACTCCGTCTTCGTCTCCGGCGCGGCGGGCGCGGTCGGCAGCCTCGTCGGCCAGTTCGCGAAGATCAAGGGCGCCTCCCGGGTGATCGGCTCCGCCGGCTCGGACGAGAAGGTGACGCTCCTCACCGAGAAGTACGGCTTCGACGCCGCCTTCAACTACAAGAACGGCCCCGTCGCGAAGCAGCTGAAGGAAGCCGCTCCCGAGGGCATCGACGTCTACTTCGACAACGTCGGCGGCGACCACCTGGAAGCCGCCATCGCCGAGATGAACCCGCACGGCCGCGCCACCCTGTGCGGCGCGATCGCCGGCTACAACGACACCGAGCCCACCCCCGGTCCGCGCAACCTCACCCTGGTCATCGGCAAGCGCCTGCGCCTCCAGGGCGTCCTGGTCGGCGACCACGCCGCCCTCCAGCCGCAGTTCGTCAAGGACGTGGCCGGCTGGCTGGCCTCCGGCGAGCTCCGCTACGACGAGACGGTCGTCGAGGGCGTGGAGAACGCGACCGACGCCTTCCTCGGAATGCTGCGCGGGGCTAACACCGGAAAGATGATCGTTACGTTCACCCGTTAGGCTCCCTCCATACCGTCGCGATCGTGGGCGCGAGTCGCGGCGACTATCTGGAGGATCCACTTTCATGTCCATCACGCAGTCCGACGTCGCGTACACGGCCGTCGCCACCGCCGAGAACGGCCGTGACGGCCGCGTCGCCACCAACGACGGCCGCCTCGACGTCGTCGTGAACCCGCCGAAGGAGCTCGGCGGCAGCGGCGCCGGCACCAACCCGGAGCAGCTGTTCGCCGCCGGCTACAGCGCCTGCTTCCAGGGCGCCCTCAGCGTCGCGGCCCGCAACGAGAACGTCGACGTCAGCGGCTCCACCGTGACCGCCGAGGTCGGCATCGGCAAGAACGACGAGGGCTTCGGCATCATCGTCAAGCTCACCGCCTCGATCCCGAACGTGGACGCCGCCGTGGCGAAGGACCTGGTCGAGAAGGCCGACCAGATCTGCCCCTACTCCAAGGCGACCCGCGGCAACATCACGGTCGAGCTGAACGTCGCCTGACGTCCCGCGCCGCAGCTCCACGAAGGCCGCACCCCCTCGGGGGGTGCGGCCTTCGCCGTAAACTGGCCGCATGCGTGATCTTGCGGGGGGTTTCCGGTACCTGTGGGCCGGACAGAGATGGGTGTTCGGCAACGGCCGCTGGCTGGGCTTCGGCCTGCTGCCCGGCCTGGTCACCCTGGTGCTCTACGGCGCCGCGCTGACCGGCCTCTTCTACGGGGCCGACGACTTCACCGTCTGGGCGACGCCCTTCGCCTCGGACTGGTCCTCGCCCTGGCTCGGGCTCTTCCGCGGGTTCCTGACCGCCGTGGTCGTCTCCCTCGGCCTCTTCCTCTCGGTGATCACCTTCACCGCCGTGACCCTGCTGGTCGGCCAGCCCTTCTACGAGTCCCTCTCGGAGCAGGTCGACCGCACCGAGGGGGGTGAGGTCCCGGAGTCGGGGCGTTCGTTCTGGGAGGACCTGTGGATCTCCGCCCGGGACAGCCTGCGGCTGCTGGTGCGGGTGCTGCTGTACGGGATCCTGCTCTTCGCCCTCGGGTTCATCCCGGTGGTCGGGCAGACGGTGGTCCCGGCGATCGGCTTCTGCGTCTCCGGCTTCTTCCTCACCCAGGAGCTCACCTCCGTCGCCCTCCAGCGGCGCCGGGTGGACCTGGACGAGCAGCTCACCCTGCTGCGGGGGCGGCGTGCGGCGGCGCTCGGCTTCGGGGTGCCGCTGGTGCTGCTGTTCCTGGTCCCGCTGGTCGCGGTCTTCCTGATGCCGGGCGCGGTGGCGGGGGCGACCCTGCTGGCGCGGGACCTGGTCGGGGACGACGAGGCCTCCGAGGGCGGGGAGGGTGACGCCGCCCCGGCGGAGGCGGGCCCGTACGCGGCTCCCGGCCAGGCGGGCCCCTACGGCGCGACCGGGCCCTACGGCGGCCCCGCCCCGGCGGGCCCCTACGGCGGCCCCGGGCAGGGCTACGGCGGCCAGGGCTACGCACCGGCTCCCGGGCAGGGCTACGGCGGCCAGGGCTACGCACCGGCTCCCGGGCAGGGCTACGGCGGCCAGGGCTACGCACCGGCTCCCGGGCAGGGCTACGGCGGCCAGGGCTACGCACCGGCTCCCGGGCTGGGCTACGGACAGCAGGCTCCGGGTCAGGCGCCCCCGTACGGGCAGCCGTACGGCTACCCCCCTGTCTCCGGGCAGGACCCGCGTTCCTCCTCCTGAGGCCGGGCCCCGGGCGGCTCAGTGCCCGGGGGCGGCGGTGCGGCGCAGAAGGGTGATGGCGCCGACCGTGTCCTCCGCCGCGTGGGCGGCCGGGTCGGCGTCCAGGCGTTCGCGCATCAGGTGCAGGTACGGCTCGATCAGCTCGGCGCTCACCCCCTGGTCGGCGGCGGTGCGCAGCAGCGTGCCGCTCGCCTGGACCTGCATGGCGAGGCCGGACACCACTCCGGTGGTGAAGTCGCGGGAGGTCAGCCGCTCGGCGGCGTTCCCGACGAAGAAGCCCATCGCGCCCAGCCACTCCGACAGCAGCGGTGCCAGGTCCTTCGGTGCGATGTCCTCGCCCTCGATCAGCGCGTAGGCGTGCGAGATCCCGGCGAACAGCCCGTACATCGCGCTCAGCAGCGCCACGTCGTGCAGGGCCGCGTGGCCCGGGTCCGCGCCGACGAAGCGGGCGCCGGCCGGGACCTCCAGGGTCGACCGGTGGGTGTCGAAGAGGGCGCGGGAGCCGCTGTAGAAGACGTAGCCGCCGGTCTCCGGGGCGCCGATCATCGACGGGACGGCCATGATCCCGGCATCCACGAAGCGGGCGCCGCGCTCCTCGGCCCAGGCGGCGCGGGCGCGGCCCTCGGCGGGGGTGCCGGTGGTGAGGTTGACCAGGTCCTTGCCGGTCAGGTCGACCCCGTCCAGCACGGAGCCGATGCTCGCGTCGTCCAGCAGGCAGAGCACGATCAGGGTGTTCGCGGCGACGGCCCCGGCGGGGGTGGTGGCGACGGCCGCGCCCCCGGCGGCCAGGGGCGCGGCCTTGGCGGGGGTGCGGTTCCAGACGGTCAGGGGGTGGCCGGCGGCGAGCCAGGTCCGGGCGAGGGCGGTGCCCATGTCGCCGAGGCCGAGCAGGGTGAGCGGGCGGTGCTCGGTGTCGTTGTCGGTCATGCCGTTTAGCCTGGTGGCAGGCTGACGGGTGCTCAAGTACGCACTTCGGAGTGGGTGCTTACCCCGGGGTGAGCGAGCAGGTGGGAGGGGTGGGCGGGATGGCGACGGTGCGCAGGCCGGGGGCGGACCACTGTGGGATCGCCGCGGCGATGGCGGTGATCGACGGCAAGTGGAAGGTTTCGATCCTGTGGGAGCTGGAGCAGTGCCCGGGCCGTCGGTTCGGTGAGCTGCGCCGGCTGGTCCCCGGGGTCTCGGAGAAGGTCCTCGCGGCGCAGCTGAGAGAGCTGGAAGCGGACGGCATCGTCCACCGCGAGGTCTTCGACGAGGTCCCGCCGCGCGTGGAGTACTCCCTGACCCCGCTCGGCCAGGAGCTGAGCGGGGCCCTGGAATCCCTGGGGGAGTGGGGCGCCAAGCACCTGCTGCCCGATTCGGCCTAGGACCCGATCCGCGGGCAGGAGGTCCCCCGTTCCGCCGCCCCGGCGGCGTGGCTGCTCGCCTCGATGCGGATTCCGGGCGTGTCATGTGTGCGGGCCAGTGGGCGCCCGTACGCGTCGGAAAGAGCGCCCGGGACGGGCCGGAGGCACCTCCGCCCGCACGGCCGAGACGAACATCCCGTGCCGAGGCTGAGGAGCCAAGATGAAACGTCCCGCGCGCCGTTCCCTGCTCACGGCGGGGGTCGGCGGATCGGTCGCGGCCGTCGTCTCCGCGGCCTTCCTGCTGCGGGGCGGCCCCGGGGCACCCGGACCGGCGCCCTCCCCCACACCGCCGGGGCCGTCCGCCTCCGGGGCCGGCTCGCTCCGCACGGACCTGACCGTACGCAGCAGGCTGCTCGGGCGGGACGTCCCGTACAGCCTCTACCTGCCCGCCCGGGCGGCCTCCGTGCGCCGGGAGGGCGGGCCGGACGCCGGGGTCCCGGTCCTCTTCCTCCTGCACGGCACGAGCGGGAGCCATACCGACTGGGTCGTCAAGGGTGGCATCGTGCCGACCCTGGAACGGGCCGTCGCGGCGGGCCGGATCCCGGCATGCGCCCTCGCCATGCCCGACGCCCGGCGCGACCCCGGCCGGCCCGGCGGCGGCCAGGACGAGACGTTCTACATCAACGACCTCGACGCCGCCGGAGCCGGCGGCGACACCCTGCGCTACGAGGACATGTTCATCGAGGAGTTCGTCCCAGCCGTCGAACAGGCCCACGGGCTGGGCGGCCGGCCGGAGAAGAGGGCCATCGCCGGGCTCTCCATGGGCGGCTACGGCGCGCTGATGTACGCCCTGCGCTACCCGGGCCTGTTCGGTGCCGCCGCCGGACTGAGCACGGCGCACTTCACCGACGAGGGCTACCGCGCGATCCCGATGAAGGAGTGGAACCGCTTCTTCGGCCACGCCTTCGGCCGTGATCTGGCGGGCTCGGCCCGCCTGACGGCCCGCTTCCGGGAGTACGACCTGGCCGACATGATCCGCCGCACCGCCCCCGACCGCCTCCGCCGCGCCCGCTACCACCTCGGCTGCGGGACCGAGGACGCCAACCACCTGCCGGGGACCGAGGACCTGAGCACCGCCTTCGCGGCCCGCGGGGCGGACACTGAGACGGTCCTGCAACCGGGCGGCCACAACTGGCCCTACTGGAGCGTCGCGGCGGAACGCATGCTGGACTTCTTCGGCCGCCGGCTCGGCTGACCCCGCCCGGACCGGCGCTTCCGCAGCAGGCCCTAGGCCGCCGGGACGTCCGCCGTGGCCACGGTCGCGGTGTGGGCGTCGGCCTCGGCGAGGGGGGTGCCGTCCGGGGCCCAGACGGCCGCGCCGCCGCAGCCCGTCCAGGGGCCCGCCGGGCCGACGTGGTTGGCGAGGACCACGTAGAGGCCGTGTTCCTTCGCCATGCCCGGGTAGACGGTGGCGCGTTCGGTGATGCCGTCGCCGGTGCCGTAGAGGGAGCTGGCGAGGTGGACGCGGCAGCCGTCGGCCGCGCCCCGGGCGGGCAGGTCGGGGAAGTGGTTGTCGAAGCAGACGCCCAGGGAGAAGCGGATGCCGCCGAGTTCGAAGCGGCCGTCCGTGGTGCCGGGGGTGAAGGCGCCCTGTTCGTGCTGGTAGAGGTGCTGCTTGGCGTAGGTGGTGAGGTGCGTGCCGTCCGCGTCGTAGACCAGGGTCGCGAGGGCCGGCAGCGGGTCGGGCGTGCGCAGGGCGGCGTTGACGGCGACCGCGATGCCGGCCGAGCGCAGCCCGTCCAGGCGGGGGTCGTCGGCACCGGACAGCCACAGGGCGGGGTCCTCGGCGATGGCTTGCATCTCGTAGCCGGTGAGCGTCAGTTCCGGGAAGAGCACGAGCTCCGCGCCCTCGTTCCGGGCCCGTGCGGCGAGGGCGGTGGCCTGCGCGGCGTTGGCGGTGACGTCGGCGGGTATGCAGGTCAGCTGTGCGGCGGCGATCTTCATGGGGTTCAGGATGCCAGGGAGGGGGAGGTGGCGCCGGGAAGCTCTCCGCGGCGGCGTACGAGGGCCAGCTCCACCAGGTTGAGGCCGGTCACCACCGCGGTCAGCAGCGCGAGCGCCGCCAGCGAGGGCAGCAGCAGGGCCGCGGGCAGCAGGAGCAGGACGGCCGCGGCGGCCGTCAGCCGGGTCACCGACCAGGAACGGAACAGGTGCCAGCGGGTGTATCCGAAGGTGGCGAGGAAGAGGGCGCAGCCCCCGTAGAGGAGGGCGGCGACACCGAGCGGGAGCCGGGCCCCGGGGTGGGCGACGGCCTCGGCCATGCCGACGGCGACCGCGATGACCGAGGCGATCAGGGAGAGGTGCCCGTACGAGAGGACCTGCCGGGCCACGTCGGCCCGTACGGCGGCGGTCTCCAGGCCGTGCCGGACGGCGTCGGCGGCGAGGTGGAAGTACACCCACCACAGGCCGCAGACCAGGGCGAAGGCCACGGCGACGGCGGCCAGGGCGCCGGTGTCCAGCGCGGGCGCGGAGGCCACCGGGGCGCCGACGGCCACGATGGACTCGCCGAGCGCGATCATCACGAACAGGCCGAACCGCTCGGCGAGATGGCCCGAGTCGAAGGCCAGCCGGACCATGTGGGGGCGGGTCAGCCGGGGCGCGGCCAGGTCCACGGCGGCGGCCAGCGCCCACAGCCCGGTCCGGGCCGTTCCGTCGAGGAAGGAGCCGGCCAGCAGCAGCGGGCCGCTGACCAGCACGGACACGGTCACCGGGGTGAGCCGCAGGCGGCGGCTGCGGCCGTGCGCGAGGGCGGCGAGCACCAGGCGGGCGCCGAAGTAGGCGCCGGCCAGGAGCGGTCCGCGGTCCCCGAAGGCGTCGGGCAGGGCCAGGGCCATCAGCAGGCCGCACAGTCCGGCGGCGAAGAGACCGATGCGCTCGCCGGGCCGGTCGGCGTCGTGGGTGTTGGCGTGGACGGTGTTGCCCACCCACACCCAGTAGACGGGTACGAACACGATCAGGGCCCGGCCGGTGCCGGCCCATCCGTGGTCGTGGTGGAGCAGTGCCGAGACCTGCGTCACGGCGAAGACCAGCACCAGGTCGAAGAACAGCTCCGACCACGTGACCTTCTTCTCCCGCTCTTGCGGCTCCATGTCGTGTCCCCCCGGTCGAAGTCCGGGGGAAAGGATGCCCGTTGGCGGTCGAGTGCTACGCGCCGGGGCCCCTCAGCAGGGTCAGGAAGGAGCGGAACGCGGCGGGCATGTCCACCGATTCCGGGGCCAGCAGCCACTGGTACTGGAGGCCGTCCATGACCGCCGTCAGCAGTGGAGCGGCCTGTTCCGGGGTGAGGCCGGAGGGCAGGAGCTCGCCGAACTCGGCCCGCAGCAGGTCGGCCATCTCCCCGCGGACCTGCGCGTAGCGCTCGGTGAAGAAGGTGCGGGCGGGGTGGCCGTCGGTGACGCTCTCGCCGAGCAGGGCCGAGAAGGTCTGCACGATGCCCGGGCGCATGGCGTTGTACTCGACCAGCGAGGCCAGCAGGTCCAGGCGCCAGGCGCCGGCCGAGGCGCGGGAGCCGCCGCCGGTGTCCCAGCGGTCGCGTTCCTCCAGGACCGCGACGAGCAGGGCCTCCTTGGTCGGGAAGTAGTGCAGCAGGCCCTGCTGGGTCAGGCCCACGCGTTCGGCGACGGAGCCCAGGGAGGCGCCCCGGTAGCCGCGCTCCGCGATCACCTCGACCGCCGCGCGGACGATCTCGCCGCGGCGCTCCTCGCTCTTCGCCCTGACCATCGCCCGCCACACCCCTTCCGATCGGACCTGCCCGGCAGTCGTACGACCGTACGCCATCGATACGTCACGAAAAGATTACAAGACCTACCGGGTTACAGGGAATGGGTCCACCATGGGCCCACCGCACCGCACCCACACAGCGAGGAGGCACGGCCGTGACCGCTGCCGATCAGGTCCCCGACGAGCGCGCGAGCGAGCAGCTGCGCGAAGACGCCGTCGAGGCCGCCCTGGACAAGCTGGACCTCGACGCCAAGGCCCGGCTCCTGGCCGGCCAGGACATGTGGTCCCTGCCCGCCCTCCCGGAGATCGGGCTGGACTCCCTGGTCATGTCCGACGGGCCCATCGGCGTCCGCGGCGTGCGCTGGACCGCCGACGACCCCTCGATCGCCCTGCCCTCCCCGACGGCCCTCGCCGCCTCCTGGGACCCGGACCTGGCCCGCCGGGCCGGCCGGCTGCTGGCCCAGGAGGCCCGCCGCAAGGGCGTCCACGTCCTCCTCGCACCCACCGTCAACCTGCACCGCTCCCCGCTCGGCGGCCGCCACTTCGAGTGCTACTCCGAGGACCCGTACCTGACCGGGGCCATCGGCACCGGCTACGTCCAGGGGGTCCAGGACGGCGGCATCGGCACCACCGTCAAGCACTTCGCGGGCAACGACGCCGAGACCGAGCGCTTCACCGTCGACTGCGCCATCGCCCCGCGCCCGCTGCGCGAGCTCTACCTGGCGCCCTTCGAGGCGATCGTCCGCGGCGCCCGTCCCTGGGGCGTCATGACCGCCTACAACCGGGTCAACGGGATCACCATGACCGAGCACGCGCAGCTGGTGAACGGGATCCTGCGCGGCGAATGGGGCTTCGACGGCTACAACGTCTCCGACTGGATGGCGGCCCGCTCCACCACCGGCTGCATCGACGGCGGCCTCGACGTGGCCATGCCCGGCCCGACGACCGTCTACGGGCCCGCCCTCGCCGCCGCCGTCCGCGCCGGGGAGGCCGACGGGGCCGCCGTCGACGGGGCCGTGCGCAACGTCCTGCGCCTCGCCGCCCGCGCGGGCCTGCTGGAGGGCGCCCCCGCCGCCGTCACCGAGCTCCCCGCGCCGCTCGACGGGCAGGCCCTGGCCCGCGAGCTGGCCGCCCGCGGGGCCGTCCTCGTCCGCAACGAGGGCGGCGCCCTGCCCCTGGACCGCACCCCGGGCCGCACGCTCGCCCTGATCGGCGCGGCCGCCCGCGACGCCCGCGTCCTGGGCGGCGGCAGCGCCACCGTCTTCCCCGAACGGGTGGTCTCCCCGCTCGACGGACTCACCGCCGCCCTGCCCGAGGGGGCCCTGACCTACGCCGTCGGCGCCGACCCGAGCGAGGAACCCGCCCCCGCCGGGCAGGGGTTCGAGCTCCGTGCCGTCTGCCGCGACGCCTCCGGGGCGGTCCTCGGCGAGGGCGGGCTGCCGTCCGGGCAGGTCCAGTGGATCGGCGAGGACCTGCCCGAGGGGGTCTCGTACGAGACGATGGCCTCCATCGAGGTCACCGGGACGTTCGTCCCGCGCGAGAGCGGCGAGCACGTCTTCGGCACCCGCGGGCTCGGCGCCTTCCGCCTGGCCGTCGGCGGGCGGACCCTGTGGGAGGGCGTCCAGGAGATGGGCGCGGAGGCCGACCCCTTCGAGGCCTTCTTCGGCGCCCCCAGCGAGCGCGCCCGGGCCGTCCTGACCGCCGGGGAGCCCGTCGAGGTCTCGCTGGCCTACCAGGTCCCCGACATGGGCGCGATGCCGCTCAGGGCCGTCATGTTCTCCCTGCTGCACCGCGGCCCGCGCCGCGACGCCGACGAGCTGATCGCCGAGGCCGTACGCGCCGCCCGCGCCGCCGACACCGCCGTCGTGGTCGTCGCCACCACCGAGCGGGTGGAGTCCGAGGGCTTCGACCGCGGCGACCTCGCCCTGCCGGGCCGCCAGGACGACCTCGTGCGGGCCGTCGCCGCCGCCAACCCCCACACCGTGGTCGTCGTCAACGCCGGCTCCCCCGTGGAGCTGCCCTGGCGCGAGGACGTCGCCGCCGTCCTGCTCAGCTGGTTCCCCGGGCAGGAGGGCGGGGCCGCGCTGGCCGACGTGCTCCTCGGGGACGCCGAGCCCGGCGGCCGCCTGCCCACCACCTGGCCCGCCACCCTCGCCGACGCGCCCGTCACCGAGGTGGTCCCGCAGGAGGGGCGCCTGGAGTACCGCGAGGGGCTGTTCATCGGCTACCGGGCCTACGAGGCGCACGGCGTGACCCCCGCCTACCCCTTCGGGCACGGGCTCGGCTACACCGACTGGGCCTACGAGTCCCTGGAGGCCACCGCCGAGTCCGTCCGGGTCCGCCTCACCAATACCGGCACCCGGCCCGGCCGCGAGGTCGTCCAGGTCTACCTCGCCCCCGCCTGCGACCCCGTGGAGCGCCCGGCGAGCTGGCTGGCCGGCTTCGCCTCCGTCTCCGCCGCGCCCGGGGAGAGCGTCGAGGCGGAGATCGAGCTGCCCGCCCGGACCTTCGAGATCTGGGACGAGGAGGCGAACGGCTGGCGCCGGATCGGCGGCGCCTACGAGGTCCGCGCGAGCCGTTCGCACGCCGACACCCGGCTGACGGCCACCCTCGACCTGTAGCCGCGGCGCATCCGCGACCCGCCGGGGCGGGGGATTGGCCGGAAATCACCCCCGCCGCGGCGTAAGCACCGGGCCGGGTGCGGCCCCTGACCCCCCGCCACCACCGGGCGGCGCCCCCGGCCCCCCGGCCCCTTCCCGTACCCGCGCCGTCAACGCGGCGGCTCGGCCGCCGTCACCTGCCGGTGGGCCAGTTCCGCGAGCCGCGCCTGCCCGTCCCGGCCGGGGTGGAACCAGTCCCAGTGGCTCAGCTGCTCCGCCCCGAACGGGTACTGGAAGACGGCCCCGCCGTCGTAGCGGCACAGGGCGTCCTGCGCGCAGACCTGGCGCAGCACCTCGTTGTACTCGACCACGCGCGCCCGTACCTTCTCCCGCCGGGCCGTCGCCCCGGCGTCGGCGGCCAGGGGCTCGGCCAGCATCGACTGGCAGATCCCCAGCTTCCAGATCTGCCGGACCATCGGGCTGTCCTTGCCCTGCTCCCACAGCCGTTGAAGGTCCGGCACGGAGGACACGTACACCTGCGAGTCCGGCGAGGCCGCCCGCAGCCCCTTCAACGCCTGTTCGAATTGGGCCCGGAAGTCCGCCACCGAGGTCATCGACGAAGCCGTGGGCCGGCAAGCGTCGTTCGAGCCGACCATCACCGTGACCAGGCCCGGCTTGTGCTCCGCCGCCTCGGCCAGCTGCCCGGGCAGGTCCGCCATGCGCGAGCCCGTCACCGCGTAGTTCCAGCTGCGCGCGGGCACCTCCGCCCCGCCCAGCAGCCGGGCGGCCAGGGAGTTGACGGCGGGGTCGCTGCCGGTGGCCCAGGAGACCTCCGGGCAGTCGGCCAGTACCGAACAGGCGTCGAACCCGCGGGTGATGGAGTCCCCGACGGCGGCCACGGACGTCGGCGCCGGGTTCCAGCGCGGCCTGGCCTGCGCCCCGCGCTCGCCCGCCTTCGCCGCCGGCCCGCCGTCGTCACAGCCCGTCACCATCGTGGCCAGTACGGCCGCCGCCACGCCCGCGCCGGTGACGGTCCGGCGTACGCGGCGCCGCGCGGCGGTGGTGCGCATCGGGTGGTCCCTCCCTCGTCGCCCCGCGTCCTTCCGAGGGCGTCCTGCTGAGTGAATGCTCTGTGTTTACGGGCTTCGGAGCGACCGTACGTCACACCATGACCCCTGGCGCACGGTAGCTTTTTCCCGTGGCGTTTCGGCCGCAGGTGCCGCTACGCAATGTCCAATATTTTCCGTTACATTACATCACGTCACATACTGTCCGTTTTATGGAGTTTATTCCCGACCTCGTCCCACACTGGAGGTCCCGGTGACGACACGTGGAGTTCTGTACGTGCATTCCGCACCGCGCGCGCTCTGCCCGCATGTGGAATGGGCTGTTGCGGGCGTGCTCGGGGTGCGGGTGAACCTCGACTGGATCCGGCAGCCCGCCTCCCCCGGCACCTGGAGAGCCGAGTTCTCCTGGCAGGCCGAGGCGGGCACCGCCTCGAAGCTCGCCTCCGCCCTGCGAGGCTGGCACCTGCTCCGCTTCGAGGTGACCGCCGAGCCCTGCCCGACCGCCGAGGGCGAGCGCTACAGCTCCACCCCGGACCTCGGCATCTTCCACGCCGTCACCGGCATGCACGGCGACATCCTGATCCCCGAGGACCGGCTGCGCGCCGCCCTCGCCCGCTCCGCGCGCGGCGAGACCGACCTGGAGGCCGAGATCGCCAAGCTGCTCGGCAAGCCCTGGGACGACGAACTGGAGCCCTTCCGCTACGCCGGCGAGGGGGCCCCGGTCCGCTGGCTCCACCAGGTGGTCTGAGGACGCGAACGAGGAAGGCCCCCTCCCGGCACTGCTGCCGGGAGGGGGCCTTCCTCGTGGTACGGGTCCCTACCCTCAGACCGTGCGGAACGCCAGGGAGACGTTGTGGCCGCCGAAACCGAAGGAGTTGTTGATCGCGGCGATCGGACCGTCGACGGGCAGCTTGCGGGCCTCGCCGCGCACGATGTCCGCGTCGGCCTCGTCGTCCAGGTCGTCGATGTTGATCGTCGGCGGGGCGATCCGGTGGTACAGCGCCAGCACGGTCGCGACGGTCTCGATACCGCCCGCGCCGCCCAGCAGGTGACCGGTCATCGACTTGGTCGCGGAGATCGCGACGTGGTCGAGGTCGTCGCCCAGGACCTTGCGCAGCGCCTTCAGCTCGGCCGTGTCACCCTGCGGGGTGGACGTGGCGTGCGCGTTGACGTGGACCAGCTCGGACGGGTCGAGCTCGGTGTTGTCGAGCAGGTTGCGCAGGGCGGCCGCGACACCGCGGCCCGTCGGCTCCGGCTGCGCGATGTGGTGGCTGTCCGCGGACAGACCCTGCCCCAGCACCTCGCAGTAGACCCGGGCGCCGCGCTTGGCGGCGTGCTCGGCGGACTCCAGGACCACGACGCCGGCGCCCTCGCCGAGGACGAAGCCGTCGCGGGCCTTGTCGTAGGGGCGGGAGGCCGTGGTCGGGCTCTCGTTGTTCTTGGACATCGCCATCATGTTGGCGAACGCCGCGATCGGCAGCGGGTGGATCGCCGCCTCGGTGCCGCCGGCGACGACCACGTCGGCACGGCCGGTACGGATCATCTCGACGGCGTAGCCGATGGCCTCCGCGCCCGAGGCGCACGCGCTGACGGGGGTGTGCACACCGGCGCGGGCGTTGACTTCCAGGCCGACGTTGGCCGAGGGGCCGTTCGGCATGAGCATGGGGACGGTGTGCGGGGAGACCCGGCGCACACCCTTTTCCTTCAGTACGTCGTACTGGTCGAGCAGGGTGGTGACACCGCCGATACCGGAGGCGATCACGGTGCCCAGACGCTCGGGGACGATCGTCTCGTCCTCGCCCGCCGGAGCGGTGTAACCCGCGTCGGCCCAGGCCTCACGGGCGGCGATGAGGGCGAACTGCGCCGAGCGGTCGAGCTTGCGGGCCAGCGGGCGCGGGAGCACCTCGCTCGGGTCCACGGCGGCCTGGGCTGCGATACGGACCGGCAGTTCGGCGAAGCGCTCGCCCTCCAGGGGCGAGACGCCGGACCGGCCGGCGAGCAGACCTTCCCAGGTCGAAGCGCTGTCGCCACCCAGCGGAGTGGTTGCGCCGATACCGGTGACGACCACGGTGCGATTGGTCGGGCTCACAGGAATTCTTTCTCCACGTCTCAGGGGGTGCTGAATTGTCACGGCGCCACCGCCGGGTGGCGACAAACGCTCGTCAGGCTCAGGCCTGGTGCTTCAGGATGTAGTCAGCGGCGTCGCCGACCGTCTTGAGGTTCTTGACGTCCTCGTCCGGGATCTTGACGTCGAAGCGCTCTTCGGCGGCGACGACGACCTCGACCATGGACAGCGAGTCGACGTCCAGGTCGTCGGTGAAGGACTTGCCGATCTCGACGTCCTCGACCGGGATGCCCGCGATCTCGTTGACGATCTCCGCGAGACCCTCGACGATTTCTTCCTGCGTGGCGGCCATGTGGCGCTCCTTCTGTAGCTAGCTAGCTGGTGGTTCAGGTCCGGGAAGTGATCCGGGCCCTAGGGGAGGGTAACGACCGTCGCGGCGTAGACGAGCCCCGCCCCGAAGCCGATGACGAGCGCGGTGTCGCCGCTCTTCGCCGCTCCGGTCGCCAGGAGCCGCTCCATGGCGAGCGGGATCGAGGCGGCCGACGTGTTGCCGGTGGTTTCCACGTCACGGGCGACCGTGACGTGCTCCGGCAGCTTGAGAGTCTTCACCATCGAGTCGATGATCCGCATGTTGGCCTGGTGCGGAATGAAGACGTCCAGGTCATCCGGGGTGATCCCGGCGGCGTCGAGCGCCTGCTGGGCCACCTTGGCCATCTCGAAGACGGCCCAGCGGAAGACCGCCTGACCCTCCTGGGTGATGGCCGGGAACTTCTGGGCGGTGTCCGTGCTGCGGAACTCGTCCCACGGCACGGTCTGCTTGATGGTCTCGGACTTGTCGCCCTCCGAACCCCACACCGTGGGGCCGATGGCCGGCTCGTCCGAGGGGCCGACGACCACGGCGCCGGCGCCGTCGCCGAACAGGAAGGCCGTCGCCCGGTCCTCCAGGTCCGTCAGGTCCGACAGCCGCTCGACCCCGATGACCAGGACGTACTCGGCGGAACCTTCCACCACCATGCCCTTGGCGAGGGTCAGGCCGTAGCCGAAACCGGCACAGCCCGCGGAGATGTCGAAGGCGGCGGGCTTGCCCGCGCCGATCCGGTGCGCGATCTCGGTCGCGACGGCCGGGGTCTGCTTGAAGTGCGAGACCGTCGAGACGATCACCGCGCCGATCTGCTCGGGGGAGACCCCGGCGTCGGCGAGCGCCTTGCCGGAGGCCTCCACCGACATCGCGGCGACGGTCTCCTGGGGCGAGGCCCAGTGCCGGGTCGCGATGCCGGAGCGGGAGCGGATCCACTCGTCCGAGGAGTCGATCTTCTCGAGGATGACCTCGTTGGGCACCACCCGGGTCGGGCGGTAGCCGCCGACGCCGAGGATGCGGGCGTACGGGGAGCCCTTGGCCGGCTTGATCTTGGACATGCTGTGTGGGCTCCTACTCTCAGGCCGTCAGCTCGGCGATGAGCTGCGCGGCCTTGTCGAGGTCGTCCGGCGTCTTCAGCGCCACGTTCGGCACGCCCTTGAGCGCGCGCTTGGCCAGACCCGTCAGGGTGCCGCCGGGGCTCAGCTCGACGATCCCGGTGACGCCCAGCTTGGAGAAGGTCCCCATGCACAGGTCCCAGCGCACCGGGTTCGCGACCTGGCCGACCAGGCGGGCGACGACGTCGGCGCCCGACTCGACCACGAGTCCGTCCTTGTTGGACACGTACTTCAGCGCCGGGTCGGCCGGGGCGAGGGCCTGGGCGGTCTCCGCCAGCGTGGCGACGGCGGGCGCCATGTGGTGCGTGTGGAAGGCCCCCGCGACCTTGAGGGCGACGACCTTCATCGAGCCCTCGGGCTTGTCGGCGACCAGGGCCGCGATCTGCTCCGCGGTGCCGGCGGCCACGATCTGGCCCGCACCGTTGATGTTGGCCGGGGTCAGGCCCAGGTTCTGCAGGTGCGCGACGACCACGTCCTGGTCACCGCCCAGGACCGCGGCCATGCCCGTCTCGGTGACGGCGGCGGCCTCGGCCATGGCCAGCCCGCGGGTGCGGACGAACGACAGCGCGTCGCCCTCGTCCAGCACACCGGCGAACGCGGCCGCGGTGATCTCACCGACGCTGTGGCCGGCGACGGCACCGAAGGCCGAGGCGTCCAGCGCGGAAGCGGACAGCAGGCCGGCCGCGACCAGCAGGGGCTGGGCCACCGCCGTGTCGCGGATCTCGTCCTCGTCGGCCTTGGTGCCGTAGTGGACGAGGTCCAGCCCGATGGCGTCCGACCACCCCGCGACGCGTTCGGCGGCGCCGGGGAGTTCGAGCCAGGGAGTCAGGAAGCCGGGCGTCTGAGCGCCTTGGCCGGGAGCGACGAGTACGAGCACCCTCACACTCTCTCTTGTGGGTGGTCTCCGCCGCCCGTGGGGACAGGGACGAAGAACCGTCGGGGTAATTGTTGATGTCCAACAAAAGTTTAGGGCTGCTGATCTCCGTCGGCCAGACGCCCGAGGATCAGGGCGATCCGCAGCGTGAACGCCGAACGGACATCGGAGGGTGACCAGCCGGTGACGTCGGTCACACGTCGGAGCCGGTAGCGCACCGTGTTGGGGTGCACGAACAGCATCCGCGCGGCCCCCTCCAGGCTGCTCGCCTGCTCCAGGTAGACGCTCAGCGTCTCCAGCAGCGCCGAGCCCGCTTCTTCCAGCGGTCTGTAGATCTCCTCCACCAGCTGCTCCCTGGCCGAGGGATCCGAGGCGATCGCGCGCTCGGGCAGGAGATCGTCCGCCAGCACCGGACGCGGAGCGTCCTGCCAGGCCGTGCAGGCCTTCAGCCCCGCGGCCGCCGCCTGCGCCGACTTCGTCGCGTTCAGCAGGTCCGGGACCACCGGCCCCGCCACCACCGGACCGGCCGCGAACGGCCCGATCAGGGACTTCGCCACCTGGAGCGGGTTGTCGCTGCCCCCCGCGATCACCACCAGCCGGTCGCCCAGCACCCCCGTGAGCACCTGGAGCTTGTGGTGGCGGGCCGCACGGCGGATCGCCTCCACCGTCAGCTCGCTGTCCCCCTCCGGAGCGGTGCCCAGGACCACGCACACGTGCTCCGGGGAGTTCCAGCCCAGCGCCGCGGCCCGCGACAGCGCGCCCTCGTCCGCCTCGCCCGACAGCACCGCGTTGACGACGAGGGATTCCAGCCGGGCGTCCCACGCCCCGCGCGCCTCGGCGGCCTGCGCGTACACCTGGGCCGTCGCGAACGCGATCTCCCGGGCGTACACCAGCAGCGCCTCGCGCAGGATCGACTCGTCGCCGGGGGCCGCCACCTCGTCGATCGCGGCCTCCATGACCTCGATCGTCGTACGGACCATCTCCACGGTCTGGCGCAGGGTGATCGCCCGGGTCAGCTCCCGCGGGGCCGTGCCGAAGACGTCGGTGGAGATGGCCTGCGGGGTCTCGGGGTGCCGGAACCACTCGGTGAACGCGGCGATGCCGGCCTGGGCCACCAGGCCGATCCAGGACCGGTTCTCCGGAGGCATCGCCCGGTACCACGGCAGGGACTCGTCCATGCGCGCGATGGCGTTGGCGGCGAGCCGGCCGGAGGACTTCTCCAGCCGGCGCAGCGTTGCCGCGTGCGGATGGGCCGGATGCGCGGGCCGGGTCTCGGGGGAATGCTCACGTTCGGGTTGGGGCACGGGACAAGACTGCCTTATCGACGGCCCGGCGCGGACCCGGGTCCCGGGCCCGGGCCCCGGGGAGGCGGCTACGGTGGCTCCCATGATCGATGTACGCCGCGCCGCCGACCGGTACGCGGGAGGGGATCCGGACACCGGGATCACCACCCGGCACGCCTTCTCCTTCGGGTCCTTCTACGACCCGGACAACATCCGCTTCGGCCCGGTGCTCGCCTGCAACGAGGAGCTGCTGGCCCCCGGCTCCGGCTTCGACGAGCACCCGCACAGCCACACCGAGATCGTGACCTGGGTGGTGGAGGGCGAGCTCACCCACCGCGACAGCACCACCGGCCACACCGCCGCCGTACGGCCCGGGGACGTCCAGCGGCTGGGCTCCGGCTCCGGGGCCCGGCACGTGGAGCGCAACGACGGCGAACGGCCGCTGCGGTTCGTGCAGATGTGGCTCGCGCCGCTGGCCGCCGGCGGCGAGCCCTCGTACGAGGTCGTGCGCCACCTCGCGGACGGCACCCCGTACGAGGTCCCGGCAGCCGGGGCGGTGCTGCACGTGCGGCGGCCGGCCGCGGGCGAGCGGCTGCCCGTGCCGGACGCGGAGCGGGTCTACCTGCACGTGGTGCACGGGGACCTGCGGCTCGACGGGGCGGAGCTGGGGCCCGGGGACTCGGCGCGGATCACCGGCGAGAAGGGCCTGGAGGTCACGGCCGGCTCCCCGGGCGAGCTGCTGATCTGGGAACTCCCCGCCTAGTGCTGTGACCGGAGCTCCGCGAGGACCGCGTCGGTGAAGGGGGTCCACGCCTCCACGGCCCAGGGGCCGAAGGCGCGGTCCGTCAGCGCGACGCAGGCGGCGCGGACGTCGGGGTCCACCCACAGGAAGGTGCCGGACTGGCCGAAGTGCCCGAAGGTGCGCGGGGAGGAGGTGAGCCCCGTCCAGTGCGGGGACTTGCCGTCGCGGATCTCCAGGCCGAGCCCCCAGTCGTTGGGCGACTGGTGCCCGTAGCCCGGCAGGACGCCCTTGAGCCCGGGGTGGACCACCGCGGTGGCGTCGGCGACCGTGCGCACGTCCAGGAGCCGGGGCGCCTGGAGTTCGGCGGCGAAGCGCACCAGGTCGGAGACGGTGGAGACGCCGTCCTTGGCGGGGGAGCCCTCCAGGGACGAGGAGTCCATGCCCAGCGGCTCGAAGACGGCCTCGCGCAGGTAGTCGGCGAAGGGGATCCCGGTGGCCTTCGCGAGGTGGTCGCCGAGCACCTCGAAGCCGGCGTTGGAGTACAGCCGGCGCTGTCCGGGCGGGGCCGTCGCGCGGTGCTCGTCGAAGGCCAGGCCGCTGGTGTGGGCGAGGAGGTGACGGACCGTCGAGCCCTCGGGGCCGGCGGGCTCGTCCAGCTCGACCGCCCCCTCCTCGTACGCGACGAGGACCGCGTACGCGGCGAGCGGCTTGGTGACCGAGGCCAGCGGGAAACGCCGGTCCACCGGACCGTGGGAGCCGGCCAGGCTCCCGTCGGCGCGCACGACGGCCGCCGCGGCGGTCGGCACCGGCCAGTTCTCGACGGCCCGCAGGCTCTCCAGGCGGTTGACGCCCTCCATGCTCTCCATGCGCCCGAGCCTACTGGGCGCACTTGCCTGGAGTGCACTCAAGGGTTTTAGCGTAGCGGTCATGAACCTGACGGAGACCCGGTACACGATCAGCGAGGTCGAGGCCCGGACCGGTCTGACCCAGCACACGCTGCGCTGGTACGAGCGGATCGGCCTGATGCCGCACGTGGACCGCTCCCATTCGGGGCAGCGGCGGTTCAGCGACAAGGACCTCCAGTGGCTGGCCTTCGTGGGCAAGCTGCGGGCCACCGGGATGTCGGTGGCGGACATGGTCCGGTACGCCGAACTCGTCCGCGAGGGGGACCACACGGTCGACGAGCGCCGGGCGCTCCTGGAGCGGACGCGCAGGGAGGTGCTGGCGCGGGTCGCGGAGCTGACGGACGCGCTGGACGTCCTGGACTTCAAGATCGCACTGTACGCGGGAACGGGGAAGGCACAGTCATGACGGAGCAGACCACCATCGCACGCACCGAGCTGGGCAAGGGCGGCCCGGTCGTCGGGATCCAGGGCCTCGGCTGCATGGGCATGAGCGAGTTCTACGGGGACACCGACGAGACGGCGGCCCGCGAGACCCTGGACGCGGCGCTGGCCGCCGGGGTCACCCTCTTCGACACGGCGGACGTCTACGGGCGGGGCGCGAACGAGGAGTTCCTGGCACCCTTCGTGGCCGCCCACCGGGACGAGATCACCCTGGCCACGAAGTTCGCCATCGAGCGGAGCGACGACCCGGCCTACCGGGGCGTGCGCAACGACCGCGCGTACGTCCGGCAGTCCGTCGAGGGCAGCCTGCGGCGGCTCGGCGTGGACGTCATCGACCTCTACTACATGCACCGGCGGGACCCGGCCGTGCCCTTCGCCGAGTCGGTGGGCGCGATGGCCGAGCTGGTGCAGGAGGGCAAGGTGCGCCACCTGGGGCTCAGCGAGGTCACGGGCCCCGAGCTGCGCGAGGCGTACGCGGTGCACCCGATCGCGGCCCTGCAGTCGGAGTGGTCGCTGTTCAGCCGGGACGTGGAGCGCAGCGCGGTCGGGGCGGCGGCGGAACTGGGGGTGGCCTTCGTGCCGTACTCGCCCCTGGGCCGCGGGTTCCTGACGGGGGCCTTCGCGGACGCGGCGGCCGAGCTGCCGGCCGGTGACTTCCGGCGCAGCCAGCCGCGTTTCACGGGGGAGAACGCGCGGGCCAACGCGGCCCTGCTGGCTCCCATCCGGGAGGTCGCCGCCGCGCACGGGGTCACGGCGGCGCAGGTGGCGCTGGCGTGGGTGCAGCAGCGGGCGGCGGTGCACGGGCTGGCGGTCGTGCCGATCCCGGGGACCCGCAAGCCGGAGCGGCTCGCGGAGAACACGGCCGCGACCCGGCTCACGCTGACGGCGGCGGACCTGGCCCTCCTGGAGCCCCTCGCGGCCCGGGTGGCGGGCGCCCGCTACCCGGACATGACCTTCACGTCGGCGGCCCGCGAAGCCTGACCCGGGCGGGGGGCCGCTGCGCGGGTCCGGGGCGGCTACGCCCCGGCGGTGAAGCGGGCGCGGAGGGTTTCGTACTCCGCGTCCGTCAGCAGCCCCGTGCTGTGCAGCTCGCTCAGGTGCCGTAGCCGTTCCCCCGACACCCGGGCCCGGGGCACCGACCCCACCGGGGTCCGCTCCCGCAGCGCGGCGAGCACCGCCGCCGCGAACGGCAGCGACTCGTGCACCGCTCCGTAGCCCACGCCGAACACCGCCGCCGCGAGGTCGTGGTCGGGCGTGGCTGCGGGGCCCTCGGCGGGGTCCCGCGGCAGCAGCCGCAGGTACCCGCCTCCCGGGCGGTCGGGGGAGACCCACTCCACTCCGGCCAGCGCGGCCAGCGCGAACCTCTGGTCCCCGGCCCGCCACTTCGCGCTGCTGGCGCCCGTCCGCGACCAGTGGAAGGTCAGGGCCGAGCCGTCGAACGCCACCCGTGCGTCATACGCCTTGAGCGTGAGCGGCGGCTGCGGAACCGCGACGAGGAACCGTTCCGCCGGCGCCGCCCCGCCGCCGTCCACACCGTGCACGCCGTCCACACCGTGCACCCCGTCCGGGCCCAGCCGCTCGCGCAGCGCCTGCGCGAAGGCCGCGGCCTGGTCCGCCCGGTCGGCGGGCACCACCAGCCGGTACGGGTCGCAGGACTCCTTCAGCTGCCCGGCGGCAGCCTCCATCAGCGGATCGGCCCCGGGCCGGGGCACGGCGCGCAGCACCACGGCCTCCCGGCGCCCGACTCCGGCCGCGACGGTACCCACCGTCACCCCGGACAGCGCTTCGAGGGGGATCCGGCGCTCGCCCAGCGCGTGCCAGAGTCTTGGAGTCCGTATCCCCCGTGCGAAGCGGATGAGCACCGAGTCCGAGTCGGCGTCGAACTCCCAGACGGCATGATTTCCGGCCAGTACGTCACCCATGCGGCACATGGTAAAGGGACGCGCCCCCGCGCGTCCCCCTCGTCATCCGGCCCGATTTTTCGACTTGCTACGGGTTCGCGGAGCGTCAGTCACCGTCCGTGCCGGAAATTCCGCCCCGGCAGTCGGTGCTGCCGTTCGCGCACGCGACGGAACCGAAACCGCCGGTTCCGATCTTGGCGAAGTTCTCCAGCGAGGCGGTGCCTGGCTCGAAATAGCCGGTGTGGCTGTGGGCCCCGTCGGCCGACAGCAGCCGGGCGCCGAACCCGGGCGACACCGGGTCCGCCCCGTGGCCGACGCCGCCGACCTCCAGGTGCGGCACGTCGGCGATCCAGTCGCCCTCGGCGCGCGTGGCCCACACCCGCGCGGAGGTGTGCAGCTCCGCGGCGCTGCCGACGCGCATGCCGGGGCTGCCCGCCACCACCACGTCGGTCACCCGCTGCGGCAGGGCGTGGGCGGCGACCCCGCACACCACCGAGCCGTAGCTGTGGCAGAACAGGGCCACGCTCGCGTCCCCGGGCAGGGCCGCGGCGAGGGACTGCAGCCGTGCGGCGCCCTGCATCGCGAGCCGGCCGGTCGCGGCGTCCACGCCGACCCCGGCGGGGGCGACGTAGCCGGCCCAGGCGATGACGGCCGTACGGGCCGCGGGCGCGGCCGCGCGCTCGGCCTCGTACAGGGACTGCGCCATGCCGGCGGGGGCGGTCAGCCGGCGCTGGCTGCGCTCGAAGGTGAGGGCGTCGGTGTCCACCCCGGGGACGATCACCGAGACCCGGCGGGCCGTGTCGAGATCGCCGTAGACCTCGGCGACGAGGCCGTCGCCGGAGGGGTCGAAGAGGAGGATCTGCCGGCCGTCCTCGGCAAGGGACTCGAAGCGGTGCGCCCGGCGTATGGCGCCCGCCCGGTCGGCCGGGGTGAGGGCGACGTCCTTGCCCCGGGCCTCCTCCAGCCGCGCGGCCTGGGTGAGCGCGTTGTGGTTGGCCCGGTAGCGGGTCGCGGCGGGGACCCCGTCGAGGCTGCCGACCACGAGCGGGTAGCCGTCGGCGAGGCGGGTCCGCTGGGCGGCGTCGAGGCCGGCGAAGAAGCGGGCGACCGTCCGCACGGGGGCGTCGGCGGCCGGCACCGGCCGGCCTTCGACCCGCGCGGTGGCCCAGGCGGCGAGCGCGGCGGTCCGCACCGGAACCGCCGTGTCCGGGCGGTGCACGGCGGTCCAGCCGGTGGTCGCCAGCATGAGGAAGACGACGCCGAGCGCGAGCAGCATGCGCAGGACGGCCGGGCGCACGGGGGCGTCGGCGACGGGGTGGGCGGGGCGGCCGGGCAGGTTCACTGGAGCCAGACTAGGAGACCTCTGGAGCCAGTGGTGTCAGGGGTGACCGGACTCACGGCCGACCGGGGTACCCCGCGCCCCGCGCGGTCACGCTCCGTTGCGAGAGGGGCCGTTGGGGTCGCCGGAGGGGTGGCCGGAACCCGTCGGCGGAAGCTCCGGACCGCCCTCCGGTGCCGGGGCTCGGCGGCGCCCCGCCGCTGCCGCTCAGGCCCCGTCGGCGGCCGCCGGGCGGCGCCAGTCCTCGGCCAGGGCGGGGCCGATCTGGCCGAGGTAGGTCTCCGTCATCTGCCGGATCGCGGTCACGCTGACGTCCTCGCCCTGCCCCCAGAGCCGCCCGGTGACCCGCATCACCCCGCAGAACGCGGCGACGGCGATCCGCGGCCGCGGGTCGGCGTCGAGGTCGAGCCCCTCGCGTTCGGCGATCAGCCGGGCGATCCGCTCCTCCAGCTCGGTGGAGCGCCGCAGGTGGACGGCGAGCAGGGCCGGGGTGGACTCGATCAGCCGGTAGGCCTGCATGTACAGGTCGACGGGGACCACCTCGGAGAGGGCTTCGTCGAGGGTGTCCCATGCGGCGAGCACCGCGCGCCGCATGGCCTCCAGCGGCGGCTCGCCGGCCGGGCGGGCGGCCAGCGCGGCGACGAAGTGCGACTCGACCAGGTCCTGGACGGCGAAGGCGACCTCCTCCTTGTTCGCGAAATAGCGGAAGAAGGTGCGCTGGGAGACCTCGACCGTCTCGGTGATCTCGTCGACGGTGGTGTGCTCGTAGCCCTGCGAGATGAACAGGAGCAGCGCGGCGCGCAGCAGCGCGTCCCGGGTGCGCCGCTTCTTGCGCTCGCGCAGTCCGGCCGCCCGGGCGGGCCGCTCGTCGGTCATCACCGCGGGGTCCTCTCTGCTGCTGCATCTGACGCTGAGTGAGCGGTCAGGGTACCTGTGACGGAGCTGACAGCTACTGCCGCGTTAAGCCGTTTGTGAACTGTCAGTCGCTGTCACTAACCTGCTGGGCATGACTGGTCAGATCACCGTCGCCAAGGAATCGAGTCCGTCACCGGTCCGCGCCGGTCTGCGCGGGCACCCGTGGCTCACGCTGTTCGCCGTGGCGATCGGCGTCATGATGGTCACCCTCGACGGCACGATCGTCGCCGTCGCCAACCCCGCGATCCAGAAGGACCTCGGCGCCAGTCTGGCCGAGGTGCAGTGGATCACCAACGGCTACCTGCTGGCCCTCGCGGTCTCCCTGATCACCGCCGGCAAGCTGGGCGACCGCTTCGGACACCGCCAGACCTTCCTCATAGGCATCGCCGGCTTCGGGCTCTCCTCGGCGGTGATCGGCCTGTCCAGCGGGGTCGGGCTCGTCATCGGCTTCCGCGTCGCCCAGGGCCTCTTCGGCGCCCTGCTGATGCCGGCCGCCCTCGGCCTGCTGCGCGCCACCTTCCCCGCTGAGAAGCTCAACATGGCCATCGGCATCTGGGGCATGGTCATCGGCGCCTCGACCGCCGCCGGGCCCATCGTCGGCGGCCTGCTCGTGGAGCACGTCAGCTGGCAGTCCGTCTTCTTCATCAACGTGCCCGTCGGCATCGTCGCGCTCGTCTTCGGGCTGTTCATCCTGCTCGACCACCGCGCCGAGAACGCCCCGCGCTCCTTCGACCTGCCGGGCATCGTGCTGCTGTCGGCCGCGATGTTCTCCCTGATCTGGGCGCTGATCAAGGCCGCCGAGTGGGGCTGGGGCGACCTGCGGACGGTGCTCTTCCTCCTCGCTTCCCTGGTGTGCTTCGTCCTCTTCGCCTTCTGGGAGACCCGGGTCGCCGAGCCGCTGATCCCGCTCGGCATGTTCCGCTCGCCGGCGCTGTCCGCGGGCACGGTGCTGATGGTGCTGATGGCCTTCGCCTTCATGGGCGGGCTGTTCTTCGTCACCTTCTACCTGCAGAACGTGCACGGGATGAGCCCGGTCGACAGCGGCCTGCGCCTGCTGCCGCTCACCGGCATGATGATCATCGGCTCGCCGCTGGCCGGCGCCGCCATCACGAAGGCCGGACCGCGCGTCCCCCTCGTCGCCGGCATGGTCGCCACGGCCGTCGCCTGCTTCGGGATGTCCCGCCTCACCCCGGACACCGGCACGCTCACCATGTCCCTGTGGTTCGCCCTCCTCGGCCTGGGCCTCGCCCCCGTCATGGTCGGCGCCACCGAGGTCATCGTCGGCAACGCCCCGCTGGAGCTGTCCGGCGTGGCCGGCGGCCTCCAGCAGGCCGCCATGCAGGTGGGCGGCAGCCTCGGCACGGCCGTCCTCGGAGCGGTCATGGCGGCCGAGGTCAGTGACACGTTCGGGGACAACTGGCAGCGGGCGAGCCTGCCCCCGCTCACCCCCGAGCAGCTGGAACTCGCCGAGAAGGGCGTCCAGGTCGGCATCGCCCCCGTTCCGCCCGGGGCTCCCGAGCCGGTCGCCCAGGCCGTCTCCTCCGTGGCCCACGAGACCTTCGTGTCCGGTATGAGCACGGCCTTCACCTGCGCCGCAGTGGTCGCGGTCCTCGCCGCGGTCGTCGCCTGCTTCACCAAGCGCGGCGAGAACGCCGAGGCCGGAGCAGGTGCGGCCCACATCTGAGCCGCACCGCCCGCCGTTACGGCCGCGTCAACAGCGCGCCCGCCACAGCCCCGCCGCAGCCCCGCGGCGGGGCTGTCGCCTATCAGGGTGGACCCGCCCGCAGCCCCTTCCGCTCGCACGTCGTCGCAGGTCAGCGTGGTGTCACGGAGCCTTCGGAAACCGTCCGGGGCCCGTACGTCCACAAGGAGTTGACCCCGTCATGCGTACGTGGAGCACCGCACGCGTCACCACCCTCGCCGCCGCCCTCCTGGCCGCCTGCGCCCTCGTCCCGTCCACCGCCACCGGAGCGCACGCCGCCTCCCCGCCCTGCGCCACGGGAGAGCTGTGCCTGTGGGCGAAACCCGACTTCAAGGGCACCAAGCAGACCTACGACCTCAGCACCCTCGACATCAACAGCTGCACCGCCCTGCCGCCCAAGGCCGGCTTCCAGTCGCTGGTCAACCGCACCGGGCGCCCGGTGACCACGTACCAGTCGGCCGAGTGCGCGGAGACCGGCGAGTTCCAGACCTACCCGGGCGACGGGGTCTGGCTGCCCCAGTCCCCCTACCAGGTCAGGGCGTTCAAGGTGTGGGAGCGGTAGGCCCCGCCTGACCAGCGGCCGGCTCGGGGCCCTGGGCGGCCTGGGCGGGCATCGCGCACCGGGATCCGTGGCCCAGCCGCGCGACCTCGGCCCGCAGCGCCCGCACCTCCTCCTGGAGCTCCCGGACGGCCGCCAGCTGCAGCCGCTCCACCTGGTCGTCGCGCTCGAAACGGGCGATGAACCAGGCGGCGATGTTGGCGGTCACCACACCGAGCAGGGCGATCCCCGACAGCATCAGCCCCACCGCCAGGACCCGGCCCAGCCCGGTGGTGGGGGAGTGGTCCCCGTACCCGACGGTGGTCATGGTGGTGAAGGACCACCACACCGCGTCGCCCAGGTTCTTGATGTTCCCGTTGGGCGCGTCCCGTTCCACGCTCAGCACCGCGAGGGAACCGAACATCAGCAGCCCCACCACGGCGCCCGCCACGTACGTGGTGAGCCGGATCTGCGGGGCCATCCGCGCCCGCCGCCCCACCAGCATCAGGGTCGCCACCAGCCGCAGCAGCCGCAGCGGCTGCACCAGCGGCAGCACCACCGCGGCCAGGTCCAGCCAGTGCGTCCGTACGAAGACCATCCGGTTCCCCGACAGCCCCAGCCGCACCACGTAGTCCACCGCGAACGCCGCCCACACCGCCCACTCCGCATGGGTGCAGGCCCGGTGCACCCCCTCTCCGGCGTCCGGCGCGACGATCGGCACGGCGTAGGCGACGGCGAAGGCCACGGCGAGCACCAGCAGGGGGACCTGAGTACGGCGCTCCCACCGCGCCTGGCGGGAGGTTTCCTTCATACGGATCATCGTAGGTAAAGCGGACGGGGGCGCTGGGACAGGTGTCCCAGCGCCCCCTCGGAAGAGTGACCCCTCCGGCGGCTCCCGCCGCGGCTACGCGTCCCCGCCCGCCGCGCCCGGGTCGGCGGCCGCGACGTCCAGCAGCTGGTACCGGTCGATGGCCTGCTTCAGCGCCGAACGGTCGATCTTCCCCTCACGGGCCAGCTCCGTCAGCGTCGCCAGGACCACCGACTGCGCGTCGATGTGGAAGAAGCGCCGCGCCGCGCCGCGCGTGTCGGCGAAGCCGAAACCGTCCGCGCCCAGCGAGGTGTACGTGCCCGGCACCCAGCGCGAGATCTGGTCCGGCACCGCGCGCATCCAGTCCGAGACCGCCACGAACGGACCCTCCGCACCCGACAGCTTCCGGGTCACGTACGGGACGCGCTGCTCCTCCTCCGGGTGGAGCAGGTTGTGCTCCTCCACCGCGACGGCCTCGCGGCGCAGCTCGTTCCAGGAGGTCGCCGACCAGACGTCCGCCCGGACGTTCCACTCCTCGGCGAGGATCCGCTGCGCCTCCAGCGCCCACGGCACCGCCACGCCCGAGGCCATCAGCTGCGCCCCGACGGCGCCCGAGGTGCCCTGCGAGATGCGGTGGATGCCCTTGAGGATGCCCTCGACGTCCACGTCGGCCGGCTCGGCCGGGTGCTGGATCGGCTCGTTGTAGACCGTCAGGTAGTAGAAGACGTCCTCGCCGGGCTCGTTCGTCTCGGTCGGGCCGTACATGCGCCGCAGGCCGTCCTTGACGATGTGCGCGATCTCGTAGCCGTAGGCCGGGTCGTACGCCACGCACGCCGGGTTGGTCGACGCCAGCAGCTGGGAGTGGCCGTCGGCGTGCTGGAGGCCCTCACCCGTCAGGGTGGTCCGGCCGGCGGTCGCGCCCAGGACGAAACCGCGCGCCAGCTGGTCGGCCATCTGCCAGAACTGGTCACCCGTGCGCTGGAAACCGAACATCGAGTAGAAGACGTAGACCGGGATCAGCGGCTCCCCGTGCGTCGCGTACGCCGAGCCGGCGGCGATCAGCGAGGCCGTGCAGCCGGCCTCCGAGATGCCGTCGTGCAGCATCTGGCCGGTCGGGGACTCCTTGTACGCCAGGAGCAGGTCGCGGTCGACCGCCTCGTACTGCTGCCCCAGCGGGTTGTAGATCTTGGCGCTCGGGAAGAAGGCGTCCATGCCGAAGGTGCGGTACTCGTCGGGCGCGATCAGCACGAAGCGCTTGCCGATCTCCTTGTCCCGCATCAGGTCCTTCAGGATGCGGACGAAGGCCATCGTGGTCGCGATCGACTGGTGGCCCGAGCCCTTCTTGGCCGCCGCGTAGGCCTTGTCGTCCGGCAGCGCCAGGGGCTTGGCGCGCACCACGCGGGTGGGCACGTAGCCGCCGTGGGCGCTGCGCTGGTCGTGCATGTACTGGATCTCGGGCGAGTTGCGGCCCGGGTGGTAGTACGGCGGGGCGCCGTTCTCCAGCTGCGCGTCGGTGATCGGGATGTGCAGGCGGTCGCGGAAGCGCTTGAGGTCGTCGACCGTCAGCTTCTTCATCTGGTGCGTCGCGTTGCGGCCCTCGAAGTTCGGGCCGAGGGTCCAGCCCTTGACCGTCTGCGCGAGGATCACCGTCGGCTGGCCCTTGTGGGCCTTGGCCGCCGCGTAGGCCGCGTAGACCTTCTTGTGGTCGTGGCCGCCGCGGCCCAGGTGCTGGATCTGCCGGTCGGTCATGTTCTCGACCATCGCGCGCAGCCGCTGGTCCCCGCCGAAGAAGTGCTCGCGGATGTACGCGCCCGACTCGGTGGCGTAGGTCTGGAACTGCCCGTCCGGGGTGGAGTTCATCTTGTTGACCAGGATGCCGTCGCGGTCCTGGGCCAGCAGCGGGTCCCAGGAGCGGTCCCAGATCAGCTTGATGACGTTCCAGCCGGCGCCGCGGAAGATCGACTCCAGCTCCTGGATGATCTTGCCGTTGCCGCGGACCGGGCCGTCGAGGCGCTGGAGGTTGCAGTTGACCACGAAGGTCAGGTTGTCCAGGCCCTCGCGAGCCGCGATCGAGAGCTGGCCCAGCGACTCCGGCTCGTCCATCTCGCCGTCGCCGAGGTACGCCCAAACGTGGGACTTGGAGGTGTCGGCGATCCCGCGCGCCTCCATGTACCGGTTCATCCGGGCCTGGTAGATCGCACCGAGCGGGCCGAGGCCCATCGAGACGGTCGGGAACTCCCAGAAGTCGGGCATCAGCCGCGGGTGCGGGTAGCTCGACAGGCCGTACGGGGCCTTCGACTTCTCCTGGCGGAACGCGTCGAGCTGCTGCTCGGTGAGCCGGTCCAGGAGGTAGGCGCGGGCGTAGATGCCGGGGGAGGCGTGGCCCTGGAAGAAGATCTGGTCGCCGCCGTCGCCCTCGTCCTTGCCCCGGAAGAAGTGGTTGAAGCCCACGTCGTAGAGGGAGGCGGAGGAGGCGAAGGTCGCGATGTGGCCGCCGACGCCGATGCCGGGGCGCTGGGCGCGCGAGACCATGACGGCCGCGTTCCAGCGGGTGGCGTTGAGGACCTTGCGCTCGATCTCCTCGTTGCCGGGGAAGAAGGGCTCGTCCTTGGTGGCGATGGTGTTGACGTAGTCCGTGGAGCGCATCTCGGGGACGGCCACGCGCTTCTCGCGGGCCCGCTCGATCAGTCGCAGCATCAGGTAGCGGGCGCGCTCACGGCCCCGCTCGTCGACGGCGGCGTCCAGGGAGTCGAGCCACTCCTTGGTCTCCTCCGGATCGAAGTCCGGGACCTGGCTCGGCAGGCCGCCAATGATGATCGGATTGCGATCGGATGCGGAAGCCACGCTGTTCCTTCGCTGTCAGGGGAGTCGTGCCTTGGGTCGCCGCCTCCCATGGTCTTACGCCCAGCCGGAATCTTCACCTCTACCACTGGGTAACACCTGGAGCGGGGAAGGAGCGCCGGGCGGGCCGTACCGGTCCAGGACGCGGCGGGGCCAAATCGCAACCTTACGCCCAGGGCGATCACCGGGTTCGTAAGGCCGTTCGTCCCTCAAACAGGTAGGAAGTCCTCATGCGATGCCGAATGAGCTGGAATGGTGTGGGATGAATCACCGGTGGCCCACCCCGGAAGCCTGAAAGTTGCGGCGAGACGGCCGCAATCGTCACCGTTTCGACGGTCTCGGCGGCCGGGTACTTGCGCGATCCGCCGCGCCCGTGTGGACTACGCCCAATGCTGCGCGTACGCGCGCCGCCGAAAGACATTCACCGAACATGAGCAGGAGGCACCCCGTGAGCGCGACCGCGGACCACGCGGAGAGCCTGGCCGCCCGGCTGGGTTTCCAGTCCGAACAGGTGGTCCAGGAGATCGGCTACGACGAGGACGTCGATCAGGAATTCCGCAACACCGTCGAGGCCCTCGTCAGTGAGCTCGCCGACGAGGACTACGACGACGTCGCCGACGCGGTGCTGCTGTGGTTCCGCGACGAGGACGGCGACCTGACGGACGCCCTGGTCGATGCGACCGAGCTGGTCGAGGACGGCGCACTGATCCTGCTGCTGACCCCCAAGACGGGCCGTGACGGCTACGTGGAGGCCAGCGACATCAGCGAGGCCGCCGAGACGGCCGGCCTCTCGCTGGCCAAGGGCCTGCCCGTCGGCAAGGAGTGGACCTCCACCAAGCTGGTGACGCCGAAGGCCGCCAAGTCCAAGCGCTGAGCCGCTCCCCGCAGCCAAGTGGGACGCACACCCCGCCGGCCCGGATCACCCGGGGCCGGCGGGGTGTGCGCGTTCCGGGCACCCGGCCCCCGGCCCCGCCGCGGCCGGCCGGCCGATCCCGCCGCGCGCGCCACGGCCCCGCCGGCGGCCCGATCCGCGGGACCGGCCTTAGGGTGGGTCTCACCCGAACGGCCCCGTGCGGGACCGCAGGAACGAAGGGATGCGAGAGATGGCGATCGAGGTCGGAACCAAGGCCCCGGACTTCGAGCTCAAGGACAACCACGGCGCCACCGTGCGGCTGTCCGACTTCCGGGGGGAGAAGGCCGTCGTGCTGCTCTTCTACCCGTTCGCCTTCACCGGCGTGTGCACCGGCGAGCTCTGCGAGCTGCGCGACCAGCTGCCCCGCTTCCAGAACGACGACGTCCAGCTGCTGGCCGTCTCGAACGACTCCGTGCCGACCCTGCGCGTCTTCGCCGACCAGGAGGGCCTGGAGTACCCGCTGCTGTCCGACTTCTGGCCGCACGGCGAGACCTCCCGCGCCTACGGCGTCTTCGACGAGGAGAAGGGCTGCGCGGTCCGCGGCACCTTCGTCATCGACAAGGACGGAGTCGTGCGCTGGAGCGTCGTCAACGGGCTGCCCGACGCGCGTGACCTGAACGAGTACATCAAGGCCCTCGACAGCCTCTGAGGACCCCGGACGGGTTCGTGGTGAAAACCCGCCTGCGGGCGGGAACCCGTCACTAGGATCGAAACGTTGATCCGGTAGCAACGCACGCGGGGCACCGCCCCTCACTCATACCAATGGAGGACTCGTGGGAGTCAGCCTCAGCAAGGGCGGCAACGTCTCGCTGACCAAGGCCGCGCCCAACCTGACGGCGGTCATCGTCGGTCTGGGCTGGGACGCCCGCACCACCACCGGTGTCGACTTCGACCTCGACGCCAGCGCGATCCTGACCAACGACCAGGGCAAGGTCGCCACCGACTCGAACTTCGTGTTCTTCAACAACCTGAAGAGCCCGGACGGTTCGGTCGAGCACACCGGTGACAACCTGACCGGCGAGGGCGAGGGCGACGACGAGGCGATCAAGGTCAACCTCGCAGGCGTCCCGGCCGATGTGGCCAAGATCGTCTTCCCGGTCTCCATCTACGAGGCCGAGAGCCGCCAGCAGAGCTTCGGCCAGGTCCGCAACGCGTACATCCGCGTGGTGAACCAGGCCGACAACAGCGAGCTCGCCCGCTACGACCTCTCCGAGGACGCCTCCACCGAGACCGCCATGGTCTTCGGCGAGCTGTACCGCAACGGCGCGGAGTGGAAGTTCCGTGCCATCGGCCAGGGCTACGCCTCGGGTCTGCGCGGCATCGCGCAGGACTTCGGCGTCAACGTCTGAGCCGTCCGAGCCGCCCGGGCCGCCGTCCGGGCCCGGGAAAGTCCGTCCGTCCGGCGCCGTGCACCTCTGTGTACGGCGCCGGACCGGCTTTGCCACCATGGAGGCGGGTGGCGGGGCCACCATCACCACGTCGTTCGGGGAGGACCACATCATGGGCGTCACACTCGCCAAGGGGGGCAACGTCTCCCTCTCCAAGCAGGCACCGAACCTCACCCGGGTTCTGATCGGGCTCGGATGGGACGCGCGCTCCACCACGGGGGCCGACTTCGACCTCGACGCCAGCGCGCTGCTCTGCCGTGACGGCCGGGTGCTCGGCGACCAGTACTTCGTCTTCTACAACAACCTCAAGAGCCCCGAGGGCTCCGTCGAACACACCGGCGACAACCTCACCGGCGAGGGTGAGGGCGACGACGAGTCGATCATCGTGGACCTCACCAAGGTCCCGGCCCAGGTCGACAAGATCGTCTTCCCGGTCTCCATCCACGAGGCGGACAGTCGCCGGCAGAGCTTCGGCCAGGTCAGCAACGCCTTCATCCGTGTGGTGAACATGGCGGACGACCAGGAACTGGCCCGCTACGACCTGACCGAGGACGCCTCCAGCGAAACGGCGATGATCTTCGGTGAGGTCTACCGCTACGGGGGCGAATGGAAGTTCCGGGCGGTGGGACAGGGGTACGCGTCGGGGCTGCGGGGCATCGCTCTAGACTTCGGGGTCAACGTTTCGTAAAGCCGTACAAGACGATGGGGTGCCAGTGGTTCTCAAAACCTTCGGCTGGTCGTTCGCAGTCACTGCGCTCGGTCTGGTCGCAGCGGTGTTCTACGGGGGGTGGACCGCTTTTGGGATCGTGGCGATCCTGTCGATCCTCGAAATCTCGCTGTCCTTCGACAACGCGGTGGTCAACGCCGGAATCCTGAAGAAGATGAATGCCTTCTGGCAGAAGATCTTCCTCACGGTCGGCGTGCTCATCGCCGTGTTCGGCATGCGCCTGGTCTTCCCCGTCGTGATCGTCGCGATCAGCGCCAAGATCGGACCGCTCGACGCGGTCGACCTCGCGATGACCGACAAGGAGATGTACAAGCAGCTCGTCACGGACGCCCACCCGTCCATCGCCGCCTTCGGCGGCATGTTCCTGCTGATGATCTTCCTCGACTTCATCTTCGAGGACCGTGACATCAAGTGGCTCGCCTGGCTGGAGCGCCCGCTCGCCAAGCTCGGCAAGATCGACATGCTGTCCGCGTGCATCGCGCTGATCGTCCTGGTCATCACCTCGATGACCTTCGCCACCCAGGCCCACCAGCACGGCGGCGCCCACGTGGACAAGGCGCAGACCGTCCTGGTCTCCGGCATCCTCGGCCTGATCACCTACATGATCGTCGGCGGCCTCTCCGGCTACTTCGAGAACAAGCTCGAGGAAGAGGAGGAGGCCGAGCACGAGGCGGAGGAAGCCGCCAAGAGGAGCGGCAAGCCCGTCTCGGCCGTCGCGATGGCCGGCAAGGCCGCGTTCTTCATGTTCCTCTACCTCGAGGTCCTCGACGCGTCCTTCTCCTTCGACGGGGTCATCGGCGCCTTCGCCATCACCAACGACATCGTGCTCATGGCCCTCGGCCTCGGCATCGGCGCCATGTACGTCCGCTCGCTCACGGTCTACCTGGTCCGCCAGGGCACCCTGGACGACTACGTTTACCTGGAGCACGGCGCGCACTACGCCATCGGCGCCCTCGCCGTGATCCTGCTCGTCACCATCCAGCACGAGATCAACGAGGTCATCACCGGCCTCGTCGGCGTCGTGCTGATCGCCTGGTCCTTCTGGTCCTCCGTGCGCCGCAACAAGCGGCTGGCGGCCGAGGGCGGCGACGGGGAGACGGCGGAGGTCAGCGCCGGGGTGTGACCCGGCCCTGATTGCGGAACGCTCCTACAGGAGCCGTCTCTTCTTCGGCGGGGCGGCCGCGCGGATCCCACGGTACCGCGTGGCCGCCCCGCGGCATATCCGCGGCACGGCCGCGCACGGACCGACCAGGGGGGTTGGGGCACATGGGGTTCTTCGACGGGTTCTTCGACGGGATCAGGGGCGCCCGCGCCATGCAGTTCGACTCGGGCAACGCCTCGTCGAACGCCATCGAGCTGACCAAACGGCAGCCGACGGTATCGCTCACCAAACAGCAGGCCGTCCACGGCAACCTGCGGGTCAACCTCTCCTGGCGGATGCGCACCTCGGACATAGGGGGCGGCTCCGGCCAGAGCGGCCGGCTCTTCCGCCACCCGTTCAAGCTGTTCAAGCCCGACATGGTGCAGGCCCACACCCAGGGCATGGTCAACGTCGACCTCGACATGGGCTGCCTGTACGAGCTGACGGACGGCACCCGCGGCGCCGTGCAGCCGCTGGGCAACCTGCTCGGCGACCTCAACGACCCGCCGTACGTGAAGCTCAGCGGGGACGACCGGTTCGGCTCCCCCTCGGGGGAGACCCTCTACGTCAACCTCGACCATGCCGACCAGATCAAACGGCTGCTGGTCTTCGTCTACATCTATGACCAGACCCCGGCCTTCGACCGCACCCACGCCCTGGTCACCCTCTACCCGACCGCCGGCCCGAGGATCGAGATCCCGCTGGAGGAACGCCACCCGCAGGCCCGCTCCTGTGCGGTGGTCTCCCTGCAGAACGTCAAGGGCGAGCTGATCGTCCGCCGCGAGGTGAAGTTCGTGTACGGGTTCCAGGCCGAGCTCGACCGGCTGTACGGCTGGGGGCTCCAGTGGGGGCGGGGCTACAAGACCAAGGCCTGAGCCCCGCCCGCACCGCCCGCCGGGCCCGTCGGCGGCTCCGTCAGCGGCGGATGAACTGGGGGCCCTGCACCGGCAGGCGGAACGAGGGGTCCCCGCCCGGAGCCGGCACGGGCACCGGGGACACCTGCTGGGGGTAGCCGTAGGCGGGCTGGACGGGAGGCGGCGCCTGGGTGACCGGGGCGGGCGCGGGCGGGCGCATGGCGGCGGTCAGGTCGTCGGCCGGCCCCGCGGAGGGCGCTGGCGCGGCAGCGGCGCTCTCGCCGGCCTCGGCGGCGTTCTCGTCGACGGAGATCCCGTGGTCCGTCGCCAGCCCCACCAGGCCGTCGGAGTAGCCCTCGCCCAGCGCGCGGAACTTCCACCCCTCGCCCCGGCGGTACAGCTCGCCGCAGATCAGTGCCGTCTCGGCACCCGTCTCCGGCCGCACGTCGAAGTGGGCCAGCGGCTCCGGCGCGCCGCCCGGCGAGGCGTCGTACAGCTGGATCCGCAGGTCGTGGACCTGCTCGAAGGGCACGTCCTCGGCGGAGGCCACCACCAGGACCCGGTCCACGACCGGGGGCACGGCCCGCAGGTCCGCCTGCACCGCGTCCGTGACCCCGTCCCCGACCTGCTTCTTGCCCAGGCGCCAGACGGACCCCGAGGGGTGGCGGGGCTGGTTGTAGAACACGAAGTCCTCGTCCGAGCGCACGCGACCGTCCGCCCCCACGAGCAGCGCGGAGGCGTCCACGTCCGGTACGTCGGGCCCGGTGGTCCAGCGCAGCACCGCCCGGACCGCCGTGGCGGCCACCGGGATGTTCGAGCCCTTCTGCATCGCGTGCGTCATGCCCGTCATCCTGCCCTCCCGGACGGGCGGGGAACAATGCGGCCCCCCGTAGGGCCTTGTCCCCGGCCGAGGAGCTGGGCATGGTGCGAGAGGGTTACCGGAACTTCATGTGCTTGAGGAACTCTTGACTCACGTTCGTACGTACTATTACCGGCCACGCCAGTTGGGCCGCCGAGGCAGTACGGGGGAAGCACATGCGTCACTTTGGGCACATAGCGCCCGCAGCCCGGAAGGGCCTCTTCCACCAGGAACCCGCCGAGTTCACCCTGGCCTCCCCCGCCCGTATCCTCGCCGCCGCACTCGGAGCCACCCTCTACAGCCCGGCCACCCGCCCGCGGCTGGCCGCCGACATCCGCAAGCAGGCCGCCCGGGGCGTCGTCTCCATGGTCCTCTGCCTGGAGGATTCCATCAGCGACGCCGACGTGGTCGACGGCGAGGAGAACCTCGTCCGGCAGTTCGCGGAGCTCGAAGCCGAAGGTGCCGGCGCCGGGGAACTCCCCCTCCTCTTCATCCGCGTCCGCACCCCCGAGCAGATACCCGACCTCGTGCGCCGCCTCGGCCGGTCGGCGCGGAATCTGGCCGGATTCGTACTTCCCAAATTCAACGAGAGCCGGGGAGCCGCCTTCCTCGACGCCGTGGCCCATGCCGAGGCCGTCAGCGGCCTGCCCCGGCTGTACGCCATGCCCGTCCTGGAGACCCCCGACCTCCTCCACCTGGAAACCCGGGTCCAGGCCCTCGCCGGCATCTCCCGCACCGTGAACCGCTCCCGCGAGCGGGTCCTGGCCCTGCGCCTGGGCGTCACCGACTTCTGCTCCGTCTACGGGCTGCGCCGCACCCCCGACATGACCGCGTACGACGTCCAGATCGTGGCCGGCGTCATCGCCGACGTGGTCAACGTCCTCAGCCGCGCCGACGGCACCGGCTTCACCGTCACCGGCCCCGTCTGGGAGTACTTCCGCAGCCAGCAGCGCCTCTTCAAGCCGCAGCTGCGCCGCAGCCCCTTCCTGGAGGAGGGCGTCGAGGAACTGCGCACCGCGCTGATCGAGCACGACCTGGACGGGCTGCTGCGCGAGGTCGAGCTCGACCGGGCCAACGGGCTGCTCGGCAAGACCTGCATCCACCCCGCCCACGTCACCCCGGTGCACGCGCTGTCGGTCGTCTCCCACGAGGAGTTCTGCGACGCCCAGGACATCCTGCGGCCCGAGCGCGACGGCGGCGGAGTGATGCGTTCCGCCTACACGAACAAGATGAACGAGGTGAAGCCCCACCGGGCCTGGGCCGAGCGCACCATGCTGCGCGCCGAGGTCTTCGGTGTGGCGAAGGAGGAGGTCGGCTTCGTCGACCTGCTGACCGCCGGGCTCCAGCTGTGAGCGGCCCGCCGCCGAGGACGAGGATGACGATGAAGGGCAAGACGATCGACACGGTGTGGCCGGGAACCTGGGTCGCGCAGCGGCTCGGCGTGCGCCTGGAGGGCGCGGAGGGAACCGGCGGCGAAGGGGGCCCCGGCGACGGGAGCCTGACGGAGCTCCTCGGGCTGGCCCTGCGGCGCAACCCCAAGCGGGCGCACCTGCTGGTCTCCCAGGTACTGGGCAAGCACGTCCCGCAGTCGCCCGCGACGGTGTACGCCGCCGGGTACGGGCTCGGGGAGCGGGTCCGGGCGCTGCTCGGCGACTCCGCGGCCTCCGCGGTGGTCCTCGGCTACGCCGAGACCGCGACGGGGCTGGGCCACTGCGTCGCCGACGGCCTGGGCGCGGCCCCCTACCTGCACTCCACGCGCCGCCCGGTGCCGGGTGTGCGGCCCGCGGGCGGGTTCGAGGAGGCGCACTCGCACGCCACCTCGCACCTGCTGCTGCCCGAGGACCCGGAGCTGCTGGCGGGGGACGGGCCGCTGGTCCTCGTCGACGACGAGTTCTCCACCGGCAACACCGTCCTCAACACCATCCGGGACCTGCACGCCCGCCACCCGCGCGGCCACTACGTGGTCGTCGCCCTGGTCGACATGCGCTCCGCCGCCGACCGCGACCGGCTGACCGCGTTCGCCGCCGAACTGGGCGCCCGCGTGGACCTGATCGCCCTGGCCTCGGGCACGGTCTCCCTCCCGGAGGGAGTCCTGGCCAAGGGGCAGGCCCTGGTGGAGGCGTACGAAACCCCCGGCGCGGCCGGGACCGTTCCCGCGCCGGCCTCCGCGGGGTCGGCCGGGGCGGGCCTGCGCCGGTCCGCGCCCGGTCCGGCTGACGCCCCGTACGCGCGCGTCGTCCTGGAGTGGCCCGCCGGGGTTCCCGACGGGGGCCGGCACGGCTTCACCCCCGGCCACCGCGCGGCGCTGGAGACCGCTCTGCCCGCCCTCGCCGGGCAGGTGGCGGCCGCGCTGGGCGAGGGGCCCGGGCGGGTCCTCGTACTCGGCAACGAGGAGCTGATGTACGGCCCGCTGCGCCTCGCCGCGGCCCTGGAGGAGCGCGGGGCGGCGGCCGAGGTGCGGTTCTCCTCGACCACCCGCTCACCCGTCCTCGCCGTGGACGACCCCGGCTACGCCATCCGCACCCGCCTGGTCTTCCCCGCCCACGACGCCCCCGCCGACGGCCCCGGCGACCGCTACGCCTACAACGTCGCGGGGGCCGGCTTCGACGCGGTCGTCGCGGTCGTGGACTCCGCCGGGGACACCCCCGAGCTGCACACCGGGCTGCTCGCAGCCCTGGCCCCGCACACCGGCCGCGTCGTGCTGGCCGTCGTCCCGTCGTACGCACCGGGCGCACCCGCCGCGAGCGCGCCCGGCATACCCGAGACCCCCCACCGGCAGGAGCCGAACATGTCCGAGCCGCGCCTGCCGGAGCCCCTGCGCGGGCCCGCCTTCTCCTCCTACGCCCCCGAGGACGTCGGCTGGCTGCTCCAGGACCTCTCCGCCGTCGAGCTGGAGGCCCCGACGGAGGAGCGCGAGGAGGCCATCCAGGCCGGCGGCGCGCACTACGCGGAGTCCCTGCCCGTGGAGTACCAGCCCTCCCCGCGCTACCAGGAGCTCTACCAGGACGCCCTGACCACCTCCGCGGCCCGGGTCGCCCGCGCCGTCGGCACCGTCACCGAGACCGTCCTCGCCGAACGGTCCCCCTCCCCGGTGCTGGTCTCCCTGGCCCGCGCCGGAACCCCCGTCGGCGTGCTGATGCGCCGCTGGGCCGCCGCCCGGCACGGCCTGGACCTGCCGCACTACGCCGTCTCCATCGTGCGCGGGCGCGGCATCGACGCCAACGCCCTGCGCTGGCTCGCCGCCCACCACGACCCGGCCGACGTGGTGTTCGTGGACGGCTGGACCGGCAAGGGCGCCATCACCCGCGAGCTGCGCGAGGCCCTGTCCGCCTTCCCCGGCTTCAACCCGGAGATCGTCGTCCTCGCCGACCCCGGCGCGTGCGTGCAGACGTACGGCACCCGCGAGGACTTCCTGATCCCCTCCGCCTGCCTCAACTCCACCGTCTCCGGACTGGTCTCGCGCACCGTCCTGCGGTCCGACCTGGTCGGCCCGGACGACTTCCACGGCGCGAAGTTCTACCGCGAGCTGGCCGGCGCCGACGTCTCGGGCGCCTTCGTGGACGCGGTGGCCGCCCGCTTCGAGGAGGTCGCCGAGGCCGTGGACGCCGAGGTCAAGGAACTCCTCGCCGCCGACCGCACCCCCACCTGGGTGGGCTGGGCGGCCGTCGAGCGGATCAGCGAGGAGTACGGCATCCATGACGTGAACCTGGTCAAGCCGGGCGTCGGCGAGACCACCCGCGTACTGCTGCGCCGCGTACCGTGGAAGATCCTGGCCCAGCGCGGCGCCGGCTCCGACCTGGACCACGTACGCCTGCTCGCCGCCCAGCGCGGCGTTCCGGTCGAGGAGGTCGACGGCCTCCCGTACACCTGTGTAGGACTCATCCACCCCCGCTTCACGCGCGGCGCCACCGGCGCCGACGGAAAGGCAGTGGCCGCCCAGTGACCCGCCAAGGCACCGTCCTCGTCGCCAGTGACCTCGACCGCACGCTCATCTACTCGTCGGCCGCCCTCGGCCTGACCATGCCCGACCCGCAGGCCCCCCGGCTGCTGTGCGTCGAGGTGCACGAGGGCAAGCCGCTGTCCTTCATGACCGAGACGGCGGCCGCGCTGCTGGCCGCACTGGCCGCCGACCCGGCGGCGGTCTTCGTCCCGACCACCACGCGCACGCGCAAGCAGTACCAGCGGATCCGCTTCCCCGGCCCCCCGGCCCCGTACGCGATCTGCGCCAACGGCGGACAGCTGCTGGTGGACGGGGAGCCCGACCGGGGCTGGCGGCGCGCGGTGGCCCGGCGGCTCGCCGAGGAGTGCGCCCCGCTGGAGGAGGTACACCGGCACCTGCTGGACGCGGCCGACCCGCAGTGGCTGCGCAAGGCACGGCTCGCGGAGGACCTCTTCGCCTACCTGGTGGTCGAGCGGGCGCTGGTCCCCGACGAATGGCTCAAGGCACTCACCCGCTGGGCGGAGGAACGCGGCTGGACCGTCTCGCTCCAGGGCCGCAAGATCTACGCCGTCCCGCGCCCGCTGACCAAGAGCGCCGCGATGCACGAGGTGGCCCGCCGTACGGGCGCCACCGCCACCCTCGCGGCCGGCGACTCCCTCCTCGACGCCGACCTGCTGCTGGCCGCCGGCCGGGCCTGGCGGCCGGGCCACGGCGAACTGGCCGACGCCGGCTGGACCGCGCCGACGGTGACCGCGCTGCACGAGGCCGGGGTACTCGCCGGGGAGGAGATCGTCCGCGCTTTCGGGCGGGCGGTTGCGACACTGACCGCATGACCAAGGGCAACAGCACCAAGATCACCGACGAGCTCTACCGCTACGTCCTCGCGCACAACCCCCCGCTGGACGAGTTCCAGCGGGGGCTGGTCACCACCACCTGGGAGAAGTTCCCGCAGTCCGCGGGCATGCAGTCGGCGGAGGAGCAGGGCCCGCTGCTGGCCTTCCTGGTCCGGCTGACGGGCGCGAAGCACATCGTGGAGGTCGGCACGTTCACCGGCTTCTCCGCCCTGTCCATGGCCCAGGCCCTGCCGGCCGACGGCCGCCTGATCGCCTGCGACGTGTCGGAGGAGTGGACCGCGTACGGCCGCGAGGCGTGGGAGGCGGCCGGCGTCGCGGACCGCATCGACCTGCGCATCGCCCCCGCCCTCGACACGCTGCGGGCCATGCCGGCCGAACCGCACATCGACCTGGCCTACGTGGACGCCGACAAGGAGAACCAGATCCTCTACTGGGAGGAGCTCGTACCGAGGCTGCGCCCGGGCGGCCTGATCGTCACGGACAACACCCTCTTCCACGGGACGGTGCTGGACGAATCCCCGGACAGCAGGGGCGCGAGCGTCCGCGCGTTCAACGACCACGCCATGGCGGACACCCGCATGGACTCCGTCCTGCTGGCCATCTCGGACGGCCTCACCCTCTCGCGCAAGCGCTAGCGCCGGCGCCGGCCGGCCGCCCCCCCCCCCCGTCCGGGCTCAGCAGCAGCCGCCCCCGCCGCAGCAGCCCCCGCCGGAGGGCGCGGGGGCACTGCTGGTCCCGCCGACGGCGACGGCGGACAGCAGCTTCACGGTGTCGGCGTGCCCGGCGGGGCAGTCGGCGGGCGCGGACGACTCGGCCATCGGACGGCTGACCTCGAAGGTGTCGTCGCAGGTCCGGCAGCGGTATTCGTAACGAGGCATGCGCACAGGCTAACGGGCCGCCGCCCCGCCCCGGGCCCGTTCCTCGCGGGCGGCCTCGTCGGGGTGGCGGGCGCGCCAGTACGGGTTGTCGTGGGGGAGGGCGCTGCCCACCCGCCCGTACATCCCGAACCACATCAGCATCACGCCGACGACGAAGCTGAACAGCACGTTCTGGATCTTGAAGGCCAGGAAGTTCAGACCGGTGTCCAGCAGAGCCAGGTTCACGAACCCGCTGGCGATGAAGAGCAGCCCCAGCACGATGTTGAGGGTGGAGGCGAAGGTCCCGCCGATCACCATGCCGGCGGCCAGCAGGATGCCGATGCAGATCGACAGCACGCTCAGCGCGCCGTTGGTGTTCAGGGCCAGCACGGTGTCGCCGCCGGTGTCGAAGAACCCGATCTGGTGGACCAGGCCCAGGATCCCGAAGGCGATGAGGAGCAGACCGGTCAGCCCGGCGCCGACCCGGTAGACCTTGCTCAGCTTGTGGTCGGTGGGCAGGTGCTCGTCGAGCCGGGCGTTGACGGGGTGCAGCAGGCGCTGCGCCAGCCGCGGACCGTGCCGTTCGGGAGGCGGGCCGTAGGGCTCGTGGGGGACGTAGGGCGCGTAGTGCTCGTGCGGCTCGGTGCACCCGTAGGCGGCGTGCGGCACGTACGTCTCCGGGCGCGCGGGGGGCGCCCGGCGCTCGCGCGGCCTGTGGAAAGCATGGACAGCCATGACGCCCTCCTCGTTTCCGTTCCCGGCACCCTCCAGCATCCGCCGAACCCCCGCCCCGGACAACTCCTCCCCCACCGGACCCCGTCGCCGCCCCGGTCCCGCGCCACCCTGGCGGGGTCAGCCGCCCAGCCTCCCGCGGCGCCGCCCCGGCGGCCTCAGCCACCCAGCCGCCTCCCGCCGCACCGGAGGGCTCACCCGGCGGCGCGGCGACCCCGCATGTCCGCCACCACCCGGCCCACCGCCACCCGGACCTCCTCCATCTCCTGGAGGAAGTGCCAGTAGTCGGGGTGGCGCCCCTCCAGGCCCGCGAGCGCCCGCTCCATCCGGGCCACCGACTCGTCCAGCGGCCGCGCGTGCCGCGGATCCGGCACGCTGCGGCCGTCCATCGCCAGGCGCTGCGCGTCCCGGATCGCGAACCGGGTCCGCTGCACCTCCGCCTGCGGGTCCCGCGCCACCGCCTCCAGCCGCGACAGTCGGTCCTGCGCGGCCGACACCGCCTCGTCGACGGCGTCCAGCCCCGCCCGCACCGCCTCGACCAGCGCCGTCACGTCCGCCCAGCGCTGCTCGTCCCGCGCCCGACCGGCCTCCGCCAGCCGCTCCTCGGCCTGCGCCACGTCCCGCACAGCCTGGTCGGGAACGTGCTGGAGGTCCTGCCAGCAGTCCGCGCTGAACCGGCGGCGCAGCTCGCTGAGCACCGGATCCACCCGGTCCGCCCGGTTGCGCAGCGCCTGCGCCCGCGTCCGCAGGCTCACCAGCCGCCGGTCGATCTCCGCCGCCCGCTCCGGCAGCCGCTCCGCCTCGGCCCGCACCGCCCCCGCGTCCCGCAGGATCCGCTCCGCCCGCTGCACCGTCTCCGGCACCCCGTGCTGCGCCGCGCCCTGGTTCAGCTTCGTCAGCTCGGGCCCCAGCGCGGCGAGCCGCGCCGCCAGGTCGTCGGCCCGCATCCCCTTGGCCCGTACGGCGTCCAGCGCGTCGCTCGCGGCCAGCAGCGCCGCCTTCGCCCGCTCCCGAGCCGGCGCGACCCGGGCCAGCTGCGTCTCGGCCTTGTCCAGCAGCGGCTGCAGCCCCCGGGCGAACCGCTCCAGCTCCTCCTTGACCCGGACCAGTTCCTCCCGGGCCCGGGTCAGCTGCTGCCGGGCCTCCGCCGCGACGGACCCCTCCAGGTCGACCCGGTCCAGGTCGTGCGCGTCGACGGCCTCGATGTAGGCGTGGCTCACCTCGTCGATCCGCCGCCCGAGCGCCGCGAACCCCTCGGCGGCCTGCCGCGCGGCGGGCGAGCCGTCGGCGGCGGCGATGGTCTCCATCGAGATCCGCAGGTCCCGCTGGGCGGTGTCCAGTTCGTAGAACGCGGCCGCGGCGGCATCCTTCGCCGCCTGCGCATCCGCCCGCCGACTCTCGTCCCGCCCACCGAACCACCGCCGGGATGCCGTCGCCACAGTCCCTCTCCCGTACCCCGTCCGCCAAGCCCCGGTCCATTCTCCCCCACGCGAACGGGTTTGCGTGGGGGGTGCGCCCGCCATGTAGGCTGTCCACTCGTCCACGGGTGCGTAGCTCAGGGGTAGAGCGCTGCTCTTACAAAGCAGATGTCGGCGGTTCGAAACCGTCCGCGCCCACCAGTCAGAAGGCCCCCAACCGATCACGGTTGGGGGCCTTTGACATCTACATCTGACACCGACGGGGACGGTCAGGAGCGGTCGCGCCGGGCCCTGAGCAGCCGGTCGATGTGCCCGACCGCCTCGCGCTGCGTGTCCTGCAGGACGCGGGCGTACTGCTGGCCTTCGGTGCGGATCCTGAACTCGCAGATCCTGACGGCCGCACCCCCTTGGGGGTAGCCACCCTCTACGCCCATGACCCGGTACGACCTGGGCCGTGCCGCGGCAGGTCACCGAAAGCACCTCGGCGTCGGTGAGCTCGCAGGTGTCGACGACCAGCGCGACGCGGGGGTCGGCGGCGAGGATCCGTTCCATGCGGGAGTAGGACCCGGTCAGCCACCAGAAGGCGCCGTCCTCCCAGAGGAACCACACGGGCCGGACCTCGGGCCCCTGCGTGGCGACGCGTGCGACGAGGGGGCGGGCGAGGAACTCTTCGACATCCACCAGGCTGCCTTTCGATCGGGTGCGGAGATCGTTTGGCTGGAGCTTGCCAGGGGGTGCGGGTGAGGCACGAGTGGCGTGGGGGCGTCAAGTCACGTTCTTCCGGGGCGTGACCCGTGGGGGCCGGATTGCGCTTACTTGAGGTCCGGTCGCTACGGAACGGCCGAGCGACGGAACGCAGAGGAGCAGCAGCCATGTCCCATCACGTTCACGCCCCGAGCCCGGTCCCGGCCAAGCGCCGGATGCTCCGCTACACGATGGTCCTGACCTCGGCCGCCTTCGTCGCCAGCGGTATCGCGTCCCTGGCGACGCCGGCGTCGGCGGCGGCCGTGCCCCGGGCTCCGGCGGCTGTCAAAACCGACGCGTTGCCCTGTCCATCGGGTTACGTCTGGCGGGACAGCTATGACGGCGACGCCCTGTGCGTCACCCCGGCCGAGCGAGACCGGGTGCATGCGCAGAATCCGAACCGGCAGCCCGGTGGGGGCGCGTACGGGCCCAGTACCTGCAAGCCGGGGTTCGTGTGGCGGGACAGTTACGACGGCGACACGCTGTGTGTCACCCCGGCCGAGCGGGACCGGGTGCATGCGCAGAATCCGAACCGGCAGCCCGGTGGGGGCGCGTACGGGCCCAGTACCTGCAAGCCGGGCTACGTCTGGCGGGAGAAGTGGGTCGGGGACACGCTGTGCGTGACGCCCGCCGAGCGGGACCGGGTCAAGGGGCAGGGGCGGCTGATCGACAACGGGCCGGATCTCATCGGCATACCTGGGAGGTGATCCCCATCTACGAGCCCCCGGCCGGTTGCGGCCGGGGGCTGCGGGGGTGTGGGCCGCGGTCAGGCGTTGGGGCGCTTTCCGTGGTTGGCCTTCTTCTTCTTGCGGGCGCGCTTCTTGTTTCCTCGCTTGGCCATCGGGCGTCTCCCTTGAATCGCCTGTAACGCGGATGTTCCGGGCGTTCGTCAGTCTAGGATCCGGGCCGGTTTCCCGCGCGGCGGCGCGGGGACCATCCCGCGGGGGGTGATGGGTGTGGCGGGTGCCGGGGAGTGGATCTGGTCCGTCGGGGCGTTCGGGCTCGGGGCCGCCTGGCTGGGGCTGGCCGCCTGGTGGCCGGGACGGGGACGGTTCGAGCGGGCGCGCGAGGCCGAGCGGGAGCGGCTGCTCGCACGGCTGGGGGAGAGGGCGACGGAGACCGGGACGGCCGGGGATCCGCGGCTGGTGGACGCCTCCGCAGGGGGGAGGGAAGGGGGTGGGGGGCCGGGCGACGCATTCACGCCGATGCTCGTCGAGTACTACGCGTACGGGCTGACGCAGGCGCGCGCCAGCTTCGCCACCAGCCAGTGGTTCGCGGGCGTCGGCGCGGCCGTGCTGCTCTTCGGGATCGGGCTCGGGGTGTGGAAGGCCGAGAGCGGCGGGGAGGCGTACATCGGGGTGGTGACCAGTTCCGTCGGGGTGGTCGTCACCCTGGTCGGGCAGTTGTTCCACCGCCGGGCCGATGCCGCCCTGCGGCACATGGCCGCCCAGAGCGCCTCCCTCCGCGAGGACCGGCGGGCCGCGGAGGGCACCCGGCAGGCGATCGCCCTGCTGGAGGAGATCGCCGATCCGGACCTGCGGGCAAGGCTGCAGGCCGGGCTGGTCATCAGGCTTTCCGGGGCGGAGCTGCCGCCCGCGGGGTCATAGTGGAGGTATGTGCCGTTCCATCAAGACCCTGCGCCCGCCCGCCATCCCCGAGAAGGCCACCGAGGAGGAGATCCGCGCGGCCGCGCTCCAGTACGTGCGGAAGGTCTCCGGGTTCCGGGCACCGGCCGCGCACAACCAGGAGGTGTTCGACGCCGCCGTGGACGCCGTGGCCGAGGCGACGCGGCTGCTGTTGGACGGGGTGCAGGTGCGCGGGCGGGCCGCTGCCGCGGTGTGAGGGTCAGCGGGCTTGCGCCGTGCGGCGGCGCAGCAGCCAGATCCCGGCTCCGAGCGCGCCGGCCGCGAGGGTGCCGCCGACGGCGATCTGGGCCCGGCTCATGGAGTCGACGCTTCCGCCGAGGCCGCCGCGGGCGGCACCGGGGGCGACCTGGAGGGTGACGGTGACCCGGCGGCCTCCGCACTCGAAGGTGACCGGGTAGGAGCCGGGGGCCGCGTCGCTGAAGACGGTGGCCGCGCCGGAGAGGTTGCTCGCGGTGGCGCTGCCCGGGGCCAGTGCGACGGTGTTGAAGACACGGGAGGACGCCCGGCCGGTGCGCGTGCTGCAGCCGTCGACGTTGAGGCCGACGCGGCCGCCCGGGGAGACGGTGCCGGGGGAGACGGTGGCGGAGGGGGTCGTGCCGCCGGCGGGGGCGGCGAAGGCGGGTGCGGCGGCTGCGATGACCAGCGTCGCGGCGGCGACTCCGGTCAGGCGATGCCGGATGAGCATGGGGGGCATGGCGGGATCTCCTCGGCTCCTCGGAACGGCGCCGCCGGGACAGTGACGTGAGGCCGGTTCGGTGGCGTGCCGTGTTCTGGACGCTAGAAGCCGGGGCGGCGGGCCGCGATTGCTGCCGGGTGAACGGGTGACCCACTGGACCACCCGGCCCATGCCCCCGCGGGGCGGTGGCGTCAGGCGGTGGCCTGGGGTGTGGGGGAGGGGCGGCGCAGGAGGAAGGCGGAGAGGGAGCCCGCCGTGAAGAGGGCGAGGAGGGAGACCGCCGTGCCCAGCCAGGCCGTGCCCAGCCACTGGGTGCCGAAGTAGCCCAGGGCCACGCTGTAGCCCGCCCAGCTGATGCCCGCCAAGACCGACCAGGGCAGGAACTCCGCCAGCGTGCGCCGTGTCTTGCCCGCGCCCAGCGAGACCACCGAGCGGCCGGCCGGGGCGAAGCGGGCCAGGACCACCAGCAGGCCGCCGCCGCGGGCCAGGGCCGTGCCCAGCCGGTCGTGGGCCCGGGTCAGGCGGCGGGAGCGGGCGATGGCCCGGTCCAGGCGGGGCCCGCTGCGGCGGGCCAGCCGGTAGGCCGTGAGGTCGCCCAGCACCGACGCCGTGGCGGCCACCGTCAGCAGGACCGCGACGTCCGGGACCCGCGAGGGCGGCCCGCCGGCCGCCGCTGCCGCCGCCCCGGTGATCACGAGGACTCCGCTCGGCAGCACCGGCAGGAACACGTCCAGCAGGACCGACACCGCCACCAGGGCGTAGATCCACGGGCTCGCGGTCAGCGACCCCAGCGTCTCGATCACAACGGGACTCCCCATTCCGGAGCGCCGCGTGGTCGCGGGGGAGCGGCAGGGGCGGCTTGACAGCCATACAGCGTACGCCCGGCACCCCCGCCCGAGGGCCCCGGCCTACTCCGCTCCGGTGAGCCGGCGGTCCAGGACCGTCAGCAGGCGGGCGCCGGGCCGCGACCGCCGGGCCTGGTCCAGCCGGAGCCGGGCCTCGCGCCCCGACAGGGTCAGCGTCATCAGCTGGTTGCCGAACCAGGGGCCGCCCGTACGCCGCCAGCTCAGCGGCGGCCGTCCCGTCCGGCCGTGCCGGGAGAAGCCGCGGCCGAGCCAGCGGCCCAGCCGGGACCAGCCCAGCCGGAAGCCCCATTTCACCGCCGTGTGGATGGAGTTGTGCACCGGCGAACAGGTCAGCTGGAACACCCGCGCCGTACTGGGTATGAGCGGCTCGGCCACGTACGCGTGGTGGACGTCCCCGGACAGGACCGCGACCGTCGCCGGGGCCTTCGGGCCCGTCCCGACCTCCTCGATCAGGTCGCTGAGCGCGACGAACGACGCCGGGAACGCCGCCCAGTGCTCGAGGTCGCTGCGCCGCCGCAGGTCCTCCCCGATCCGGGCCCATCTCTCCCCGCGCTCCCCGCGGCACAGCGCGGCGTTCCACGCTTCCGCGTCATGGATCAGCGGCGGCATCAGCCACGGCAGCGAGGAGCCGATCAGCAGGTGGTCGTAACCGCCGTGCCCGGACAGGGCGTTCTCCCGGAGCCAGCGCTGCTCCGCGTGGTCGAGCATGGCGCGCCCGTCCTCGGCGAGCACCCTCGCGGCCCGGGTGTCGACCATCAGCAGCCTGGTCCGGCCGAAGTCCCGGCGGTAACTCCAGCGCACCGAGGCCGGATCGGCGTCGGCCGAGGCCGCGAAGGCGCGCAGCGCGTCCGTGCCGTCCGGGGTGGCCCGTACGGCCGCGTACAGGGGGTCGGCGGCGAGTTCGGCGGGGGAGAGGTTGCCCAGGTGCTGGTACACCCAGTACGACATCAGCCCGCTGAGGATCCGCTCCGGCCACCAGGGGGTCGCGCGCATCTCCGCCTGCCAGGAGGCGCTGGTGTTCCAGTCGTCTATGACGTCGTGGTCGTCGAATATGTGCAGGCTCGGGACGGTGGACAGCAGCCAGCGGATCTCCGGGTCGCCCCAGGACTCGTCGTAGAGGCGGGTGTATTCCTGGTAGTCCGCGACCTGCGCGCCCGGTGCCTCGCGCAGGTCCCGGCGGGCCGCCAGCCATCGCCGGGTGTCCTTCGACAGATGGTCGGCGTAGACCTGGTCGCCGAGGAGCAGCAGGAGGTCCGGGCGGGCCTCCGACGGGTCGGCTGCCAGCCGCGCCGCGAGGGTGTCGAGGGCGTCCGCCCCGTGCGGCCCGCGCCGGCCGGCGGGCGGGGCGGCCTGCCGGCACGAGCCGAACGTGATCCGCAGGCCGGGCGCGGGGTGGCCCGCGCCGCCTCCCACGGCCGGGGTGGTGATCGTGCTGGGCGGGAAGCGGCCGGCGGGCCCGGGCCAGACGGTGGCGCCGTCGAGCAGTACCTCGTACGCCGTTTCACTGCCGGGCGTCAGGCCGGTGACGGGTACGAGGGCGTAGTGGTGGCCGGTGATCTGGAAGGTGCGGGCGCTGCCGCCGGACCCGTCGGCGCACCGCACCTCCGCGGTGCACGGGCGGTCCGCCTCGACCCATATCGTGGCGGAGCCGCCCGTGTCCCAGTCGACGTAGCGCAGCAGTGGTCCCAGTCGCAGTCCGGCCATCCGACTCCCCCTCCTCGACAGCCCTTTGGATCACGGTACGGGGCGGGGCGGGGGCCCGGCCTCCCCCTGGCGGGGGATAGCGGGGGTGAAAATTCCCGGTGAGCGGCGGGGTGTCAGCAGCCGTTGAGGACGTTCACCAGGGCGGTCTTCTCCCCGGCGTCCATGCTCAGCCCGTAGTACTGCTTCACCTGGACCCAGGAGCGGGCGTAGGTGCAGCGGTAGGCGGTGCGCGGCGGCAGCCACTTGCCGGGGTCGAGGTCGCCCTTGGCCTGGTTGACGTTGTCCGTGACGGCTATGAGCTGGGGGCGGGTGAGGTCGTTGGCGAACTGCTGGCGCTGGGCGGTGGTCCAGGTGTTGGCGCCCGAACGCCAGGCCTCGGCCAGCGGGACCATGTGGTCGATGTCCACGTCCGAGGCGGCGGTCCAGGTGGCGCCGTCGTACTCGGAGTACCAGCTGCCGCTGACGGCGGCGCAGGAGGAGTCGGTGACGACGTTGACGCCGTCGCGCTTGAGGACCGTCTCGCGGGTGTTGCAGCTGCCGGAGATGGTGATCCAGTGCGGGAACTGGCTGCGGCTGTAGCCGGTGAGGGAGCCCTCGGCGGCCGGGGTGACGGTGGCCAGGTAGGCGCGGGCCTCGGCGGCGCTGATGGGGGTGGGCGGGGAGGCCAGGGCGGCCGGGGCGTTGACGAGGGAGGTGAGGGCGGCGAGGGCGACGGCGGAGGCGAGGACGCCGGCCCGTCCGGCGCGGCGGATGCGACGCGCGTAGACGGAGGGCGCGCGGAAGGGCGTGAGGGGCATGAGGGGCTCCCTGATGCGGGGGGTTGACGGCCGTGCGGCCCCGGCGGGGCGCGGCCATGGTGGCGGCGCCGGATGTCGCGGGGATGGGCACCAGGTGACAGATTGCCGACATGGGCACGTCACATCAAGGAGATCAACGGCCCGCATTCAAGGGGAAGTTGAGATTCCGGCCTTCGGAGCGGGGCAGAATGGGGCCAAGCTCACATTCCGGACTCCCGGGGGTCGCGGCCGTCATCGCGTACCCTGGACGGAGCAGAAGGGGAGTAGCTCTTCGCCGGACCGTCGACATACTGCTGGGTCACACCAGCCGGCGCCCGGAGGCGGACCGCGTCAGCGGGCCGCCAGCGAGACCTTCGGCCGCAGTGTCCTGTCCATGTGACGCGACGCGCGCGGCGCAGCGTGCGCACACCGCATGCGCGCGGTGTGCGGCGTGTCGACGTACCTCAGGGCGCCGCCGAGCCGAAGCGACCCCTGAAACACCCCAGGTCTCTCGGTCCCGATGGCGTCCTGCCCGACCGATCGAGGTTTCACCCCGTGTTCAGCTTCACCGTGCTGGCGATCGCCTTCGGCGTCGTCTTCCTCGCCGAACTCCCCGACAAGACGGCCCTGGCCGGTCTGATGCTCGGCACCCGCTACCGCGCCTCCTACGTCTTCGCGGGCGTGGCCGCCGCGTTCGCCGTGCACGTCGGGCTCGCCATCGCGGCGGGCAGCGTGCTCACGCTCCTGCCGCACCGGCTCGTGCAGGCCGTCGTGGGCCTGCTGTTCCTCGCGGGCGCGGCCATGCTGCTGCTGAAGAAGAACGACGAGGAGGAAGAGGTCAAGGCGCCCGCCGACCAGTCCTTCTGGAAGGTCTCCGGCGCCGGCTTCATGCTGATCCTGGTCGCCGAATTCGGTGACCTGACCCAGATCATGACCGCCAACCTCGCGGCGCGGTACGACAATCCGCTCTCCGTCGGCCTCGGCGCCGTGCTGGCCCTCTGGGCGGTGGCGGGCATCGGCATCCTGGGCGGGCGCACCCTCATGAAGTACGTCCCGCTGCGGCTCATCACCAAGGTCGCGGCCTGCGTCATGGCGGCGCTGGCCGGGTTCTCCCTCTACGAGGCGATCGCGGGCTGAGGCCGCCGGTCGCGTCCCCTCGTCCCGGGGCGGCTACCGCGCCGGGGCGAGGGTGAGGCGGATCGAGCCGTCGTCGGCGGTTTCGACGCGGACCGCGGTGAGGTCGTCGACGTGGGCCGTCGGGCCGTGGGCGGCGGCGCGCGGACCTATGCCGATCACGCGCATGCCGGCCGCGAGGCCCGCCGCGATGCCGGCGCCGGAGTCCTCGAAGACCACGCAGTCGGCCGGGTCCACGCCCAGCTCGGCGGCGCCCTTGAGGAAGCCCTCCGGGTCGGGCTTGCTGGCCCCGACGGACTCGGCGGTGATCCGCACGTCCGGCAGCGGCAGGGCGGCGGCCGCCATGCGGACCCCGGCCAGGGCGGCGTCGGCCGAGGTGACCAGGGCGTGCGGCAGGCGGGCGATCGCGGCCATGAACTCCGGGGCGCCCGCGACGGGCACCACGCCGTCGGTGTCAGCCGTCTCGCGGGCGAGCATCTCGGCGTTCTCGGCGTGGTTCAGCTCCATCGGGCGCCCGGGGAGCAGGATGGCCATCGTGGCGTAGCCCTGGCGGCCGTGGACCACCTTGAGGGCTTCCTCTGGGTCCAGCCCGTGCGACAGCGCCCACTCGCGCCAGCAGCGCTCGACCACCGCGTCGGAGTTGACGAGGGTGCCGTCCATGTCCAGGAGCAGGGCCCTGGCGGTGAGGACGACGTGGGCGGAGGCGGTGCTGGCCGACATCGGCGGGGCTCCAGACGGGGCGGGAGAAGAGAACAAGCGGTTCCGTCCACCGGTCAGGGGGTGTGGACGGAACCACTTTGTTCCTACACGATACAAAACCCGGGGCGGTATGCGCCACCGCCGCCCGCGTGAGCTATCCCTCCAGGGCGCTCCGGGTCGCCGGACCGTAGACGCCCCAAGGGTCCCCGTAGACCCCGGACTCCATCTGGAAGTCCTCCACGGCCCGCTCCACGGAGCGGCCGTACCGGCCGTCGAACCGGCCGTTGTACATCCCGCGGTCCGCAAGCAGCCGCTGGAGCTTCAGCACCTCGGGGCCCGAGTCGCCGGAGCGCAGGGTCGGGGGCTTGGAGGGCGCCGGCGGAGGCGGTGCGACGGGCTTGGTGGTGCGGGGGGCGCTCGCGGACGGGCTCGGAGACGGCGCCGCCGAGGTACGGGAGCCGCTTGGGGACGGGGACGGCGACCGGGACGCACTCGCCGACGCGGACGGCGAGGCCGACGCGGAGGCGCTTTCCGCGGGGCCGGACGGCGTCTGCGACGGGTCGGCCGGGGCCTCGCCGGTCACCGGGACCGACGGCTTGGGGTCCGCGAGCGCCGTGCCGTCCTTCCCGGAGCCCGTGAACAGCCCCAGCGCCAGCGCCACCGCCCCGGCGGCCACCACCGCCCCGGCCGCCGCCAGCAACGGCACCACCCGCCGCCGCTCCGGCCGCCCGGCCCCCGCCGTCCCGACCCCCGGCGGGGCCACGGCCCGCAGCCGCATCGTCTGGTCGGCCACCGGCGCCCCGGGTGTCGGGGCGCCGGATATCGGGCCGCCGGATCCGTGCGGGTCCGCCGGGACGGGCGGGAACATGGCGGTAGGCGCCTCGGGGCCCGCCCCGGCCGGTGCCGTCAGGTGGGACGGCGCGGTCGGGATCATGGCGGTAGGCGCCTCGGGGCCCGCGCCCGACGGTGCCGTCAGGTGGGACGGCGCGGTCGGGATCATGGCGGTAGGGGCCTCGGGGCCCGCGCCCGACGGGGTCGTCGGGTAGGACGGCACGGTCGGGATCATGGCCGTGGGGGCCTCGGGGGCCGCGCCGGACGGGGCCGCCGGGTCCGCCACGACGGGCGGGATCACGGTCGTGGGGGCTTCGCCCATGGCACCCAGGACCGGCTGGGGCGGCGTCGGGGGAGGGGCCGTCCCGTCGGCGCCGGGCGCGGCCATGTACGGGCGGATGCGCAGCGGGTTGAACCCCAACCCTCGCGCACAGGTGCAGTCGGCGCCCGCGGCGCCGCATTCCGGACAGCGCTCAGCGCTCACTGATAACCCCTCCCTGGACACTGCCAGCGATTATGCAGACCCCTTTGGCCCCACCCAACCCTTCCGAGAGGCCATAACCGGACAGACCACTCAGGATGGAGATGTTGATCCGGCGGGAGGAGAAGCCGATGGCTCAGGATGTGACCGCGTCGCCAGCTAATCCGGCCCAGGGGGCCGAACACGCTTCACGGGACGTGCTCGTCTCGATCGGGGCCCTCCTGCTGGGCCTGCTGATCGCCGCACTCGACCAGACGATCGTCTCCACCGCGCTCCCCACGATCGTGAGCGAGCTCGGCGGCATGGAGCACCTGTCGTGGGTGGTCACCGCCTACATGCTGGCGTCCACCGCAGCCACCCCCCTGTGGGGCAAGCTCGGAGACCAGTACGGACGCAAGAGACTCTTCCAGTACGCCATCGTCATCTTCCTCATCGGCTCCGCGCTCTGCGGGCTGGCCCAGGACATGCCGCAGCTGATCGGCTTCCGCGCCCTCCAGGGCCTGGGCGGCGGCGGGCTGATGGTGCTGTCGATGGCGATCGTCGGCGACATCGTCCCGCCCCGCGAACGAGGCAAGTACCAGGGCCTCTTCGGTGCCGTCTTCGGCGCGACCAGCGTGCTCGGCCCCCTGCTGGGCGGCCTGTTCGTGGACCACCTCTCCTGGCGCTGGGTCTTCTACATCAACCTCCCCATCGGTCTCGTCGCCCTCGTCGTCATCGCGGCCGCCCTGCGGATCCCCGCCCGGCCTTCCCGGCACACCATCGACTACCTCGGCACCGCCCTGATCGCCGGCGTGGCCACCTGTCTCGTCCTCGTCGCCTCCCTCGGCGGCAGCTGGGGCTGGGGCTCGGCCCGGATCGTGGGCCTCGCCGTCCTCGGCGCCGTCCTCCTCGTCGCCTTCCTCTTCGTCGAGCGCCGGGCCGCCGAACCCGTCCTGCCGCTGAAGCTGTTCCGGATCCGGACCTTCACCCTCTGCTCGGTGATCAGCTTCATCGTCGGCTTCGCCATGTTCGGCGCGATGGTCTACCTGCCGACCTTCCTCCAGGTCGTCCGCGGCGTCTCACCGACCATGTCCGGCGTCCACATGCTGCCGATGGTGCTCGGCCTGCTGATCGCCTCCACCACCTCCGGGCAGATCGTCAGCCGCACCGGACGCTGGAAGGTCTTCCCCATCAGCGGTACCGCCGTCACCGCCATCGGCCTGGTGCTCCTGCACCGGCTCGAACGCACCAGCTCCGACCTGGAGATGAGCGCCTATTTCTTCGTCTTCGGCGCCGGCCTCGGCCTGGTCATGCAGGTGCTGGTCCTGGTGGTGCAGAACGCCGTCAGCTACGCCGACCTCGGAGTCGCCACCTCCGGTGCCACCTTCTTCCGTTCCATCGGCGCCTCCTTCGGCGTCGCCATCTTCGGCACGATCTTCACCAGCCGGCTCGGCGAGAAGCTCAGCTCCGCCCTCGCCGGCGTCCCCCTCCCGCCCGCCGCGAGCCCGCAACGCATCGAGGCGGACCCCCGGGCCATCGGCGCCCTTCCTCCCGCGGTGCGGCCCCGGGTGCTGGACGCCTACTCCAGCGCCATCACCGACGTCTTCCTCTACGCCGTCCCCGTGGTCCTGCTCGCGTTCCTGATCGCCTGGTTCCTCAAGGAGGACAAGCTGCGCGGGTCCGTCACCGCACCCGATGTGACGGAGACCCTCGCCTCCAACCCCGTTGAGCGCTCCTCCCGCGACGAGGTCGCCCGCGCCCTGTCCGTACTCGGCACCCGCGAGGGCCGCGTCCACGTCTACGAGAAGATCACCGCGAAGGCGGGCTACGACCTGCTGCCCGCCGCCAGCTGGATACTGCTGCGGATCAAGAAGTACGGATCGGTGGACCCCGGGGTGCTCGCCGAACGCACGTCCGTTCCGCTCAGGGTCGTCACCGACGCCGCCCGCCAGATCGAGGAGCGCGGGCTCGCCGTCCGGGAAGGGCTCTCCCTCGTCCTGACCGACCGGGGCCGCGAGTCCGCGGACCGGCTGGCCGCCGCCCGGCAGGAGTCCCTCGCCGACCTGCTCGGCGACTGGTGGGGCCCCGACCGCCCCACCGACCTGGTCAAACTCGTCGAGGAACTCAGCCGGGAGCTGTGCGGATCCGACGCCGAGGAGCCCTACGACACCCTCCCCCGCCGGGACCACGCGGCGCGCTGACCGGCGGCCCTGACCGACCGACCCGGCCTGCGGGGCCAGGCGGCCGGCAGGCCGGTCCGGCCGGCCCTGACCGGTCAGACCAGCGGCTTCTCGAACCAGTGCTGGGCGTACGGGCCGGAGTTGTACGCCGGTATCTCCCGGTACCCGTGACGCGCGTACAGGGCGCGCGCCTCCACCAGGTCGGTCCGGGTGTCCAGCCGCATCCGCCCGGCGCCCAGCGCGCGGGCCTCCTCCTCCAGGGCGGCGAGCAGCGCAGCCCCGCCCCCCGTGCCGCGCGCGCTCCCGTCGATGTAGATCCTCGTGAGCTCGGCGGTGGCGGGGTCGAGGAGCCGTATGCCGCCGCAGGCCAGGGGCCGCCCGTCGAGCCGGCCGACCACGAACTGCCCCGTCGGAGGTGCGAGCTCGTCGGCCGGGTCGTCCAGCATCCCCTGGTCGATCTCCGCCTCGGTCACGGACCGCTCCCAGTAGCGCCCGGCGACCTCCGCGTAGTACGCGCGCCGCAGGGCGGTGGCGTCCGCCGTCGCGAACGGCTCGGGGGCGACGACCCAGCCGCAGGCTCCGGGCCGTCCCGTCGTCGTGCCTGCACTGCCTGCCATGGTGATCGAATTCCTGTCCATGGCGCCATTGTGAAGACCCGTCCCCGTCCCCCGCGTGGAATATCCACAGGCACGGGCCGATGATGAGAAAAGGCGTAAATACCACGAACGAAACGAAGGGTGGACGGTCATGTCGGAGCATCCGGACTGTGCCCTGATCCGCCGCTGCTACGAGGCCTTCGGCAAGGGCGACATGGAGACCCTGGGCAGCCTGATGACGGCTGACGTCATCCACCACATGCCCGGCACCAGCCCCCTGGCCGGGCACCACAAGGGGCGGGAAGCGGTCCTCGACCTCTACCGCCGCCTGGGGGAGGAGACCGGCGGCACCTTCAGGGTCAGCCTGGAGCGCGTGCTGGTCGACGGCAGGGGCCACGCGATGTCCTTCCACACCACCATGGCCGACCGCGGCGACCGCGGCATCGAGATCCACGAGGGACTCTTCTTCACCATCGTCGGCGGCAAGATCACCGACATCGACCAGTGCACGCAGGACATCGACGAGAGCGACGCCTTCTGGAGCTGAGCGCCGCAGCGGAAGGGCCCGGGAGCCCGCGCCCCCGGGCCCTTCCGGCCGTCCTCACGCCTTCTTCGGCGCCGCCTGCTGCACGACCTCGAACGACCACACCTGCGACCCCGAGGCCGCCGGCTTCGGCCGGTCCCCGCCACCCTGGTGCGCCGCCTTCATCGGGCCCTCCATCCACGCCTGGAAGTCCTCCTCGGAGCGCCAGCGCGTGTACACGAGGTACTGGTCCGTGCCCTCGACCGGCCGCAGCAGCTCGAACCACTCGAACCCGTCCGAGGACTCCACGGCCCCCGCCCGCGAGGCGAACCGCTGCTCCAGCACCTCCCGCTGGTCGTCGGGAACGGCAAGGGCGTTGATCTTCACGATGCTCATGCCGCCATCCTAGGGATCGCGCGGGGGATATCGTCGTCCCGGTAGTGAACCCCAGTGACAGGCGCGGCGCGTGCCGCGGTACGGCAGCCAGGCGGAGTCAGGGTTGCGGTCGGCAGGGCGGGAGGACGGCGAGGCGTGGCTGACGCGGCGGAGCACGGCGGTGCCAACGGACATGCCGGGGTCATAGGCGGTAGCGGCAGACTCGGGGCGGCCCGACTCCTGCTGTGGGCGCTCGCGGGTCTCCTCACCGTCAGACAGGCGGCCTCCGTCCTGCGCGTGCCCCCGGCCGAGTGGTTCGGCGACCTCCACCTCTCGGCGAGCACCGCGGCCCCCGGCACCCTCTACGACGCCGGACAGTTCACCGGCACCCCCTTCGCCGGCCTGGTCCTCAAGCCCCTCGCCGGCCTCGCCGCGCCCTCCTCGCTGGAGGTCGCCTGGACCTGCGCGACCCTGCTCCTCGTCGCCGCCGTCGGGGTGGTCGCCGCGCGCGGGCTGCCCGACCCGGTGCCGCGCCGCACCGCGCTGCTCGCGGCGCCCGTTCTGGTGGCGCTGATGATGGTCTCCCTGCCGGTCCGCGCGGCCGCCTTACCGGGGCAGACCGCCGTCCTGCCCGTGCTGCTGGTGCTGCTCGCCGTCTTCCGGGTGCCCGGCGAGCGGCCCGCCGGGCTCCTCGTCGGCCTCGCCGCCGCCCTCCAGCCCGCCCTCCTGCTCTTCGCCCCGCTGCTGTGGCTCACCGGCCGCCGCCCCACCGCCCGCGCCGCCGCCGCGACCTTCGCCGGAGCCACCGTGCTGGCCTGGGCCGCCCTGCCGCGCGACTCGTGGACGTACTGGATCCACCACCTCGCCGGCACCGGCCTCGGCGGCTCCCCCGACGGCCTCGCCAACCAGTCCGTCCACGGCGCCCTGCTCCGCTTCGGCCTCAGCGGCCCCGGCGAGATCCTGCTCTACACGGCCCTCGCCGCCGCGATCACCTGGGCCGCCCTGCGCCGCGCCGCCCGCTACGCCCGCGACGGCCAGCTGCTGCTCGCCGTCGCCGTCACCGGCTGCGCGGCCGTCGCCGTCTCCCCGACCGGCTGGCGCCACCAGCTGCTGTGGGTGCTGCTCGCGGTGGCCGGCAAGGTGGGGAGGCGGGCCGCGGACCGGAGGGTGTGGCCGGCCGCCGTGGTCCTGGCCATCACCCTGCCGAGCGCGGTCCTGCTGCCCAACCTGGCCGCACTGGCCCCCGTACGGGACAACGTTCCGCTCCTCGCGGCCGTGGCCGCGGCGTGCGCCGTGCCGTTCCTGCCGCGCTCCTCCCCGTACTGGCGCGAGCCGGTCCCCACCGTCTACGGGCGGCCCGCCGCCGCCCGCCGGGCGTGGGTGCCGCTGCTGCCGTTCTGGCGGCGCGCGCTGTCGCGCCCCAGCCTGCTGCTGGAGCTCCTGCTGATACGGGTCGGCTACTCGGTCTACTCGCACATCCGCGCCGCCGCCCCCGCCAGCCGCTCCCTCGCCGAGCGCGACGGGAGCCGGATCCACGGCATCGAGCGGGTCCTCGGCATCGACATCGAGCGGGCCGTGAACCGGGCGGTGGTCGACACGCCGTGGCTGGAGGCGTTCTTCAACTTCTACTACTCCTCCTTCCACTTCGTGGTGCCCCTCGGGATCCTGGCCGTCCTCTACCGGCGCCGCCCCGGCGACTACCGCTGGGCGCGGGCCTCCCTGGGCCTGGCGACCGCCCTCGCGCTCGCCGGGTTCTGGCTGTTCCCGCTCGCGCCGCCGCGGCTGATGCCCGGGCTGGGTTTCGTCGACACCGTGCACGGGGCGCAGGACCTGGCGAACCCCTCGTACGGGGCGATGACCGCGATCTCCAACCAGTACGCGGCGATGCCCTCGCTGCACTTCGGCTGGTCGCTGTGGTGCGGCATCGTGGTCGTCGTACTGGCGCCGAAGGGCTGGCAGAAGCTGCTCGGCGCGCTGCACCCGCTGATCACGGTGTGCGCGATCGTGGCGACCGCCAACCACTGGGTGCTGGACGCCGTGGGCGGTGCGGCCGTCGTCGGAGCAGGCTTCGGGCTGGTCCACGTCCTGTCCGGGCCGCGCGGGCTGCGCGTCACCCTGCCTGTGCAGCGCACGACGGCCGGGGAGCCCGACCGGCTGGCCGCCGCGCAGCGGTAGGACGCGGCGCCGGGACGCCGGGACGCCGGGACGCCGGGGCGAGCCGCGGGGTCGGGACATGGCGTCAGGAGGCGTCGGCCGGTGGGATGTTCTGGTTGAGGCGGAAGAGGTTGCCGGGGTCGTAGTGGCGCTTCAGTTCCCGCAGCCGCCGGTACTTCGCCTCCCCGTAGGCCTGCGCGACCCGGTCCTCGCCCTCCTCCATGAGGAAGTTGGAGTAGACGCCGGTCTGGTAGGGGGCGAGCGCCGACCACAGGCCGCGCGCCCACTCCCGTTCCGCCTCGAACCCCTCGGGGCCCTCCGTCGTCCCGTTGATGTTGAAGGTGTGCCCGGAGGACCGGCCGCCGAAGGCCGTCTCGTCGTCCCCGACCCGCCGGATCGCCCCGCCCAGCTGGAAGATGGGGAAGGCGGTGAGCGGTGACACCATCCGGGCCGTGTGCTCGGCGGTGCGGTCGATGACCTCGTCGTCCAGCCGGTCCACGTCGCAGGACTTGAAGTAGTACCAGCGCCCGCGTGGGAAGGACGGGTCGAACATCGCCTGGTGGGCGGTGAACGGCTTGGGCACGCACAGGTCCAGCAGCGGCGGCGGGCCCGCCTCGCGCAGCGGCCGCAGCACCTTCTCACCGTCCTCGACCGGCCCGGCGTAGCAGCACACCACCATCACCACCGGCCGCCCGTGCAGCTCCCGCGGCATGAACGGCACCGGCGGCACCCGGCGGTGCACGACCGCGGTGGTCAGCTCGTCCGGCACGTCGGTGATCCAGTCCCGGTACAGGCGCAGCAGCCGCGGCGATTCCTCCATCGGCCACAGGACCGGACCCGCGAGGACCACCGGACCCACCGGGTGGAGACGGAACTCGAACTCCGTCACGATCCCGAAGTTCCCGCCTCCGCCGCGGATCCCCCAGAAGAGTCCGGCGTTCTCCCTCTCGCTCGCCGTCAGGAACGAGCCGTCGGCCGTGACCATGTCCACCGACAGCAGCTGGTCGATGGTCAGCCCGTACTTGCGCATCAGCCAGCCGATGCCGCCGCCGAGGGTGAGCCCGGCCAGGCCGGTGGTCGTGACGATCCCGGCCGGGACCGCCAGCCCGAACGCCTGGGTCTCCCGGTCCAGCTCGCCGAGCCGTACCCCCGCCTGGGCGCGGACGGTACGGGCCTCGGGGTCCACGCGGATGCCGCGCATCGCGGAGAGGTCGAGGACGATCCCGTCGTCGCACACCGAGTGTCCGGGGAAGCTGTGGCCGCCGGAGCGGACGGCCAGGGGCAGCCCCTCGCCGGCCGCGAACCGTACGGCGTCCATGACGTCCGCGACGCCCGCGCAGCAGGCGACGAGGGCGGGGTGCCGGTCGACCGAGCCGTTCCAGACCCGCCGGTCCTCGTCGTACGTGGGGTCTCCGGGCCGCACCAGCCGTCCCCGGAAGGAGGGGCCCGGCGCAGCCGTGACCGTGGCCATGGCCCCAGTCTGGCACCGCCCCGGGGCGCCCGCACGCCGGCCTCGAAGGGAAGCCGAAGGGAAGCCGAAGGGGCGCCGGGGCCGTTCGGGCCCCGGCGCCCCTTCGGTGGATCGCCGCGTCCTGCAAGGATCGGCCCGCTTCCGGAGTTCCGCCACCCGGGCGGTCCTCCGGTGGGCCGTTCCAGCGGACGGCAGGGGCCGGGGCGTGGGAGGTGACGGCCCCTGCCGTCCTGGGTCACGGGTCAACCGGCGTTGACCCGGAGCTCCTTGATGCCGTTGAGCCAGGCCGCCCGCAGCCGCCGCGGCTCGCCGCCCTCGGGGGCGAGCCGCAGGTCGGGCAGGGTGTCGGCGAGGGCGTTGAAGATCAGGTCGATCTCCATGACGGCCAGGGACTTGCCGAGGCAGAAGTGCGGGCCCCCACCGCCGAAGCCGAGGTGCGGGTTCGGATCGCGGGTGATGTCGAAGGCCTCCGGGTCCCGGAAGACCTCGGGGTCGTGGTTGGCGGAGGAGTAGAACATCCCCACCCGGTCGCCCGCCTTGATCTTCTGCCCGCCCAGCTCGGTGTCCTGGGTGGCGGTGCGCTGGAAGGAGACCACGGGCGTGGCCCAGCGCACGATCTCCTCCGCGGCCGTCGACGGCCGGGTCGCCTTGTACAGCTCCCACTGCTCGGGGTGGGTGAGGAAGGCGTGCATGCCGTGGCTGATGGCGTTGCGCGTGGTCTCGTTGCCCGCGACCGCCAGCAGCAGCACGAAGAAGCCGAACTCGTCGGAGCGCAGGTTGCCCTCGCCCTCCGCCGCCACCAGCTGCGTCACGATGTCCTTGGCCGGGCACTGCTTGCGCTCGGCGGCCAGGTTCATCGCGTAGCCGATGAGCTCCATGGCCGCGTTGGCGCCGACCTCCTCGGTGATGGCGTACTCCGGGTCGTCGTAGGCGACCATCTTGTTGGACCAGTCGAAGATCTTGGACCGGTCCCGCTGCGGTACGCCGATCAGCTCGGCGATGGCCTGGAGCGGGAGTTCGCAGGCGACCTGCGTGACGAAGTCGAAGCTGCCGTCGCCCGACGCCGCCCGCGCCTCCTCGACGATCTTCCGGGCCCGGTCGCGCAGGGCCTGTTCGAGGCCGCGGATGGCGCGCGGGGTGAAGCCGCGCTGCACGATCTGCCGTACGCGGGTGTGCTCGGGCGGGTCCATGTTCAGCATGATCAGCCGCTGGGCCTCGATCTGTTCGCGCTGGACGTGCGCGTTGAAGCGGATGATCGCCGTGTTGGTGGTCGAGGAGAACAGTTCCGGGTGCGTGGAGACGTACTTGACGTCCGCGTGCCGGGTGACGGCCCAGTAGCCCTCGTCGTCGAACCCGGTGATCCCGCGCGGCTGTGCGCACCACCACACGGGAGCGGTCTGCCGGAGCCGCGCGAACTCCGGCAGCGGGACCCGTTCCTGCAGGAGGTCGGGGTCGGTGGCGTCGAAGCCTTCGGGCAGCACGGGACAGGACATCGGGCGACTCCAAGGTCTGACGAAGGTCTGACAGCCCATCAGAAGTTGGCTCGAAGGTAGTAACGAGTTCTAGAAGTGACAAGGGCCTCCGCGCCAACTGTTGAGTGTGGAATCCGTGGAGGGGGCGTGCAAGACCCTTGCGTGCCGGGGGTCCAGGTCATAAGACTGCGGTAGATAACTAGAACGCGTACTAGTTCGAGCAGGGCGGCAGCCGGGACGGCCCGCCACGCCGGCGCTGTGCAGAGTGTGCAGGAGAGGACGAGCTCATGGCCGCGGAACCCGTCATCGTCGAAGCCGTACGCACGCCCATCGGGAAACGCGGGGGCTCCCTGGCCAACCTCCATCCCGCCTACCTGCTCGGCGAGACCTACCGCGAACTCCTCGCCCGTACCGGAATCCAGCCCGACTGCGTCGAACAGATCGTCGGCGGGACCGTCACCCACGCCGGTGAGCAGTCCATGAACCCCGCCCGCAACGCCTGGCTCGCCATGGGGCTCCCCTACGAGACGGCCGCCACCACCGTCGACTGCCAGTGCGGCAGCTCCCAGCAGGCCAACCACATGGTCGCCAACATGGTCTCCGGCGGGGTCATCGACATCGGAATCGCCTGCGGCGTCGAGGCGATGAGCCGGGTGCCGCTCGGCTCGGGCTCCAAGCACGGCCCCGGCAAGCCCTTCCCGGACGAGTGGAACGTCGACCTGCCCAACCAGTTCGAGGCGGCCGAGCGGATCGCCCGCCACCGGGGCCTGACCCGCGAGGACGTCGACCGCCTCGGCGTCCTCTCCCAGGAGCGGGCCGCCACCGCCTGGGCCGAGGAGCGCTTCAAGCGCGAGACCTTCGCCGTCCAGGTCCCCACGACGGAGGAGGAACAGGCGGCCGGGCAGGGCATGTGGCGGCTGGTCGACCGGGACGAGGGCCTGCGCGACACCAGCATGGAGGGCCTGGCCCGGCTCAAGCCGGTCATGCCGACGGCCGTGCACACCGCCGGGAACTCCTCCCAGATATCCGACGGGGCCGCCGCCGTGATGTGGGCCTCCCGCAAGATGGCCCGCGCGCTCAAGCTCAAGCCGCGCGCCCGGATCGTCGCCCAGGCCCTGGTCGGCGCCGACCCGCACTACCACCTGGACGGGCCCATCGACGCGACGCGGGCCGTGCTGGGCAAGGCCGGGATGTCCCTCAGGGACATCGACCTCGTCGAGATCAACGAGGCCTTCGCCTCCGTCGTCCTCAGCTGGGCCCAGGTCTTCGGACAGGACCTGGAGAAGGTCAACGTCAACGGCGGCGCCATCGCCCTCGGCCACCCCGTCGGCGCCACCGGCGCCCGGCTGATCACCACCGCGCTGCACGAGCTGGAGCGGCGCGACAAGGAGTTCGCGCTGATCACCATGTGCGCGGGAGGCGCGCTGGCCACCGGCACGATCATCCAGCGCCTCTGAGCGCACCGCGCCCGAGGGCGCCTACCGAACCCGTGGGATGGGATGCGAAGGCCCCGGTGGCCGGACCTGGGGAGGCCGGCCACCGGGGCCCTCGTATGCCCTCTGCCACTACGTCGCGTACGGCAGCGGCCGGGCGCTCACCCGGCCGAGCAGGCAGCCCGGGCGGGGCTGACCGTCACGGCGCAGATACCCTCGTAGATCTTGAAGTGTGGAGAAACGTCATGGCGAAAGCAGAGTTCTACGTCTCCGTCGACGTGGAGGCCGACGGGCCGGTGCCCGGGCCGTATTCGATGTCGAGTTTCGGGATGGCCGTCGCGGGGGTTCGTGACGGGGCCGGGTTCCGGGGCGTCGATCCGGCCGAGCGGACGTTCTACGCCGAGCTGAAGCCGATCAGTGACGACTACGACCCGGAGGCCCTGGCCGTCGGCGGGTTGGACCGGGAGCGGCTGGCGCGGGAGGGGCGGGAGCCTGTCGAGGCCATGAACGCGGCCGCCGGCTGGATCGCAGCCGTGGCCGAGGAGTTGGGCGCCACCCCGGTGTTCGTCGCGTACCCGCTCGGCTACGACTGGATGTGGATCTACTGGTACTTCATGCGGTTCGCGGACGGGGGCTCGCCCTTCGGGCATTCGCGCTGCATGGACCTCAAGTCGCTCTACGCTGCCAAGGCCGACGTGCGGGTCGGCGAGGCGACGAAGCGGTCAATGCCCAGTCACCTGCTGTCGGACCGCCCCCACACGCACAACGCCCTGGACGACGCGATCGAGCAGGCCGAACTGTTCCAGAACCTGATGCGCTGGGACGGCGGCCGGGCGTGAGGGGATGAGCACGACGCGAAGAGCCGCTCGCCCGGGGTTTCCGGGGGAGCGGCTCTTCGCGTGTGTGCCTGGTGGCTTAGTACCAGTGGTTGGCCTGCCAGAAGTTCCAGGCGCCGACGGGGCTGCCGTAGCGCTCGTTCATGTAGTCCAGGCCCCACTTGATCTGGGTGGCGGGGTTGGTCTTCCAGTCCGAGCCGGCGGAGGACATCTTCGACGCGGGGAGGGCCTGGACCAGGCCGTAGGCGCCGGAGGAGGAGTTCGTGGCGGTGTAGTCCCAGCCGCTCTCGTGGGTGACGATCTTGTCGAAGGCCGCGAACTGCGCCGGGTCCTTGATCATCTGCTGGGCGATCGCCTTGGCGCTCGTCGGGGCGGCCTGCGCGGGGACGGTGGCGAGCATCGAGCCCGCGACGCCCAGGGCGAGGACGGTACCGGCGAGGGTCTTCTTCGAAGCGGCGATGCGGCGGATGACGGCGTTGGACACGGAGGAACCTTCCGACGGGAACAGGGGCGGTCGCGGCGCATGCCGGAGCATGCGTGAGCCACTCACACGGGGGAGAGGGGTTCGACCGGGCGGGGGGCGCTGCGCCCCGGCCGCCGTGGCGACAACACCAGTTAGCCAGGCCCCCGCCGCCCTGGCAACGCCCCCCTGCTACTAACGCCCTTCGGGGGCGGGGCGGAAGGTCCCGGCCCGGCCGTGAGGGTGTTCCCGCTGGTGAGGAGCGGGGCGGGGGCCGGGGCGGGGGCTACTAGGCGGGGCCGGATGTGACGTGGGTCCTGTGGGCCGCCTCACCGCCCAGGGGCCCGGATGTCACGTTATGTGTCTGCTCGTACCCTGTCGGGTGCGTGGCCCGGGCCACTTCCGGCCGGTGAATCGAAGGAAACGGGCGCGTCGAACGCAGCTTTCCGAGTCGCCCGTCGCAGCGCCCTCAGCACCGTGCCCCCGAGGGTGAGGGTCAGGACGACGGTCAGGGCGGCCCGCCCCAGGTCCCAGCCCAGCGAGGTGGCCAGGCAGTACGCGAGGAAGCGGGCGAGGTTCGCCGGCACGGGGTCACCCGGATGGAAGGAGACGCCCTGGCCCATGCCCTGGAGCAGGACCCAGCCCTGGAGGTTCATGACCGTCCCGTACGCGAACGAGCCCAGGAACCCGTACGCCGCGAGCATCGCCAGCTCGGCCCGCCCCCGGATCGCCCCCCAGGCCCTCGGCTTCGCTCGACCAGGGGGGACCTCCTTCGCCCCGGGCAGCAGCCCGGCGCCCAGCGAGAACCAGCCCAGGGCCAGCATCTGGAACGGCATCCACGGTCCGACCCCGCCCGTGAGCAGGGCGGACGCGAACATCGTGACGCCGCCGAGGACGAAGCCGAAGCCGGGGCCGAGGACGCGGCCGCTGAGCACCATCAGGAAGAACATGGGCTCCAGACCGGCCGTACCCGCGCCCAGCGGGCGCAGCGCCGCCCCGACGGCGGCGAGCACCCCGAGCATCGCCACCGCCTTGGCGTCCATCCCCTGGTCGGCGATGGTCGCGATGACGACGGCCACCAGGAGGGGGAGCAGCGCCGCGAACAGCCAGGGGGCGTCCTGGGAGTGGGCCAGACCGGACTGGGCGTCCGCGAGCAGGGGCCAGCCGAAGGCGGCGATGCCGATGAGGGTGACGAGGACCAGGGCCGCGGCGGCGCGGGGGCCGATGCGGACGGGACGGGGGCTCATGGGGTCACCTCCGTGGCCCCTGTGGCCTGCGCGGCGCCCGTGGCCTGGGGGGCCTTCAGGGCGGCGGCCACCTGGGAGACCGTGAGCCAGTGGCCCGGGGCCAGGACCTTCGCCACCTGCGGGGCGAAGGCGGGCGAGGACACCACGACCTCGGCGGTCGGCCCGTCGGCGACGATCTCACCGCCCGCCAGGATGACGACGCGGTGGGCCAGCTCGGCGGCGAGCTCCACGTCGTGGGTGGCGAGGACGATGGCGTGGCCGTCGGAGGCGAGGGCGCGCAGGGTCTCGACGAGGCGGGCCTTGGCGGCGTAGTCCAGGCCGCGGGTGGGCTCGTCGAGGAGGAGCAGGGCGGGCCGGGCGGTGAGGACCAGGGCGAGGGCGAGCGTGAGGCGCTGGCCCTCGGACAGGTCCCGGGGGTGGGTGCCGTCCGGTACGTCGGGCAGCAGGGCGCTGACCAGGGCCCGGCAGGTCCCGGGCACGGCTGCGGCGTCGGCGTCGGCCGCGGCGCACTCGGCGGCGACGGTGTCGGCGTAGAGGAGGTCGCGGGGCTCCTGCGGGACCAGGCCGACCTGGCGGACCATCTCCGGGGGCGGGGTCCGGTGGGGGATGCGGCCGCCGACCGTCACCCGGCCGGTGGTGGGGGCGAGGGTGCCGGTGAGGGCGGCGAGGAGGGTGGACTTGCCGGCGCCGTTGCGGCCCATGAGGGCGATGGTCTCGCCGGGGGCGACGGTGAGGGTGATGTCGTGCAGGACCTCTGCGCGGGCTCGGCGGATGTGGAGGTGGGTGGCGGTGGCCGCGGGGGCGCCGAGGCCGCCGGCGGGGGTGGCGGGGGTTGCCGGCGTCGGCCTGCGGCGCGCGAGGCGGGCCAGCAGGCGGCGGGGGGCGGGTTCGGGGGCGGATGCCGGGAGTGCCGCTGCGCGGAGCCGCCCCCCTCCCCTCCCTGCCACCGTTCCCCGGGGCGCCACACCGGAGTCCCGCACCTCAAGCGCCGACGGGGCCGGGTGGGCCGGGGGTGCCGCGTCGGGGGCCTGGGCCTGGGGCTCCGCGGGGTGAGCCGGGGACGCTGCCCCGGGTGCCGGTGGGGCTGGAGAGGGCAGGGACGTTGCCCCGGGGGTCTGTGCCCCGGGTGTCGGCGGGGCTGGGGTCGGCAGGGGTGCGGCTTCGGGGGGCCGTGCCTCGAACGTCGGCGGGGCTGCGATCGTCGGGGTCTGCGCGGACAGCCGGGCGCGGAGCGGAGCCGATGCGCGGCGGGCGTCGCGGACGGACAGGGGGAGCGGGGTCCAGCCCGCCAGGCGGCCCAGGGAGACCACCGGGGGGTGGACCGGGGAGACGGCCATGATCTCGGACGGGGTGCCCAGGACCGGGGCCGCGCCCGGGGACGGGAGGAGGAGGACGCGGTCGGCGTACTGGACGACCCGTTCCAGGCGGTGTTCCGCCATCAGGACGGTCGTGCCGAGGTCGTGGACCAGGCGTTGCAGCACGGCCAGGACCTCCTCCGCCGCCGCCGGGTCCAGGGCGGAGGTCGGCTCGTCCAGGACGAGGACCTTCGGGTGCGTCGTCAGGACCGAGCCGATCGCCACCCGCTGCTGCTGCCCGCCCGAGAGGGTCGCGATGGGGCGGTCGCGGAGTTCGTTCAGGCCCAGCAGGTCGAGGGTCTCCTCCACCCGGCGGCGCATCACCGCGGGCGGCAGGCCCAGCGACTCCATGCCGTAGGCCAGCTCGTCCTCCACCACGTCCGTCACGAAGTGGGCCCGCGGATCCTGCCCCACCGTGCCCACCACGTCCGCGAGCTCGCGCGGCGGATGCGTGCGCGTGTCCCGCCCCGCGACCGTCACCCGCCCCCGCAGCGTGCCCCCGGTGAAGTGCGGGACCAGCCCGGACACGGCCCCCAGCAGGGTCGACTTGCCGACCCCCGACGGGCCGACGAGCAGGGTCAGCTCCCCTTCCGGAAGGGTGAAGTCCGCATCGCGGAGCGAGGACTGCGCGGCGCCCTCGTACGTCACCGAGACCTGGTCGAAGCGGATCAACGGGACGGCTCCTCGGACGAAGGGGAGGGGGACGGGGCGGGGACGGGGGCCACGAACGCCGGGAGCAGGCCGAGCAGGACCGCCGCCGCCGGCCACAGCGGCAGCCCCGGGGCCACCAGCGGGACCACGCCCGGCCGCAGCCCCTCGGGGTCCACCGATCCCGCGTGGACGAGGAGGGCCGCCACCGCCGCCCCCGACCCGGCGACGAGCCAGGCCCGCGCCCCCCACCGGTCGGGCCGGTAACGGGTGCGGATGCTGCGCCGCCCGCCCAGCCGCAGCCCCGCCAGGGCCAGGACCAGGCCGAGGCCGAGCAGGGGCAGCCCGTAGCCGGCGCCCTCCGCCGCGAGGAGGGCGTACGTGCCCGCGCACAGGCCGAGCAGGCCGCCCAGCACGAGGGCGTTGGTGGTGTGCCGCACCGCGGGCGGGACCTGTGCCGTGCGCCCGTAGCCGCGTGCGTCCATCGAGGCGGCGACGGCCACCGAGCGCTCCAGCGCGCCCTCCAGTACCGGCAGCCCGATCTGCAGGACGGCCCGCACCCCGCCCGTGGGACGGCCGCGCAGCCGGCGGGCCGTCCGCAGCCGGGCCACGTCCGCGACCATGTTCGGCGCGAAGGTCATGGCCACGATCACGGCCACGCCCGCCTCGTACAGCGCGGCCGGCAGCGACTTCAGCAGCCGCGCCGGACTGGCCAGGGCGTTCGCCGCGCCGACGCAGATCAGCAGGGTCGCCAGCTTCGCCCCGTCGTACAAGGCGAAGACCAGCTGCTCGGCGGTGACCCGGCCGCCGAACCGGATGCCCTGCGCCCATGCCGGCAGCGGGAGCTCCGGCAGGGTCAACAGGGTGTGCGCGCCGGGGACCGGGGAGCCCAGCAGGGCGGAGAACAGCAGCCGCAGCCCGATGACGAACAGGCCGAGCCTGACGAAGGCCCCGTAGGAGCGCGCCCACGGGGCCTCGGTGCGGCGGGCGGCGACCACGTACCCGGCGACGCCGATGATCAGCCCGAGCAGCAGCGGATTGGTGGTCCGGGAGGCGGCGGTCGCGAGCCCCAGGGCCCACAGCCACCAGGCCCCCGCGTGCAGGGCGTTGCCGCGCCGTGCCTCGGGAGCCCGCCAGGGCCGTCCCTTCTCGTACGAGGTCCCGCGCGACCCCCGACCGGCCCCTGCGGAGCCGGGCCCGGCCGGGGTCGCGTCTTCGGCCGCCGGACCGTGGGCGGTGCGCCCGGCCTGCGGCGACGTGCCGTCGCCCGGTGGGCCCGCCGGGGCCGTGCCGTGCGGTGGGTTCGGCGGGACGGGGGTCATCGCCTGCGGCGGCGGGACTGCCAGACGGCCGCCGCGCCCAGGGCGGCGACCGCCGCCACGCCCGCGACCAGGCCCGCCGAGGGGCCGGAGCCCCCGCCCGAGGAGGGCGCGGCGGCCGGGGCCGGGGCGGACGCGGACCCGGACGCCTTGGGCTCCGGGTCGGCGATGGGCTCGCCGCAGCCCGACTTCGGATAGCCGGAGACCGCGCACAGCAGCGCCGCGCCGTTGTAGCGCAGCGGCTTCGCCACCGCGGCCAGCGCCTCGGCCGCCGTGGCGTCCGGGGCCACCTGGGCGCAGGCCGTGCGCGGGGCCTCCTGCGGCGGGGCCTCCCCGGCGGGGGCGTCCGCGGGCACGCCGAAGTCGATGACCAGCGCCACCCGCTTCTTGCCCTCCACCGCGCCGGTGCCGCCGCAGACGGCCTCGAAGTCGGCTCCGGCGCGCGGCTTGGCCGCCTCGGCGCCGGCGTCCTTGCTCACCGAGAAGCGGAAGCCGAGCGTGGTGCCGTCCGCGGGCCGGGCCGTGGACGGGCCCTCGGTCGCGTAACCCCAGTTCCCGCCCGAGCCCTGCCAGAACGACCAGTAGCGGTAGCTCGCCGCCAGGGCCGGGGAGGCCGCGAACAGGGTCAGCAGCAGTCCCAGGGCGGCCAGCAGGCCGACAAGGCCGCGCGTACCAGCCAGGCCGCGCGTACCGGCCAGGCCCCGCGAACGGAGGCGGCTCACAGCTCGTTCTTCTTGCGGCGGCCGCTCAGCAGGATGCCGATGCCCATGCCGGCCGCGGCGCCCGCGCCGATGATCCACCACAGGTTCTGGCCGCCCGAGCCGGTCTTGTCGGCCTTGTTCTCCACCTTCTGCGCCTGCGCGTCCGGCTGCTGCGGGGCCGGGCCGGTCGCGTTCAGCGCCGCCACCAGGTCGACGCCGCCGAAGGCCTTCGGGTCGGTGCCGGTGGCGTGGGCGGTCAGGACCAGGGCGGCCAGGGCGGCCGGGTTCCGGTTCGACCAGGAGGCCGAGTTGTTCTTCAGCCACTCCAGCGCGCCCGACGCCGCCTGCCGGTGTCCGGCCGCCGCCAGGGCGATCACCGCGTCGGCGGTGTTGCCGGTGTCCGGGGTCGGCTGGTCGGCGCCGGGGGTGACCGCCGTGAGGTGGCCGTCCTTCTTCAGGGCCTCGGCCAGGTAGCCGGCCGCGGCCTGGGCGGCGGCCGCCGGGTCGGCGGCGCCCGCCGGGCAGGCCAGCGCGGCGGTGGGGGTGTCCGTGGTGGCGGGCTCGACGAGGGCGCCCTTGCCCAGGCCCGCCAGGACGGCGGCGGCCGTGGCGTCGGCGTTGGCGGCGAGCTTGCCGTCGGCCGGCTGGTACCCGAAGGCGCCCCGGTCGGCGGCCGGCTCGGCGGAGCAGCCCAGCTGGAAGGAGAGCAGGCCGTCGTAGGCGGACTTGCCGGCCTTGGACTTCACCTCGGCGGGCTTCTCGCCGGCCACCGCCAGCGCGCTGATCACGATCGAGGTGGAGCTGCCCTCGCTGGGGGATCCGGGGACGTAGGCCCAGCCGCCGTCCTCGTTCTGGACGGACCTCAGCCAGTCCGCGGCCTTCTTGACCTGCGCGTCCTTGCCGCCGAGGGCCTTCAGGGCCTGGACGGCCACGGCGGTGGCGTTCGTGTCGAACACGGTCGTCGCGTCACAGGCCTTCGTGGCGTCCGCGCGGAACGAGGTGAAGCCGCCGTTCGCGCACTGCTGGCCGGTCAGCCAGTCGACGGCCTGCGGGGCGGGCTTCTCGCCGACGGTCTGCTGGGCGAGCAGCGCGAAGGACTGGCGCCACACGCCGTCATACGAGGGGTCGGCCTTGCCGAAGAGGCCCGAGGGGATGACCGGCGGCGCGGAGGGGGCGGGCGGCGGCGTGTCGGCGAGGGCTGCGGGGGCGGCGCCCACGCAGAGCACGGCGGAGGCGGCGAGCGCGGCTGCGCTGCGGCGGACGTTCATGGCGGGGCGGGTGCCTCTCGTGCGGGGAGCGGGAGACGGGCACGCGCGGGCACCGGGCTCCGGCTCCGTTTACCTCGACGGTGCCGGCCGCCGGGGGCTCCGGCGGCACGAGCCGCGCACCTCCGCTACGGGGCATTCCGGCTTCCCGCCCCGCGAGCTGCGGGCCGGGTCACGGTTGCGGGTCAGCGCCGGATTCGCACCGGCTTCCCCCCGTACGGAAGTGTGGACGACGGCCTCACTCTACCGGCCCGTACCCCGCGGGCCCCGGGGCGCCGGACCCCGGCAGCCCCGCCCGGCGCCGCTCACACGGCCCGGTACGCCACCGGGTCGGTGCCCGGGACCGCCTCGGCCCGGCCCTGTTTCACCAGTCGCCGCAGGTGGGCCTCCGCTTCGGAGACGGCGATGTTCCGCGAGCCGTACGGGATCTGCTCCCAGGGCCGGTTCCACTCCATCCGCTCCGCCAGGGCCCAGGGGGTCAGCGGCTCGGCCAGCAGCCGCCACAGTCCGTCCAGCCGCTCCTCGTGGTGCGCAAGGAGTTCCCGGACGCGGGCGGGGGCGTCGGTGAAGGCGTGCTGGTGGGCCGGGAGCACCTCGGCGGGCTCCAGGCGGCCGACGCGTTCGAGGGAGTCGAGGTAGTCGCCGAGGGGGTCGGTGACCCGGGTGTCCTCCGGGTCCTCGTACAGGCCGATGTGCGGGGAGATCCCGGGCAGCAGGTGGTCGCCGGAGAACAGCCGGCCGTTGCCGGGCAGGTGCGCCGGGTGGGCCTCCTCCAGGTGCAGGCAGACGTGACCGGGGGTGTGCCCGGGCGTCCAGATCGCGCGCAGCCGGCGCCCGGGCAGCGCCAGCAGCTCCCCGGGGACGATCTCCCGGTCGGGGACGGCGGCCCGCAGCCCGGGCAGGGTCCGGGCCCGGCCGCTCTCCCGGAGCGCCCGCAGGGGTGCGACGTGCTCCTCTGGGGCTCCGGCAGCGGCCAGCTTCTCGCCCATGTAGTCGAACCAGTGGCCCGGATCGGCCGCGCGGGTGCGCAGGACGACCTCGGTGTCGGCGGCGTGCATGGCGATCCACGCCCCGGAGGCCTCGCGGACCTTCCCGGACAGGCCGTGGTGGTCGGGGTGGTGGTGGGTGATGACCACCCCGTGCACGTCGGCGGTGGCGATGCCGAGCGCGCCGAGCCCCGCGGTGAGGGCGTCCCAGGAGTCGGGGTCGTCCCAGCCGGTGTCGACCAGGACGGGGCCGGCGTCCGTGTCGAGGACGTGGACGAGGGTGTGTCCGAGGGGGTTGTCGGGGATGGGGACCTTGATGCCCCACACACCCCCGCCGTGGTCGGTGACCTGTGACATGACCTCTGACATGGGGGCTCCCTGGCCGGCTCGGTCCGCTCTGACGAGAACGCGTTCCAGTAGTAGCCCAAGTCGACCGTCCATCAACAGTCCTGACCTGTCATCGGATCTTCCGCGGTCCCCGTCCCGACCGTGGACTCCTGGAACTAGAACTGGTATCAGTTCTGCGACATCGGTGAGAGCGTGCGCAGCCCCTGGAGGCATCGGACATGACCGAGCTCGTGGAACACGGACAACTGTTCATCGGCGGGGAATGGGCCGATCCGCTGGGCACCGGCACCATCCGCGTCGTCTCCCCCCACACCGAGCAGGTCATCGGCAGCGTCCCGCACGCCTCCGAGGCCGACGTCGACCGCGCCGTCGCCGCCGCCCGCAAGGCCTTCGACGAGGGCCCCTGGCCCCGCCTCACCCTGGACGAGCGCATCGCCGTCGTCTCCCGCATCAAGGACGCCATCACCGTCCGGCACGAGGAGATAGCCCGCTCCATCAGCTCCCAGAACGGCTCCCCGTACTCCTGGAGCGTCCTCGCCCAGGCCCTCGGCGCGATGATGGTCTACGACGCCGCCATCACCGTCGCCCGCGACTACCCCTACGAGGAACGCCGCCAGGGCGCCCTCGGCCCGATCCTGGTGCGCCGCGAACCGGTCGGGGTCGTCGCCGCCGTCATCCCGTGGAACGTCCCGCAGTTCGTGGCCGCCGCCAAACTCGCCCCCGCGCTGCTCACCGGCTCCTCGGTCATCCTCAAGCCCTCGCCCGAGGCCCCGCTGGACTCCTTCATCCTGGCCGACATCGCCCGCGAGGCCGGGCTGCCCGAGGGCGTGCTGTCGGTCCTGCCCGCCGACCGGGAGGTCAGCGAGTACCTGGTCGGACACCCCGGCATCGACAAGGTCGCCTTCACCGGCTCGGTCGCCGCCGGCAAGCGGGTCATGGAGGTCGCCGCCCGCAACCTCACCCGGGTCACCCTCGAACTCGGCGGCAAGTCCGCCGCCGTCATCCTCCCGGACGCCGACCTGGAGGCCGCCGTCGCCGGGATCGTCCCCGCCGCCTGGATGAACAACGGCCAGGCCTGCGTGGCCCAGACCCGCATCCTCGCCCCGCGCAGCCGCTACGGGGACGTGGCCGAGGCCCTGGCCGCGGCGGCCGGAGCCCTCGTCGTCGGCGACCCCCTCGACCCGGCGACCCAGCTCGGCCCGCTCGTCGCCAAGCGCCAGCAGCAGCGCTCCCTCGACTACATCCGCATCGGCCAGGAGGAGGGCGCCAAGCTCCTCACCGGCGGCGGCCGCCCTGCGGGCCTGGAGCGCGGCTGGTACGTCGAACCCACCCTCTTCGGCGACGTCGACAACTCGATGCGGATCGCCCGCGAGGAGATCTTCGGCCCGGTCGTCTGCCTGATCCCCTATGGCGACGAGGCAGAGGCCGCCCGTATCGCCAACGACTCGGAGTTCGGCCTCAGCGGCAGCGTCTGGACCGCGGACACCGACCACGGCATCGACTTCGCCCGCCGCATCCGGACCGGCACCTTCAACGTCAACACCTTCAGCCTCGACATGCTCGGCCCCTTCGGCGGCTACAAGAACAGCGGCGTGGGACGCGAGTTCGGCCCCGAGGGCCTGAGTGAGTACCTGGAGCACAAGATGATCCACCTGCCGGCGGGCTCGTGATGGGCGACCGCTGGCAGGTCGAGGTGGACCGGGGCGTCTGCATCGGCTCGGGCATGTGCGTGAACCACGCCCCGGACGCCTTCACCCTCGACTCCGCCCGCCAGTCCCACCCCCGCACCCCGGAGACGGACGCCAACGAACCCACCCTCACGGCGGCGGAGGGCTGCCCGGTGGAGGCCATCCTGATCACCCTCGCGGCCACGGGGGAGCCGGTGTTCCCGCCGGAGGACTGACGGCAGGAGGGCCGGGGCCGCCCGGCTCCGGCCCGACATGCCGCACCACCCGACATGCCCGACCGGAATATCCCGTTTCGCTAACTTGTCGCATCATCCCCTTCCACTGCTCCGGAAGAAGACCGATGCGCCCGCCCGCCCCGTCCACCGCGCGCAGACGCACCGCGTGGTGGCCCCTGGTCCTGACCGCACTCCTGCTGACCTGGGCCCTCCCATCCGCCCCGGCCCAGGCCACCCCCCAGCCCCAGCCCCGGCCGAACCGCGAGCACCGGCACTCGGTCCACCACAAGCGCCACCATTCACCCCGGCTGTCCCAGCAGGCGAAGACGGGCCGCTACGGGGGCGGCGAGGCCAGGCTCGGCACGCTCCGCACCTGGCCGACCGTCGACTGGTCGCAGCAGACCGTGCTGCGGGAGTTCCGGCTGCGCGCCGTCACCGAGCACGCCGAGATCTGGGTCCCCACCGGCGACCTGCCGGTGGACACGGACGACTGCAGCAGCTCGAACGCCGACGACCTCGTGATCACCGACCCGCAGCTGCGCTACCTGGGCGAACAGTTCGAGCACGTGATCCGCCCGCGCGAGGCCAAGGTGTTCGGCGTGCCGAGGCCCCGCGACGGCAGCCACGCCAAGCCGGAGCTGCTCGACCCGAGCATCCCGCCGGACGCCTGGCGCGGCAAGGGCGACCGCGTCGTCGTGCTCGTCGACAACATCGCGTCCGGCGGCGAGTTCATCAGCGCCGACGTCGACGCGACGGACCGCAACATCCTCATCATCGAGGCCGCGGGCTGGAAGACCATGCTCGGCGCCAGGCCGGCCAACCTGGGCGGCAGCCCGTGCCGCATCTGGGAAGGCTTCCCGATGCCGAACTACATCGAGGGCCTGCTCGCCCACGAGTACAACCACGTGCTCTGGTACAGCGGCGCGCAGGACCCCAACGGCGCCAACTGGACCATCGAGGGCACGGCCGAATGGGCCAGGTGGCTGGTCGGCTACGACGACCGCTCCGAGGACGCCCTCAAGAACCTCAAGATCGGCTGCTTCCAGGGCCGCCAGAGGGCCATGTTCCCCGCCGGGTACACCGACCCGTACGGCGACCGCAACGGAGGACCCGAGAACTCGCTCACGCTCTGGCCCGACCCGGGACAGAGCTTCCTGTGCGACTACGGAGCCTCCGAGGTCATGATCCACACCCTCTCCGAACGCCACGGACACGGCTTCGTCAGGGACCTCCTCTACGCAGGCGGCGGCTCCGGCTTCGAGCGCCTCGCCAAGACCCTGGCCCGGCACGGAGCGCACGAGGACCCCTTCGCCCTCCTGCGCGACTGGTCCACCACGGCGGCCCTCGACGGCATCCTCGACGACGGCGCCGAACTCACCGGAGCCGACCCCCGCCGCTTCCGGGCGAAGGCGCTCCACTCCACCGTCAACCTCGACACCCCCTTCGCCTACGCCCGCCCCGGCGCCCCCTCCAACGGCGCCGACTTCGTCCGCCTCCGCGACGCCTCCGGCAGGCCCCTGACGGCATCCGCCCTGCGGAGCCTGGACTTCGAGGCACCACTCGTCTACCCGACCCGCCCGGTCGAGTGGACCGTAGACCCGGACGGCCACGCACCCGGCGACCCCGCCCTCTACTCGGGCCCCCCTGGCGACGAGGTCAGCATCGACCGCAGCATCGTCCGCGAGATCACGGTCGACCCGGCCGACCCCACCCTCACCTTCGACGCCCGCTGGGACATCGAGCCCGGCTACGACCTCGGCGCGGTCCAGGTCTCCACCGACGGCGGCGCCACCTTCACCTCCCGCCGCAGCGCCGGCATGGTCACCACCCTGAACGGCGATGCGGCATCCGACATCGCGGCCCTGCTCCCCGGATTCACCGGTGACTCGGGCGGCTGGACCCACCAGAGCATCGACCTCTCCGACCTGGCCGGCCGGACCGTACTCGTCGCCTTCCGCTACAAGACCGACGCCAGCGTGATCCAGCCCGGCCTGTGGATCGACAACATCAAGTCCGGCGCCACCCTGGTCTCCGACGGCTCCTCCCTCGCCGGATGGCAGACGATCAGCAGCTACCAGATCCACACGATCCCCGGCATCAGCCTGCGCCTCGTCGCCTACACCGACGACCACCAGCACGCCTGGACCGCCGACGTCCCCCTGGACGCCAACCACCACGGGGCCCTCGACCAACGCCGCCTGCGCCGCCTGCTGGGCACACAGGCCAAAACGGTCTTCGCGATCATCGACCACTACGAACCCACCGAATCAATCAAGATCGCGGCGCCCTACCGCCTCACCGTCAACGGCGTCCTCCAGCCCGGCGGCAGCTGACCGCCGGCCCGGCTTCCCTACCGGCCGGGAAGGGAGGATCGTGGACGGTATGACCGCTAGGAGGTGCGTTATGCGCAAGGTCATGGACTGCAGGGAGTACCCCAGCGAGGTCGGGTGCACCCTGGTGATCATCGGCGAGGAAGACGAGGTCATGGGCGCGGCCGTCCAGCACGCGGTCGCCGTGCACGGCGAGGAGGACAGCCAGGAGTTCCGCGACGCACTGCGCGGCATGCTGAAGCCCGAGGTCGCCCAGCCCGCCTGACCCCGCCCGGACCGGCAGCCTCCCTGATCCCGTGAATCCACGGGATCAGGAGGAAGCCGCCGGTCCACCGACGCCCACGCAAAAAACGAGCTGCGAGCGCATCGCCTCCCTGCAAGGCTGCGCCGGGTGAACCGTGAACAGATCTCGAAGCTCGCCCATACCCACCACCCCATAAAGTCCCCCCTCAACGACGACTCGGTGACCCGCCTCCTCGCCGACGCCCTCCCGCGCGGCGACGAACGCGTCCTGGACCTCGGCTGCGGCAGCGCGGAATGGCTCCTGCGCGCCCTCACCACGCACCCGAACGTCCACGCCGAGGGCGTGGACATCTCGGAGTCCGACCTGACGGATGCCCGCCACAGGGCAAAGGCCCTCGACGTCTCCGACCGCCTGACCCTCCACCACCAAAGGGCCGAGGACTTCACCCCTTCCCACCCCTTCGACCTGATCCTCTGCGTCGGCTCCACCCACGCCCTCGGCGGCCTCCTCCCCACCCTCGAAGCCGCCCGCACCCACCTGGCCCCCGGCGGCCGCGTCCTGATCGGCGAGGGCATCTGGGAACGCACCCCCACCCCCGAAGCGGTGGACATGCTGGGCGACTTCGCCGACCTCCCGACCACGATCGACCGCATCACCGCCGCCGGCTGGACCCCCGTCCAGGGCCACACCAGCACCCGCCAGGAACTGGACGACTACGAGTGGTCCAACTGGGGCACCCTCGCCGACTGGGCCCTGGACCACCCCACCCACCCGGACAGCCCCGAGATCCTGACCTGGGCCACCACCCGCCGCACCGACTGGCTCCGCACCTACCGCGACACCTGGGGCTTCGCCACCCTGACCCTCCGCCGCACGACGGACTGACCCCGACTCCGATCCCGCCCTGGCGGCAGCGCCGCCAGGGGCTTCAATCCGTCCATTCGCCGGCTTCGACGTTCCCGACGGCGGTGCTGAACTCACGGCCCGACGCGTCGCGGATGTAAGCCAGTTCCACCCACCGCTCGCATCCGGCGAAGTCCGAGACGTCCTCGTTGATCACGGCCATCAGCACCCCCTCGACACCGGACGGGATGTCCCGCACCCGACGGCGCAGCAGGTACGCGTAGCCCTCATTCATCGACCGTTTCCTCGAAGGTGTCGACGAAGCGCTCCCACCCGGCCAGCACACGGTCCAGCAGATCGGCGCTGGGCGTGGCGTAGGGAGGGCTGTGCACCTCAGGCGTCTCCGCCTCGACCGGAATCTGCCGCATTGGGATCACTCCTCTCAGGGGGAAAGCCAGGCGGGTGCCTCTCTAGAGAAGCCACTCGATCGGGGTGCGAAGAGGCCGCAGCACCCCTGAGTGCAGCGGTCTGCCGCTGGGCCTAGGGTGTCTAGAGAGGAGAGGGAGTGATCAGTTCGATGACCAGCCAGGGAAGTTCCCGCCAGCCGAAGTACCAGCGGATCGCCGATGCGTTGAAGGCGGCCATCCGGTCGGGCGAGTACGGCCCTGGTGACCGACTGCCCGGCGAGAACGACCTCATGGCCACGTACGACGTCGCCCGCATGACCGCGCGCCAGGCCCTCGGGGTTCTGCAGAACGAAGGCCTCGTCGAAGCGCGCAAGGGCGCCGGTGTCTTCGTCCGCGCCTTCAAGCCCCTGCGGCGGCGCGGTATCGAGCGGTTGGCACAGGAGCAGTGGGGTTCGGGCCGTTCCATCTGGTCGGCCGACACCGATGACCGTGAGCTCCTAGTCGACCAGATCGACGTACACGAGCAGCAAGCCGACGACCGCGTTGCCGAGGCGCTCGGCATCACCTCCGGCGACCAGGTCTGGGCCCGCAGCCGCCGCTTCGTGCTCGACGGCAAGCCGGTGCTCATCGCGACGTCGTACCTCCCCTCGACCCTCGTCGCCGACTCCGCCATCACCCGGACCGACCCCGGCCCGGGAGGCATCTACGCACGGCTGACGGACCTCGGGTACGCCCCGGTCCACTTCCGTGAGGAGATCCGCTGCCGCATGCCGTCGGCGGACGAGGCCGACCGGCTGTCGCTCACCCTGGGCACGCCCGTCATCCAGATCGTCCGCACGGCCTTCGCCGAGGGCGGCCGCCCCGTCGAGGTCAACGACACGACCCTGGACTCGGCGTCCTACGTCCTGGAATACGACTTCGACGCCTAGCGGGGGGCCCGGCCAGGGTCCGTGGGCGGAGATGTCCATCGGTCCCCGATGCCGCTCTGTTCGTCATCAGGCGCGGGTATCAGCCGCAGACGGGCTGCGGACGCCGAACCGAGAGAAGCGCGTAGCGATCTGGGGCGCCCCCGGCCCCGGATGACGATTCCCTGAGACCGCCCAGCCACGACCCGGCCGCCCGACAACCCGTTCAGGCCTTTTCCGGTGCCGTCAGGTCGATCAGCCGGCACACCGTCTCGATGTCTATCTTCACCTGCGCGATCGACGCCCTCCCCGACAGCCACGTGATCAGCGCCGAGTGCCAGGTGTGTTCGATGACGCGGACCGCCGACAACTGCTCTGCCGTCGGCGGGGCCTCCAGCCCCATCGCGTCGAGGATGATGGCCGTCGTCAGCCGCGAGACCGTGTCCACCTCCGGGCTGACGCTGCGGTCCGCGAACGTCAGGGCGCGGACCATGGCGTCCGCCAGGTGCGGTTCCCGCTGCAGCGCCCGGAACGCCCGCATCAGGGTCTCCGCCACCCGCTCCGCCGGCTCCTCGCCCGCCGGCGGCCGCTTGCGCAGCGTCGCGTGCAGGTGCTGGAGCTGGTCCTGCATGGTCGCGACCAGCAGGTGCACCTTGGACGGGAAGTAGCGGTACAGCGTTCCGAGCGCGACCTGCGAGGACTCCGCGACCTCGCGCATCTGCACCGCGTCGAAGCCGCCCCGGCTGGCCAGTTGCGCGCTCGCGTGGAGGATCCGGCGCCGCCGGGCCTCCTGGCGCTCGGTCAGGGGAGGGGATGCCGGGCCGGTCGTCGTCGCCGGTTTCGTGACGGCCTTCGCTTCCGCTGTCATGTGTCCCGTTCCTGGCGTTCCGTGTCGTTGCGGGGGCTGATTCCGGGATGGGCCGGTGGAAGTTCCGTGACGGTCCGGACGTCAGCATGTCAGGCGTCCGAGCCGTGGCGCGAATCACCTGCTCCGCCTCTTACGGTGTGGTTTCCGGCCGGTAGATTCAATGGTCTTCGACGGATCAAGTCTGAAACTTGTTCTACATTATCCGAGCGGTTACGCTCCGGCGACAGCGCAGGGAGAAGGGGGCCGAGAGTGACCGCAGAGGCCGTGGTGACGAGCCCTTTCGAGGCCGTCGAGGCTTCCGCCGCCGACGGCGACCGCCCGATGCGCATCGCACTCCTCACCTATAAGGGGAACCCGTTCTGCGGCGGCCAGGGCGTCTACGTCCGCCACCTCTCCCGCGAGCTCGTGAAGCTGGGCCACTCCGTCGAGGTGATCGGCGCGCAGCCCTACCCGGTGCTCGACACCGGCGCCACGCTCACCGAGCTGCCGAGCCTGGACCTCTACCGCAGCCCCGACCCGTTCCGCACACCGGGGCGCGACGAGTACCGGGACTGGATCGACGCCCTCGAGGTCGCGACGATGTGGACCGGCGGCTTTCCCGAGCCGCTGACCTTCTCCCTCCGCGCCCGACGCCATCTCCAGGCCCGCGCGGGCGAGTTCGACGTCATCCACGACAACCAGACCCTCGGCTACGGCCTGCTCGGTGACCTCGGCGCACCGCTGGTGACGACCATCCACCACCCCATCACCGTCGACCGCAAGCTGGACCTCGCCGCCGCCAAGGACCGCAAGAAGCGCGCCTCCGTGCGCCGCTGGTACGCGTTCACGCGCATGCAGGGCCGCGTCGCCCGCCGCCTGCCCTCCGTCCTCACGGTCTCCGGCTCCTCCCGGCAGGAGATCGCCGAACACCTCGGTGTCCGCGACGACCGCATCCACGTCGTCCACATCGGCGCCGACACCGACCTCTGGTCGCCCGACCCCTCCGTGGCCGAGGTCCCCGGGCGGATCGTGACCACCTCCAGCGCCGACGTCCCGCTCAAGGGGCTCGTCCACCTCGTCGAGGCGCTCGCCAAGCTCCGCACCGAGCAGCCCGACGCGCACCTCGTCGTCGTCGGCAAGCGCGCCGAGACCGGGCCGGTCGCCCGCGCGATCGAGAAGTACGACCTCCAGGACGCGGTGCGCTTCGTCAAGGGCATCACCGACGCCGAACTGGTCGACCTCGTGCGCAGCGCCCAGGTGGCCTGCGTGCCCTCCCTCTACGAGGGCTTCTCGCTCCCCGCGGCCGAGGCCATGGCCACCGGCACCCCGCTCGTCGCCACCACCGGCGGGGCCATCCCCGAGGTGGCAGGCCCGGACGGGGAGACCTGCCTGGCCGTGCCGCCCGGCGACGCGGGAGCGCTGGCCGCGGCCCTGGGCCGGATGCTGGGCGACGCGGAACTGCGCGTCCGGCTCGGAGCGGCCGGCCGGGAGCGGGTGCTGGCCCGGTTCACCTGGGCCAAGGCCGCCGAAGGCACCGCCGCGCACTACAGAGCCGCCATCGCGCGTGCCGCCGCCGCCCGGACCCGGTGACGGACACACCACCACCCGGCGGGCACCGCACGCACCGCAGACCACCCGCACCCCCCCACGCCACCCGCACGACCCCACCACCCGCACGACCCGCACGACCCGCACCATCCCGCACCACCCCACAACACTCACCACCGCGCACCACCCCGCACCACCCTTCACCCCCGTGACCGCGAAGGCAGGACCCCGTGCTGACCGTCGATTTCTCCCGGTTCCCGCTCGCCGCAGGCGACCGTGTGCTCGATCTGGGCTGCGGCGCAGGCCGGCACGCCTTCGAGTGCTACCGGCGCGGCGCCCAGGTCGTCGCCGTCGACCGCAACGGCGAGGAGATCCGCGAGGTCGCCAAGTGGTTCGCCGCCATGAAGGAGGCCGGTGAAGCCCCGGCGGGCGCCACCGCCACCGCCATGGAGGGCGACGCCCTGGCCCTGCCCTTCCCCGACGAGTCCTTCGACGTCGTCATCATCTCCGAGGTGATGGAGCACATCCCCGACGACAAGGGCGTCCTCGCCGAGATGGTGCGCGTGCTCAAGCCGGGCGGCCGCATAGCGGTCACCGTCCCGCGCTACGGCCCGGAGAAGATCTGCTGGGCGCTGTCCGACGCCTACCACGAGGTCGAGGGCGGCCACATCCGCATCTACAAGGCGGACGAGCTGCTCGGCAAGATGGAGGCGGCGGGCCTCAAGCCGTACGGCACCCACCACGCGCACGGCCTGCACTCGCCGTACTGGTGGCTCAAGTGCGCCTTCGGCGTGGACAACGACAAGGCGCTGCCGGTCAAGGCGTACCACAAGCTCCTGGTCTGGGACATCATGAAGAAGCCCCTGGCCACCCGCCTCGCCGAGCAGGCCCTCAACCCGCTCATCGGCAAGAGCTTCGTCGCCTACGCGACCAAGCCCCACCTCCCGGTCGAAGCCGCCGAGGCCGCCAAGTCCTCCAAGGCCGCCAACGCCTCCAACGCCGCCGGCGCAGCCGGTTCAGCCCAGTGAGCTCGCCGGAGCGCACCGTTCCCGAACACCTCGTGCTGGACGGCGTGCTGACCGCCGAACAGGCGGCCCGCACGGTCGAGGGGATACTCGCCGTCCAGCGCGCGGACGGCGCCATACCGTGGTTCCGGGGCCACCACCTCGACCCGTGGGACCACACCGAGGCCGCGATGGCCCTCGACGCGGCCGGCGAGCACGAGGCGGCGGAGCGGGCCTACGTCTGGCTGGCCCGCCACCAGAACCAGGACGGCTCCTGGTACGCGGCCTACGCGGACCGGCCCGACGGGGTGGACACCGCCGAGCCGCAGGACGCGGGACGGGAGTCCAACTTCGTCGCGTACATCGCCGTCGGCGTCTGGCACCACTACCTGGCCACCGGCGACGACACCTTCCTGGACCGGATGTGGCCGGCGGTCGTGGCGGCGGTCGAGTTCGTCCTCGGCCTCCAGCAGCCCGGCGGCGAGATCGGCTGGAAGCGGGAGGCGGACGGCACGGCGGTCACCGACGCCCTGCTGACCGGATCCTCCTCCATCCACCAGGCCCTGCGCTGCGCCCTGGCCATCGCCGACCACCGCGGTGACCCGCAGCCCGACTGGGAACTGGCGGCGGGCGCCCTGGCGCACGCGATACGCCGGCACCCGGAGCGGTTCCTGGACAAGTCCCGCTACTCGATGGACTGGTACTACCCGGTGCTGGGCGGCGCCCTGACGGGTGCGGAGGCGAAGGCGCGCGTCGAGGAACGCTGGGAGGAGTTCGTCGTCCCGGACCTGGGGGTGCGGTGCGTGCTGCCGAACCCGTGGGTGACGGGCGGGGAGTCCTGCGAGCTCGCGCTCACCCTCTGGGCGATGGGGGAGTCGGACCGGGCACTGGAGATCCTGCGCTCGATCGGCCACCTGCGCGCCGACAACGGCATGTACTGGACGGGTTACGTCTTCGAGGACCGGGCGGTGTGGCCGGTGGAGCAGACGACCTGGACGGCGGGCTCGCTGCTGCTGGCGGTGGCCGCGCTGGGCGGCGACGAGGCCACCACGGTCGTCTTCGGCGGCGACCGGCTCCCGCCGGGCATGGACCCGGGCTGCTGTTCCTAGGACCGTAGGACCGTTCCTCTGTTCCTAGGATCGTGACCGTTCCTCGGAACGCGGCCTTTCCCCCGTTCAGAGGCGGTGCAGGAGGCGGGCCAGGGCATGGCCCGCCACCAGGTAGACGACGGCGGCGATGCCGTAGCCGACGACCACCTGCGCCCAGTGGCGGCCGAGGTGGAAGATGTCGAGCGACCAGCCCGCCAGCCAGGTCGCCGCGTCGTGGAACCACTGGACTACGTCGTTGGAACGGTTCGCGTCCAGCAGGTCCATCACGATCCACACGATGATGATCAACGCCACGACGTCGGCGGCCAGCGCCACGAGCCGGCCGGCCGACCAGCTGGCCCGGCGGCGTCCTGCGATGCGGTCTCCGTACATGCCGGGCGTCTTGCCACTGCCGCCCGGTTGAAACCCGTACGGCCCCGTTCCGGTGGCGACGGCCGCTCCGTGCCCCCCCGTGTCCGAACGGGTCGCCCGAGTGGCGGGGGGACGGCGGCCGGGTGAGGCTGCGGGGGACACCTCAGTCCCCGGAGGCAACCGTGCGCGTACCCACCACCGTCCGATTCCGCCGCGCCGTGGCGGCCGTGGTCCTGTCCACCTCGCTGATCGCCGGTGCCTCCGCGTGCGGTACCGGCGGCGACCGGGGGCAACGGGAGGAGGTCTCGTCGGCGGCGACCGCGGCGGAGCTGGCCGCCCTCGCGGTGGCGGAGCCGGACGCGGCCGAGGCCGACGAGCTGGCCGCGGCGACGCCCGAGCCGAGCACGTCGGAGGAGCGGCAGAAGTTCGCCAAGACACGCTTCGTCGCCAACGCCGGTCTCGCGGCGGGGGCCACCTACCAGTGGATCATCAAGCCGTACCGGGCGGGCAAGTTCAAGAAGGGCGCGAAGGGGCGTACGTTCGCGCTGATCAAGGCGGGTCTCGCGGGCGCGTTCGCGTACAACCGGCTGAAGGCGGCGGCCGACAACGCCAAGGGCGACCCGCTGCTGTCGAAGGCGATGGGGCCGCTCACCGCGGGCATCGACTCCCTCAAGAACCTGGGCAGCAAGCTGCGCAAGGGCAACGCGGGCGACGCCGACATCAGCTCCTTCGAGAACGTGATCAGCGGGGTGAAGGAGGCCGGCAAGAGCGCGGGCGCCCCGGTGACCGACCAGGTGCCGAGCGTCTCCCAGCTGGGCGGCTGACCGCCCCGCCGCCCGGCCGCGGGTGCTTGGCCGCACGGCCGCCGATGCCGCCCACCGGGAGACCGGTGGGCGGCATCCGCGTGGCGGCGCAGCCGGTGGCGGATTAACCGTTGAGCTCCGCCAGGACCCGGAGGGTGTGGGGGTCGGGGGCGGTGACGAGGAGGTCGGTGACCGGGCCCTTGCGCCACAGCTCCAGCCGTTCCGCGATCCGTTCGCGCGGGCCGACCAGGGAGATCTCGTCGGCGAAGGCGTCCGGCACGGCGAGGACCGCCTCCTGCCTGCGCCCGGCCAGGAACAGGTCCTGGATCCGGCGGGCCTCGGCCTCGTAGCCCATCCGGGCCATCAGGTCGGCGTGGAAGTTGCGGGCCGCGTGCCCCATGCCGCCGATGTAGAAGCCGAGCATCGCCTTGACCGGGAGCAGCCCCTCGGTGACGTCGTCGCAGACGTGGGCCCGGGCCATCGGAGCGATCATGAACCCGTCGGGCAGACCGGCCAGGGAGGCCTGGTAGACGTCCGTGCGGGTCGGGGACCAGTACAGCGGCAGCCAGCCGTCGGCGATCCGGGTCGTCTGGGCGATGTTCTTCGGCCCCTCCGCCCCCAGCAGCAGCGGGAGGTCCGCGCGCAGCGGGTGGGTGATGGGCTTGAGGGGTTTGCCGAGGCCGGTGCCGTCCTGCCCCCGGTACGGGTGGGCGTGAAAGCGGCCGTCCAGCGCCACGGGGGCCTCGCGGCGCAGCACTTGGCGGACGACGTCGACGTACTCGCGGGTGGCGGTGAGCGGGCTCGCGGGGAAGGGGCGCCCGTACCACCCCTCCACCACCTGAGGCCCGGACAGGCCCAGGCCCAGCATCATCCGGCCGCCGGAGAGGTGGTCCAGGGTGAGGGCGTGCATGGCGGTGGCCGTGGGGGTGCGGGCGGCCATCTGGGCGATGGCGGTGCCCAGGCGGATGCGGGAGGTGTGGGCGGCGATCCAGGTGAGGGGGGTGAAGGCGTCGGAGCCCCACGCCTCGGCGGTCCACACCGAGTCGTAGCCCAGGCGTTCGGCCTCGGTGGCGAGGTCGAGGTGGGAGGGGCTGGGTCCGCGGCCCCAGTAGCCGAGTGCGAGTCCGAGGCGCATGTACGGTCCCCTCCGCGATGCCGGTGCCGATGCCGTTGCCGTTGCCTGAGCCGGGTCCTGACCGGGGTCGCGAGCCGTGATGCGAGCCGAGCCCGAACTCAGGTCCCAGCTGAAGCCGAAGCCGAAGCCGAAGCCCGAGCCTCAGCCCGAACCCGAGCCGAAGCCTGAACTCTGGCCCGAGCCCGAGCCCGAGCCCGAGCCCGAGCCCGAGGTCGAGGCCGAGCCCGCGCCCGAGCGAGATCTGATGCAGCGTCAGATCCCGTCCCGGGCGACTGTAGGGCACGCCGCCGCCGCCGGGAAGTGCGACGGCCCCCCGCCGGTGGGGCGGGGGGCCGTGCGGGTGCGCTGCGTGCGGGCGGGGGTCAGCCGCGCTGGATGCCCGAGGTGTCGTTCAGGACGCCGCGGCGGCCGTCCTGGGTCTGGGCGATCAGCGTGGACGGGCCGCGCTGGTCGACGGCCAGGTACCAGGTGCCCGGGGCGAGTTCCGCGATCGGCGTCGGGGAGCCGTCCTCGGCGAAGAGGGGCCGGGCCACCGGCACCGCGAACCAGAACGGCGTGAACTCCGCGGCCGGGAACCCGGCGCCGGCGGAGTCCTGCGGGGCGCCCCCGTACGGCGGGGCCGGCTGCGGCGTGGCCCCGTAACCCTGCGGCTGCTGCCCGCCCGGGTAGCCGTAGCCGGTGCCGGGCTGGCCCCCGTACGGCTGGGCGGTGACCGGCCTGGGCTCCGGGACCAGCGGCCCGGCCAGCGCGGGGACCTTCGAACCGGCGACGGCCACCGCGGCCAGGGCCAGCGTGGCGAGGAAGCCGAGGATGCAGCCGGCGGCCAGGTCGGCCAGCGGCGGGGTGGCGATCAGCGACCAGAGTCCGTTCCAGGCGGCGGCCACGGCCAGCACCGTGCCCCAGGCCGTCAGGGTCAGGCCGGCCACCTTGCGGCCCTCGGGCTGGAAGCGGGCCCCGATCAGCAGGCCCGCCGCGATGAAGCCCATCAGGAAGACGGCCGGCAGGGCCAGCCGGTAGACGTCGGTGTCCCACACGCTCGGGAGGTCGGCGCCGCTGGCGGCGGAGTAGAAATCGAGGAACGAGGCGATGAACAGCAGCACCGCTGCTCCGATCACCACGCCGTCGCCTCGAGTGAGGGAGCGGATGTTCACGTCTCTGGTGTCCTTCTCGGTCTTGGCAGGGGGCGGATCGGGCGCCCCCATGGTACGGAGGTTTCCGCGGCCGAGAGGACCGGGGCGGCGAGCCGCCACGGGACTGCCCCTGGGGACTGTCCCCGGGGGCGGCCCCCGGGGGCGGCCCCGGGGGACTGCCTTCCAGGGGACGGCCCTTCGGGGGCCGCCGCCCCGGAGGACTACCCGCCCAGGAAGCCGGTGATGCCGTCCGCGATGCCCTGGGCCGCCTTCTGCCGCCACTCCGGACTCGTCAGCTGCGCCGCGTCCTTGTCGTCCCGCATGTTGCCGCATTCGAGGAACACCTTGGGCCGGGTCGACAGGTTGAGGCCGCCCAGATCGTCCCGGACGACCAGCCCGGTGCCGCTGCCGAGGTAGTTGGCGGGGGACGAGCCGGTGGTGCGGGCGAAGTTGGAGGCGATGCGCTCGCCGAGGTCGCGGGAAGGGCCGACGATCTTCGCGGTGTCGGCCGCGCCGCCCTTGACGCGGGCGGGCAGGATCACGTGGAAACCGCGGTTGCCGGCGGAGGCGCCGTCGGCGTGGACGGAGACGACGGCGTCGGCCGCGGCCTGGTTGCCGATCCGGGCCCGCTCGTCGATGCAGGGGCCCCAGGGGCGGTCTCCGTCGTGGGTCAGGACCACCTTGGCGCCTTTGCCCTCCAGCAGGGCGCGCACCCGGTGGGAGACGTCGAGGGAGAACTCCGCTTCCATGTAACCGGAGTTGGTGGTGGTGCCGGTGGTGTCGCACTCCTTGCGGTTGGTGCCGATGTCCACCTGCTGGTCGATCTCCCGGCCGTGCTTGAAGTTCCCCGTGTTGTGCCCGGGGTCGATGACGACGGTCCGGCCGCTCAGCGGACCCTTGGCGGGAGCGGCGGCGGGCTTCGGGGCGGCCGGGGCGGCCGGGGCGCTCGGAGAGGCGCTGGCCTTGGCGTCAGCCGCGGCCGCGGGGGTGGAGGCGGCGGCCGCCGCCCCCGCGGGCTGCGGGGCGGCGGCTCCCGAACCGGCCAGCACCTGGGTGAGCACCCAACCCGCCAGGCAGGTCGGGGCCAGCGCCGCGAGCGCCACCGCAAGGGCGGGCCGGCGTGCGAACCAGGGCCGGTCGGGGCTGATGGAGGAGGCGGACTCGGGCGGCGGGGGGCTGTCGTCGTAGCGCACGTCGCGATGCTAGAACGCCCGGGCGGCTCCCATACGCACACTGCGCCATCCGAGGGCGTGGTCCGATTGTCGGTCTTGTAGGCCTGGCTTGGCCCGGCTTGGCCTGGCGGGGGTGTCCCCGCCGAGCCCGGATGCGCGAGGCCTATGGGAGGCCGATGTCAACGCGAGGCCTGTGCCGACGCGAGGCCTGTGCGAGGTCAGACGCCCTCGGCGATGCGGCGCAGGACGCGGAGGGAGTTCGTCACGGAGACTTCCTCGAAGGCGCCGGAGGCCAGGGCCCGCAGGTAGATCCGGTACGGGGCCTGGCCGCCGTCGGCCGGGTCGGGGAAGACGTCGTGGATGACCAGGGTGCCGCCGACCGCCAGGTGCGGGGCCCATCCCTCGTAGTCGTTCGTGGCGTGCTCGTCGGTGTGGCCGCCGTCGATGAAGACGAAGCCGAGCTTGCCGCCCCAGGCCGCCGCGACCTGGGGGGAGCGGCCCACGACCGCGATCACGTGTTCCTCCAGGCCGGCCTTGTGGAGGGTGCGGCGGAAGGTGGGGAGGGTGTCCATCAGCCCGACCTCCGGGTCCACCACCGTCGGGTCGTGGTACTCCCAGCCCGGCTGCTGCTCCTCGCTGCCCCGGTGGTGGTCGACGGTGATCGCCGGGACCCCCGCCTCGCGGGCGGCGTCGGCCAGCAGGATCGTGGAGCGCCCGCAGTACGTGCCGACCTCCAGCAGCGGCAGCCCGAGCGCGGCCGCGGCGGAGGCGGCCTCGTGGAGGGCGAGGCCCTCGTCGACGGGCATGAACCCCTTGGCGGCCTCGAAGGCGGCGAGGGTCTCCGGCTTGGGGGTGGCGGCCATGGGTGGTCCTCCGGGCGGTGAGCGGGTCCGGCGCGGATGCGGCGCGGGTGTGGCGGGCGTGGTGCGGGTGTGGCGGCCCATGGTGCCCTACCGGGCGGTAGGGCACCATGCCGGGGGTCCGGGGAGGGGGTCGGGAGCAGGGGAAAGGGCAGGGAACGGGGCAGGGGGCTGGGGTCAGTCCAGTTCGTAGGTGAACGTGTAGGGGACGGACGTCTCGCCCTGCCGGTGGACGAAACCGCCGCTGCCGCGCAGGCCCGTCAGGGCGCCGGTGCCCGAGCCCGGGACCACCTCGAAGGTGCACTGGGTCGTGCCGTCCTCATGGAACGAGCCCCGCTCCTCGACCGCGAAGCCTCCGCCGCGGCCGTCGAGGCTGCCGGTGATCAGTTCCAGACCGGTGAACGTGCCGGTGGCCGCCGTCAGGTAGGCGATCGCGTACGTGCACACGGTCTCGGCGGCCTCGATGCCGCCGGAGAAGGAGTTGACGACCGAGGCCTGGGCGAGCCGGGGCAGTACGTCGTCCGGGCCGGCGGCGTGCTCCTCCCACTTGGCGTAGGTGAAGCGGCCGGTGGCGGTGTGCGTGGGCATGGCTGTCCTTCCGGAACGGGCGGTGGTGCTCGTGCGGTGACCAGCTTCGGCGGGATACCTGACATCTCCTGTCAGGTATCCCGCGGAGAATGGCCGCATGCGCGCCGACCGGCTCCTCTCCCTGCTCCTGCTGCTCCAGAACCGCGGCAGTATGACCGCCCCCGAACTCGCCGCGGAACTGGAGGTGTCCGTCCGCACGGTGTACCGGGACGTCGAGGCGCTCGGCGCCGCCGGAGTGCCGGTCCGTGCCGACCGGGGGCCCGCCGGTGGCTACCGCCTGATGGACGGCTACCGCACCCGGCTGACCGGCCTCACCGACGCCGAGGCCGGCTCGCTCTTCCTGGCCGGGGCGCCGGGGCCGGCCCGCGATCTTGGCCTGGGTGCGGTGGTGGCCACAGCCCGGCTGAAGCTGGAGGCCGCACTGCCCGCCGCGCTGGCCGACCGGGCCCGGCTCGTCCAGGACCGCTTCCACCTGGACGCCCCGGCCTGGTTCCGCGACGCCGACCCGGTGCCGCACCTGGCGGCGGTGGCCCGGGCGGTGTGGGAGCAGCGCACGCTGCGGGTGGAGTACCGGCGCTGGTCGGGCGAGGTGCGGCGGCGGGAGCTGCACCCGCTGGGCATCGTCCTCAAGGGCGGCATCTGGTACCTGGTCGCGGCGGCGGCCGGGAGCCCGCGCACCTACCGGGTGTCACGGCTGCTGGCGGTGGAGGAGACGGGCGCGGCCTTCGAGCGGCCGTCCGGCTTCGACCTGGCCGCCCATTGGGAGGAGTCCTCCCGCCGCCTGGAGGCCGCCCTCCACCAGGACACGGCCCGGTTGCGGATCTCGCCCCGCGCCCAGCGGCTGCTGCCCATGCAGTTCGGGGCCCCGGGGGTGCGGGCCCTGGAGGGGGCGGGGGAGCCGGACGGGGAGGGGTGGGTGGAGGTGGAGCTGTCGGTGGAGTCGCGGGCCGTGGCGGTGGGAGACCTGCTCCGGCTGGGGGCGGAGGCGGAGGTGCTCGGTCCGGCGGAGCTGCGGGCGGCGGTGGCCGAGGCGGTGGGGGTGCTCGCCGCTCGCTATGCGGAGCCCGCCCCGTCGGGCCCCGTTGTGCCGCGCCGGGAAGAACCCTCGCATCTTCTCATCTGACCTTCCGTCAGATTGAAACGTGTTCTAGTCTGCCGCGCATGGGCATCGGAATCACGCAGGAGCAGCGGGAGTTGGCCGACGCCGTGCGCGGCTGGGTGGCGCGGGCGGTGCCGCCCGAGGCGGTGCGGAAACTGCTCGACGCCCCGCCCCAGGCCGGGGCGCGGCCGGGCTACTGGGACGGCATGTGTGCGCAGGGGCTGGTGACGCCCCATCTGGAGGGCGGGACCCTGCTGGATCTGGCCGTCGTCGTGGAGGAGGCCGCCCGGGCGGCGCTGCCCGGGGCGTTCCTGCCGAGTGCGCTGGCCTCCGTACTCCTGGACCGGGCGGGGGCCGAACCTCTCGACGGGCGGGTCGGGGCGGTCGCCCTGGGGCCCGGCGGGGTCACCGCCGTCGCTGCCGAGGGGGGCGGGTGGCGACTGGACGGCCTCGCGCCGCCCGTGCTCGGGGCCGGTGAGGCGGAGCTGGTGCTGCTCGCCGCCGAGGGGGCGGGCGGGGTCCGGTGGTTCGCGGTGGACGCCGCAGCGCTGGAGGTCCGGCCGCACGAGAGCGCCGACCCGACCCGGCCCACCGCCGAGGTCCGGGCGCACGGGGTCACCGTCCCGGGGGAGCGGCTCCTGGGGCTGGACGAGGCCCTGGTGCGGGACCTGGCCTGCGTGCTCTTCGCCGCCGACGCCTGCGGCACCGCCGCCTGGGCGGTGCACACGGCCGCCGAACACGCCAAGACCCGCGAGCAGTTCGGGCGCCCCATCGGGCGGTTCCAGGGCGTCAAGCACCTGTGCGCCGACATGCTGGTCCGCCTCGAACAGGCCCGCGCCCTCGCCTGGGACGCCGCCAACAGCGCGACCCCGCCCCCCGGCGATGCGCCCGGCGGAACCCCCGGCGGAACCCCCGGCGAGGCCTCCGGCGGAACCCCCGGCGAGGCCTCCGGCGAGGCCTCCGGCGAGGCCATCGGCCAGGCCCCCAGCGAGGCCATCGGCCAGGCCCCCAGCGGCACCCCCGGTGAGACTCCTGGCCAGGCCCCCGGCGGCACCCCCGCTAGCGAGGCCCCCGGCGGCACCCCCGCTAGCGAGGCCCCCAGCGGTACCCCCGGCGGGGCCCCCAGCGGTACCCCCGGCCAGGCCCCCAGCGGTACCTCCGCGGAGGCCCCCAGCGGGACCCCCGGGGGAGCCCTCCGGCACGCCTCCCCCCACCCCTCCGACGTGCGCTCGCTCGTCGCCGCGCTCGCCGCCGCGACCGCCCTCGATGCCGCCTGGTCCTGCGCCAAGGACTGCATCCAGATCCTGGGCGGCATCGGCTTCACCTGGGAGCACGACGCCCACATCCACCTGCGCCGCGCCCTCGTCGCCCGCCAGCTGCTGGGCCCCGGCGACGCCCACCGCCTGCGCGCCGTACGCCTCGCCGCAGCCGGGGCCCGGCGCGAGCTGCGCCTGGAACTCCCGGCGGAGGCCGAGGCCCACCGCCCGGCCGCCCGCGCCGCCATCGGGGCCGCCCGCGGCCTCGACCCGGCGGCCGCCCGCCGGCTGCTCGCGCCCACCGGCTACGCCAACCCCCACCTCCCGCCGCCGTACGGGCGGGGCGCGGGGCCGGCCGAGCAGATCGTGATCCAGCAGGAGCTGAAGGAGGCCGGCGTCAAGGTCGCCGATCTCGGGATCGCCACCTGGATCGTGCCCTCGCTGATCGCCTTCGGCAGCGAGGAGCAGCGCGAGGCGTACGTCCTGCCCACCCTGCGCGGGGACACCACCTGGTGCCAGCTGTTCTCCGAGCCGGGCGCCGGCTCCGACCTGGCCTCCCTGCGCACCCGGGCCGACCGGACCGCAGACGGCTCCTGGAGGATCAACGGCCAGAAGGTGTGGACGAGTTCCGCCCACACCGCCGACTTCGGGATCCTGCTCGCCCGCACCGACCCGCAGGCGCCCAAGCACAAGGGGCTCGGCTACTTCGTCGTCGACATGAGGAACACCCCGGGGATCGAGATCCGCCCGCTGAAGGAGATCACCGGCGACTCCCTCTTCAACGAGGTCTGGTTCGAGGACGTCCTGCTGCCCGCCGGGGCCCTGGTGGGCGCCGCCGACGGCGGCTGGAAGGCCGCCCGCAACACCCTCGGCAACGAACGCGTCCACATGGCCGACCAGATGACCTTCGACAGCGGACTGGAGACGCTGATCGCCGCCTCCTCCGGCCTCGACGCCTCCTACGGGGCCCGGATCGGCGCGCTCGCCGCCGAAGCGCACGCGCTCGCCTGCATCGGCCTGCGCACCACCCTCCAGCAGGTGTCCGGACTGGAGCCGGGCGCGGGCGCCTCCGTCCGCAAGCTCGTACAGACCCCCCACCAGCAGCGGACCGCCGAGCTCGCGCTCGAACTGCTGGGCCCGGCCGGCGCGGTGCGGGAGGGGGCGGGGGAGCGGGCGGTGCACGGGATGCTGATGTCGCGCTGCCTGACCATCGCCGGGGGCACCACCCAGGTCCAGCTGAACGTCGTCGCCGAGCGGATCCTCGGCCTCCCCAGGGACTGACTGAAGGGCAGCATTGATGAAGTCGTACATCGTGGGCGTCGGCATGACGAAGTTCGAGAAGCCGGAGTCACGGGACTGGCAGTACTGGGACATGGTCAGGGAGGCCGGCGGCGCGGCGCTCGCCGACGCCGGCGTGGACTACGGGCTGGTGGAGCAGGTGCCGGTGGGCTACTGCTTCCAGCCCTCCACCGCCGGCCAGCGGGCGGCGTACGAACTGGGCCTGACCGGGGTCCCGGTCTACAACGTCAACAACAACTGCGCGACCGGCTCGACGGCGCTGATGATGGCCCGCCAGTTCGTGCAGGGCGGCATCAGCGACTGCGTGCTGGCGGTCGGCTTCGAGAAGATGAAGCGGGGCGCGCTCGGGGGCGGCGCCGACGGCGGGGACTTCAACACCTCGCCGGTCGCCCGGCACTACGGGATCATGGCCGCCGCGCACGGCTTCGAGATGTCCCCGCCCACCGCGCAGATCTTCGGCAACGCCGCCCGCGAGCACATGGAGCGGTACGGGACCACGCCCGCGCAGCTCGCGGCGGTCGGCGCCAAGAACCACCGGCACTCCGCGAACAACCCGAACGCGCAGTTCCAGGACGTGTACACGGTGGAGGAGGTCCTCGCCGCCAAGACCATCCACGATCCGCTGACCAAGCTCCAGTGCTCGCCCACCTCCGACGGCGCGGCCGCCGCCCTCGTCGTCTCGGAGCGGTTCGTCGTGGCGCACGGGCTGCACGACAAGGCCGTCGAGATCGTCGCGCAGGCCATGACCACGGACACCGAGGAGAGCTTCGGCGGCTCCTGCATCGACGTGGTCGGCAAGCCGATGACGGCCGCGGCCGCCCGCAGGGTCTACGAGGACTCCGGGCTCGGCATCGAGGACGTCGACGTGGTGGAGCTGCACGACTGCTTCTCGGTGAACGAACTGCTGACGTACGAGGCGCTCGGCATGTGCGCGGACGGGGCCTCCGGCAAGCTCGTCGAGAGCGGAGCCACCACCTACGGCGGCCGCTGGGTGGTCAACCCCTCGGGCGGCCTGATCTCCAAGGGCCACCCGCTGGGGGCGACGGGGCTCGCGCAGGCGGCGGAACTGGTGTGGCAGCTGCGCGGCCAGGCGGGGGCGCGGCAGGTCCCCGCCGCCCGGGTGGGCCTGGCCCACAACATCGGGCTGGGCGGGGCGGCGGTGGTAACCCTCCTGCGCCGCTGACGGCGCCGGCCCGGGCCGTGCCGGGCCTGCCGGGCGGCGCGGCCCGGCGGCGGGCGGTACGGCAAGGGCCGTACCGGCGGGGTTCCGTCTCGTCGGGCGGCGGCCTGCGGGGCGTCAGGCGCGGACCAGGCCCGGCATCAGGCGCAGCGCGTTCTCCCGGTTCACGGCCCGGCGCAGTGCCGGGGTGAACGCCGGGTCGGCGGCCAGGGCGGGGACGGCCAGGTCCGTGACGACGGAGGCCGGGCAGGCCGGCCAGTCGCTGCCGAACAGGATCCGGCCGGGGTCGACGGTGGCGAGGAGGGTGCCGGCCGGGGAGAGCGGGCCGGCGGTGTCGTAGTAGAAGCGGTGCATGTGGTCCCGTACCGCCGCGGGCTCCACCGGCGGGTCGAAGGCGTACGCGAAGGCCTCCATCCGGGTCGCGATCTGCGGGAGGAAGCCGCCGCCGTGCGGCAGGATCACCGACAGGTTCGGGAACCGGTCGAGGGTCCGGGTGCGGATCATGTTCGCGGCGGCGCGGGTGGTGTCGAGCAGGAAGTCACAGAGGAAGTTCGGCAGTCCGGGCACGGCCACCGGCCCCCCGGGCCCTCCACCAGGCCCGCCGGGGGCCCCGTGCCCGCCCGGACCGCCGGCCGCACCTGCGGGCGGGCCGCCCGGCCCCCCGGGTGCCACCGTGGGCCGTCCGCCGGCCGGGCCGTCCGGGAGGCTGTGCGGGTGGGTGTCCACGATCGCCGCGCGTTCGTCGAGTTCGGCGAAGATCCTGTCGTACGAGGGGTCACCGAGGTACACCCCGCGGTAGTTCGCCGTCACGTTGACCCCCACCGCCCCCAGCTCGTCCAGGCCGCGCCGCAGGGTCCAGGAGGAGACCTCCTCCTCGTCGAGGAACAGGGGCGCGTGGAACGCGAAGCGCCCCGGGTACGCCTCCACCACCCCGGCCGCCGCCTCCATCGTCACGGCCACCGCCTCCCGCAGCTGCGCGGCACTCTCGTACCGTGCGGGCAGCATCGGCTTCAGCACCGCCACGGCGATCCCCGTCCGGTCCATCACCGCCAGCGCGCTCTCCGCGTCCCAGCCCGCCCATGGCGGAAGCGACCGCGGGCCCACCAGCCCCTGCCGCTCCGCCCAGCGGCGCCAGTCGGGGGCGCAGAAGTGGTGGTGGACGTCGATCACACCACCGCTCCCGTCGTCCTCCGCCCCGGCCGCCGCCCCGCTCGTAGCCGCCGCGTCCCGGCGTACCGCTCCGCCGACGGCCAGGCCGCCCGCACCGTATTCCGGCATGTGCGCATTTCCCTCTCGTCGGCCCGCGAATCGAAAACCACCGCACACCCTAGGGCGGCTCCCCGGAACCGCCGCCCGGACATTCCGCCGGGGGAGGTTTCGGCTCCGAACGGGTCAATCGGGTTTCGCCCTCGATCCGGCCCGGGAAAGGAGCCGACTGTCAATTCCGGGTTACCCGAAAGGTCTGGGCGCGTGACGACTGAACCGACTACCGCGGCGGATGGCGGTCTCGCGCTGGACGAAGCGGTGGCGGCCGCGACGAAGAGCACACCGGAATACCGGCAGTGCCCCTATCCGGTCTACCGGACCCTGCGCGAACAGGCCCCCATCGCCCGGCTCACCCCGGGCCACGGCGTGGACACGTACCTGATCACCCGCTACGAGGACGCCCACGCCATCCTCGCCGACCCCCGCATCGGCAAGGACATGCACGAGGGCATCGACCTCTACCACGCCCTGTTCGGGGACCTGTGCGAGGCGCTCGACGACAACCTGCTGTTCGCCGACCCGCCCCGGCACACCCGGCTGCGCCACATCGCCAAGACGGCCTTCACCCCGCGCCACATCCACGCCCTGCGCCCGCACATCGAGGAGCTCGCCCACGGGCTGCTCGACCGCTGCCCCACGGACCGGCCCGTCGACCTGATGCAGGCCTTCGCGCTGCCGCTGCCCGTCATGGTCATCTGCGAGCTGCTCGGCATCGTCGGGGAGGAGCGGACCGAGGTCCTCAAGTGGTTCGCCGTCGTGACGCGCTCACGGTTCAGCAAGGACCTCAAGGGAGACCTGCAAGAGGCCGAGATCTGGCTGCGCGACTACTTCGCCCGGCACATCCACCGGACCCGCCTCCAGCCCACGGACGACTTCCTGACCATGCTGGTGGAGACGCCGCACGAGGAAGAGCCGCTGACCGACGACGAACTCGTGTCGATGATCTGGGTCCTGCTCTTCGCCGGACACAAGACGACCACCCTCCAGATCGGCAATTGCGTCTTCAGCCTCCTGACCCACCCGGACCAGTTGCGGGCGATCCAGGAGAACCGGAAACTGCTGCCGCAGGCGATCGAGGAAATGCAGCGCTTCGAGGGCTCGGTGGAAACCTCCACCTTCCGGTACGCGCTGGAGGACGTCGAAATCGGCGGGACGGTCATTCCGAAGGGGGCCGTCGTGCAGATCGCCCTTTCGTCCGCGAACCGCGACCCGGAGAAATTCCCCGACCCCGACACCCTGGACTTCACCCGGGAAGGACTGCAGAGCAGCCACCTCGGCTTCGGCTACGGGGCCCACTACTGCCTGGGCGCGCCGCTGGCCCGGCTGGAGCTGGAGATCTGCCTCACGGCCCTGCTCGACCGCTTCCCCGACATGGTCCTCGCCATGCCGACGCCGGCGGAGGGGGACTGGCTCAAGGGGCCGTTCCCGGCCTTCCGCGGGCTGGAGAAGCTGCCGGTCGCACTGGACCCCTCGCGGACGGTCGACGACTGGACCGCGGGCAGCTGACCGGGGCCCGAGCCCCGAGGGGAGCCCTCCGCCGCTGACCGGCGGAGGGCTTTCATACACCCCCGCGCCCACGCCGCCCCCACGCCCACGCCCCCCGCCCCCACCCCTGCCCGGACAGCGGCCGGGCGGCTCAGGGCCCCGCCAGCGCCGGGTCCACCACCGTCTCGCCCGTCGACGCCCTCCGCAGGCACTCCGCCAGCTCCTCGACCGGCCCATCCCGCAGCACCAGCCCCGCCGCGCCCGCCGCCAGGACCGCCTCCCGCATCCCCGGGTGCGCCGACCCCGTGGCCACCAGGACCCGGCACTCCGGGTCCTCGGCCAGCAGGGCCGCCACCGTGGCGGGGTCCTCGACCAGCGCCACCGCCGGCCGCTCCGCCGGCGAGGCGACCACCTCGATGTCCGGCTGGAGCCCGAGGCGGAGCGCGAGCGGCGGGTTCGGCGGGTCCAGCAGGACGCGCAGGGAACGGGCGGGCCGGTGGGTCGCGGGCATCTCATCCACCGCCGCAGGCTACCGCCCGGCCCTCGACGTGCCGGGCAACACGCCCCGCACCACGATCATCTGACGCGAAGTCAGCAGCCTTCTTCCCAACCACGGGGGCGTGCGTTATACATTCCCTCAGCCGCTTCCTAGAACGCGTTCTAGAACCGGCTCCGCATGCGACCTCGGTGCGGCCGACGGTGCGGACGGTCGCACCGAGGTCTTCCAGAGAGCAGAAGGAGCAGCATCCGAATGCCGATCGATGCCGCCAGGGCCCTCGCCGCCGACCCCCGCCAGGGGGAGATCGGCTGGGACCACAAGGACGTCCAGCTCTACCACCTCGGCCTCGGCGCCGGCGCGTCCCTGCACGGGAACAGCCTGGCCACCGACCCCGACGAACTGCGCTACACCCTGGAGTCCAAGCTCCACGTGCTCCCCAGCTTCGCGACCGTGGCCGGCGCCGGCATGGCCATGCTCGGCGGGCTCGCCGCCCCCGGCATCGAGGTCAACCTGGCGCACGTCCTGCACGGCGGCCACTCCATCGAGCTGCACCGGCCGATCCCCGTCAAGGGCCGGGCCACCTCCTCCTCCAAGGTCGCTGCCGTCTACGACAAGGGCAAGGCGGCCGTGATCGTGCTGCGCTCCGAGGTGGCCGACGCCGACGGGCCGCTGTGGACCAGCGACGCGCAGATCTTCGTCCGCGGGGAGGGCGGCTTCGGCGGCGACCGCGGCCCCTCCGTCCGCGGCGAGCTGCCCGAACGGGCCCCCGACCGGACCGAGGAGCGGCCGATCCGCGAGGAACAGGCCCTGCTCTACCGGCTCTCCGGGGACTGGAACCCGCTCCACGCCGACCCCGAGTTCGCCAAGCTCGCCGGCTTCGACAGGCCGATCCTGCACGGCCTGTGCTCGTACGGGATGACCCTCAAGGCCGTCGTCGACACCGTCCTCGGCGGGGACGTCTCCCGGGTCCGCGCCTACCGCACCCGCTTCGCCGGCGTCGTCTTCCCCGGCGAGACCCTGCGCATCCGGATGTGGCAGGAGCCCGGCCGCGTCCTGGTCTCGGTGACCGCGGCCGAACGCGACGACGCCCCGGTCCTCGCCGACACCGTGGTCGAACACGCGTAACGCGCACAGCGCACCGAACACACACCCCCCACCCCCCGCCCCACACCGCGCACCGCGCCACCCCGCACCCGCACACGCCCAGGCACACGCCCCTAAGGAGCCGCACCGTGCGCGCAGCACTGCTGAGCGAGATAGGCCAGGACAAGCTAGAGGTCGTCGACGACATGGAAGCCGTGGGCCTGGGCCCCGGCAAGGTGCGGATCCGCATCAAGGCCACCGGCCTGTGCCACTCCGACCTCTCCGCGATGAGCGGCGTGCTGCCGCAGCCCGCGCCCTTCATCCCCGGCCACGAGGGTTCCGGGGTGATCACCGGCGTCGGCGAGGGGGTCGCCGGCCACCAGGAGGGCGACCGGGTCCTCGTCTGCTGGCTGCCGCCCTGCGGGCACTGCGCCGCCTGCAAGCGCGGCCAGGGACACCTGTGCCTGGAGAGCCTGGTCAACGCGGGCATCCCCAACTTCCGCCGGGCCGGCGGGGAGATCTTCGGCTTCGCCGCGACCGGCACCTTCGCCGAGGAGATCGTCGTCGCCGCCAACTGCGCCGTCCCGATCCCCGACGACGTGCCCTTCGACATCGCCGCCCTCATCGGCTGCGGCGTCACCACCGGACTCGGTGCGGCCATCAACACCGCGAAGGTGGAGGCGGGTTCCTCGGTCGCCGTCATCGGCTGCGGCGGCGTGGGCATCTCCGTCATCCAGGGCGCCAAGGTGCAGGGCGCGGCGCAGATCATCGCCGTCGACCCGGTGGAGTCGCGGCGCGAGGCGGCCCTGCGCTTCGGGGCGACGGAGGCGGTCGCGCCGGACGCGTTCGAGGACGCGAAGGCCCGGATCACCTCCGGCGAAGGCTTCGACTACGTCTTCGAGGTCGTCGGCAAGTCCGTCACCGCACGCACCGCCTACCAGATGACCCGGCGTGGCGGCTCGGTCGTGATCGTCGGGGCGGGGGCCCTCGACGACAACTTCCAGATCGACATGTTCTCGCTGTTCTTCGACGAGAAGAAGATCCTCCCCTCCATGTACGGGGGCGGGGACGTGCTGCGTTCCTACGCGCGCACCATCGAGCTGTGGCGGGCCGGTCGCATCGACCTGGCGGGCCTGATCACCCACCGGGTGCAGCTCGCCGAGATCAACGACGCCCTCGACCAGATGCGCACGGGCACGGCCCTGCGCACCTGCATCGAGATCTGATCCGTCCTGAGAGGAATCCGGCACATGTCACTGCCACTTGAGGGGCTCAGCGCCATCGTCACCGGCGCCGGCCGGGGGCTCGGCCGGGCCGAGGCGCTCGAACTGGCCCGGCTCGGCGCGAGCGTGGTCGTCAACGACTTCGGCCAGAGCGGCCGCGACGGCTGCGGGGAGGCCTCGGCCGCTCCGGCGGAGGAGGTCGCCGCCGAGATCCGCGCGGCGGGCGGCCAGGCGGTGGCGCACCTCGGGGACGTGGCCGACTTCGAGCAGGCGCGGGAACTGGTCGACCTGGCCGTTTCCGCCTTCGGGAAGCTGGACGTCCTGGTCAACAACGCGGGGATCCTGCGCGACCGGATGGTCTTCTCGATGTCGGAGGACGAGTGGGACTCGGTGATCCGGGTCCACCTCAAGGGCCACTTCAACACCACCCACTTCGCCTCCGCGCACTGGCGCGAGCGCTCCAAGGCGGCGGGCGGCCCGGTGTACGGGCGGATCGTCAACACCTCCTCCGAGGCCTTCCTCGGCGGTTCGGCGGGCCAGCCCAACTACGCGGCGGCCAAGGGCGGCATCGTCGGCCTGACCACCTCGACCGCCCTGGCCCTGGCCAAGTACGGGGTGACCGCCAACGCCATCTGCCCGCGCGCCCGCACCCGGATGACCGAGGACGTCTTCGCCGGCTTCCAGGTCCCGGAGGAGGGCAAGCTCGACCCGCTGGCCCCCGAGCACGTCGCCCCCCTGGTCGGCTACCTCGCGTCACCGGCGTCGGCGAAGGCCAACGGCCAGCTGTTCGTGGTGCACGGCGGAATCGTCGTGGTGATGGAACGCCCCCGGGTGGCGGCGAAGTTCGACACCGCGAAGGAGGTCTTCTCCTTCGAGGAGCTCGACTCCGTCCTCACCCCGCACTACGCCTCCCGCCCGGCGGGCGAAACCTTCGCGGCGGCAGAGGTCCTGGGCCTCAAGCACGACTAAGGCCGCCTTCCGGATCGCGCTGGTGGGGCCCGCGTCCTTGCCCCGGCGGGCCCCGGGGCCCGCCGGGGATCAGTGGTGTTCGGCGAAGCCTGCCAGGAGGGCGCGCGGGTCGAAGGTGACCCGGATCCGGGTGATCTTTCCGTCCGCCGCGTGCATCCAGTTCGCGGTCGGCGCCGGCGGGGCGATGCTGGTGCACAGGTCGAACCAGGTGATCACCTCGTCGCCCTCCGCCACCCGCACCTTCACGTCGATCCTCTCCAGCACCTGCCCGAGCCCCTTCAGCCCGGCCAGCGCCTCCTCGGTGCCCTGGGCCGTCCCCAGCGCCCCGACGAAGTCGACGTCCTCGGCCAGTAGTCCGCGCATCGTGTCGAAGTCGCCCGCCTCCCAGGCGGTGAAGTAGGTCTCGGCAAGCTCTCGTGCGGTCCTCGTCGTCGTCATGTCTCCATCCTGGTGGCCCCGCGGTCATCCGTCCAACAGATTGATCAGATGCCAGCTATCATCATTAGATATGGAGATGCACCAGCTGCGCTACTTCGCCGCCGTCGTGGACGAAGGCACCTTCACCGGCGCCGCCCACCGGCTGCACGTCAGCCAGTCCGGCGTCAGCACCCAGGTGGCCAAACTGGAACGCGAGCTGGGCCATGCCCTCTTCGACCGCTCCGGCCGTCAGGTCCGCCTCACCCCGGCGGGCGAGGCGGTCCTCCCCCTCGCCAAGAGCGCCCTCGCCACCCTCGACGCCATCCGGCACACCGCGGCCGAGTTCGCCGACGCCGTACGCGGCCGGGTCCGGCTCGGCATGGTCATGGGCTGCTCCATCCCGCCCTTCCTGGACACCCTCGCCGACCTCGGCCGCAGCCACCCCGGCATCGAACTCGGGCTGCACGAGGGGCACTCCGACGCCCTCCAGGCCCAGGTCCTCTCCGGCTCCCTCGACCTGGCCCTGATCGGGTTCGCGGGCGAGGCCGCCACGGGCCTGGAGGCGGACATCGTGACCGACGAGCCGATCGCCGCCGTCGTCCCGGCCGGGCACCCCCTCGACCGGACGGAACTGCCCCTCACCGCCCTGCGCGGCGAGAAGGTCCTCTGCCTCCCGCCGGGCACGGGCATCCGTGCCGCCTACGAGGACTCCTGCCGCCGCGCCGGCCTCGACCCGCGGGTGGACCTCGAAGCCAGCTCCCCGGCCGCACTGCTCCGCCTCGCCGAGCGCGGCGCGGGCGTCGCCGTCCTCAGCGCCTCCTCCGCCCGGGCCGCCGGCCTGCGCGCCGTCCCCCTCGCCGACGCCGCCACGCACGCACGGCTCGGCCTCGTCACCCGCCCCGACCAGCACTCCCCGGCCGTCCGCCTCCTGCGCACCAGACTCCTGGCCGCACTGCGAGCCGGCTGAACCGCCCTATCCCAGGAAGGCGAGCGCCCCGCGCAGGTCCTCGGGCCCACGGAAGTGGACGCCCGTCATCCCGAGCGCGACGGCGGCCTCCACGTTCTCCCGCCGGTCGTCCACGAACAGGCAGCGCTCCGGGGCGGCGCCCGCCCGGCCGGCGGCGATCGCGTAGATCTCCGGGTCGGGCTTGGCCACCCCTTCCAGGGCGCTGTTGACCACGTGGTCCGCGAGGTCCTCCAGCCCCATCGCCGCCAGGTCCTCGTCCAGGTCCAGGGCCGCGTTGGTCACCAGCACCAGGGAGAGTCCGGCCTCGCGCACCCCGCGCAGCGCGCGGACCACGGCCTCGTCGGCCTCGAACGGGGACAGGGCGAGGGCGTCGGCCAGCTCCCGCGCCCGCTGCCCGGGCAGCGGGGCCTCGGCACCGAGCCGGTCGGCGACCGACTCCGCCCACTGCTCCTTGGTGACCTGCCCCAGCACCAGCGGGTCGCCCTGGTCCGGCCGGAACGCCACCGCCGCCGTCGCCCCCTCCGGGAGCCCGGCCGCGCGTTCCAGCTCGGCCAGCCGGGAGGAGTCGTAGAACCGGATGACGTTGTCGACGTCGCACAGGACCGCGTCGAAGGGCCTGGCCGTACCGGGGGCTGTCGAAAGGGTCATGCCCCTTCCCTATCACGCCACTTCGTACGGGCATCAGCCCAGCGGTGCCTCCCGCAGCGGTACCGGACGGGCGGCCGGCTTCGGCGGCGGGTCCACGTGCACGGGCGGCGGCGGGGCGACCGGCTGGCTCAGCCCGACGGTCCCGCAGGGGACCTCCGGGGTGGAGTACGGCAGCCGCAGCCGGCCCTCCGGGGTCCACAGGCCGGTGCCGAGCCAGCCCTCCGGGGCGCCGAGCCGGAACACGTACCGGTCGGCCGGACGCCACAGGGCGAGGCCCGCCCCACCGCCCGCGCCCCCGCCGACGCGCAGCGCGACCCCGCAGGTCTCCGGCATCAGGATCTGGCCCGGCTGCACCGCGAAGGGGTGGGCGTCCTCCAGCCGCAGGCACTCCGGGAAGCGGACCGGGCGCGCGCTGCCCAGCACCCCCCAGCCGAGCCGCGGCTCGCCCGGGGCGTCCGAGCGGATCAGCAGCAGCCCGCTGTCCGGGGCCGCCATCAGCAGCCGGTCGTCACTGCCCTCGGCGATCTGCAGCAGCGGGGTGACCACCCCGCCCCGGGTCAGGTCCACGGCCACCGCCTTGACCCGCCCGTCCGTCTCCCGGTCCAGCGACAGCAGCCGGCCCGCGCGGTCCAGCCAGACCCCGCCGGAGCAGCGGCCCGGCAGCACGGCGGCCCGCCGCGGCCCGTCGGAGCCGTGCCCGGCCACCTGCCAGACGGTGGTCTCCTCGTCCCCCACCGCCAGGGCGTAGGCCGCGCTCCCGTCGGGGCAGGGCGGCAGCAGCCGGACCCGCAGCCCCTCCTCGGCGTCGATCCCGCCGAGCCGGAGCTCCCCGGTCCGCGGCCCGGCGCCGGAGCCCGCGGCGCGGGGGCCCGTGTACGTGCCCGAGGGGTAGAGCAGGGCGAACGCGTGCCGGTCGGCGACCCGGCGGTGGATCAGCACCCGCCCGTCGGCCAGCGGCAGCACCTCGCTGTCGGCCTCCTCCGGCTGCGCGAGCGGCAGCGGCACCGCGTACGGCTCGGGCCCGTCGAGCGTCCACCGCTCGGGATAGCGGGCCTCCCCCTCCCCGGCCAGCCGCGCGGCGTACGCCCCGTCGGTGGTGATCGTGAGGGGGGCGCTCGTGGTCATCTCGGTGGCACAGACAGTCATCCGGCCGTCACCTCCGGGGAGGAACCTAGGTTTCGTGCTTCCGGCCGGACAACACGACCGCGCATGCTTCACACGTACGGGTGGCACCACCGCGGTTCTCCCGTGACGGGGGGACCGGCTGTGCCGTCCGGGTGACAGGCTGGGCGGTCGCCACGGACGGTAGCCTTGGCCCGTGCCCTCTCTCTCTGAAGTCATCGCCGCGCTGGACGCTCTCTGGCCCCCCTCGCGGGCCGAGCAGTGGGACGCCGTCGGCACCGTCTGCGGCGACCCCGACGCCGAGGTCACCCGGGTGCTGTTCGCCGTGGACCCCGTACAGGAGATCGTCGACGAGGCGGTGAAGCTCGGCGCCGACCTGGTCGTCACCCACCACCCCCTCTACCTGCGCGGCACCACCACCGTCGAGGCGGGCACCTTCAAGGGCCGCGTCGTGCACACGCTGATCAAGAACGACATCGCGCTGCACGTCGCCCACACCAACGCCGACACCGCCGACCCCGGGGTCTCCGACGCCCTCGCAGGCGCCCTCGACCTGCGCGTCACCGGCCCGCTCGTGCCCGACCCGACCGACCCGTCGGGCCGCCGCGGCCTCGGCCGGATCTGCGAACTGGACCACCCCGAGACCCTGCGCGAGTTCACCGCCCGCGCCGCCGCCCGGCTCCCGCGCACCGCCCAGGGCATCCGCGTCGCCGGCGACCCGGAGACCCCGATCCGCACCGTCGCCGTCAGCGGCGGCTCCGGCGACAGCCTCTTCGCACAGGTCCGCGCCGCCGGCGTGGACGCGTTCCTCACCGCCGACCTGCGTCACCACCCGGTGTCCGAGGCCCGCGAGCAGAGCCCGCTCGCCCTCGTCGACGCCGCCCACTGGGCCACCGAGTGGCCCTGGTGCGAGCAGGCCGCGGCCCAGCTCGACGCGATCTCCGAGCGCCACGGCTGGGGTCTGCGGACCCACGTGTCGCGCACGGCCACCGACCCGTGGACGGCTCATGCGCCGTCCGAAACCACCCCTTCTAGTGTCTCTGGAGCCCCCAACTGAACGCCGAGCCCGCCGACCAGATCCGACTGCTCGACGTCCAGGCCCTGGACGTCCGCCTGTCGCAGCTCGCCCACAAGCGCAAGTCGCTGCCCGAGCACGCCGAAGCCGACTCCCTGACCAAGGACCTCAGCCAGCAGCGCGACCTCCTCGTCGCCGCCCAGACGCAGGCCAGCGACGCCGCCCGCGAGCAGACCAAGGCCGAGCAGGACGTCGACCAGGTGCGCCAGCGTGCGGCCCGCGACCAGCAGCGCCTGGAGTCGGGCGCCGGCGTCTCGGCCAGGGACCTGGCGAACCTGCAGAGCGAGGTCGCCTCGCTCGCCAAGCGGCAGGCCGACCTGGAGGACGTGGTCCTGGAGGTCATGGAGCGCCTGGAGGGCGCGCAGGAGCGCGTCACCGAGATCACCGGGCGGGTCTCCGCGCTGGAGGCCAAGCTCGCCGACGCCATCGCGCGCCGCGACGCCGCCACCGGTGAGCTGGACGCCGAGGCCGCGAAGATCACCAAGGACCGCGAGGTCATCGTCGGCTCCATGCCGGCCGACCTGATGGCCCTGTACGAGAAGATCCGCGTCAAGCAGGGCGGCGTGGGTGCGGCGCGCCTGTACCAGCGCCGCTGCGAGGGCTGCCGACTGGAACTCGACATGGCCGAGATCAACGAGATCAAGGCCGCCGCCGCCAACCAGGTCGTACGCCACGACAACTGCGGCCGCATCCTGGTCCGTACGGCGGACTCGGGCATCTGATGCCGCGTTTCGTCGTGGAGGCCGACGGCGGCTCCCGGGGCAACCCGGGGCCCGCCGGCTACGGCGCGGTCGTCCTGGACCCGGTCACGGGAGAGACCCTGGCCGAACGCGCCGAGTTCATCGGCGTCGCGACGAACAACGTCGCCGAGTACCGGGGCCTCATCGCGGGGCTGAAGGCCGCCCGTGAGCTGGCCGCCGACGCGGAGGTCCGGGTCCGGATGGACTCGAAGCTCGTCGTGGAGCAGATGTCGGGCCGCTGGAAGATCAAGCACCCCGACATGAAGCCGCTGGCGGCGGAGGCGGCGACGGTCCTGCCGCGCGGGCAGGTCACGTACGAGTGGATCCCGCGCGAGCGCAACAAGCACGCGGACCGCCTGGCCAACGAGGCGATGGACGCGGGCCGCCGGGGCGGGCAGTGGGAACCCTCCGCCTCCACGGCCGACCTGCCCCCGCAGGGCCCCCCGGGCGACGCGGCGAAGGGCGCGGCCGCGGTCCGCGCCGCCATGGCCTCCGGCGGCGCCACGAGGCCCGCTGTGCCCGCCGACTCCGCCGCCGCGGCGGAATCCCACCCGGCCCCGGCCGGCACCGACGTGCGCGCGGCGCACACCGCGGCCGGCCCCGCGACCCCCTCCGGCCCCGCGACCCCGGGCACGGCGACCGCCGACGTGCGCGCGGCGCGGAGCGCGGCCCACGGCACCCCGTCCGCCGGCCCGGCTGCCCGGGATGCCGCCGCCGACCTGCGCGCAGCCCGGACCGCGGCCGGCCCGGAGGCCGACACCCTCTTCGGCGAAGCCGAGGCCCTGGCCCCGGTGGCTCCGGCCCAGACCCCGGCCCCGGGCTCCGCTCCGGCCGGCGCCGCCGCCCAGAGCCCGGCGGGCTTGGCCGCCCGGGGCGCCGGAGCCCCGGCCGCAGCCGCCCAGCCCCGCGCCACCGCCGGAGGCACCGGCACCGGCTGGGGTGGCCCTGACATGGGGGCGCCCGCCACCTTCGTGCTGCTACGGCACGGCGAGACCGCCCTGACCCCGCAGAAGCGGTTCTCCGGCAGTGGGGGCACCGACCCGGAGCTGTCCGAGGCCGGGCGCCGGCAGGCCGCCGCCGTGGCCGAGGCGCTGGCCGCGCGGGGCACCGTCCAGGCCGTCGTCAGCTCGCCCCTGCGCCGCTGCCGCGAGACCGCCCAGGCCGTCGCCGACCGCCTCGGACTGCCGGTCACCGTCGAGGAGGGCCTGCGGGAGACGGACTTCGGCGCCTGGGAGGGCCTGACCTTCGCCGAGGTGCGCGAGCGCTTCCCCGACGACCTCCAGGCCTGGCTGGACTCCCCGAAGGCCGCCCCCACGGGCGGCGGCGAGAGCTTCGCCGCCGTCACCCGCCGGGTCTCCGCCACCCGGGACCGGCTGCTGTCCGCGTACGCGGGCCGCACGGTCCTGTTGGTCACCCACGTGACCCCGGTGAAGACCCTGGTCCGTCTCGCGCTGGGCGCCCCGCCGGAGTCCCTGTTCAAGATGGAGCTCTCCGCGGCCTCCCTCTCGGCGGTGGCCTACTACGCCGACGGCAACACCTCGGTCCGGCTCCTCAACGACACCTCGCACCTGCGCTGACCGACGGGGCGGCCCCGCCCCGAATGCCGCGCAGGGGAAGGCCCCGACCCAAGGGCGGGGCCTTCCGCCCTCAGGTCAGACCGTGCAGCTTCCGGTGGAATCCCAGCGCAGGAAGACGTCACCCCCGGAGTCGCCGTTGATGAGGACGGCGTACTTGGAATAGGGCCAGTGCGCGGTGGTCTCACCCGACAGTTCCCTGCAGGACCGAAGGGATGCCAGGCGCGCCCACTCCGCCCGCGTGGCCCCGTCCCACCGGGGCTCGTCCGCCCACACGTACATCACGCGGTTGGCGGGGTCGAACCCGACGCTCAGGTTGTCGTGGCTGAGGCGGCCGGCCCTGCTGCCGGACGGGTCGGCGTTCCAGTCCTTGATGATCGCGGTGGCGATCCGGTCGGCGATGCGGATCTCGTCCGGGTCGTGTGACGGGATCTGGGCGGCGGCGAACCCCGTGGCGAGGGGATACCAGTCGGTGGCCTGCTCCGCCCGCGGAGCCGTGGTGCGGTCCGTCACGGACGCCGAGCAGGTGGTGTTGGTGAGGAAGTTGTCCGACCAGATGACCGCAGGGCCTCCTCGGCGCGCGGTGTCGACGATCACGTAGGTGCTGTACGGGAGGTCCGGGTAGGCGCCGCGGAGGCCGCGCAGGCCCAGGCAGGCGAGCCGGGCCAGCTCGCGCATCGTCCCGCCGTCGAGTTCCTGGCCGCCGGAGGCGATGTACACCTCGCCACGGGGCTGGTGGAAGGTGAGGGCGAACTGCTGATCGGGATAGGCGACGGGGTCGAGCCAGGCCCCGGTCCCCATGGCCGGGCGGGCGTCGTTCTCGGCCGGCGTCTGTGCGGCCCGTGCCTGCCGCCATGTCGCGAGGGTCGGCGCGTTGTCCGTCGGGCCCGCGGCCGGGGACGGTGGCTCGCCGCTCCCGGCCGGGACGGGGGACGCCGACGTGCCGGAGACGGCGGCGGCCGTATGGCCGGGGGCAGCCCCGGACGGGGCTGCCCCCGGCGGTCGGCCGTGAGCGGCGGGAAGAGCGAGGAGTCCGCCGACGAGCCCGCCGGCGACGGCCGCGCCCACGGCGACGGTGAACAACAGCCGCTTCCGGCCCCGGGACGGCGGGGCGGCCCAGGCGGGGTCCTCGACCTCGGGAACGGTCCACTGGGCCTGGACCGCCTCGGCGAGGGTCGGTGCGCTGCCGGGCAGGCCGGCCTGCGTGGTCCCGGCGGCGAACAGGGCCGCGCAGTGGAGGGCGGCCTCTTCGGCCGTCGGGCGGGTGTCAGGGGTCTTGGAGAGGGCTTTCTCCACCAACTCGCGGAGCGCCTGCGGCACACCCTCTAGGTCCGCCTCGCCCGACAGGATGCGGAAGGCGACCACATCGGGTGCTCCGGCTCCGAAGGGCAGGCGGCCCGTGGCGGCGTAGGCCACGAGGGCGCCCCAGGCGAAGACGTCGCCGGCCGGGCCGGACGTGCCGGAGCGGTAGTGCTCGGGGCTGATCCAGCCGGGTGTGCCGGTCATGATCCCGGTACGGGTCACGGACGTGCCGTCGGAGGCGCGGGCGATGCCGAAGTCCAGCATCCTCGGTCCGGCGGGGCTCAGGATGACGTTCTGCGGCTTCACGTCGCGGTGGACGACGCCTGCGCGGTGGATCGCCGCGAGCGCCTGCGCGGTCCCGGAGGCGAAGGCGTACAGACTGCCGCCGACGAGCGGGCCGTGAGCGGCGAGGTGCCGGTCCAGCGTCGGGCCGGGTATGTACTCCGTCGCCAGCCACGGGCCTGCGGCCTCGGGATCGGCGGCCAACAGGGGCACCAGGCAGGGCCCTTGCACACGGGAGGACAGGGCGACCTCGCGGCGGAACCTTGCCCGGAACTCCGGATCCTGCGCCAGCGGCTGGTGGACCGCCTTGACCGCGACCCTCGTTCCCCGGGGGTCGAGGGCGGCGTGGACGATGCCCATGCCGCCGCTGCCGAGGCGCCCGATGATCCGGTAGGGACCGATCCTCTTCGGGTCACCGGGGTGGGCGGGCTGGACCCGCCCACCAGGGTCGGTGCTTCTCAAGGGGACTTCTCTCTGTCAGCGCGGCTTGTCGGGGGCGACCGTCTCATCCCGGTGACCCTCAAGGGCGCATTCTGACAGTTCTGACAGTTCGTCAAGGCCGGCGCTGTTCATGTTCCGTGCCCGTGGGGCCCGTTCGAGGGGCGCGCTACAGGCCCGTGGTGTCGATCTCGATACCGAACGGCTCGGGGAGCCGGACCGGGACTCCGAAGGCGTGCGGCCCCTCCGCCTGCGCGTAGCCGTCGTGGACGGGGTCGGAGAAGAGGGTCCAGGTACCGTCGATGCGGTCCACGAGCAGGTAGAGCGGTACCCCGAACTGGGCGTACCGGCGGCGCTTCTTGATCCGGTCGTCGGACGCGTTCGACTCGGATGTCACCTCCACCACGAGGAGCGCCTCGTCCACAGGCAGGGACTTGGCGCCCTTGGCGATCTCCTGCGGGATGATCGCGATATCGGGCAGGTACCAGTTCTCGGTACCCGGCAGGTCGAGGTTCCCCGAGCCCTTGACGCATTTCAGCTCTCGGGCCCTGTGGGCGAGGCCGTCGCGGATCAGGTCCACGGCGTTCTCGTGGTCCCAGGTGGGAGCCATGATCTCGAATTCCCCCTCGATGAGCTGCGCGCGTACGCCGCTCTCATCGAGTCTCTGTACGGCGAACTTGAGCGAGGTCTCCCGGTCGACGGGGAGGTACTCGCGGTGCCGGTGCTGGGCGGACATCGTGGGTGCTCCCAATGGGTTACGCGGCGGGTACCGGTTGGGGGACTGCGCGCCTGCTGGGTACGGAGCCGGAGCGCGGGACCAGGGAGAGTGCCGGCAGCCGAAGGGCGGCGAGGCAGGTCACGGCCATCGTCCACGCCCGAAGCACCGGGGTGGCCCCCACGGCGGCGAGCCGGTCGGTGAACAACTGGTCGAACTGCAAGGTGTGTCCTCTCGTCCGTTGCCCACGGTACCGGGCGCCTGTGACAGCGGCTCCGGTGAGCGGTTCCGGGCGGCGGCGGGCAGCCCCCTTTTCCATGTCAGGGACGCAAAAGCCCCGGACCGGAGGATCCCCGGTCCGGGGCGTTCGGCAGGACGAGCCGGCCTGTACGCCGGGTTCTGTCGCCCGGAGACCTCGCGGTCGCCGGGGAGACGGCCATCCATCTAGGGCCGGCGTTGCCGCCGGCCTCGTGCGGTCTACCCGCGAACTCGGGCGGGCAGCCCTCAAGCGTTCGCGCAGATCCGTCCGGGGACGGATCCTCTTGACCTTGCTCCAGGTGGGGTTTACCTAGCCGCCTGAGTCACCTCAGGCGCTGGTGGTCTCTTACACCACCGTTTCACCCTTACCGGCGGCCGAAGCCCCCGGCGGTCTGTTTTCTGTGGCACTGTCCCGCGGGTCACCCCGGGTGGGCGTTACCCACCACCCTGCCCTGTGGAGCCCGGACGTTCCTCGGCGGGATCCGGGGATCCCGACGCGGCCGCCCGGCCGACTCGTCTGTCGTAGCGACCATGCTACCGGCTGCCGGTGCCGGCTTGACCTTGACGCAGCGGCAGGGCTTCTACTGAGGGGCATGCGGATCGGAGAGATCGCCACGCTCGTCGGGGTCACCACCCGGGCGATCCGGCACTACCACCAGGTCGGGCTGCTCCCGGAGCCGGAGCGGCGTCCCAACGGGTACCGGGCCTACACCGTGCGCGACGCCGTGCGCCTGGCACGGGTGCGCCGGCTCACCGAGCTCGGGCTGAGCCTGGACGAGGTGCGCGACGTCCTCGCCGACGACGCGGGGCGCGAGCTGGCCGACGTACTGGAGGAGCTCGACGCCGACCTCGCCCGGCAGGAGGCCGAGCTGGCCGAGCGGCGCAGGCGCCTCGCGGTCCTGCTCGCCGCCGGGCCGGGGGAGGGCGAACCCGTCTCGCCCGCGCTCGCCGCGCTGCTGGCGAAGGCGCCGCGCACGCACTCCCCGGCCGCCGCGAAGGACCGCGAGCACCTGGCCCTGCTCGACGCCACCGGCGCCGCCGGGGAGGAGCTGTACGCCGTCCTCGGGCCGCTCGCCGCCGACCCGGCCGTGCTCGCGCTGTACGAGCGGCTCGACCAGCTGGCCGACGCCCCCGCCGACGACCCCCGGATCGGCCCGCTCGCGGAGGCGATGGTGGCCGCCGTACCGGATGCGGCCTTCGCCGCGATTCCGGCGGGCGGGCCCGTCGTCCCCGGCTTCGGGGAGGCGCTGCTCGCCGAGTACGCCCCCGCCCAGGCGGAGGTCGTCCGCCGGGTGATGGCGGCCTTCGCGGGAAGGGGGCCGGCGTGAACGCCGTCCGTGCGGCCCGGATCGCGGCCGCCGCCGCGGTACCGGGCGAGCTGGTCCTCGTCGTCTGCCTCGCGTCCGGGGTGCGGCCGCCCGGCCGGCTGACCGCCGGCGTCGAGTCGGCGGTGCTCGGGATGCTGCTGCTGGAGGGCTGGGTGCTGGTCTCGCTGCGGCGGCGCACCGGCTCCTGGCGGGAGGCCGTAAGGGCCGTGGTGCCGGAGCCGGTGCGCCGGCTGCTGCTGCACGAGCTGCGGGCCTGCGCCTCGCTCGGCCGGTGGGTGGCCCGCCGCCCGCACGGGGTGCGGCCGGGGGCCCTCGCCGCCGCCTACACGGGGCCGCAGACGGCGATGATGTACGGACTGCTCTTCGTGTCGCTGATCGAGACCGTCGCGCTCGCCCTGCTCATCCCCTGGCCGGCCGTGCACCGGGTGGTGCTCGTGCTCGACGTCTACGGGGTGCTGCTGGTGCTCGCCCTGCACACCGCCTGCGTGACCCGCCCGCACGTCGTACGGCCCGACGGGACGCTGCGGATCCGCTACGGGGCCCTGTTCGACCTCACCGTCCCGCCGGAGGCGGTGGCCTCGGTCCGGGTGGACCGGCGCTACCCGGAGGGCCGGCTGGTCACCCTCTCCGGCGACGGGGTGCTCGACCTGATCGTGGGCAGCCAGACGACGGTCACCCTGGAGCTGCACCGCCCCCTGGAGTTCCGCCGCCCCCTCGGCGCCCGCGCGCGGGCCCGGACGATCCGCTTCCACGCCGACGACCCCCGCGCGCTGGTCACCGCCCTGCGGCGGCAGCCGCGGGCGCGAAGAGGATCTTCGCGGTGCCCGGGTCGGCCTGCGTCAGGCGGACCCGGATGCGGTCGCCCAGCGGCAGGGGACCCGCCTCGGACCTGACCCGGCCGACCACCGCCGGGTCCTCCAGGTGGACCGTCCCGGCCTGCGGGTCCCGCTCCTCGACGTCGATGACCGTCGCCTCGAAGGTCTCCCCGACCCGGTCTTTCAGCAGGGCCGCCTCGACCAGGTCCACGCACTCCCGCTCCACGGAGTTGGCCAGCCTGGTCCCCTCCTGCATCTCGTGCGGCAGCGCCGCCAGCGCCGCCACCGCCCAGTCGGGCGGCGCAGCCCCCGCGACCGCCGCCACGCACAGCTCCCCGGCGTAGCGGTCGACGAGCCGCCGCAGCGGGGCGGTGCTGTGCGTGTACGGCGCCGCGACCGCCGCGTGCACGGCGTGCTCGGGCCGCTCGCCGCCGGTGAACACCGTGTACCCGGCGCCGCGCAGCAGCGCCGTGCACTCCTGGAGGAACGCGGCGTGCGCGGGGATCCGCGGGTCGAGGGAGCGCACCAGCCGGGCGTACGGCACGTGGTGCGGCCAGTCGATCCGCAGGGCCTGCGCGGCCCGCCGCAGCCGGCCCACCGCACCGTCGGGGGCGGCCGGGAGGGTGCGCAGGATCCCGGTCCCGGCGGCCAGCATGAGGTCGGCGGCGGCCATGCCGGTCATCAGGGAGATCTGGGCGTTCCAGCCGTCGGCGGGCAGCGGCGCCCGGTAGGCCAGGTGGTACGAGCCGTCCGGTGCGAGGACGACCTCCTGTTCGGGGACGTTCAGGGAGATCCCGCCGCGCGCCGTCTCCAGGGCCTCGCGCAGGGTCCCGACGTCCTTCAGCAGGGCCAGGGCGGGTTCGGCGGTGCCGGTGTCGATGGCCTTCTGCACGCCGTCGTAGTCGAGTTTGGCCCGGCTGCGGACCAGGGCGCGGCGGACGTCGGTGGTCTCCACGCGCCCGTCGGCGTCCAGGTCGAGCCGCCACAGCAGGGCCGGGCGGGTCTGGCCGGGCAGCAGGCTGGCCGCGCCCTCGGAGAGCACCTGCGGGTGCAGGGGGACCCGGCCGTCGGGGAAGTAGAGGGTGGTGACCCGGCGGTGGGCCTCGGTGTCGAGGGCGCCGCCGGGGGTGACGAAGGCGGCGACGTCGGCGATCGCGTAGTGGACGCGGTAGCCCCCGCCGGACCGTTTCGCCAGGTGCATCGCCTGGTCGAGGTCCACGGAGGCCGGCGGGTCGATGGTGAAGAGGGGCAGGTCGGTGGCGTCCTCGGCGGGCAGCCGGGGAGCGGCCGCGGCCCGCTCGGCCTCGGCGAGCACCTCCGCCGGGAAGGCGTCGGGCACGCCCAGACGCGTCCGCAGCTCACGCAGCGCGGCGCCCAGGGCGGCACCGTCCGCACCGGCCATGTGCATGTGACGGCGTGGCATGGACCGAGCGTATGTCCTGCCGGGGAGATCTTCTCGGCGGCGGCGCGGGAGGCGGGGCCGCGCGCGGGGACCCCCGCGCGTACGGGTGCGCGGTCCGCGGGTGTCCGATATTCCGCGCCGTGTTCCGCTCACCGGAACACGGCGCGGAAACGGCCGCGCACGACGGCGTGAAACCTCCTGGAACGCGGAGCCCGGCCGGGGCGCAATGTGGGGGGCGGATCGCCCGAACCCACCGGAACCGATCGGAACTCAATCACGGGGCGGCACATGCTGTTGAGGATTCACTTCACCGGAGCCGATCTGGCCCGCACGAGCGTGGCCAGCCGGCCGGATCCCCTGTGGGAGACGGTGCTGAGCCTGCGCATGCTCCAGCGCCGCACCGGCAACCCGGCGGCCGACGCCTGGGGCCGCGCGGTCCGGGCCCGCCGGCCCGACAGCCTGCGCACCCTCCTCCCGCTGGTGCGCCCGCTCGGCTACTTCCCCGACTTCCTCACCCCCTCCGACGGCTCCGCGGACATCGAGCACGGCCTCGACGCCCTCACCGCCACGCCCGCCCGCCACCTGCGCGGCGACCTGGCGGTCCTCGCGGCCGGCGGGGCCCTCCCCACCTGGACGCAGGACCTCGGCGCAGGCCGCCCCGACGCGTTGCGGGGACTGGCCGGAGCCCTGCGCGGCTATCACGCGGCGGCGGTGGCACCCCTGGAACAGACGATGCGGACCACGGTCCGGGCGGAGTACGCGGCGCAGGCGAAGACGGCCGCCGAGTCCGGGATCGAGGGGGTCCTGTCGGGACTGGGGCCCGGCATGCGCTGGAGACCCCCGGTGCTCGAAGTCCAGTACCCCGTCGACCAGGAGCTGCACCTGGGCGGGCGGGGCCTGCTCCTCGTCCCCACCCTGTTCCGCGCCCGTACCCCGGTGTCGCTCCTCGACCCGGAACTCCCGCCGGTCCTCACCTACCCGGCCCGGCGCACCGTGGCCCCGGACGGCTCCGCCGGGCGCAAGCTCGTGCCGCTGATCGGGCGCACCCGTTCGGAGATCCTGCACCACACCTCGGAGGGCTCCCGCAGCACCTCCGAACTCGCCCGGCTGGTCGGGATGTCCCAGGCCTCGGTCAGCCACCACACCGCAGTGCTGCGCGCGGCGGGCCTGATCAGCTCGGCCCGCCACCGCAACTCCGTCCTGCACACGGCGACCTCGCTGGGCTCCCTTCTACTGCGCGGCTGAGGTGCGCGTCCAGGTCTTTCGAACCTGCTCGAAACACCTGGACGCGGCCGGGCGCCGCAGCGGACAGTCGGTCCAGCACCACGGCACGACGGGCGACGAGGCACCGCCCACCACGGACCCCCCACCGGCGGCCACGGCCCGCCCCGGCCCAGCGGCCCGGGCACGGCCGTGGCCGTTCGCCCGTGACCGGCCCGCGGCGGGCCGTCTACCCTGGCCCGGGGGCCGCACCCCCCGCGACGTGCCATCGATAGGAGAACCACCGTGCTCGTGCTGCTGCCGCCCTCCGAGGGAAAGGCCGCCGGCGGCTCCGGCGCACCGCTCGACGCCGCGTCGCTGTTGCTGCCCGGGCTGGCCGGGGCGCGGGCGGCCGTGCTGGAGGAGCTGGTCGAGCTGTGCGCGGGCGACGAGCTCAAGGCGCGCGAGGTGCTGGGGCTCAGCGTGGGGCTGCGGGGCGAGGTCGCCAAGAACGCCGGGCTGCGGTCGGCGGCGGCGCTGCCGGCGGGAGAGATCTACACGGGGGTCCTTTACGACGCCCTCGGCCTGGCGGCGCTGCCGGAGCCCGCGCGGGCCCTGGCCGAGCGGACCCTGCTGGTGTTCTCCGGGCTGTGGGGCGCGGTGCGGGTGACCGACCGGATCCCGTCGTACCGGTGCTCGATGGGTGTGAAGCTGCCGGGGCTGGGCGCGCTGGGCGCGTACTGGCGCACGCCGATGGCGGAGGTGATGCCGGAGGCGGCGGGGGAAGGGCTGGTGCTGGACCTGCGGTCGTCGGCGTACGCGTCGGCGTGGAAGCCGAAGGGGGAGACGGCGGGGCGCACGGCCACGGTGCGGGTGCTGCACGCGCAGATCGTGGACGGGGTGGAGAAGCGGTCGGTGGTGAGCCACTTCAACAAGGCGACGAAGGGGCGGCTGGTGCGGGACCTGCTGGTCGCGGGGGTCGAGCCGGCGGGACCGGCGGAGCTGGTGGCCGCGCTGCGGGACCTGGGGTACGCGGTGGAGGCGGAGGCTCCGGCGCGGGCGGGGCGGGCCTGGTCCCTGGACGTGGTGGTCACCCAGATCCACTGACCGGGGCCGCTGCGCGGGCCGGGTGACAGCCCCGTGCAGCGGCACCCGCAGGAGACGGCCCAGGGCCTGTCGTCAAAGTCCCTAGCGGCCCAGGGGCCAGGCGACCGCCGAAGGGCTCTGGTCCGCCGTGCCCGCATACTGCGCGCACGCGTCCGTCAGGGTCTCCAGGAGGGTCAGCGGGTCCGGCAGGGCGTGGCGGACGTCCCGCACCCACGTCACCGCGAACTCACCCGGCAGCGCCGCCGGCGGGAGCAGGACGTAGCTGCCGCGGCAGTGCCACCGCAGCCCCGGGTGTTCGTCCATCGTCTCGGGGTGGCAGTCCAGTTCGCAGGGCCACCACTCGTCCTCGTCCTCGGGCGTACCGCGGGTCGCCGTGAAGAAGAGCATCCGCGCCTGGTCGCCCGTGCCGCCCGACTCGGCGACCGGGCCCACCTCGATGCCGGCGGCGAGCAGGCGGTCCAGGGCGCTGCGGCCGGCCTCCAGGGGCACGTCCAGGACGTCGTGGACCATGCCGGTGGCGGTGATGAAGTTGGCCTGGGGCTGGTTGCGGGCCCAGCGTTCGATCTGGGCGCGGTCGGTGGTCGACTGGGTCTGCCAGGCGAACGAGACCGGGTGCCGGGCCGGGGTGGGACAGCCGATGCGGTCGCACGAACAGCGGTAGCCGACGGGATGGGCGGCGGGGGCGACCGGGAGTCCGGCGGCGGCGACGGCCACGAGGAGCGCTTCGCGTTCCCTGCCGGGGTCCTCTGGAGCGGGTTTCGAGCGGCGGCGCAGCCACTGGGAAATCCTGCTCTGCTCGCCGCGTTTGACGCGGCCGGACTCAGACCCCATCGATCCCCTCACCTCACCGTTGCCCCGGCAGACCAATCCATGGTCCCACCATCCCGTGGGCCCGGTGACCGCACCCCCCGACCGGACCCCCGGGCCCACTTCCCCCGATAACCGCACAATCCGGCCATATGTCCTCGGGCTTGCCGAGGTCGCCGGGTGTCCGGCTATCGGACGGTGACTTACGCCACGCCGCCCCCCGCGCCGCCGCCCACGCCGTCACCGGCAGCGCCGCCCACGCCGCCCAGCACGGAGTCCACCAGCGCGTCCGTGTACGCATGGCTCAGCGGCGCCGTCCGCATCAGCCACCGGTAGGTCACGGGACCCACCAGCAGCTCCACCACGAGCCGGACGTCGACGTCCGCCGCGAGCTGCCCGGCCTTCTGCGCCGACCGCAACCGCGCCTCGTAGAGGGCGAGCTGGGGCTCCAGCAGCTGCTCGGTGAAACGGGCCCCCAGCTCGGGGTCGGTCGCCCCGGCCGCCGTCAGGGCGCGTGCGGGGGCGTCGTAGCGGGGGTCGGAGAACTCGTCCGCGGTGGCCCGCAGGACGGTCTTCAGATCGGCCGCCAGGTCACCCGTATCGGGGAATCCCGACCAGCCGGAATCGGTCCCGCTCTCACCGGCCAGGGCCAGCGAGGCGTCCAGCAGGACGTCCGCCTTCGAGGGCCACCAGCGGTAGATGGTCTGCTTGCCGACGCCCGCGCGGGCCGCGATGGCCTCGATGGTCAGCTTGTTGTAGCCGACCTCGCCGACGAGGGCGAGGGCGGATTCGAGGATGGCGCGCCGGGAGCGCTCGCTGCGGCGGCTGGAGTCCGGAGGCTTGCTCATCGGCCCAACGTACCAATCCCGTCGAGACGTCTCGTCTTCCGGCCGTTGTGGTAAACCACCCGATCGGTTCACTGTGCGGCCGCACCCTGAGGGGAGACGATTCTCTCCGTACACACCCGTACCGTGAGTCCGCAGTCGTGAGGAGCCTTCTTTGCGCAGAGACGCCACACCCCGGCGCTACCTGATGTGCGCACCCGCACACTTCAAGGTCACGTACTCCATCAACCCGTGGATGGACCCCACGAAACCGGTGGACCTGCCCCTCGCCCTCGCCCAGTGGGAGGACCTCAGGGACCGGTACCTCTCCCTCGGGCACACCGTCGAGACCCTTCAGCCGGACCCGGGCCTGCCCGACATGGTCTTCGCCGCGAACGGCGCCCTCGTCATCGACGGCCGGGTCCTCGGCGCCCGCTTCGCCTACCCGGAACGCACCGCCGAGGCGGAGATCCACCTCGACTGGTTCCGGGCGAACGGCTTCACCGACATCCACGAGCCCTCGCACGTCAACGAGGGCGAGGGGGACTTCGCCGTCACCGCCGGCTACATCCTGGCGGGCCGCGGCTTCCGTTCCAGCCCGCTCTCGCACGACGAGGCGCAGGAGTTCTTCGGCCGCCCCGTCATCGGCCTCGACCTGGTGGACCCGCGCTACTACCACCTGGACACGGCGCTGTGCGTGCTCGACGGCGACGAGATCATGTACCACCCGCCTGCCTTCTCGCCCGGCAGCCAGGCCGTGCTGCGCCGGCTGTTCCCGGACGCCCTGCTCGTGGACGCCCCGGACGCGGCGGCCTTCGGCCTGAACTCGGTCTCGGACGGCCGGCACGTGCTGCTCCCGCAGGGCGCGACCGGCCTGCTGGCGCCGCTGCGGGCGCGCGGGTTCGAGCCGATCCCGATGGACCTGGGCGAGCTGCTGAAGGGCGGCGGCAGCGTGAAGTGCTGCACCCAGGAGCTGCGTCCTTAGACGTCCGGGACGTCCGGGATGTCAGGCGGCCTGGGCGTCCGGGGCGTCAGACGGCCGGGGCGTCCGGGGCGTCCGGGGAGCCGGCGGGGGGCCACTGGTCGCCCCACTCGGCGTCCCGGGCCGCCTTGTAGAGGTCGCCGTGGCGCTTGGTGACGGTGGCGCGCCCCAGCCCGGTCTCCTCGGGACCGCACAGGTCCAGCAGGACGAGCCCCTTCCGGATCTGCGGCCTCCGCGTGATCCGGGAGGGGACGGGGGTGGTGGGGAAGCGGGTCGCGGCGACGTAGGCGAACTTCTCGTCCTCGTACGGGAGGGAGCCGCCCTTGACCTTGCGGTGCAGGGAGGAGCGGCTGACCCGCGCCGAGAAGTGGCACCAGTCCTGGCCCACCTCGATCGGGCAGGTCCCGTCGTGCGGGCAGGGCGCGGCCACCTTCAGCCCGGAGGCGATCAGCTGGTCACGGGCCTCGCGGATGCGCAGGTACCCCTCCGGCGTGCCCGGCTCGATCAGGACGACGGCCTGTCCGGCGCGCGCCGCCTCGGCGACGACCGCCCGGCGGGACTCCTGCGTCAGCTCGCCCAGCACGTAGGAGACGGTGACCAGGTCCGCGTCGGGGAGGGCGATCCCGGCGCCGATGACGGCCCGGCGCCAGTCCGCCGAGCGGAGGGCGGCGGAGGCCGAGCGCCCGGCCAGCTCCTTGCCGAGGGCCAGGGCCGGTTCGGCCCAGTCCAGCACGGTGGTCGTGCGGGGCCCGTCCCAGACGGCGTCCACCGCCCAGGTCGCGGCCCCCGTGCCCCCGCCCACGTCCACGTGCGAGCCCGGCGCCCACTGCGGCGCGGCGTCCGCCAGCCCGTACAGCGCGGAGCGCACGGCCTCGAAGGTGGCCGGCATCCGGTACGCCGCGTAGGCGGCCACGTCGGAGCGGTCGCGCAGCACGGGGGCGTCGGTCGGGGTGGCGCCCCGGTAGTTGGCGATGAGCCGTTCGACGGCGGCCGCGGCCTGCTTCGGCGGGAGTCCGTCGAGCAGCCCGCCCAGCGCGCTGCGGAGGGTTTCGGCGGTGGTGGGGGCGGTGGCGTTCACCAGCGAAGTTTACGGCGCGGCCGGGCCGGCCGGGTCTGCCGGTGCGGCCATGGCCTCCCGGTCCCGCCAGGGCCGGCACAGGGCGAGGAAGCAGCCCGCCGCCAGCAGGGAGCAGCTCAGCTGGACCAGGGCCATCGGCACGGCCGTCCGCTCGCCCGCGATCCCGACCAGCGGGGAGGCCACCGCCCCGACGAGGAAGGAGGAGGTGCCCAGGAGCGCGGACGCCGATCCGGCGGCGTGCGGGGTGCGCATCAGGGCCTGTGCGTTGGTGTTGGGCAGGACCAGGCCCATCGTCGACATCAGCACGAACAGCGCGGCGGCGACGGGGAACAGGCCGGCCTTCCCGAACACGCCGGTGGACATCAGCAGCAGGGCCACCGAGGCGGTGGTGAGCACGGCGATGCCGGCCGCGAGGACCTTGTCCAGGCTGACCCGGCCGACCAGCAGCTTGCCGTTGATCTGGCCGACGACGATCAGGCCGACGGAGTTGAGGCCGAACAGCAGGCTGAAGGCCTGCGGGGAGGCGCCGTAGATCTCCTGCACGACGAAGGGCGAGGCGGAGATGTACGAGAAGAGCACCGCGAAGGCGAAGCCGCCGGCCAGGGTGTAACCGGCGAAGACCCGGTCGGAGAGCAGCCCCCGCATGGTCCGCAGGGCGGCGCCCACGCCGCCGGTCTGGCGCCGTTCGGGCGGCAGGGTCTCGCCGAGGCCGCGCCAGACCACCAGGGTCAGCGCGAGGCCGACGGCGGTGAGGACGACGAACACCCCGCGCCAGTCCGCGAAGCGGAGCACCTGGCCGCCGATCAGCGGGGCGACGATCGGGGCGGTGCCGGATATGAGCATCAGGGTGGAGAAGAAGCGGGCCATCTCGACCCCGTCGTACAGGTCGCGGACGACGGCCCGTGCGATGACGATGGCGGCCGCGCCGGCCAGGCCCTGGAGCAGCCGGAAGCCGATCAGCAGTTCGGCGGAGGGGGCGAGGGCGCATATCGCGGTGGCGAGGACGTAGACGGCCATGCCGGCCAGCAGCGGGCGGCGCCGCCCCCATTTGTCGCTCATGGGCCCGATGACCAGCTGGCCGAGCGCCATGCCGGCGAGGCAGGAGGTCAGCGTGAGCTGGACGGTCGCGGCCGGGCTGCCCAGGGCGGCGGTGACCTCCGGCAGGGCCGGGAGGTACATGTCCATGGACAGCGGCGGCAGGGCGGTCAGTCCGCCCAGGATGAAGGTGACCAGCAGGCCGGTGCGGCGTGCGGCGGTCAGGGGGCCGGGGGCGGGGGCCGAGGGGGAGGTGGAGGGTGAGCGGGACGGCTCGTGCGAGGGGGCCGCGGAGGGGCCTCTCTCCGACATACGGAACTCCAGTCTTTTCATCTGCTTTATGCACCCCTGACCGGCCCATGCTCTCAGCTGTCGGACCGTTCCGGGCCGGATGTCCGGTGTGACGTACTCTGCGGGCCCATGAGCGCACGTGGGAACAAGATCGCTGTAGTGACCGGCGCCGGCTCCGGGATCGGCCGCTCCGTGGCCCTCGCCCTGACCGGGGCCGGCTGGTCGGTGGCCGTGGCCGGGCGCCGGACCGGACCCCTGGAGGAGACCGCGGCGGCGGCCGGGGAGGGCGCTGACGTCCTGCCCGTCCGGGCGGACGTGAGCGACCCGGGGGACGTGACCGCCCTCTTCGAGACCGTCCGGACCCGCTACGGGCGCCTCGACCTCCTCTTCAACAACGCCGGCACCTTCGGCCCGGCGGGGGTCCCGCTGGAGGACATCGCCTACGAGGACTGGCGCCAGGTCGTCGACGTCAACCTCACGGGGTCCTTCCTCTGCGCACAGGGGGCCTTCCGGGTGATGAAGGAACAGGACCCCCAGGGCGGCCGCATCATCAACAACGGCTCCATCTCGGCGCACGTCCCGCGCCCGCACTCGATCGCCTACACGGCCACCAAGCACGCCATGACGGGCCTGACGAAGTCGCTGTCGCTCGACGGGCGGCCCTACCGGATCGCCTGCGGGCAGATCGACATCGGCAACGCGGCGACGGACATGACGGCGCGCATGCAGACCGGGATCCTCCAGGCGAACGGACAGCTGGCGGTCGAGCCGGTGATGGACGCCGCCGACGTCGCCCGGACGGTGCTGCACATGGCGGAGCTCCCGCTGGAGGCGAACGTCCAGTTCGCGACGGTGATGGCCACGGCCATGCCGTACATCGGCCGCGGCTAGGGCCGCGCCCCGCACGCAACGGCGCCCGGCTCGTCCCCGCGGAGGGGGGAACGAACCGGGCGCCGGGCTTTCGGGACGCAGCGGAGCCGGGCGGGCTACTTCACCGGGGCCGCGGCCGGGGCCTCGGCCGCGCCGCGCACGCGCGCCGGGAGCAGGAACACGGTCAGGACCGCCGCGAGGTACAGCAGCCACACCACCAGCTGCGCCACCGTCGGGTCCGGCTGGAAGTTGAAGACGCCCTTCAGCAGGACCCCGTACCAGCTGTCCTGCGGGATCACCGAGCTGATGTCGAACGCCTTGTCCTGCAGGCCGCCGATGAACCCGGCCTCCTGGAGGTCGTGCACCCCGTACGCCAGGACGCCCGCCGCGACGACGACCAGCATCCCGCCGGTCCACGTGAAGAACTTCGACAAGTTGATCTTCAGCGCGCCCCGGTAGAACAGCCAGCCCAGCACGATGGCCGTCGCGATGCCCAGCAGCACCCCGACCAGCGGCGCGGAGGAGCCCTCCCCGCTGGCCCGGACCGAGGCCCACACGAACAGCGCCGTCTCCAGGCCCTCGCGGCCCACCGCCAGGAACGCGGTCGCGACCAGCGCGCCGGTGCCCATCGCGAGCGCCGCGTCGAGCTTGCCCTGGAGCTCGCTCTTCAGGTGCCGGGCGGTCTTCTTCATCCAGAAGACCATCCACGTCACCAGGCCGACCGAGATGACCGACAGGCTGCCGCCGAGCAGCTCCTGCGCCTCGAAGGTCAGCTCCTGCGTGCCGAAGGTGAGCAGCGCGCCGAACGCGAGCGAGAGCGAGCAGGCGATCCCGATGCCGAGCCACACCGGCCGCAGCGCGGCGCGGTTCCCGGTCTTGACCAGGTAGGCGACGAGGATGCAGACGACCAGGCTGGCTTCGAGGCCCTCGCGCAGGCCGATCAGATAGTTGCCGAACACGGCGATTCCTCTCCGGGTGGAACTACGCGAACAGCGTCCGGCCCCACCAGTCGTCCTTGTCGCGGACGCCCGGCGGGACGGCGAAGACGGCCGAGCCCACGTGCTGGATGTACTCGTTCAGCGCGTCGTTCTTCGACAGCCGGCGCTGGATCGCGACGAAGCCCTTGCGGACGTCGCGCTGGTAGGCGAGGAAGAACAGGCCCGCGTCGAGCCGGCCCAGACCGTCCGTGCCGTCGGTGAAGGAGTAGCCGCGGCGCAGGATGGTCGCGCCGTCGTTGCTGTCGGGGTGCGCGAGGCGCACGTGCGAGTCGGGCTTCATCGCCTTGAGGAACGGCTCGTCGCGCTCCTTGGACTTGCCGACCGGCGCGCCCTCGCCCTTGTCGCGGCCGAAGATGTCCTCCTGCTCCCGCAGGGAGGTGCGGTCCCAGGTCTCGATGTGCATCCGGATGCGCCGGGCGACCAGGTACGAGCCGCCGGTCATCCAGTCGCTGCCGTCGCCCGCGCCGACCCACACGTGCTTGTCGAGGGCGGCGGTGTCGGTGCCGGAGATGTTCCGGGTGCCGTCCTTGAAGCCCATCATGTTGCGCGGGGTCTGCTCGTCGGGCGTGGTCGAGGAGGTCTTGCCGAAGCCGAGCTGCGACCAGCGCACCGCCACCTTGCCGAAGCCGATGCGGGCCAGCTGGCGGATGGCGTGCACGGCGACCTGCGGGTCGTCGGCGCAGGCCTGGACGCACAGGTCGCCGCCGGAGCGGGCCTGGTCCAGGTTGTCGCCGGGGAAGGCCTCCAGGTCCACCAGGGCCTCGGGGCGCTTGCCGTCCAGGCCGAAGCGGTCCTTGGCGAACAGGCCCGGGCCGAAGCCGATGGTCAGGGTCAGGCGGGAGGGCTTGAGGCCCAGGGCCTCGCCGGTGTCGGTCGGCGGGGCCTCGGGCACGCCCTCGTACACGTCGCCGACGGGCAGCCCGGCGGTCATCAGCCGGGCGGCGGCCGTCCAGTCCTTGAGGAGCTTGACGAGCTCCTCGCGGTCCTTGGTCTTCACGTCGAAGGCCGCGAAGTGCAGCCGGTCCTGGACGGCGCTGGCGATACCGGCCTGGTGCTCGCCGTGGAAGGCCACGGCCGCGCCGGCGGAGGCCGCCGGCGCGATGTCCGAGCCGCCGTTGAAGGCGGCCACGGCGCCGCCGGCCGCGGCCGCGCCGAGCGCGAGCCCGGCCCCGCCCCAGCCGAGGACGGCACGGCGCGAGGGCGCCGTCGCGCCTCCGGTGGACTCCTGGGCCTCGTCCTCGGACACGTTCGGCTCCTGGGCGTCGGTCATGGTGGGATCTCCCGCTCTGCCTGGCTGTGGACTACTTGGCGACCGCGGCGGCCAGCTTCGAGAGCGGCTCGGCCAGGGCGCTGACGCCGTCCGAGAGCTCCTTGCGCTCGGTCTCGCCGACCTTGTCGTACGAGGTGAACTCGTAGGTGTTCTTGTCGGCGCGGTACTTGTCCAGGAGGGTGTTCAGCGCGGCGAACTGGGTGTCCAGCTGCTTGGCGAGCTCGGGGTCGTTCTTCGCGGTGACGGCCTTGAGGAGCTCGTAGGACTTCTCGGCGCCCTCGACGTTGGCCTTGAAGTCGACCAGGTCGGTGTGGCTGTAGCGCTCCTCCTCGCCGGTCACCTTGCCGGTGGCGACCTCGTCGAGGAGCTCCTTGGCGCCGTTGGCCATGGAGGTCGGGGTGATCTCGGCCTCGCCGACCTTCTTCTGCCAGGCGGTGAGGTCGGTGATCAGGGTGTCGGCGAGCTTCTTGTCGTTGTCGTCGATCTTGTTTTCCTGGAAGAGGGACTTCTCCAGGCGGTGCCAGCCGGTCCAGTCCTTCGCCGGGTCCTGGCCGGCCTCCAGGCCGTCCTCGCGGACGTCGACCTTCGGGTCGATGTCGCCGAAGGACTCGGCGACCGGCTCGGTGCGCTCCCAGCCCAGGCGGGAGGGGGCGTAGGCCTTCTTCGCGGCCTCCAGGTCGCCGGCCTTGACGGCGTCGGCGAAGGCCTGCGCCTTCGGCAGGGTCGCGTCGGCCTGCTCCTGGACGTACTTGCGGTACGCGGCCACGGCGGCGTCCAGCTCGGGGCTGCGCTTCTCGGCGGACCCCTTGCCGGTGGCCTTGACCTTGGTGCGGATGCCGTCGCCCTTCATGCCGGGCTTGCAGGCGAAGAGGTAGTCGCCCGCCTTGATCTCGGCGGCGATGGTGGCCTTGGTGCCGGGGCCGATGTTCTCGCGCTCGGCGACGATGCGGTCGTCCGGGAAGAGCACGTACAGCTCGGTGACCTTGGAGCCCTTGTTCTCCACCTCGATGGAGACCTTGCCCGCCGGGAAGTCGGTCGTGGAGACCTCACAGGCGCTGTCGGTCGCGGTCACGTGGATCGCGTCCGAGCCGCCCTTGTCGCTCTTCTCCGCGCAGCCGGTGACGGCGGTGAGCGCGGCGACGGCTGCGGCCGCGGCGAGGACGGTGAGGCGGGCGGGGCGCATGGGGGCTCCTGGCGAGGGTGGAGGCGTGGGGCAGCCTGGTGAGGCGGACCTAACTTAACCGAGGCTTACCTCACCGATACCCGCTCGTCCAGTGATTCAGCTCTCACCTTCCGGCCCCGGACACGAGCCCGTCACGGCCCCTCCATGGGCGGCTCAAGCGAGGGTCAAGCACGGGTCAAGTCCCCGTCCGCATTCCGTGCGGGACCGGGGTCGCCGTCCGGTTTCGCCCGGCCTGCGCCCTGTGGGGGAGCGCCGGGGGGCGCACCGGTGCGCGAGGGGCCGTACGTCCGGCAGTGCGCCCCTCCGCAGGCCGGCCCGGCGCCCCTCCCCGGACCGCGGCGGGTGGGGTCCCGCCGGGGGCGGCCGTACAGGGAGGGGGCCGCGGCCGTCCCGTGCTTGAATGCCGATGTGAACGATCTCGACGTGATCAAGGTGTTCTGCGCGGGTGACGGCCGGCACGGCAACCTGCTCGGAGTCGTCCGTGACGGCCGCACCGTCCCGGACGACGCGGCCCGCCAGGCCCTCGCCGCCGAACTGGGCTACAGCGAGACGGTGTTCGTCGACGACCCGGAGCGCGGGGTGGTCGACATCCGCACCCCCGGCACCCGGATGTCCTTCGCCGGGCACCCCCTGGTCGGACTCGCCTGGCTGCTCGACATCGAGGAGCTCCGGCCGCCCGCCGGGTCCGTGTGGGCCCGCCACGACGGGGAGTTCACCTGGATCACCGCCCGCCCCGAATGGGTCACCGGCAAGCGCACGCAGCAGTACGCCACCGCCGCCGAGGTCGAGGCGCTGCCCACCCCGCCGCCCGGCGAGGGCTGGCTCTACGCCTGGGCCTGGGAGGACGAGCCCGCCGGCCGGATCCGCGCCCGCGGCTTCCCGCGCCGCCCCGACGGGGCCGTCCCCGAGGACGAGGCCACCGGCTCGGCGGCCATCCTCCTCACCGCCGAACTGAACCGCGCCCTGAACATCACCCAGGGCGCCGGCTCCCAGCTCCTCACGGCCCCGGCCCCGGACGGCACGGTGGAACTGGGCGGCCGGGTCCGCTTCGCGTCCTAGCCCTCCCCGCCCCCGGGCCGGGGAGCGGGGGCGGGAGGCGTGCTCACGCGCTGAGCGGGAACTCCTCGCCCAGCTCCCGGAACACGGCCCCGTTGTGGTCGAAGGCCCGCTTGCACTCGTCGACGATCCGCTGCTTCTCCAGGTCGTCGGCCGCGATCGCGTCCAGCAGGTCCCGGTAGTCCCGCTTGAACGCGGCCGGGTTCGCGATCCCCGCGAACACGTAGAACCGCACCCCGTCGCCCTTGCGCGCGAACCCCCAGGTCCGCTCCGCCTTGTCCCGGATGATCTGCCCGCCGGAGAGGTCGCCCAGGTAGCGGGTGTAGTGGTGGGCGACGTACCCGCCCGGCCACTCCCGCGCGCACTGCGCGACCCGGGCCGCGTACGCCTGCGTCGCCGGCAGCGCCGTCACGGACTCCCGCCAGTCCGGCCCCCTCAGGTGCGCCAGGTCGCGCTCGATCTCCGCGACGCGCATCAGCTCGGGCCGGATGAACGGCCCCGCGACCGGATCCTCGCGGAGCGCGTCGGCCGCGTCCTCCAGCGCCCGGTACACGAACCACAGCTGCTCGGTGTAGCGGGTGTAGGCCTCCACGCCGAGCCGGCCGCCGAGCAGGTCGCTCATGAAGGCGGAGGTCTCGGCTTCGGTGTGCTGCTCGTGCGAGGCGACACGGATGACCGTGGAGAAGGCGTCCAAGGCGGACCTCCCGAGGAGAGAAATCGGGCGCGGCGACACAGCCGCCCCGCCCGATCCTCCTGCTTAGGCATGCCTAAGTCAATGTGTTCCCGACGTGCTGTCGGTAAAAAATGTCCGCGGCGCAAGCCGCCACGGCAGCCGGAGCCGCTACGGCAGGGTGAGGATCTCCGCCCCCGTCTCCGTCACCACCAGCGTGTGCTCGAACTGCGCGGTCCGCTTGCGGTCCTTCGTGACGACCGTCCAGCCGTCCTCCCACATGTCGTACTCGTGGGTGCCCAGCGTCAGCATCGGCTCGATCGTGAACGTCATGCCCGGCTCCATGACGGTGGTGGCGTGCGGGCTGTCGTAGTGCGGGATGATCAGGCCGGAGTGGAACGACGAGTTGATCCCGTGCCCGGTGAAGTCCCGGACCACCCCGTAGCCGAACCGCTTCGCGTACGACTCGATGACCCGGCCGATGACGTTGATCTGGCGGCCGGGCTTGACCGCCTTGATGGCCCGGTTCAGGGCCTCGCGGGTGCGCTCCACCAGCAGCCGCGACTCCTCGTCCACCTCGCCGCACAGGTAGGTGGCGTTGTTGTCGCCGTGCACCCCGCCGATGTACGCGGTCACGTCGAGGTTCACGATGTCGCCGTCGCGCAGGACAGTCGAGTCGGGGATGCCGTGGCAGATGACCTCGTTGAGCGAGGAGCACAGGGACTTGGGGAATCCCCGGTAGCCCAGCGTCGACGGGTAGGCGCCGTGGTCGCACATGTACTCGTGCGCGACCCGGTCCAGCTCGTCCGTGGTCACCCCCGGTGCGATGTGCTTCGCGGCCTCCTCCATCGCCTGCGCGGCGATGCGGCCTGCGATGCGCATGGCCTCGATGGTCTCGGCGGACTGCACCTCCGGTCCCGTGTACGGCTTGGGGCCGGGCTTGCCCACGTACTCGGGCCGGCGGATGTTTCCGGGAACGGAACGGGCGGGAGAGAGCTCGCCTGGTACGAGCAGCGACTGGCCAGACATGCAAGCGAGTGTATCCAGCGGGTATGGGGCAGCATGGCGACAGAGGAAGGAGCCGACGATGGCCCTGTTCAAGAAACGTCAGGTGGGCAAGCCCGGCGAGTGGTTCTACTGCCTGGTCCACAAGAAGGTCGAGGAGGGCCCCGAGTGCCCCGCCAAGGACCGCTTCGGCCCGTACAGCAGCCGAGAGGAAGCCGCCCACGCCATGGAGACGGCGCAGGAGCGCAACCTCGAATGGCAGAACGACCCCAAGTGGAACGACAAGACCCGCGAAGGGGAGGGGGACGAGGACGCCACGGGCACGGCCACCCCCTGACCGGCCCCGCTACCAGCGGCTGGGCGGCGGCGCGGTCAGCTGGTCCGCCAGCCGCGCCAGCCGGTCCCGCAGCCGCCGCACACCCGTGACCCCGCCCGCGCCCCGCCGCACCGGCAGGCCGTTCTCCCCGGCCGCCGCACCCACCAGGTGCTGCACGGTGTCCAGGTCCAGGGCGCTGTCCGCCGCCGGCACCGACAGCGCGTCGTGCGCCAGGGCGCCCAGGTCCGCGTCCCCGCCGTCCAGCGACAGCACGGTCGCCCCCGCGCGCCGGGCGTCGTGGACCCGCTCCAGCAGCCCCTCGCCCGGCCGCTCCGGAGCCACCACCAGCAGGGTGTGCCCGCGCCGCGCCGCCTCCAGCCGGCCCAGCCCGACCGACAGGTGCGGCGGCTCGCCCGGGAGCACCCGGTGCCGTACCAGCGTCGGCGCCAGCTCCGGCTGCCCCGACCAGGCGGCCTCGTCCACCAGGTGCGCCGCGAGGTGCCAGGGCTCGTACTGCTCCGTCCCCACCAGCAGCAGGCCTCCGCCCGCCGGCACCACGACCCGCCGCAGCGAACCGGCGAACCTCCGCGCCTCACCCGGCCACGGCGTCCCCGCGAGAACCTCGCGCAACAGAGCCACCCTCACGGCATCCATGGCCGCATCCTGCCGCACGCACCCGGCCCCGGTGAGCGATTCGCCCCTCTCCCACCCCTTCGACCTCCACCTACCCGGCAGTACGCTCGGCCCCATGACTTCCTCAGACAGCACCCAGAAGCCGCCGGCCAAGGACCCCTGGGACCTCCCCGACGTCTCCGGCCTCGTTGTCGGCGTCCTCGGCGGCACCGGCGACCAGGGCCGCGGCCTCGCCTACCGGCTCGCCCGGGCGGGCCAGAAGGTGATCATCGGCTCCCGGGCCGCCGACCGCGCCGAGACCGCCGCGCGGGAACTGGGCCTCGGCGTCGAGGGCGCCGACAACGCCGAATGCGCCCGCCGCAGCGACATCGTCATCATCGCGGTGCCGTGGGAGGGCCACGCCAAGACCCTGGAGGCGCTGCGCGAGGACCTCGCCGGCAAGCTCGTCGTGGACTGCGTCAACCCGCTGGGCTTCGACAAGCAGGGCGCGTACGCCCTCCAGGTCGAGGAGGGCAGCGCCGCCCAGCAGGCCGCCGCCCTGCTCCCCAACTCCCGGGTCACCGCCGCCTTCCACCACCTCTCCGCGGTCCTCCTCCAGGACACCTCGGTCGAGGAGATCGACACCGACGTCATGGTCCTGGGCGACTCCCGCGCCGACACCGACCTGGTCCAGGCCCTCGCGGCCCGCATCCCCGGCATGCGCGGCGTCTTCGCGGGCCGGCTGCGCAACTCCCACCAGGTGGAGGCGATGGTCGCCAACCTCATCTCCACGAACCGCCGCTACAAGGCCCACGCGGGCCTCCGCCTCACGGACGTCTGACCCCACCCGTCCCCCATCCCGCGCCGGGCCCGGGGCCCGGCGCGGGATGGGGGACACTGGAGGGGCTCGACCCCGTTCCGTGTCGCCGAGGAGCTGTTCCGGATGCCCCGCCTTGCCGTGTTCGCCGTTGTCGTCTGCGTCCTTGCCGTGGCCGCCGCCGTGGTCGCCTTCGTGGAGGGCAGCTTCCTCGGGATCGTGTGGGTGCTGCTGGCCGGCGTGACGTCCAACATGGCCTGGTTCTACGTGCGCAAGGCCAAGGCGGAGAAGCAGCGCACCGCCGCGTAGCAGGTCAGTCCGACGGGGCCGCGCAGAAGCCGTCCTGCCCGGTCCAGAAGCGGTACAGGTCGCGGCCGCAGTACGTCTCCAGGTCCGAGACGCCCAGGGCGCGCAGGATGCCCCGCACCGCGTCGAAGAAGACCGCGTTGACCTCCGGGATCCACAGCAGGGCGAACACCCCGATCAGCGCGAACGGCGCCAGCGGCGCGAGCTCTCGGCGTGCGCGGTGGGACAGCCAGGGCTCGATGACCCCGTAGCCGTCCAGGCCCGGGACCGGCAGGAAGTTCAGGATCGCCGCCGACACCTGGAGCAGCGCCAGGAACGCCAGCGCGAAGCGGAAGGGCTGGGGCACCCCGTCCAGGGCGTCCAGCCAGAACGGCGCGGTGCAGACGACCGCGAAGGCCACGTTCGTCAGCGGCCCCGCCGCCGAGACCAGGCTGTGCCGCCAGCGGCCCCGGATCCGGTCCCGCTCGATGTACACGGCCCCGCCGGGCAGACCCAGCCCGCCCAGGATCACGAAGACCACCGGCAGCACGATGCTGAGCAGGGCGTGCGTGTACTTCAGCGGGTTCAGGGTGAGGTAGCCCTTGGCGCCGACGGTGAAGTCCCCGCCGTGCAGGGCGGTGCGGGCGTGCGCGTACTCGTGCAGGCACAGGGACACCACCCAGGCCGAGGTGACGAAGAGGAACACCGCGAGCCCCGGGCTCGTCGCGTATCCCGTCCACACCGCCCAGCCGGTGACCGCCATGACGGCGACGATGCCGAGGAAAACGGAACTGATACGCCGCTCGCCGCGGCCGCCCTGGTGAACCATGCGGCGAAACCTATCCCGGGCTCGTGGCCCGTGGGGGCCCGGGGGCCGGGGACAATGGGCCGGTGCGTTACGCGATTCTCGGCACCGCCCAGGCCATCCGCGACGACGGGACCCCCGTCGCCGTCGGCGGAGCGCGCCTGCGCGCGCTCCTGACCGCGCTCGCGCTGCGCCCCGGCCGGACCGTGCCCGCCGCGCTGCTGGTCGCCGAGGTGTGGGACGGCGACCCGCCGGCCGACGCCGTCGCCGCGCTCCAGGCGCTGGTGGCCCGGCTGCGGCGGGCCCTGGGGCACGAGGCCGTGCGCTCCGCGGAGGGCGGCTACCGGCTGGACGCCGGACGGGACGACGTCGACCTGTACCGCTTCGAAGGGCTCGTGCGCTCCGCCGCGGCCGTGGGCGACCCCGCCCGGGCGGCGGCCCTGTACGACGAGGCGCTCGCCCTGTGGCGGGGCCCGGCGCTGGCCTCCCTCCCCGATCCGGCGGCCGAGTCCGCCCGCTGGGAGGCCGTACGGATGGACGCGCGCCGGGGCCGGCTGGGCGCGGCGCTGGCCCTGGGCGAAGCGGAACAGGCCCTGCCGGAGCTGACCGAACTGTGCGCCCGCCACCCCCTGGACGAGTCCCTGCAGTCCCTCCGCATCCGGGCCCTCCGCGCAGTGGGCCGCCCCGCGGAGGCCCTGGCCGCCTACGAGACGGTCCGCCGGGACCTGTCCACCCGCCTGGGCACCGACCCGGGCCCGGCCCTGCGCACCCTGCACACGGAACTCCTCTCGGGCACCCCCGCCCCGGAACCGCGCCCGGCCGCCCCCGCCACCCCGGCATGGCCCACCCCACAGCCCCCGGCCCCCGCCCCGACACCCGGCCCGGGCACTCCCGCCGTGGCCCACCCCGGCCCGGCCCCGGCCGGGGCCGCCCCGGCGTCCGCCGGAGCCGCGGCCTGGCCGGCCCCCGCGGAGGCCGCGTCCGCCGGTCCCGGAACCCCGCCCGGCCACCACCCGGGCGGCGCCCCCGCCGTCGGCGGCCCTGGCCCCGCCCCCGCCCCCGGGAACCTGCGGGCCCGGCTGACCACCTTCGTCGGGCGGGAGGAGGACATCCGGGCCATCGGGGGCGACCTCGGCCGGGCCCGGCTTGTCACCCTGCTCGGGCCCGGCGGGGCCGGCAAGACGCGGCTGTCGCAGGAGGCAGCCGAGGCGCACCCCGCCGGCGACTGGCCCGACGGGGTGTGGCTCGTGGAGCTCGCCCCCGTCGACGACCCCGAAGACGTGGCCGAGGCCGCCCTCACCGCCCTCGGCGCCCGCGAGACCAAGCTGCGCGGCGGCGCCGCCGAGGAACTGCGCGCGCTCACCGAACGGACCGGCGACAACCCCCTCGACCGGCTCGCAGAGCACTGCTCCCGCCGCCGGCTCCTGCTGCTCCTGGACAACTGCGAGCACGTGATCGGGGCCGCCGCCGAACTCGCCGAACGCGTCCTCACCCAGTGCCCCGGCGTGCGGATCCTCGCCACCAGCCGGGAACCGCTCGGGGTGCCGGGGGAGTTGCTGCGGCCCGTCGAGCCCCTGCCCGACCCCGTCGCGCTGCGGCTGCTGGACGACCGCGGGGCCGCCGCGAAGCCCGGGTTCCGGGTCGCCGACGACCCGGAGGCCGCCGCCGAGATCTGCCGCCGCCTCGACGGGCTGCCCCTCGCCATCGAACTGGCCGCCGCCCGGCTGCGCCTGCTCACCCCCCGCCAGATCGCCGACCGCCTCGACGACCGCTTCCGGCTGCTCACCGGCGGCGCCCGGACCGTGCTGCCCCGCCAGCAGACCCTCCGTGCCGTCGTCGACTGGTCCTGGGACCTGCTGGACGGGGCCGAACGGGCCGTCCTGCGCCGGCTGTCCGTCTTCGCCGGCGGCTGCGACCTGGAGGCCGCCGAGGCCGTCTGCGCGGACGACAGCGGGCTCGACGTCGCCGACGTCATGGCGGCGCTGGTCGACAAGTCCCTCGTCGTCGCCGCCCCCGGCCCGGCCGGCGACATGCGCTACCGGCTTCTGGAGACCGTCGCCGAATACGCCGCCGAGCGGCTGGAGGAGGCCGACCGCGAGGAGACCGGGCGGCGCCACCTCGTCCACTACCGCGAACTCGCCCGCACCACCGAGCCCCTGCTGCGCGGCCACGGCCAGCGCGCGGCCGCCGACCGCATCGCCACCGAGTACGAGAACCTCCGCACCGCCCTGCGCCGCGCCCTCGCCACCCGCGACGTCGGCGAGGTCCTGTGCCTGGTCCACGCCCTGGGCTGGTACTGGCACATGCAGGACCTGCGCGCCGAGATACGGCACTGGACCGAGGCCGCCGCCGCACTGGGCCCCGACCCCTTCGCGCCGCCCCACGTCCCGGCCGAGCCGGTCCACGAGCGGCTCCTCGACTCGCCCCCGCCCTACTCCGGCGAGGTCCTCGCCGAGGCCTGGCGCGCCGTGCACCTGGTGCGCCTGTCCTCCCGCGACCACACGGCCACCACCTGGGACAGTCCGGAGGTGCGCGCCGAAGTGGAGGGAATCCTCGCCACCTACCGGCCCGGCCTCCCGCAGACCTGCCGGACCCCGGGCTCCCTGTGGATCTACGCCGTCATGATCGCGGGGGAGCCCGGGCTGATGAAGCGGGTCGTCGACGAGACCGTCACCGCCGCCCGCGCCCTCGGCCCCGGCTACGGCTGGGAGCTGGCCTCCGCCCTCCAGCTGCGGGCCAACATCCTCGCCAACCGCGCCGACTGGGCCGGCGACGCCTCCCGCGACGCCGACGAGAGCCTCGCCCTCTTCCGTGCGCTCGGGGACGACTGGGGCTGCGCCGAAGCGCTGTCCGCCCGCGCCGAGTCCCGGGAGAAGAGCGGCGCGTACGAACTCGCCTGCCAGGACTACCTCGAAGCCATCGCCTACGCCGAACGGCTCGGCGCCCGGGCCCAGGTGACGGTGCTGCGCGTGCGGATGGCCGGGACCCTCATCGAGAACGGCCGGCTGGAGGAGGCCGAGAAGATCCTCGGCGAGATCACCTCCACCGAGCAGCGGTTCGGCAACGAGGCCATGCCCGCCGCCCGGATGTTCTACGCCGGACTCCTCGGCCGCACCGGCCGGATCCCCGAGGCCCGCGCCCAGATCGACGTCCTGCGTGAGGAGTTCGCCCTCGGCGCGTTCGCCGTCTTCGACGCGTTCCTGCGCGCGACGACGGCCTGGCTGGACAACCGGGACGGCAAGTACGAGGACGCCCTGGACCGGATCCGGGACGCCCAGCGGGCCGTGCGCCACCCGCTCGCGGCGATGGTCGCCCCGGAGCTGCCCGCCGTGTTCCTGGTGACGGCGGCCGTCTCCCTTGCCTCGCTCGGCGGGCGGCGGCGGGCCTACGAGGCGGCGCGGCTGGTCGGCGCCTACCACGCGAACCTGCCGCCCCGGCACGTCCCGGTCACCGCGGAACGCGAGGACGCCGCCCGCGCCCGGGAACTGGCACGGGCGGAGCTCGGCGACGAGGCGTACGAGCGTGCGCACGCCGAAGGCGGCGGCCTCACGGTGGAGGAGGCCGCCGCCCTCTTCTGACCCGCCCCCCGTGCGCGCCGGGCCGTCCGGGACGCGATCCGGAACGGACCGGCCCTCCGGATCAGGTCTTCTGGCGGAACTTGCGGACCGCGATCGGCATGGTGACGGCGGTGATGCCCACCGACCACGCCAGCGTGATCCACACGGAGTTGCCCAGCGGGGTGCCGTTGATCAGGCCGCGGGCCGCGTCGGCCAGGTTGGACAGCGGGTTGACGTCGGTGAAGTTCTGCAGCCAGCCGGGCATGGTGGTCGGCGGGGCGAAGATCGAGCTGCCGAACTGCAGCGGCATCAGGACGAGCATCGCCATGCCCTGGACGGCCTGCGCGGTCTTCATGGTCAGACCCAGCAGGATGAAGATCCACATCAGGGAGGCACCGAAGACGGCGGACAGTCCGATGGCGAGGAACAGGTCCAGCACCGAGGACTTGATGGACAGGCCCAGGATGAAGCCCACGGCGAGCAGGATCGCGATGGCGACCATCATCCGGCCGAGCTCGACCACGATCTTCGCGATGAGGACCGAGGACCGGGCGATCGGCATGGACCGGAACCGGTCCATCACGCCCTTCTTGAAGTCGTCGTTGACGCCGGTGCCGACGCCCATGGCGATGTTCATGCCCATCATCGCCATCAGGCCCGGGACCACGTAGTTGACGTACTCGCCCTGGTTGCCCTTGCCGGAGATCGCGCCGCCGAAGACGAACACGAACAGCAGCGTGAAGATGACCGGCATGAACAGGACGTCGAACATCGACTCGGGGTCCTGCCTGATCTGCAGGGCGTTGCGGCGCACCAGGGCGCCGATGTGCCGCAGGTTGCCCCGCAGGCCGATCCGGCCGTCCTCGGACGGAGCCGCCGCGGCCGCCCGGGGGGCCGCGGGCTTGGTGGTGGTGACGGTGCTCATGCCGCGACCTCCTCGGTCTTCTCGGTCTTCTCGGTGGGAACGGACTCCTCGGACGGGGCGGGCCGCTGTCCGGTGATGGACAGGAACACCTCGTCGAGGCTGGGCAGGTAGGTGCCGAGGTCGGCGATCGCGTACCCGCGGCCGGCCAGCAGGCCGACGACGGCGGTCAGCTGCTCGTCGCTCAGGATCGGGACGAGGAGCACGCCCTCGTCCGGGACGGCCTGGGCGCCGGACACCCCGTCCAGACCGGCCTCGGACAGGGCGCGGGCCATGTCCGGCAGGTCGGCGGAGGCCGCCGGGCGGATCCGCAGGGTCCGGCCGCCGACGCGCGCCTTCAGCTCGTCGACCTTGCCGTTGGCGATGACCTTGCCGCGGTCGATGACCGTCAGCTCGCTCGCGAGCTGCTCGGCCTCCTCCATGTACTGGGTGGTGAGCAGGACGGTGGCCCCCTCGGCGACCATCCGCTGCACCTCGTCCCACACCTCGTTGCGCGTGCGGGGGTCCAGACCCGTGGTCGGCTCGTCCAGGTACAGGACGGCCGGGCGGCCGATCATCGACGCGGCCAGGTCGAGCCGGCGGCGCATACCGCCGGAGTAGTGCATCGCGGCCTTCTTGGCGGCCTCGGTGAGCGAGAACCGCTCCAGCAGGTCGTCGGCCCGGGACCGGGCCTCCTTGCGGGACAGGTCCAGCAGCCGGCCGATCATGTAGAGGTTCTCCCAGCCGGAGAGCTTCTCGTCGACCGAGGCGTACTGGCCGGTCAGGCCTATGGTGCGGCGCAGCTGCCGCGGCTGGCGGACCACGTCGTAGCCCGCGACCGTCGCCGTGCCGGAGTCGGGGACGATCAGGGTGGACAGGCAGCGGACCAGGGTGGTCTTGCCCGCGCCGTTGGGACCGAGGACACCGAGCACGGTGCCCTCGCGGACGAAGAGGTCGACCCCGTCCAGGGCCTTCGTGTCGCCGTAGTGCTTCACCAGCCCCCGCACTTCGACGGCGTGGGGATTCTTGTCGTTTCGCGTCATGTCCCCCATGGGACCAGCCGCCACCGACAACGCTCCGACAGACCGCCGACAGACGGCCGACGGCCCGCCGGCATCCCGGAAGAGGGCTGTCGGCGGGCCGTCAGTGGAACCGTTCGTTCCGCGGATCGGTCCGTTCCGCGGATCGCCGCGTCAGCGGACCGTCACCGCGTCAGCGGTCCTAGTGGAAGGCGTGCTCCGGCTGGGGGAACGTGCCGCCGACCACGTCCTCGGCGAAGGCCTTCGCCGCGTCGCCCATGGTCGCCCGCAGGTTCGCGTACTGCTTGACGAACCGCGGCATCTTCCCGCCGGTCAGGCCCATCATGTCGGTCCACACCAGCACCTGCGCGTCGCACTCCGAACCCGCCCCGATGCCGACGGTCGGGATGTGCAGGGACCGGGTGACCTCCGCGGCCAGCTCGGCCGGGACCAGCTCCAGGACCACCGCGAAGGCGCCCGCGTCCTGGGCCGCCTTCGCGTCGCGCAGCAGCTGGTGCGCGGCCTCGTCGCCCCGGCCCTGCACCCGGTAGCCCATCGCGTTCACGGACTGCGGGGTCAGGCCCAGGTGGGACATGACCGGGATGCCGGACTGCACGAGCAGTTCCGTCTGGTGCAGCGAGCGCTCGCCGCCCTCCAGCTTGACCGCCTGGACCCCGGCCTCCTTGACCAGCCGGGTCGCGCTGCGCAGCGCCTGCACGGCGCCCTCCTGGTAGGAACCGAACGGCAGGTCGCCGACGACCAGGGCCCGGCTGGTGCCCCGTACGACGGCCGCCGACAGCATCGTCATCTCGTCCATCGTCACCGGGACGGTGGTGTCGTAGCCGAGGTGACAGTTGCCCATCGAGTCGCCGACGAGGATGACGGGGATGCCCGCCTCGTCGAACACGGACGCCGTCACGGCGTCGTAGGCGGTGAGCATCGGCCACTTCTCGCCGCGCTCCTTGGCGAGGGTGAGGTCGCGGACGGTGATCCGCCGGGTGCCCGTGCCTCCGTACAGGGTGGGGGAGGCGGCTTCGCGGGCAGGCGAAACGGCATGCGTCATTGCAACTGCTCCTTGTGTCATCTCGAGGCGCCCTCACGGCGTCCCCGGACTCACCCACCATGGTGGCACTCCCGCGGGCATGGACGGAAGTGCCGCAGCCGCGGCGCAGTGACCGGTCCGTCACACTCCTGGCCGGGCTCCAGGCGCGCGGGAGCCAATGTGCGCGTTTCGTGACAAGCGGAACCCCGGCCGCACGGCCGTTCGTCCTCCCGGTCGTACGTCCGTGAAGGGCGACACGTAAGGCTCCCGTCATCGCCTAGGGTCAAGGGGCGGGGACGGAGCGCGAGCACGGCAGCGAGGACATGGCATGGCACAGGCGTACATGACGGAGACGGGGAACGGCGGCTCCGAGCCCGGGCCCTCCGGATCCGGTCTGCGACGCCGATGGGCCGCGCTGCGCCGCAAACTGGAAGAGCTGCGCCGCGACCCCGGCATCTGGAAGCGCGGCATCGTCACCGCCGCCTTCTCCCTGCTGATCTCCGGGATCATGGTCTTCCACGCCGAGCTGCCCAACGACGTGGGCAACCTCGGCAGCCTCACCGAGAGCTTCCTGCCCTGGCTGGGCGTGTTCGTGCCGGTCCTGCTGGCCATCGCGGTGGTCCGCAGGTCCGCCACGGCCCTGATCGCGATACTGCTGACGGCCGCGGTCTGGGTGAACCTGTTCGGCGGCCTGATCAGCGACAAGTCCGGCCCGGGCGGCAACCTGACGGTCGCCACCCACAACGTCGACGCCGACAACGCCGACCCGCGCGGCACCGCCCGGTCGGTCGCCAAGTCCGGGGCCGACATCCTGGCCCTCACCGAGCTCAAGGCCGGCGCCGTCCCCGTCTACGAGGAAGTCCTCGCCGGGACGTACAAGTACCACGCGGTCGAGGGCACGGTCGGTGTGTGGAGCAAGTACCCGCTGACCTCCAGCAAGCCCGTGGACATCCGGCTGGGCTGGACCCGGGCCATGCGCACCACCGCCGCCGGCCCCTTCGGCGAGCTCGGCGTCTACGTCGCCCACCTGCCGTCGGTCCGCGTCAAGCTCAACGCCGGGTTCACCGCCAACCAGCGCGACAACAGCGCCGACGCCCTGGGCGCGGCCCTCGCCGCGGAACCGCTGAAGAACGTCGTCCTGCTCGGTGACCTCAACGGCACGATGAACGACCGCTCCCTCTCCGAGGTCACCTCGCAGATGCGCTCCACCCAGGGCGCGGCCGGCAACGGCTTCGGGTTCAGCTGGCCCGCCCAGTTCCCGATGGCCCGCATCGATCAGATCATGGTCCGCGGGGTGAAGCCGGAGGCCTCCTGGACCCTGCCGCGCACGGGCAGCGACCACCTCCCGGTCGCGGCGCGGCTCACCGTCCGCAAGTAGCGCGGAGCGGAGGTCGGGGAAGGGAAGGGGCCCTGGGAACCGCCGCCCCGGCGGTTCCCAGGGCCCCTTCCCGTTGCCCCCGTCCTACGGGTGCTCGCGCCAGCCGTTCGTGATCGGCAGCCGGCGGTCCTTCCCGAAGCCCTTCGCGGAGATCTTCGTACCCGGCGGGTACTGGCGCCGCTTGTACTCGGCCGCGTCGACCATCCGGATGGTCTTCGCCACCAGCTCCCGGTCGAAGCCGGCCGCCACGATCGCCTCCAGCCCCTGGTCGCGGTCCACGTACAGCTCCAGGATCGCGTCGAGCACCGGGTAGTCCGGCAGCGAGTCCGTGTCCACCTGCCCCGGGCGCAGCTCGGCGCTCGGCGGCTTCACGATCGAGTTCTCCGGGATCGGCGGGGTCTCGCCCCGCTCGGCCGCGGCCCGGTTGCGGTACCGGGCGAGCCGGAAGACGTCCGTCTTGTAGAGGTCCTTGATCGGCCCGTACGCGCCGACGGAGTCCCCGTAGAGGGTGGAGTAGCCCACGGCCAGCTCCGACTTGTTGCCCGGGGCCAGCACGATGTGGCCCTCCTGGTTGGACAGCGCCATCAGCAGCGTGCCGCGCAGCCGGGACTGGAGGTTCTCCTCGGCCAGCCCGGTCAGGCCCAGCGCACCCATGTAGGCGTCGAACATCGGCTCGATCGAGACGGTCCGGAAGTTCAGGCCGGTCCGCTCGGCCAGGGCGGCGGCGTCGCCCCGGGAGTGCTCCGAGGAGTACTTCGAGGGCATCGACACCCCGTACACGTTCTGCGCGCCGATCGCGTCGCAGGCGAGGGCGGCGACGAGGGCCGAGTCGATGCCGCCGGACAGACCGATCAGCACGGAGCGGAAGCCGTTCTTCTTCACGTACGCCCGCAGGCCCACGACCAGCGCGTCGTACACCTCCTCGTCGTCGTCCAGGCGTTCGGCGTAGCCGCCGGTCACGACCGGCTCGTACGGCTCCACCGGCTCCTCGGAGAGGACGACGCGGTCGATGCGCAGGCCGTCGTCCACGACGCCCTCGGGGGCGTCGGGCCGCGCGGCCGGGAGGTCCAGGTCGACCAGGACGCAGCCCTCGGAGAACTGCGGGGCCCGCACGACGACCTCGCCCGAGGCGTCCACGACGATCGAGTCCCCGTCGAAGACCAGCTCGTCCTGGCCGCCGATCATCGCCAGGTAGGCCAGGGTGCAGCCGGCTTCCTGGGCCCGCTTGCGGACCAGTTCCAGGCGGACGTCGTCCTTGTTGCGCTCGTAGGGGGAGGCGTTGACCGAGATCAGCAGCCCGGCCCCGGCGGAGCGGGTGGCGGGGACGCGGCCGCCCTCCTGCCAGAGGTCCTCGCAGATCGCCAGCGCCACGTCGACCCCGCGCACCCGGATCACGGGCTGGGTGTCGCCGGGCACGAAGTAGCGGAACTCGTCGAAGACCCCGTAGTTGGGGAGGTGGTGCTTGGCGAAGCGCAGGACGACCTCGCCGCGGTGCAGCACGGCGGCCGCGTTCTCCGGGGAGCCGGCGGGCCGGCCGAGCCGGTCGGTGGCCCGCTCGGAGCGGTCGAGGTAGCCGACGATCACGGGGAGCTCGCCGAAGCCCTCGTCCGCGAGGCGCCGGGCGAGGCCGGCCAGCGCGGTGCGGGAGGCGTCGACGAAGGACCCGCGCAGGGCGAGGTCCTCGACGGGGTACCCGGTCAGCGTCATTTCGGGGAACGCCACGAGGTGGGCGCCCTGCTCGGCGGAGTGCCGGGTCCAGTGCACGACCGAGTCGGCGTTGGCGGCGATGTCGCCGACGTGCGAGTCGATCTGGTTCAGCGCGAGGCGAAGTTGAGGCACGGGCCCAGTGTAATCGTCTTTCTGACGCGATGTCCTGGGCCCGGGCCGTTTCGCCCCTATCCGACGGGGCCGCTGAACTTCGCCGGGGCCATCAGGATGCCGGGGGAGAACTCCGCGCTGATGCTCTTCGTCCCCTCGGGGACCTCGAAGGCGGCGACGCCGGTCGCGGACTGGCCGGGCTGGATCACGCCCTCGATCCGCTTCGGGGTGTCGCCGTCGAAGACGAGCTTGGCGGAGCCGCCCTTGTCGTCCTTCACGGCGGGCATGGCGTAGATGACGTTGTGGGGCTTGTCGGTGTTGTTGGTGATGGTGAAGGACACCTCCACCGCGTTGCCCACCTCCATCCACGTGGCCTTGCTGTCGTACCTGCGCGGGGGCGCCAGGGTCACCTTGAGGCCGTTGGGGTACGCCACGGTCCGGCCGAAGGGGACCGGAGTGGTGAAGCCGGGGCCCGAGGGGGTCTTGGGGGGCGCCGAGAAGCGCGGGACGGAGGGGGTGGGGAAGGGCTCGTCCTCCCAGTCCTCCGGGTCCTCGCCCCATTCGGGGTCGTGCAGCCGTTGGTGGGAGATGCGGTCGTGGGCCTTGTCGAGGATCAGGGTGGTCAGGAACCAGCCGCCGACGGAGGCGCCGAGGCCGACGACGCCGAGGACGGCGCCGACCACGGACATCGTCCTGCGCCCGGCACCCCTGCGGGCGCGGGCCACGCCGCCGCCGGAGAGCCCGATCCCGATGAGGGCGAGCAGGGCGCCGAGCCAGAAGAGGAACGGGATGATCCCGAGGAGGACGGCGAGCAGCCCGAGCACGAGCCCGGCGACGGCCAGCCCGTTGGTCTGCGGCTGCGGGGCCGGGTAGTACCCGGCCGCCCCCGGCTGCCCGGGGTAGCCGGGGTAGCCGGGATTCCCCGGGTATCCCGGGTACCCGCCCTGCGGGGGCGGCCCCCAGGACCCGCCGGGCGCCCCGGGTGCGCCGTACGCGGGGCCGGCCGGCGGGGCGGCGGGCGCGGCGAAGGGCCCCGGGGCGGCACCAGGCGCGGCGAAGGCCCCCGGGGCGGGCGTCGCCCACGGGTCCTGCCCCGCCGGCGCCGCGACGCCGGGGGCCGGCTGCTGCGGGGCGGCGGGGGGCACCGGGGCGTGCTGCTGCGCGGGCGGGGTGGGCGGGATCCCGGCGCCCTCGGGCAGCCGGGCGGTCTCGCCGACATCGACCGGCGAAGCCTGCGCCTCGGTCGGGGTGGCGGGCTTGTCGAGCGACAGGGGGGCGGTTTCGGCGAGGTCTTCGGGCGGGGCGGGCTGGGTCTCGGTCGGGGTGGCGGGCTTGTCGAGCGACAGGCGGGCGGTTTCGGCGAGGTCTTCGGGCGGGGCGGGCTGGGTCTCGGTCGGGGTGGCGGGCTTGTCGAGCGACAGGCGGGCGGTTTCGGCGAGGTCCTCGGGCAGGGCGGTCTGCGCCTCCGCCGGGGTGGTGGGCTTGTCGAGCGAGAGCCGGGCGGTTTCGGCGAGGTCTTCCGGCGGGGTGGGCTGGCTTTCCGCCGGGGCGGCTGCGGGCTTGTCCAGCGGCAGGCGGGCGGTCTCCGCGGCATCCGCGGCCGGAGCCGACGGGGCCTGCGGCGCGGGCTCCCCTGCCGCGGCGCTGTCGGTGGTGCTCCCGGGGGCCGTCGGGGCCTCCGCGGCCGGGTCCGCCGCAACGGGCTGCGCGGGGTGCGCCGGCGTCGGGGGCGTCGCACCCGAGGGGGCGGCCCCCTCGGGTATCGGCGTTCCCTCAGGTTCGGTCGGCGGGCCGGACGGGCTGTGGGGCGGGGTCGGCGGCGTGCTCATACCTGGCGGCGTCCTTGCGAAGAGCGGCGTACGGAGATGCGGGCAGCCTGTCATGACGGCCCGTCCCCTCCAACCGCATTGGCCTCCCGGCCTCCCCCCGGCGACGGAAATCGGATGGTCTGTCGGATTCTGCGCGGGTCGACGGGGAACGCGGCGGCCCGCGGCCTCGTTCTGCATGGTGAGGGACTGCGCCGGACGGCCCCCGGCGATCCCCGGCAGCGCCGCCGCGCGGGGCGCCGCGCGTCAATGCCCGATCTGCTGAGGATCATTCACCCATGGGTACACCAGCCGCCCCCGCCCCCGACACCGACGTCCACCGCGGCAGCGCCCCCGGTACCGGGTCCGTCGTCGGCCTCATCGGCCTCGGCGCGGCCGCCTACACCGCCTGGGTGCTCGAAGTCGTCCTCTCCACCGGCCTCAACCCCATCGAGACGTACGTCAGCGAGCTCGCCGCCCAGGACCAGCCCCTCGGCGGCCTCTTCCGGGCCACCGACTTCACCGCGGGCCTGCTCGTCCTCCTCGGCGGGCTCCTCGCCCTCGTCCGACTCCTCCGCCCCGCCCAGGACCCCGCGGCCCGCCGCCCCTGGACGGTCGCCGGCTGGGCCGGAGTCACCCTCTTCGGCGCGGCCACCGCCGCCGACGCCTGGCTGCCGCTCAGCTGCCGGCCCACCGCCGACCCCGAGTGCGCCGCCCGCGAGACCGCCGGCCTGGTCCCGGCCACCCACCAGGCCCACGCCATCAGCAGCAGCCTCGCCATGACCGGCGCCCTCGTCGGGACCGTGGCCCTCACCGTCGCCGCCCGCCGCTACGGCCGGCTCGCCCCCCTCGCCCGCTACGGCCCCGCCCTCGTCGTCCTGGAACTGCTCGCCACCGCCTGGACCCTGACCGCCATCTCCCTGTTCACCGCCGGGCACGGCACCTGGGCCCTGGGCGCCGGGCAGCGGCTCCAGGTCCTGCTCGTCGCGCTCTGGCTCGGCCTCCTGGCGTACTCCGTCCACCAGGAGCGCCGCACATGACCCCGCCGCACGTTCCGGGCCGCTTCGTCCGGGTGGACGGAACCGCCCTGCACACCCTCGTCGAGGGCGAGGGCCGTGAGGGCCCGCCCGTCGTGCTCAGCGCCGGGCTCGCCATGGCCTGGTTCGACTGGGACGAGGCCGCCGCGCTGCTCGTGGCCGCCGGACGGACCGTCATCCGCTTCGACCGCCCCGGCCACGGCCTCAGCGCCCCGGCCACCGCCCCGCCGACCGCCGCCGGCGAGGCCCGCCGCATCGCCGGCCTGCTGGACGCGCTCGGCGTCACCGAGCCCGTCACCGTCGTCGGACACTCCCTCGCCGGGTTCCACGCCGAAGCCTTCGCCCGCCTCCACCCCGAGCGCACCGCCGCCCTGGTCCTGGTCGACTCCAGCGTCGAGGAGGCCCCCCGTACGCTCCTGCCGACCGCGCTGCGCACCGGCGCCGCCCGCGCCCTGGGCCGTGCCCTCACCGCCGCCGGGCTCCCCGCGGCACTGGGACCGGCCGCCCGGCGGGCCGCCGTACGGGCCTCCCGTGCGGGGAGCCGGGCCGCCGACCCGGCCGCGCGGGACCTCGTACGCCGCTGCTACCGCACCGGCCGGGTCTGGCAGGGCATCCTCCTGGAGAACTCCCGCTACCCGGACACCGCCGCCGAACTCCTCGCCCTGCGGGCCCGCCACCCCCTGCCGGCCCCCGCCACCGTCCTTGTCGCGCACGGCGGCGGCCACGGCCGGGCCGACCGGCGCTGGCTCGCCCGGCAGGCGGCCCTCGCGGACCGGCTCGGCGCCCGCTTCGAGGTGGCCGAGCCGGCCGGCCACCTGGTCATGCTGGACCGCCCGCACCAGCTGGCACGGGCGGTCCGCCACGCGACGGCCCCGCTCCCGCCGGGCCGCCCCCTCACGACCGCGGCGCGGCCCCCCGCTCCTTGAGCATGTCCGCCATCAGCTTCATCTCCGACTGCTGCGCTTCGACCATCCCCTGGGCCAGCGCCCGTTCCGCCGGGGTCCGGCACTGCTTGGCGCAGCCCTGGGCCATGGCGACGCCGCCCTTGTGGTGCTCGGTCATCAGCTGGAGGTAGAGCACCTCGGCGTCCCGGCCGCTGCTGCCGCGCAGCCGGTCGAGCTCCTCCTTGGTGGCCATCCCGGGCATGAGCGCGCCCGGCTTCGTGGCCTGCCCCCCGTGCCCCGCCGAGTGGTCCATGGACCCCATGGACCCCATCTCCATCCACGACATCGGCGGCTCGTCGGCCACCACCTTCGGCAGCCCCCACAGGTCCAGCCAGCCGAGCAGCATGCCCCGCTGGTTGGCCTGCGTGTTGGCGATGTCGTACGCCAGCCCGCGGACCGGCTCGTCCTGGGTACGGTCGCGCACGATGAAGGACATCTCCACCGCCTGCTGGTGGTGCACCGCCATGTCCCGCGCGAACCCCGCGTCGGGGGAGTACAGGGCCGGCGTGCCCGGGGCGGCGGAGCCGCCCGCGTCCCCGGAGCCCGAGCCGTCCGCCGTGGCGAAGGTGGCCCCCGCCGCGAACAGCGCGGCCAGCACCACCGCCGCGCCCGCCGCCCAGTACGTACGGTTCGTACGGCTGCGGGTCACTTCTCGCCCAGCCCGTTGGTGCAGGCCGCGCCCGGCTCGGGGGTCTGCGGGCCCTGCACGTACTTGGTGAAGAACTGCGCCACCCGGGGGTCGTCCGCCTTGTCCACGGTCAGCTGCTTGCCCCAGGCGCTGAGCATGATCGTGCCCGCCTGCTCCTTGTCGGGGCTCATCAGGGTGTAGGGGGTCTTGCCGACCTTCCCGGCCAGCGCGTCGACGTCCGCCTTGGCGGCCTTCTCGTTGTACGTGACCCAGACCGCGCCGTGCTCCAGCGAGTGCACGGCGTTCACCTCGGGGATCGGGTTCTTGTAGACGTCGCCGTCGCAGTTCATCCAGCGGGGGTTGTGGTCGCCGCCGACCGGCGGGTTCATCTCGTACTTGACCGGGGTCTCGACGTGGTTGCGGCCGAGCTTCTTCGCGTCCCAGGTCTTCTCGCCGTCGACCGGCGCCTTGCGGGCCGCGACCGCGTCCTTGTCCTTCTGCTTCTGCTCGATGATCACCCACGAGCCGAAGCCGATGAGGCCGGCGACGACCGCCGTGGAGATGCTGATCGCGATGATCTTGTTGCGCCGGTCGCGCGCCTTCTCGGCGCGGCGCATCTCGGCTATGCGGTTCTGGCGGGAGTTATTGTCGGACGTCCTGCTGGCCATGTGCCCTGGTTCCTTCTGCTGAGGGGGGTGTGGGGGTGGTGCCGGTGGTCTCGTGTACGGCGCCGCAACCGTCAGGTCCGCAGCACTTGCAGGGCGTACAGGTCGGGGGCGCGCGCGAGGGTCCCCGGCGGCCGTACCGGGCCCGTGGCCGCCGCGAGGGCGCGGGGCGCCGGGCCGGGCCGCGCCGCGGGGAGGGCGGGCGGCGGGGCCGGCAGCACGGCGGGGGTCACGTGGGAGAGGGGGGAGCAGCCGGGCGGCTCGTAGGGGGACACGCAGGCGGCCCGCTCCCCGGAGGGGCCGTGCGCGCCGTGTGCGACGTACACCCGTACGGGCCCTTCCGGGCCCGCGGCGCCCCGCGCGGCAGCCCCGCCCCGCACGCACAGGAACCCCATCCCGGCCGCCACGCCCAGGGCGAGCAGCAGCAGGAGGGCGCGGCGACGGGCGGGACGCCCGTGACGCCCGCTCCGCGTGTGCTCCCAGCCCCCCATGGCCGCAGATGGTAATGCTCATGACGGGCCCGAGGTCAGAGCGGGGGTGTCATCGGCCTTGGGGGGTGCGTAATGTGGCGGAAACCACCACTAGGGATACTGGACGGGCCCCGGCTGTGCCGCCGGTCCTCCGGGTCGGTGGTGCACAGATCGTCTGAACTGCGAGGATGAAGGCATGGACAAGCAGCAGGAATTCGTCCTCCGGACGCTCGAGGAGCGCGACATCCGCTTCGTGCGCCTGTGGTTCACCGACGTGCTGGGCTTCCTGAAGTCCGTCGCGGTCGCCCCCGCCGAGCTGGAGCAGGCCTTCGACGAGGGCATCGGCTTCGACGGCTCCGCGATCGAGGGCTTCGCCCGCGTCTACGAGTCCGACATGATCGCCAAGCCGGACCCGGGCACGTTCCAGATACTGCCGTGGCGCGCCGAGGCCCCCGGGACCGCCCGGATGTTCTGCGACATCCTGATGCCGGACGGTTCCCCGTCCTTCGCGGACCCGCGCTACGTCCTCAAGCGCATCCTCGCCAAGACCTCCGACCTGGGCTTCACCTTCTACACCCACCCGGAGATCGAGTTCTTCCTGCTGAAGGACAAGCCGCTGGACGGCACCCGCCCGGTCCCGGCGGACAATTCCGGCTATTTCGACCATACCCCGCAGAACGTCGGCATGGACTTCCGCCGCCAGGCGATCACCATGCTCGAATCGATGGGCATCTCGGTCGAGTTCAGCCACCACGAGGGCGCCCCGGGCCAGCAGGAGATCGACCTCCGCTACGCCGACGCCCTCTCCACGGCCGACAACATCATGACGTTCCGCCTGGTCATGAAGCAGGTCGCCCTCGAACAGGGCGTCCAGGCGACGTTCATGCCGAAGCCCTTCTCGGAGTACCCCGGCTCCGGCATGCACACCCACCTCTCCCTCTTCGAGGGCGACCGCAACGCCTTCTACGAGTCGGGCGCCGAGTACCAGCTCTCGAAGGTCGGCCGCTCCTTCATCGCGGGCCTCCTGCGCCACGCCGCGGAGACGGCGGCGGTCACCAACCAGTGGGTCAACTCCTACAAGCGCATCTGGGGCGGCTCCTCCCGCACCGCCGGCTCGGGCGGCGAGGCCCCCTCGTACATCTGCTGGGGCCACAACAACCGCTCGGCCCTGATCCGCGTCCCGATGTACAAGCCGGGCAAGACCGGTTCCTCCCGGGTCGAGGTCCGCTCGATCGACTCGGGCGCCAACCCCTACCTCACGTACGCCGTCCTCCTGGCGGCGGGCCTCAAGGGCATCGAGGAGGGCTACGAACTCCCGGCGGGCGCCGACGACGACGTCTGGGCCCTCTCCGACGCGGAACGCCGCGCGATGGGCATCGAACCCCTCCCGCAGAACCTCGGCGAGGCCATCTCCCTGATGGAACGCAGCGAACTGGTCGCCGAAACCCTCGGCGAACACGTCTTCGACTTCTTCCTCCGCAACAAGAAGCAGGAGTGGGAGGAGTACCGCTCGGAGGTCACGGCCTTCGAACTCCGCAAGAACCTCCCAGTGCTGTAACCGCAGTTCAGCGCCGGTACTCCGGCATCACGGACCCCCGGGCCGACGGCACTCAGCCGCCGGCCCGGAGTCGTGTTGCCCCTCCTGGGCCGTCCGTGGGCCGTCAGCCGCCGGACCGGCGGCCCGGTAGATCTCATCGCCCTCGCCCGCAGCCGCCTGGACCCGAGCGAGCTCCTCGCCTGGCGCACGGCCGCCCCCGCGGAACTCCGCGACCTGGTCAAACCCTCACTCCGCCGCAGCATCAAGGCCGCTCATACCACCCGCACCACGCACACGGGCCCCTGGAACTCCACGCGGGCCGCCCCGTCGACGGGTGGAGGCCCGCCGTCACGCCGTTCCGCCGGGCGTATCGCGCCGCTCCCCAGCGGTCGAAGGCCGCGCGCGCTTCGCGCAGCATCCCCTCGTCACTGGAGCAGGCGAGCGCGAGCGCGGCTTCGTAGGGCAGCCGCCTCCTCCAGCGCGCGGCCCACTCACCCGGCGTGCCCGCAGGCGGCCGCGGGCCCTGGGCCGACGCTTCCCCCGCTGCGGCACATCTGCCTCGAGTGCCAACGCCGGTGAGGTCCTGGGTCATTCGCCGAGGCTGACGGGGCTTCGACTGCTGGGCGCATGCGTTGCGCCGGAACGGCGAAAGAAATTCGATGTGTCCCTGTCAAAAACATTGAAAAGAGCATGTGACATGTGCCATTTTACAGCGCGGCCCGTCCGAGGGCCCCCACTGCTCCCCGTCCCCAGGAGTGAATCTTGCGCGCCATGGCCGTCGCCACCGCCCTGTTCATAGCCGCCGTCGCAGCCTCTCCCGCCCAGGCCTCCCAGGCCTCAAAGGCCGAACCCAAGCCGGACCACGTCTTCGCGGACCCGGGCCAGCGCCCCGCCCACGGCAATGCCAAAGGCGCTCCCGGCTCGACTGGGACCACCGGCGGCAAGCTGGAATCGCGCATCCTGCCGATCGTCCACAACTGCAGCCCCACGCTGCGGATCCGCGCCCAGGAGATGACCGCCGATCAACTGACGACGACCTGCACGAGCCTGGCCAACCAGGACGCCTATTTCCACGGAGTGGTCAACGACTCGGGGCCGGTCGCGAACGACTACAACACCACCCTGGAGGTCGATGTCTTCAACTCGAGCGCCGACTACAAGGCCTACGCGGGGAGGATCTACGGCATTGACACCAACAACGGCGGGATGTACCTGGAGGGAGACCCCTCCCAGACGGGCAACCAGCCGCGGTTCGTGTGTTACGAGCGCACGGATGTGAGCCCCGGCTGGCAGATCTGGAACCTCAACCACGAGTACACGCACTACCTCGACGGCCGCTTCGACCTGTACGGCGACTTCAGCGCCAGCCAGACCACCCCCACCGTGTGGTGGGGTGAGGGCATCGCGGAGTACATCTCGTATTCCTACCGCGGCACCACCTACGCCAGCGCGGTGGCCGAGGCCGGTAAGCACACGTACTCCCTGCGCACGCTGTTCGACACCACCTACGCCAACAGCGACGTCAACCGCACCTACAACTGGGGCTATCTGGCCGCCCGTTACATGATCGAGAGGCACCCGGCCGATGTCGCCACGGTGCTCGGCCACTACCGCGCCGGAGACTGGACCGCCGCACGTTCCTTCCTCACCTCGCTGGACTACGAGAGCGACTGGAACGTCTGGCTGACGGCCGTGGCGGCGGGCACCTGACCCGAGCGCCCGTCTAGGAGCACCTGACAGGTCGAGCTGAGAATGGTCGGGTCCGGCTGGCGGGTTGAGGCGGATATGACCCTGCGCAACAAGAAGCAGGAGTGGGAGGAATACCGCTCGGAGGTCACCGCCTTCGAACTCCGCAAGAACCTGCCGGTCCTGTAGGGCCGGAACGGCGTGAGTGGCCCCGTCCCGGGGAGTCCGGGCGGGGCCGCTGTCGTTGGGGGGATCAGGTGGCCGGGGCTGGTGCGACGGCCGGGTGCCAGGTGGGGGTGGTGGGGTGGGGGGTGGCGGTGTGGAGGTGGGCGTCCAGGCCCAGGGCGGCTGTGGTGGGGGTGCCCGTGGCGTCGAGGGCCGCTGAGGGGGCGCCCGTGAAGAGCATGCGGGACTCCGTCCAGGCAGGGGGGCCGCCCAGGGTGGTCGTGGAGACCGTGCCCGTTTCGGCGCGGCCCGTCAGGAGGCGGCCCGCCGCGGCGACCGCGCCGTAGCCCGCGCGGCCGCCGGATTCCGAGACGCTGGAGACCTGCGGGGCGCCCGGGCCGGCGGTGACCAGGGCGCTGCGGACCACGCCCGAGTCGGGGCGGCGGAAGTAGAGGCGCACGCCCGCGCCCTCGCGGGCCGCCGTGAGGGGAACCGTGGTGGCGGGGAGGCCGGTGGGGTAGGGGCCGGCGAGCGGGGCATCGGGGGCGGGCTGGGCCCAGGCCAGGACGGACTTGGTGGTGGTGGCGTAGACGTGGCGGCGGCCCGCGGAGTCCACGAGGGCCACCGGGTCGCTCTGGAGGTCTTCGCCGCCCAGTTTCTGCCAGTCGGTGAAGGCCCCCGAGGGCTGCTGGACGCGGGCCCGCAGGGTGCGCCCGGTGTCGCGCACGTAGACGGTCAGGCGGCCCGCCCGGTCGACGGCGGCGGCCGGGGCGCTGATGGCGGAGGTGCCGGGTTCGTCGCCCGGTTCGGGGGTGCCGAGGGACTGCCAGGGGCCGAACGGGCCGTCGGGGGTGCTCTGGACGGCGTACACCACCTCGCGCCGGTAGTCGGCGGCCCTGGTGCCGATGACCGTGCGGGTGGCCAGGACCGCGACGCGGCCGTCGGGGAGGCGGGCGGTGGTGGCTCCGGAGTCGATGCCGGGGCCGGGGAGCAGGGCGGGGCCGCTCCAGGTGCCGGAGCGGTCGCGGTTCCAGACGGCCATCCGGCCGTCGAGGGCGGCGAAGGCCCAGAGCCGGCCCGGGGTGCCCTCCGTGAGCCAGGAGGAGTTGTCGGCGCGGGCGTAGCGCAGGGACTGGGCCCAGTTGCGGCCGGTGGGGCTGCCGGCCACCTTGCGGTCGCCGCAGCCGTCGGGGGAGCCGCAGTAGTCGGCGTGGTCCTGCCAGGCGTACGTCCTGAGGAAGCCGGTCTTCGTCTCGGCGGTCTGCGGGTCCAGGGCGTGGGGGAGGCTGCCGTTGTGGTAGCCGAGGTAGTTCTGCACCGAGAACCGCGGCCGGTCGGCGACCCGTTCGGCGTACGCGGCGGTGGCGGCCTGCACGAAGCGGGCGCCGTACATGTGGTCCTGGTGGTCGGTGTACTTGCCGGTGTCCGGGTAGCGGTTCGGGGTCGGGTCCTGCATCCGTATCGTCGTCGGGCGGTAGCGCTCCAGGATGCCGGATATGGACTGGACGAGCTGGTCCTTGGTGTACGAGAACGGCTGCTTGACCGGGGTGCCGGTGGTGAGCTGGGAGCCCAGCGCCGGTATCTCGCCGTTCCACAGGCCGCGCAGGCTGTCGGGGTTCTCGGCGGCCGGGTTGCGGGCCTCGCGCAGCTGGAGCCAGACCAGGTTGACCTGGGGCCGGGCGACGAGGACGTCGAGCTCGGCCTGGCCGCCGCCGGCGGTGGGTATGACGGTCCGCTTCCAGGCGCTGGTGCGGTCTCCGGTGGCCATCTGGGCGTAGGCGGAGCGTATGCCGTTCTGCCGGGCCTCCGCGTAGCGGGCGCGGTCGGCGGGCTGCTTCGGGTCCTTGGCCTGGCCGCCGTTGGCCTCGTTGCGGCCGTCGGCCTCGCCGGAGGTGAGGTAGGCGGTGGTGACGGTGAGCCCGGCGAGCAGGGAGCGGCTGAGGTCGGGGTTCATGAAGAACAGGTCGTCGTCGGGGTGCGCGACGATCTGGACGACGGTGCCGGACGTGGTGCTGGCGGGGAGGAGCGCGGCGGGGTCCTTCCCCTGGGTGGCCTCGGCCGCCGTCTGCTGGCCGGAGGCTACGGAGAGCACGCCGGAGGCGCCCAGGGTGAGCATGGGCACGACGGCCGCGAGGAGGAAGCGGCGGCGGGATACGGGCATGGGTCACGCCTCGATGTCGTTCCGGACGGGAAGAACCGCTGTGCAGTCACTGAGAGGCGAAAACGGGGAAGTTGGTTCACGGACCGGTTCATCGATTTCGCCGGTGACGCGTGTTCTCCGAAGACGGCCGGGTGTGATGATGCACCGCCCGCGGCCCCGGGGCGGACCCGTGCCCGGATCGTGGACGCCGTCCGGTCCTGCCGCGGGCAAGTGGGCGCCCGGGGTGGGGGTTTGGGGGTGATCCGGCACGGATGGTGTCTGTCCAGCCGGTGTGCGGTGTATGCCCCGGGGTGGGGGTGATCCGGGACGGGACGGCGTTACGGGGTGGTGTTGCGCGGGCCCACCGGCTGCCAGGGGGCGAGGTAGGCGTCGGGTTCGTCCGCCGACGAGGTGACGTACAGCCGTGCGTCGAGGCCCACCACCGCCAGGCTGACCAGGTTCTTGCCGGTCATCGTGCTGGACGGGGCGCCCTCGAACATCAGCGGTGAGCGCTCCCAGGGCCGGCCCTCGCCGACGTCCGCGCCGAGCAGCCCGCCCGCCGAGCGGCCGGCGAGGAGGTGTCCGCTGGCCGTCACCGAGCCGAAGCCCTGGAGCCCGCCGAGGTCGGTGAGGCCGGTCGCCTTCAGGCCTTCCGCGTCCGTCATCAGGGCGGTGCGGACGTTGCCGGAGCCGGGCTTGCGGAACCAGATCCGCACGCCGCCCTCGCGGCCCTCGGCGGTGAGGGGCAGGGTGGTCTCGGGGAGCCCGGTGGGGGTGGCGGGGCCGAGGGGGGCGCCGGGGCCGGGCTGGAGCCAGCCGGTCACCGACTTGGTGGTGGCGGCGAAGACCATCCGCCGCCCGGCGCCGTCGGTTCCGGTGACCGGGGTGCCGTGCAGGTCGGAGCCGCCGTGGGCCTCCCACGGGCCCCACGCGCCGTCCGGGCGCTGGACGCGGCCGCGCAGGGTGGAGGCGCCGTCGCGGACGTAGACGGCGAGGGCGCCGGTGCCGTCGACGGACACGGCGGGCGCGCTGATGTCGGAGGTCCAGTCGGCGTCGGAGGCCTCGGGGGTGCCGAGGGACTGCCAGGGGCCGAACTCCTCCGATCCGGGGGCCTGCTGGACGGCGTAGACGACCTCGCGCCGGTAGTCGGCGGGCTTGTCGCCGAAGGAGGTGCGGGTGCCGAAGGCGGCTATCCGGCCGTCCTTCAGGGTGACGGTGGATATGCCCTGGTCCATCCCGGTTCCGGGGAGGAGCCGGGGGCCGCTCCAGCGGCCTATGAGCCCGCTGCGGTGCCACACGGCGACCTGGCCGTCGAGGACCTTGAAGGCCCACAGGCCGTGCTCGGCATCCGAGGTCAGCCAGTTGGTGCCGGTGCCGCGGGCGTAGTTGATGGACTGGGCCCAGCCGTTGCCGGAGGGGTGCTCGGCGACCTTGAGGTCCCCGCAGCCGGCCTCGCTGCCGCAGTGGTTCTGCCGGTCCAGCCAGGCGTAGGTGTCCAGGATGTCCAGCTTCTCCTTGGCCTCGCCGGGGTCGAGGGCGCGGGGCAGGGAGCCGTTGAAGTAGCCGACGTAGTTCTGGACGGCGAAGTGCGGCCGTTCCTTGAACCCCTCCGCGTACAGGGCGGTGGCCAGCTGCACGAACCGGGCGCCGTAGAAGTGGTCCTGGTGGTCGGTGTACCGCTTGGCGGCGTCGTGGAAGCGGCCGGGGGTGGGGTCCTGGGTGCGGATGGTGGTGGGCCGGTACCGCTCAAGGATGCCCACGATCGTCTGGACGACCTGGTCCTTGGTGTACGTGAACCCGTGCCGGACGGGGCTGCCGGAAGCGAGCACCGACTCCAGGCGGGGCACCTTGCCGTCCCACAGGCCGTGGAGGCTGTCGGGCACGTCCTGGTAGACGTTGCCCGCCTCGCGCAGCTGCAGCCAGACGAGGTTGATCTGGGGCCGGGCGACGAGGACGTCGATCTCGGCGTGGCCGCCGCCCTTGGTCGGGACGACGCTGCGCTTCCAGGCGCTGCTGCGGTCGCCGGTGGCCATCTTGGCGTAGGCGGCGCGGATGCCGTTCTGCCGGGCCTCGGCGTAGGCCGGCTTGTTGGCGGGGGTGGAGGCCTCCTTGCCGGCGCCGGCGTTGACGCCGTCGGCCTCGCCGGAGGTGAGGTAGACGGTGGTCACCGGGTGGCCGGCGGTTATGGAGTACCCCAGGTCGGGGTTCATGAAGTACAGGTCGTCGTCGGGGTGGGCGACGATCTGGAGCACCCGGCCGGGGTCCGGGGCGTCCGGGACGGCGGCGGCCGGGGGCCTGGAACCGGGGCCGGCGGGCGCGTCGAGGCCGGTGAGGGCCTCGTTGCCGCGCAGGATGAGCATGCCGCCGGCGGCGGTGGCGGCGAGGAGGGCGATGGTCTGGACGACCGCGCGTGCGCGGGGGTGCCCGACGTGGTGGTGTCCGTGCCGGGTGACCGCGTCGCGCTGGTGGGGGATGGCCGCGTCACGGCCGGGCCGCGTGGCCGCGCCGGGGTCGGGCTGGACAGCCGCGTGACGGTCGGGGCCTGCGGCCGCCCCGCGGCCGGGGCGGGCGGACGCGTCACCGTCGGGCCGTACGGTCGCGGGGGCCTCGGGGGCCGCCCCAGGCGCGCTCGGGGCGGGCTGGGGAGCGGGCGCGGCGGCAGGGCGCGAGGACGGGGGTCCGTGGGACATGGGGCTCCTCGCGGCCGGTCGGGCGGGGACCGGGCCCCTGACGCACAGATCTGGAGAGCTAAAAGTAAGCAGATATTCCGATAATCCGCCTCATGATATCGGCCACGACACCCGGTGAGTCGAACGCCTGCTCCGGCTAGGCTCGCTCCCGGACAGGACCAGACCACGACCGGCGACGGACAGACCGGACCAGGCGACCGACACACACCGGACCGGCGACGGACACACCGGACCACCGGAAGCGACAGACTCGGGAGGCGGCGGGATGACAGTCCCGGGGCGCAGGAGCAGTACCTTCATCCGGCTGCTGCGGAGCGGATTCACCGACCCCACCGCCGCGTCCCGGCTCCTCGACGCCGACGCGCTGGCCGCCGTGCGCGCCGACCCGGTGCTCCTCGACGCCCTCGGCGCCACCGCCGACCCCGACCTCGCGCTCCTCGGCCTCGTCCGCCTCGCCGAAGCCCAGACCCCCGATGACCTGCGCCTCCTCCTCGACACCCTGGTGGCCGCCAAACCCCTGCGCGACCGCCTCCTCGGCGTACTCGGGGCCTCCGAAGCCCTCGCCGACCACCTCGCCCGCCACCCCCGCGACTGGCAGGCCCTCGTCACCTACGAAGCCGCCGACCTGCACCCGGGCCTCCCCGAGTTCGAACAGGGCCTCGCCGACGCCCACGACCCCGTCGCCCTGCGCGTCGCCTACCGCCGCTGCCTGCTCTCCATCGCCGCCCGCGACGTCTGCGCGACCATAGACGTGGCCCAGACCGCCGCCGAACTCGCCGACCTGGCCACCGCCACCCTCCGCGCCGCCCTGCGCATCGCCTCCGCCGCCGCCCCCCAGGACGCCGAGGCCTGCCGCCTCGCCGTCATCGCCATGGGCAAGTGCGGCGGCAACGAGCTCAACTACGTCTCCGACGTCGACGTGATCTTCGTCGGCGAGGCGGTGCCCGGCACCGACGAGGGCAAGGGCATCCAGGCCGCCACCCGCCTCGCCTCCCACCTCATGCGGATCTGCTCCGAGACCACCGTCGAGGGCACCATCTGGCCCGTCGACGCCAACCTCCGCCCCGAGGGCCGCAACGGCCCCCTCGTCCGCACCCTCGCCTCCCACCTGGCCTACTACCAGCGCTGGGCCAAGACCTGGGAGTTCCAGGCCCTCCTCAAGGCCCGCGCCGTCGCCGGCGACCCCGAACTCGGCGCCCAGTACATCGACGCCATAACGCCCCTGGTCTGGCAGGCCGCCGAACGCGAGAACTTCGTCGCCGACGTCCAGAAGATGCGCCGCCGCGTCGTCGACAACATCCCCGCCTCCCAGATCGACCGCGAACTCAAACTCGGCCCCGGAGGCCTGCGCGACGTCGAGTTCGCCGTCCAGCTCCTCCAGCTCGTCCACGGCCGCAGCGACACCACCCTGCGCTCCGGCACCACCCTCGACGCCCTCCACGCCCTCGCCGCCGGAGGCTACGTCGGCCGCGCCGACGCCGCCCAGCTCCACGACGCGTACCGCTTCCTGCGCACCATGGAACACCGCATCCAGCTGTACCGGCTCCGCCGCACCCACCTCGTCCCCGAGGACGAGGCAGACCTGCGCCGCCTCGGCCGATCCATGGGCCTGCGCACCGAACCCGTCGCCGAACTCAACAAGGCCTGGCGCCGGCACGCCTCCGTCGTCCGCCGCCTCCACGAGAAGCTCTTCTACCGGCCCCTCCTCGACGCCGTCGCCCAGCTCGCCCCCGGCGAGACCCGGCTCTCCCCGGCCGCCGCCGGCCAGCGCCTCGAAGCCCTCGGCTACGCCGACCCGGCCTCCGCCCTGCGCCACCTCGAAGCCCTCGCCTCCGGCGTCAGCCGCAAGGCCGCCATCCAGCGTACCCTGCTGCCCGTCCTCCTCGGCTGGTTCGCCGACTCCGCAGACCCGGACGCCGGACTCCTGGGCTTCCGCAAGGTCTCCGACGCCCTCGGCAAGACCCCCTGGTACCTGCGCCTGCTCCGCGACGAGGGAGCCGCCGCCGAGAACCTGGCCCGCGTCCTGTCCGCCGGCCGCCTCGCCCCCGACCTCCTCATGCGCGCCCCCGAGGCCGTCGCCCTCCTCGGCGACCCCGAAGGCCTCCAGCCCCGTACGCCCGAGGCCCTCGAACAGGAGGTCCTCGCCGCCGTCGGGCGCGCCGACAGCGGGGAAGCCGCCGTCGCCGCCGCCCGCGGGGTCCGCCGCCGCGAGCTCTTCCGCACCGCCGCCGCCGACATCATCGCCTCCTACGGCACCGAGGAGAACCCCGCCGAGAAGGACTGCGGCGCCCTCGTCGACCGGGTCGGCGACGCCGTCTCCGAACTCACCGCCGCCACCATCGCCGGAGCCCTGCGGGCCGCCGTCCGCGACCACTGGGGCGAGACCCTTCCCACCCGCTTCGCCGTCATCGGCGTCGGCCGCTTCGGGGGACACGAGCTCGGCTACGGCTCCGACGCCGACGTCCTCTTCGTCCACGACCCCCGCGAGGGCGTCGACGAGCAGGAGGCCGCCAAGGCCGCCCAGACCGTCATCGCCGAAATGCGCAGGCTCCTCCAGCTGCCCACCGCCGATCCGCCGCTCCTCATCGACGCCGACCTGCGCCCCGAGGGCCGCTCCGGCCCCCTCGTGCGCACCCTGGCCTCCTACGCCGCCTACTACCGGCGCTGGTCCCTGACCTGGGAGAGCCAGGCCCTGCTGCGCGCCGAGCCCGTCGCGGGCGACGCCGATCTGGGACGCACCTTCATCGACCTCATCGACCCGCTGCGCTACCCCGCCGAAGGCCTCGGCGAGGACGCCGTACGCGAGATCCGGCGCCTGAAGGCACGCATGGAGGCCGAACGCCTCCCGCGCGGCGCCGACCCCACCCTCCACACCAAACTCGGCCGCGGCGGCCTCAGCGACGTGGAGTGGACCGTCCAGCTCCTCCAGATGCGGCACGCCTGGGCCGAACCCGGCCTGCGCACCACCCGCACCCGCCGGGCCCTGGCCGCCGCCCACGCGGCCGGCCTGATCCCGACCGAGGAGGCCCAGATCCTCGACGAGGCCTGGGTGCTGGCGACCCGGGTCCGCAACGCCGTCATGCTGGTCCGCGGCCGCGCCGGCGACACCTTCCCCGCGGACGCCCGGGAACTGGCGGCCGTGGGCCGCTACCTCGGCTACCCGGAGGGCAGGGTCGGCGAAATGCTGGACGACTACCGCCGCACCACCCGCCGCGCCCGCGCGGTCGTGGACGACCTCTTCTACGGGGCGTAGCCCGCGGCCGAACCGCTTCCGGTCAGCGGCGGAAGCGGTTCACCAGGGCCGCCGTCGCCGGGTGCGGGGAGGTTTCCAGGGGGCTGCGGGGCAGGCGGTGCGGGAGGGAGCCGTACCAGGTGCGGGAGACCGTGTAGCCGAAGGCCAGGCAGAGCATGCCGCCCAGGGCGTCGAGCCAGAAGTGGTTCGCCGTGGAGACGATGACGACCAGGGTCGCCGCCGGGTAGAGGAGGCCCAGGATCCGGGCCCAGGGGGCCGAGGCGACCGCGAAGATCGTCAGGCCGCACCAGAGCGACCACCCTATGTGCATGGACGGCATCGCCGCGTACTGGTTCGACATGTGCTTGAGGTTGCCCGAGGCCATCGAGCCCCAGGTGTGGTGCACCAGCACGGTGTCGACGAAGTGCCCCCCGTTCATCAGCCGGGGCGGTGCGAGCGGGAAGAAGAAGTAGCCGAGCAGCGCCACGCCCGTCGTCGCGAAGAGGACGAGGCGGGTGGCCGCGTAACGGCCCGGATGGAAGCGGTAGATCCACACCAGCACGCCGATGGTCACGATGAAGTGCAGCGTGGCGTAGTAGTAGTTCATGCCCACCACCAGCCACGTCACCGAGTCCACGGCGTGGTTGACGTGGTGCTCCACCGCGATGCCGAGGCTGCGCTCGACGCTCCAGATCCAGTCGGCGTTCGCGAGCGCGGCGGCCTTCTGCTCCGGGACCGCGTTGCGGATCAGCGAGTACGTCCAGTAGCTGACCGCGATCAGCAGGACCTCGAACCAGATCCGCGGCCGGCGCGGAGCGCGGAGCCGGGTCAGGAGGGCGGCGTCCGTTCCCGGGCGGCCCTCGCTCCCGGTCGCGGGGGGAGACGAGACGTCCGTGCTGGGGGTGCCCCCGGCGGCGGCCGGGGGAGTTTCCAGTGTCTTCACGCTCGCTTCACCCATGGGGAGAGAGTCTGCCAGATGCGTCCTCGCCTCCGATCATCCCTCCGGACGGTCTTCCGCGCCCGCGCTCCGCCCTGCGGAGGACACCGCCCCGGAGGTCCGCTACCCTGCCCCGCGCCGCTGCCCGGGGCCGGAAGCCGTCGACCCGCGCACCACCAGCTCCGGCAGGAACACGAACTCGCTGTGCGGGGCCGGCGTACCGCCGATCTCCTCCAGCAGGGTCCGCACCGCCGCCTGCCCCATCGCCTGCACGGGCTGGCGGATGGTGGTCAGCGGCGGATCCGTGAACGCTATGAGCGGGGAGTCGTCGAAGCCGACGACGGAGACGTCCTGCGGCACCCGCAGCCCCTGCTGGCGCGCGGCCCGGATCGCGCCCAGCGCCATCATGTCGCTGGCACAGACGACGGCCGTGCAGCCCCGCCCGATGAGCGCCGCCGCGGCGGCCTGGCCACCCTCCAGGGTGTAGAGGGAGTGCTGGATCAGCTCCTCCGCCGCGGCCTCGTCGAGCCCGAGGCGTTCCTTCATGGCGAGCCGGAAGCCCTCGATCTTGCGCAGGACCGGCACGAACCGCTTCGGGCCGACCGCGAGGCCGATCCGGCTGTGCCCGAGGGCCGTCAGGTGCGTCACCGCGAGGTGCATCGCGGCCCGGTCGTCGGGGGAGACGAAGGGCGCCCGCACCTTGTCGGAGAAGCCGTTGATCAGGACGTACGGGACGCCCTGCCCGCGCAGCTGCTCGTAGCGGCCCATGTCGGCGGTGGTGTCGGCGTGCAGCCCGGAGACGAAGATGATCCCGGAGACGCCCCGGTCCACCAGCATCTCGGTCAGCTCGTCCTCCGTGGACCCGCCGGGCGTCTGCGTGGCCAGCACGGGCGTGTACCCCTGCCGGGTCAGCGCCTGCCCGATGACCTGCGCGAGCGCCGGGAAGATGGGGTTGTCCAGCTCGGGGGTTATCAGGCCGACCAGGCCGGCACTGCGCTGCCGCAGCCGTACGGGCCGCTCGTAGCCGAGCACGTCGAGCGCGGCCAGGACGGATTCACGGGTGCCTGCGGCCACACCGGGCTTGCCGTTGAGCACGCGGCTGACTGTGGCTTCGCTGACCCCCGCCTGGGCTGCGATGTCGGCAAGCCGTGCGGTCACGGGACCGGACTGTACCGGTAGGCGGCTCAGAAAGCCCACCACGTGCAGGAATCAGGGGGAAGACGGACCGTGCGGCCGTCGGTCTCCACGGGGGCGCTGGACAGGACGGGGCGGCCGGGCGAGGGCAGTTCGACGGAGGTGGGACGGGTGTTGACGGTGCAGGCGAAGCCGGGCCGGGTGAACAGGAGGACGCCCTCGGGGGCCGGACACCACCGCATGCCCCGGGCGTACACGGCGGGCCCGGCACCGGCCCCGGGCCACTCGTCGTCCGGTCCGCCCTGGCCCGCCTCGACCGCGCCGAGGCCCGGCATCGCGCGGCGCAGCTCCAGGGCGGCGCGGTAGAGCTCGAGCGTGGAGTGCGGGTCGCCGGTCTGCGCGGCGACGCTGAGCCCGCCCCACCCGTCGGGCTGCGGCAGCCAGCTCCCGCCCGGCCCGAACCCGTACGGGGCCTCGTCGCCGGCCCAGGGGAGCGGCACGCGGCACCCGTCCCGCAATCCGTCCTGCCCGTCGGCGTCGGCGTCGGCGTCGGCGGTTGCGGCTGCCGGGGCTGTTGGGGGTGTCGTGGCCGTCGTGGCCGTCGTGGCCGTCGTGGCCGTCGTGGCCGTCGTGGTGCGGCGGCGGAAGGCCGGGTCCCGGCGGGACTCCGCCGGGAGGTCGGTGACCTCCGGCAGGCCGAGCTCCTCGCCCTGGTAGACGTACGCCGACCCCGGCAGCGCCAGCATCAGCAGCGCCGCCGCCCGCGCCCGGGCCAGCCCCTGCGCCCCGCCCCCGTACCGGGTCACATGGCGTACCACGTCGTGGTTGGACAGCACCCACGTCGTCGGCGCCCCCACCGCCGAGGTCGCGGCCAGGGACTCGTCGATGACCGTCCGCATCGCCGCCGGGTCCCAGGGGCAGTTCAGGAAGCGGAAGTTGAAGGCCTGGTGCAGCTCGTCGGGCCGTACGTACAGCGCGAGGCGCTCCGAGGTCGGCGCCCAGGCCTCCGCGACCCCGATCCGCCCGCCCCCGTACGAGTCGAGCAGGCGCCGCCAGGAGCGGTGGATGGCGTGCACCCCGTCCTGGTCGAAGAAGGGGAGCGGCTCGGTGCCGATCAGCGTGGCCTGCGCGCCCCGGCCGATGTCCGGCAGGCCGGGGGCCTTGACCATGCCGTGGGCCACGTCCACCCGGAAGCCGTCCACCCCGAGGTCCAGCCAGAACCGCAGGACCGAGGCGAACTCCTCCGCCACTTCCGGGTGCTCCCAGTCGAGGTCGGGCTGCTCGGGGGCGAACAGGTGCAGGTACCAGTCCCCGTCCGGGACCCGGGTCCAGGCGGGCCCGCCGAAGACGGACTCCCAGTCGTTCGGCGGCAGCGAGCCGTCCACCCCGCGCCCCGGCCGGAACAGGTACCGCTCCCGGGCGCCCGGCACGCCGGCGAGGGCCTCCTGGAACCAGGGGTGCCGCTCGGAGGTGTGGTTCGGCACCACGTCCACGATCACCCGCAGGCCCAGCGCGTGCGCGGCCCGTACGAGGTCGTCGGCGTCGGCGAGGTCCCCGAAGAGCGGGTCCACCGCCCGGTAGTCGGCGACGTCGTAGCCGCCGTCCGCCTGCGGGGAGACGTAGAAGGGGGTGAGCCACACGGCGTCCACCCCGAGCCGGGCCAGGTGCGGCAGCCGCTCGCGCACCCCGCGGAGGTCGCCGATCCCGTCGCCGTCGCTGTCGGCGAAGGAGCGGACGTACACCTGGTAGATGACGGCATCACGCCACCAGCCGCCGCTCGCGGACGGATTGCTGGAAGCTCTTGCAAGCGGGACGGCCGTCAACTCGTGCTTCATACCGCAGTCAACGCGCGTACGCGCCCCGTGGTTGCGGGCCTGCTCAATCGAAGCGGCCTCGAACTAACAGCAAGCTGCGGCAACCTTCGGGACACACGGATGTAACGATCCCCTCCGCTTGCAGAAAATTGCCGCAAGGTCTTTCCGTCGGCTTTCAGGCTTGTTACGTTCCCTGCAACTCGGGACCGCGAGGGCGCGGCCGGGATCATCGAAGGAGTTCATATGCGGCGTGGCATAGCGGCCACCGCGCTGGTCGCGACCCTGGCGCTCGCGGCGACGGCTTGCGGCGGTGACACCAAGGACGGTGGCGAGACGAACGCCGGCGGCGAGCTGTCCGGCACCGTCACCTGGTGGGACACCTCGAACGCGGCCGAGAAGGCGAGCTTCCAGAAGATCGCCGAAGGCTTCACCGCGAAGCACCCGAAGGTGACCGTCAAGTACGTCAACGTGCCCTACGGCGACGCCCAGAACAAGGTCAAGAACGCCTTCAGCAGCGGCGCCGACGCCCCCGACGTGATCCGCGCCGACGTCGGCTGGGTCGCCGACTTCGCCTCCCTCGGCTACCTCGACGAGGTCCCCGCCGACCAGGTCAAGAAGGTCGACGCCGAGTTCCTCCCGCAGGCCGCCGCCAGCGGCAAGTTCGACGGCAAGACCTACGCCGTCCCGCAGGTCATCGACACCCTCGGCCTCTTCTACAACAAGAAGATGCTCGCCGACGCCGGCGTCCAGCCCCCCAAGACCCTGGAGGAGCTGAAGACCGCGGCCGCCGCGATCAAGGCCAAGACCGGCAAGACCGGCCTCTACCTGCGCGGCGACGACTCCTACTGGTTCCTGCCGTTCATCTACGGCGAGGGCGGTGACCTCGTCGACGCGAAGAACAAGACCGTCACCGTCGACGGCCCGGCCGGCGTCAAGGCCTTCAAGGCCGCCCGCGACCTGGTCGCCTCCGGCGCGGCGGTCACCAACGCCACCGACGGCTGGACCAACATGCAGACCGCCTTCAAGTCCGGGGAGGTCGCCATGATGATCAACGGCCCCTGGGCGGTCGAGGACAGCTACGCCGGCGAGCAGTTCAAGGACAAGTCCAACCTCGGCGTCGCCACCGTCCCGGCCGGCTCCGTCAAGGCCGGCGCCCCGCAGGGCGGCCACGACCTCGCCGTCTACGCCGGCTCGAAGAACACCGCCGCCGCGCACGCCTTCGTCGAGTACATGACCTCCCAGGAGGTCCAGGTCCAGTCCGCCAAGGAGCTGAGCCTGCTGCCGACGCGCACCGCCGCCTACGAGCAGCCGGACGTCAAGAACAGCGAGATGGTCCAGTTCTTCAAGCCGGCCGTCGACCAGTCCGTCCAGCGCGCCTGGATCCCGGAGAACGGCTCCCTCTTCGAGCCGCTGAAGGTCGAGTACACCAAGGCCGTCACCGGGGCGTCGAGCCCCGAGGACGCGGCCAAGGCGGCCGGCGTCGAGTTCCGCAAGATCCTCAAGGGCTGGAAGTAGTACGGACGATGGCTGCTGACACCAGCCGGTCGGTGACCGGGGCCGCGGCCGGCGAGACGACCCTCGCCGGCCGGGGCCCCGGCCCCGGCCGTACCACGGCCAAGAGCGCCGGGGCCGCCGCCGGGAGCCCCCGCGGCGGCTTCCGCCGGGCCCTCGCCACGCACTGGTACGCCTGGGCCATGGTCGCCCCGGTCGTCCTCGTCCTCGGCGTCATCGTCGGCTGGCCGCTCGTCCGCGGCGTGTACCTGTCGCTGACCAACGCCAGCGAGCGCAACGTCGCCCGGACGATCGGCGTCCGCCACATCGAGGCCACGTACGAGTTCGTCGGGTTCGACAACTACGCCGCGGTCCTCGGCGACCCCGTCTTCTGGCAGCGGCTGGTGTGGACGGTGGTGTGGACCGTCGCCTGCGTCTCCGTCACCTTCGCCCTCGGCCTCACCCTGGCCACGATCCTCAACCGGCAGTTCCGCGGCCGCTCCGCCTACCGGATGGCCCTCATCCTGCCCTGGGCCGTGCCCGGCTTCGTCTCCGTCTTCGCCTGGCGGTTCCTCTTCAACCGGGACAACGGCATCCTCAACAAGATCCTCGACGGTGGGGGGATCTCGGCCGTGCCGTGGCTGGACGACCCCACCTGGGCCAAGGTCGCCGTCATCGCCGTCAACGTCTGGCTCGGCGTGCCCTTCATGATGGTCGCCCTGCTCGGCGGGCTCCAGTCGATCCCCGCGGAGCTGTACGAGGCCGCCGAGATGGACGGCGCCGGACCGTGGCAGCGGTTCCGGCACATCACGCTGCCCGGGCTGCGGGCGGTCAGCATGACGGTGATCCTGCTCTCCACCATCTGGACCTTCAACATGTTCCCGGTGATCTTCCTGCTCACGCGGGGCGGCCCCGGCGACTCCACCGAGATCCTCGTGACCCAGGCCTTCCGCCAGGCCTTCGTCGCCAGCCCGCGCGACTTCGCCGGCTCCGCGACCTGGGGCGTGCTGATCCTCGGCCTGCTCATGATCTTCGCGCTGGTCTACCGGCGCTCGCTGCGCAAGCAGGGAGAGGTGTGGTGACCGTGTCCGCTTCCGAGTCCGTTGCGGAGTCCGGCTCCGCGTCCCGTTCGAAGGCCGTCCGGCCGCGTGGTGCGCGGTCGCCGCTCGCCTCCTTCGGGCTGCACGCCACGCTCCTCGTCGCCTCCGTCATCGCCGTCTTCCCGGTGCTCTGGATCCTGCTGACCTCGCTGAAGCCCGCGAAGTACGCCATCAGCACGGACTTCGTGAAGGAACCGACGTTCGACAACTACGCGAACCTGCTGGAGTCCAGCCACTTCCTGAGCTGGTTCTGGAACTCCGTGCTGGTCGCGGGAGTCACGACGGTTCTGGGCGTGTTCATCGCCGCCACGACCGGGTACGCCGTCAGCCGCTTCAAGTTCCCCGGCATGAAGCCGCTCATGTGGACCCTGCTCATCACGCAGATGTTCCCGATGGCCATCCTCATCGTCCCGCTCTACAACCTGATGGGCGACCTCGGGCTGCTCAACCAGCCGCTCGGCCTGATCATCACGTACCTCACCATCGCCGTGCCCTTCTGCGCCTGGATGATGAAGGGCTTCTTCGACTCCATCCCGGTCGAGATCGACGAATCCGGCCGGGTCGACGGGCTCAACCCCTTCGGCACCTTCTGGCGCCTGATCCTCCCGCTCGCCAGGCCCGGCCTCGCCGTCACCGGCTTCTACGCCTTCATCACCGCGTGGGGCGAGGTCGCGTACGCGTCGGCCTTCATGGTCGGCGAGGAGAACCTCACCCTCGCGGGCGGCCTGCAGACCTTCGTCACCCAGTACACCTCCAACTGGGGTGCGATGAGCGCGGCTTCCGTCCTCATCGCCATCCCCGCGGCCGTCTTCTTCCTGTTCGCCCAGCGTCACCTCGTCGCCGGCATGACGGCGGGCGCCACCAAGGGGTGACCACCCGGCGCCCGTTCCTGTGTTCCACCGGCCCGACCTCTCCAAGGACACCATGACCCAGCACCTCGCCGACGCCCTCCCCACCCCGACCGGGACCCGGTCCGGCTGGTGGAGAGACGCGGTGATCTACCAGGTCTATCCGCGCAGCTTCGCCGACTCCAACGGGGACGGCATGGGGGACCTCGAGGGCATCCGCGGCAGACTGCCCTACCTCAAGGAGCTGGGCGTCGACGCCGTCTGGCTGAGCCCCTTCTACGCCTCCCCGCAGGCCGACGCCGGCTACGACGTCGCCGACTACCGGGCCATCGACCCCATGTTCGGCACCCTGCACGACGCCGACGCCGTCATCCGCGAAGCGCACGCGCTGGACCTGCGGATCATCGTGGACCTCGTTCCCAACCACTGCTCCGACCAGCACGAATGGTTCAAGCAGGCGCTGCGGGAAGGTCCGGGGACCCCGCTGCGCGAGCGCTTCCACTTCCGCCCGGGGAAGGGCGAGGCGGGAGAGGAGCCGCCGAACGACTGGGAGTCGATCTTCGGCGGCCCCGCGTGGACGCGGGTCGAGGACGGGGAGTGGTACCTCCATCTGTTCGCTCCCGAGCAGCCCGACTTCAACTGGGAACACCCGGCCGTGCAGGACGAGTTCCGGTCCGTGCTGCGGTTCTGGCTGGACCTGGGGGTGGACGGGTTCCGGATCGATGTCGCGCATGGGCTGGTGAAGGCGGCCGGGCTGCCCGACCTGGGGCGTGACGAGCAGCTGAAGCTGCTGGGCAACCAGGTGCTGCCCTTCTTCGACCAGGACGGGGTCCACGAGATCTACCGGTCCTGGCGGAAGGTGCTGGACGAGTACGCCGGCGAGCGGATCGGGGTCGCCGAGGCGTGGGCGCCGAGTGTGGCCCGTACTGCTTTGTACGTGCGGCGGGACGAGCTGCACCAGGCGTTCAACTTCCACTATCTGACGACCGGTTGGGACGCGGCTGCGTTGCGGGCCGCCGTGGACGAGTCGCTGGACGCCATGCGGCCCGTGGGCGCGCCGACCACCTGGGTGCTGTCCAACCACGACGTGGTCCGCCACCGGACGCGGTTCGGGAGCCTGGCGCGGGCGCGGGCGGCCGCACTGCTGATGCTGGCGCTGCCCGGGTCGGCGTACGTGTACCAGGGGGAGGAGCTGGGGCTGCCGGAGGTCGTCGACCTGCCGGACGAGGTGCGCCAGGACCCCTCGTTCTTCAAGGCGAACGGCCAGGACGGGCTGCGCGACGGCTGCCGGGTGCCGATCCCGTGGTCGGGGGACACCGCCCCGTACGGGTTCGGGGCGGGGGGCAGCTGGCTGCCGCAGCCCGCGGAGTGGGCCGGGCTGAGCGTGGAGGCGCAGACCGGGGACGCGGGGTCGACGCTGGAGCTCTACCGTGCGGCGCTGCGGATCCGGCGGGAGCATGCGGATCTGGGGGCCGGGGACGCGGTGGAGTGGCTGGAGGCGCCCGAGGGCGTGCTGGCCTTCCGGCGGGGGGCGTTCGTGTGCACCGTCAATACGACGGGGGAGGACGTGCGGATACCGGCGGCGGGTGCTGTTCTGCTCGCGAGCGGTGCCGTTGGCGACCCCGACGTCCTTCCCGCTGACACCGCTGTGTGGTGGCAGGGGTGAGTTCCCCGTTGCGGCTGACGGACATCGCCTCGCAGGCCCAGGTCAGCGAGGCGACCGTCAGCCGTGTGCTCAACGGCAAGGCGGGCGTGGCGGCCGGCACCCGGCACCGGGTGCTGGCCGCCATGGACCTGCTGGGCTACGAGCGGCCGGTGCGGCTCAAGCGGCGGAGCAACGGGCTGGTGGGGCTGCTCATTCCGGAGCTGACCAACCCGATTTTTCCGGCGTTCGCGCAGGTCATCGAGCAGGCGCTGGCCGGGCACGGGTACACGCCCGTGCTGTGCACGCAGACGCCGGGCGGGGCGACCGAGGACGAGCTCGTCGAGCAGCTGGAGGAGCGGGGGGTCACCGGCATCGTCTTCCTGTCCGGTCTGCACGCGGATGCGACGGCGGATCCGGCGCGGTACCAGCGGCTGGCGGCGCGCGGGGTTCCGTTCGTGATGGTGAACGGCTTCAACGAGCACGTGCAGGCGCCGTTCGTCTCTCCGGACGACCGGGCGGCGGCGGACATGGCCGTGCGGCACCTGGAGGAGCTGGGGCACCGCAGGATCGGGCTGGCCATCGGGCCGACGCGGTACGTGCCGTCGGCCCGCAAGGAGCAGGGCTTCCTGGCGGCGAGGCCGGGGGCCGAGGAGGAGGGGCTGGTCCAGCGCACCCTGTTCACCGTCGAGGGGGGCCACGCGGCGGGCATCGCCCTGCTGGAGCGGGGCTGCACGGGGGTGGTGTGCGCGAGCGACATGATGGCGCTGGGCGTCATACGGGCCGCCCGGGAACGGGGGCTGCGGGTCCCGGAGGACGTCTCGGTGGTCGGCTTCGACGACTCCCCGCTGATCGCCTTCACGGACCCGCCGCTGACGACGGTCCGCCAGCCGGTGCGCGCGATGGCCACGGCGGCGGTGGGGGCGCTGCTGGAGGCGGTGGCGGGGACACCGGTCCAGCGGACGGAGTACGTGTTCCAGCCGGAGCTGGTGGTCCGGGGGTCGACGGGGCCGGGGTAGGGGGGTGGTTGGGGCGGTGGGGTGGGGTGGGGTGGGGGGGTGGGGGTCGCGGTTTCGGGTCCTCGCGGTGCGGGCTCGCCATCTCCCCCTCGAGGGGCTGAGGCCCAGCGGTGCTTGCCCACCCGCCTCCCCGGGTGCGCCGGCCGGGCGGTCTCAGAGAAGGGTTGGGGGTTTCCCGTCAGTCCCACTGTCCTTCCGGTTCGGGCCGCCCTGTCAAGGGCGCTCCCTCCGGTCGCGTCGCTTCGCGATCGCCTCCGGCGACCCTTGACAGAACAGCCCGCCCCGGAAAGACAAGGACTGCCGGGAAACCCCCAAAAGGACGGCACGGTCCTACCTTGACCATCCGGCTCCCTCAGCGATGAGGCGGGTAGGTCGGGGGCCGCCTCGCCTGGCATCCGGGTCGACATCAGCGGCAAGCGGCGCCGCCGCCCGCGACAGATCGCTACGCGCTTCTCCCGTCTCGGCGTCCGGCGGTCGTCTGGGGCTGGTACCTGCGGCAAATGACGAACACATCGGCCTGTGCGGAGCCCCCAGGCGCGACAGATCGCTACGCGCTCCGCTCGTTTCGGCGGCTGTCGGCCGTCTGGGGTTGTTCATAGGCGGGCTGGACGTTGGCGACGGCGGTCGTGAATTCGCGGCCGGAGGCGTTCCGGATGTACGCCAGTTCCATCCAGTGCTCGTAGGTGTCCGAGTCCGAGACGTTCTCGTTGATCACGGCCATCAGCTCCCCTTCGACGCCGGAAGCGATGTCGCGGACGCGGCGGCGCAGGAGGCGGTGGGGGACGTACTCGTACTGGTTACTCATGGGGTGGCTCCTCGAAGGTGTCGAGGAAGCGCTGCCAGCCGGTGCGGGCGCGGGTGAGCAGGTCGGTGCCGGGGGTGTCTATGACCGTCACACGGGTCGAGGGATTGTCTGAGGTTTCGGAACTAGGCGCCTTGCGGGCGCAGCTGTGTGTGATGTGGCTGGTCATGGGCCACTCCCTGCCGTTGTCAGCGGATGAGGTGACCAGAGTGGGGGTGTGAGAAGGCCCCGACTGACACGCGTTGGTGATAGTCGGGGCCAGGGCCTTACAGGGTGCTGCTAGACACCCAGCCAGGTGCCGTAGGAGAGGAAGCTGTCGGGCAGCTGGCGGCGAGCGGCCTCCAGGCCGGTGTAGGTGTCTCTCACCGTCTGGTGGTAGCGCGCCTGCTGCGGGGCGGCCTTCCGGGCGCGGAGCAGGTTGTCGAACGAGGCGTCCAGATCGCCGGTCCAGAGGTGTGCTCGCGCGAGCTCGGCGTAATGGTGGGCCTTTCTTGACTTTGGCCAGTCCTGTGGGATCTGGAGGGAGCGACCGGTTCGTGCGGCGTCGCCGTACTCGTCCAGCTCGGCCAGGACGCTCACCCGATGGACCTTCACGTTGGTGGGGCCGAAGGACAGGTAGTGCATGGTGGGTGCTTCGCCGGTGCGCGTGGCGATCCGCTCGGCCTCGGACAGGTGGACCTCGGCGGTCGCCCTGTCCTTGGAGCGGCCGGCCATGACCGACGCGCCGAGGTGCAGTTGGCCCGTCACTACCTCACGCTCCTGGCCCGGGTCGGCCTGCTCCAGAAGGCTCAGGCCCAGGGCGGTGAGGCGCTGGCCGGTGCGGTATTGGCCGTCGCGGAGGTAGGTGAGGGCGCGCATGTACCGGTAGATGCCGCCGAGGGCGGCGCTGGAGGCTCGTTCGGCGGCCCAGTCCATGCGGGCCAGAGCGATGGTCGCCAGGTCGCCGTAGCCCAGTTTGGTGGCGACGTCGTAGGCGGTCCGGTAGGTGCTGGCCAGCAGGAGCCAGCGTTCGTGGCCGGGTGCCGCGTGTGCGGAGGTGGTGGCCTCCAGGATGAGGCCGGGAACGGCGGCGGCCGCCCGCTTGATCTCTCCCGCCCGGACGGCGATGAGGAGCGATTCGGCGTCGTCGGAGAGGAGTTGATGAGGGCGCGGGGTGATCTCGGGGTCGGCGCCGAGGTCGTACACGTCCAGGGCTTCGCGGATCGGCTGTACGAGGACGTCCAATTGGTCCTCGCGGAGTTCGGCGGCGTACGGCTGGCCGAGGACCGTGGCGACGTCGACACGGAGGGCCCGGGCGACCTGGGCGATGACATACGGCGACGCCGGCTTCACGCCCTGCTCCGCCTTCGTCAGGGTGGAGTACGGGACTTGGGAGAGATCGGAGAGCGCCTTCTGGGTGAGGCCGTGCTGCAGGCGGAGGCGCTTGATGCGTGCGCCGGTGTGGTCGTGCGGGAGAGCGTGCATGCTGGTGCTCCGTTCTGACTCGACACCGGAAACACTATCCGGAGGCCACGGGCCCTTCGGGCCGGTGCCTGCTCAGGCAGTGAGGAGGCCCAGGTGGGCTGCCAGGTCGGAGGCTCGGCGGCGGCGGGAGGGGGATTTGGCTTCTGTTTCTTCCAGGATGATCCTGCGGGCGTAGCCGTTGTAGCGGACGGTGTCGGAGGCTGTTTCGTGGGCCTGGGCGAGCGTGGCCAGGGCTACGTCGGGCTGGGCGTCCAGGTGGTAGGCGCGGGCCTGTTCGATGCGGTGACGGGCCCGTCGGGGGCGGGAGGGGATCGTCTCGGCCTCGGCGCGGGCGGACTGGCGGACTGATTCGCCGCCCGCGTGGAGTTCCACGGCCACGGTGACGGCGTGGGCGCCGATGACCGCCCGGGAGAAGCTCGTGACCGGGTGGAAGTAGGCGGGGGGAAGGGTTTCCGTCAGGAGGCGGGCCTGCTCCCAGTGGTGCCAGGCGGTCCCGGTTTCGCCGCGCCGGGCCGCCGTCAGGCCGGCTTCGGCGGTGAGTGCGCCTGCCACGGCCCGTACGTCTGCGGTGGCGTCGGGGAGGAGCGGGGTCAGGTAGCGGAGGGTTTCGAGGGTGACGGCGTCGGCGGCCTCGTAGTGGGCACTGTCGCGGTGGGCCTGGGTGGTGAGCCAGGCCGCCAGGCCGATGGCGTGCGGGTCCTCCGAGTCCTGGGCCGCTGTCATGCCGCGTTCGGCGACCCGCCAGACCAGGGGGGCGTCGGGCTGGTAGGCGCAGAAGAACTGCGCGAGGAAGTAGGTCTCCGCCAGGCGGGCTTGTGCCGCTTTGCGGTCGGCGACCGTTTCGGCCTCGCGGACGGAGGCCTGCGCGTCCCGGATCAGGCCGGGTAGCAGCGCGCCGACGACCTCGCGGTGGTCGGGGGCCGAGTGGCGGGCGGACCAGGCGCGGGAGAGGCGGTCCCTTCGGATGGCGTGAGGCGGCGCGGCAGTCTGCGGGGTCAGGCCCGTTCGAGGCTGGAGGGGTCCTTGACCACCCACTCCCTGCCGCCGCCGGGAGGGCGGACGAACACCGCGTTGGCCATGACGACGCGGGTCTGGGGATCCTCCCACTCGCCGATCCACTGCACGATGCCGTTACGGCCTTCGAGGGGATCGGTGATGGCGGTCCCCTCGGTGACCCAGCCGGGGATCGTCTGGCGCTGGCGGTCACGGCCGGGACGGGACACGGTCACCGCCTTCGAGAAAATCGGCGCGGCGCATGAACTTCTCCCAGCCGCCGGCCGCGCGGACGCGCAGCGCCCGGCTCGGCGCCCCGGGGGACGGTTCCTGTATGGCGACGGCGCGTCCGCTGGCTCCGGGCTTGCGGCGCGGGAGTTCGGAGGTGCTCACGGTGGTGCTCCTCTCCGAGAGGGGAACGCATCGGGCCGCGGGGGCGGCATGAAGGTGAGGACCCGCGGACCGTTGCGCGAGGGAGCCCGGGTCAGCTTGTGCAGCGGCTGAGACCCGGGAAGGTGGCGGGGCGCTCACGCTGTGTGCGTCCCGCCGTGCGCACCAGACTGGACCGGTCCACCGGTCCAGTCAATCCCCTTGGCCCATCGTGTAGTTGTCGGTGCGCTCCCACAACCCGGATGGCGTAACACCCTCCTCGCAGACCAGTTGCTTCCCGTCCTGGTCATAGGCGGTGTGCAGAACGACGGCCACCGCGCAGGGCCGTTTCACCTGGAGGTGTTCGGCCTCACTGCTGGTGGCCAGCCGGACCGTGGTGACGTCCAAGCCCTGTACGGGGCCGCGCCCAGTGGTGCGGCGGACGTAGTGCGTGGTCCCCTCCGCGATCGGGCCGCCCTGGTGCAGACGCGGGCACGCCTCCGCGATGTCCGGCGGGAACCAGGCTGCGGTGTACGAGTGGGGGTGGTTGTCGTCGATCAGCGTCAGCCGGGCGCGGTGCAGGGCCCGTGCGCCGGATTCCAGGCCGAGCGCGTCGGCGATATGCGAAGGCGGCACCAGCATCTCCGGCGCACCGATCCGCCTGAACGGCATGCCTCCCTGGATCCGGCTGGTTCCCGCACCCCGGTTGCCCGCCGGCCGCGCCACGGGGGTTTCCGCCACCGAGAATCCGCGCCCCTGGTGCGGCACCACGAGACCGTCGGCCCGCAGGACGTCCATGGCCTTGACGGCGGTGGCTCGCGAGACGGCCCACTGTTCGCACAGGTCCCGGCTGGACGGCAGCAGGGCGCCGGGCCCGAATTCGCCGTCGGCGATCCGGCGGCGCAGGCTCTCCGCGATCTGTTCGTACTTCAGAATCGGCATGTGCGTTCCTCGACAAAAGAGTTGACCGGTTGACCGGTCAGGCTAGGGGGGTACCGGCCGCCCCCGCCAGGGTCCAAAATCATCGGCATGACCGCACCTTCCGTAGGTCCCGAGATCATCGCCTTCTACAGCGAGACCATCAGTGAGTCCGAACGGCTGAGCAGCAGCGCCGACGGCGTCCTGGAAATGGTCCGCACCCAAGAGCTTCTGAGGCGCCATCTGCCCGCTGCGCCCGCCCGAATCATCGACATCGGCGCCGGCCCCGGGGCTCACGCACGATGGCTGCTGAAGGACGGCTATGACGTTGACCTCGTCGACCCCGTACCGCGCCATGTCGAAGAAGCCACGGCCGCCGGTTTCACGGCCCGGATCGGTGACGCCCGCGCGCTGGACGCCGAGGACGACTCCTACGACGTCGCGCTGGTACTGGGGCCGCTCTACCACCTCCTCGACCATGACGACCGCATCCGGGCCCTGCGCGAGGCGGCCCGGGTCGTACGCCCCGGCGGTCTCATCGCAGCGGCGGCGATCGGACGGTACGCGTCACTGTTCGAGCACGTCGCCACGACCATGCTCACCATCGACCGCGTACGCGACGCCGTCGCCGACATCATGGTCACCGGCATCCACGCACCCGGCCGCAAAGGCTTCACCAGCTCCTACTTCCACACCGGCGAGAACCTGGCGGCGGAGTTGCGGGAGGCAGGTCTGACGGATCCGGTCGTGTACGGAATCGAAGGCCCCGTGTGGGCTGCCTTGAAGGCCACGGAGCAGCACTGCAAGGACAGCCTCATCGACACCCCGATGTTCGAGGCGGCACTGACGGCGGCCCGGCTCGCGGAACCCCACCCCGACCTCCTTGCCGCGAGCTCCCACATGCTCGCCATCGCCAACGTGTAGGCACGCGCCGGAGCGGGAAGGCGAGGGCGCTCCCACGGCGCCCGATCCGATGGCGGACGGTGTGGAGGATGACCCGGCTGGGGCGACCGCCGGTGATCTGAAGGCCGGGGGAGCCGACCCGGGCTGGTAGCAACTCGGTTTGAGGGGAAGCGGAATGGGGGGTTTTCGTTCGTTGAGCGGTGCTTGTGCTTCGGTCAACGGACAACGGCAGGTCAAATCCTTGTTGCGTACCTGTCACTTCGGCCATTCGCCTGGCACTCTCTCAGCCAGTCCCCCCACGGCTACCAAGGAGTGACCTTTCCCCATGTCCTCTTCCCGCACGCTGCGTGCCGCCGCGATCGTCGCCTCGGCGGCCATGGTCGCCATCGCCGTTCAGACCGGTTCCGCCAGCGCCTCCGCCGAGCGTGAGGCGGGTGCCACCGCCCTCACCCTGTCGGCCGGGGCCCGCGCCCAGGCGATCGGCGAGGCGCAGAACTCCGCCGCCGCCACCGCGCGTGCCATCGGCCTGGCCGGCGACGAGGCCCTTGTGGCCCGTGACGTCGTCAAGGACGCGGACGGCACCGTCCACACCCGCTACGAGCGCACCTACCAGGGCCTGCCCGTCCTCGGCGGCGACCTGGTCGTCCACCAGAAGAAGGACGGCAGCCGCAAGACCGACAAGGCGGTCGAGGCGAAGATAGCCCCGGCCGGGGCCCGTTCCGCCCTGCGGGCGCCCGCAGGGGCGCGCCAGGTCGTGTGGGCCGCGACCAGCAAGCCGGTCTTCGCCTACGAGGCCGTCGTCAAGGGCACCCAGCACGACGGCACCCCCAGCGAGCGGCACGTCATCACCGACGCCGCCACCGGCGCCGAGCTCTACTCGTACGAGGCCATCGACACCGGCATCGGCACCAGCGAGTACTCCGGCTCGGTCACCCTGGGCACCGCGCCGAGCGGGTCGGCGTTCAGCCTGACCGACACGGCGCGCGGCGGCCACAAGACCTACGACCTCAACGGCGGCACCTCGGGCACGGGCACCCTCTTCACCGACAGCGACGACACGTGGGGCGACGGCACCCCGGCGAACCGCCAGACCGCCGCCGTCGACGCCCACTACGGCGCGGCCGTCACCTGGGACTTCTACAAGAGCGAGCTCGGCCGCAACGGCATCGCCGGCGACGGCAAGGCCGCCTACTCCCGGGTCCACTACGGCAACGCCTACGTCAACGCCTTCTGGGACGACAGCTGCTTCTGCATGACCTACGGCGACGGCCAGAACAACCAGAAGCCGCTGACCGCGCTGGACGTCGCGGGTCACGAGATGAGCCACGGCCTCACGGCCGCCACCGCCAAGCTCAACTACAGCCGTGAGTCCGGCGGTCTGAACGAGGCCACCAGCGACATCTTTGGCACGTCGGTGGAGTTCTTCGCCAACAACGCCTCCGACCCCGGTGACTACCTCATCGGCGAGAAGATCGACATCCGGGGCGACGGCAGCCCGCTGCGCTACATGGACAAGCCGAGCAAGGACGGCGCCTCCGCCGACTACTGGTCCAGGACGGTGGGCCGTCTCGACGTGCACAACTCGTCGGGCGTGGCGAACCACTTCTTCTACCTGCTGTCCGAGGGCAGCGGCGCGAAGACGGTCAACGGCGTGGCGTACAACTCGCCCACCTACGACGGCTCGACCGTCGCGGGCATCGGCCGGACCAAGGCGTACAAGATCTGGTACAAGGCCCTGTCGACCTACATGACCTCGACCACCGACTACGCGGGCGCCCGCACGGCGACCTTGAAGGCGACGGCCGACCTGTACGGCTCGACGGGCGTCGAGTACCAGCAGGTGGCGGCCGCCTGGACGGCCGTCAACGTCAAGTAACGCACACCCCGCGGGGGGTGGCAGGCGCGCAGTCCGCGTCTGCCACCCCCCGTTCGCGTGCCCGGCGCGGTCAGAGCCAGCGCCGGGCCGCCTCGACGCTGTCGCCGGGGTGGGTGTTGAACGCGATCGCCGCCTGGGGGGCGTGGCGGCGGATCAGGTTGATGGTCTGCTCGAACAGGGGAAACAGCTGTTCCGCCTTGCGGATGCCGCCGCCGACGATCACGACGTCCCACGGCCGTTCGGTCAGTGACGCGATGAGCGTGGGCTCGGCCGACTCGTCCCACACGATCATTGTCATCGCCGCGTCGATGCCGTGCTCGCCGAAGCGGACCAACTCCGCGTCGAGGGCTGCCTGGACACCCGCCCGGTCGACGTCCGGTACCGGTATCGCGTGCGGGTCGTACCCGATGAGAAGCGCAGAAGTCATGCCGCCCAACCTAGGCGAACCCGGCACGGGGCGCGGAGGCAGGTCCGGAAACAATTCTGCAATCTCTTGCGCAAGCTCTTGCAACACTCCTGGCCGCCCCCTACGGTCGCGTGCAACCCCCCACGCCTTCCCGCCAGGAGGAGCCCCCACATGGCCAGATCCGTATCCGCGCGCGCCGGCAGAGCCGGGCTCGCGGTGGTCGCGCTCGCCGCCGCCTCCCTCACCGCGCAGGCCCCGCCCGCGCAGGCCGCCCCGCCCGGGGACAAGGACGTCACCGCCGTGCTCTTCGAGTGGCGGTTCGACTCCGTCGCCAAGGCCTGCAGCGACAGCCTCGGCCCCGCCGGATACGGGTACGTCCAGGTCTCGCCGCCGCAGGAACACGTTCAGGGCCCCCAGTGGTGGACCTCGTACCAGCCCGTCAGCTACAAGATCGCGGGGCGGCTCGGGGACCGGGCCGCCTTCAAGCGGATGGTGGACACCTGCCACACCGCCGGGGTCAAGGTCGTCGCCGACTCCGTCATCAACCACATGGCCGCCGGGGACGGGATCGGGACCGGCGGGTCCTCGTACACGAAGTACGACTACCCCGGCCTCTACTCCGGCGCCGACATGGACGACTGCCGGGCCACCGTCTCCGACTACCAGAACCGGGCCAACGTCCAGAACTGCGAGCTCGTCCAGCTCGCCGACCTCGACACCGGCGAGGAGTACGTACGCGGCCGGATCGCCGGCTACCTCAACGACCTGCTGTCGCTGGGCGTCGACGGCTTCCGGATCGACGCCGCCAAGCACATGCCCGCCGCCGACCTCGCCAACATCAAGTCCCGCCTCGCCAACCCCTCCGCCTACTGGAAGCAGGAGGCGATATACGGGGCCGGCGAGGCCGTGCAGCCCTCCGAATACCTCGGCAACGGGGACGTGCAGGAGTTCCGGTACGCCCGGGACCTGAAGCGGGTCTTCCAGGGCGAGAAGCTCGCCTACCTGAAGAACTTCGGCGAGGGCTGGGGATACATGCCCTCGGCCCAGTCGGCGGTGTTCGTCGACAACCACGACACCGAACGGGTCGGCGACACCCTCAACTACAAGGACGGCGCGAACTACACCCTCGCCTCCGTCTTCATGCTGGCCTGGCCCTACGGCTCCCCGGACGTGCACTCCGGCTACGAGTGGACCGACAAGGACGCCGGCCCGCCCAACGGGGGCACGGTCAACGCCTGTTACAGCGACGGGTGGAAGTGCCAGCACGCCTGGCCGGAGATCTCCTCCATGGTGGGCCTGCGGAACACCGCCCGGGGGCAGGGCGTCACCGACTGGTGGGACGACGGCGCCAACCAGATCGCCTTCGGGCGCGGGACCAAGGCGTACGTGGCCCTCAACCACGAGGGCTCGCCGCTGACCCGGACCTTCCAGACCTCCCTGCCCGCCGGGAGCTACTGCGACGTGCAGAGCGGCCGCGCCGTGAGCGTGGACTCCGGCGGACGGTTCACCGCCACGCTCGCCCCCCAGACCGCCCTCGCCCTGCACACCGGCGCCCGCACCTGCACCGCCGCCGGGACGCCCCCGGCCGCCACCGGCGCCTCCTTCGCCGTCAGCGCCACCACCGTCCCCGGCCAGGACCTCTACGTCACCGGCGACCGGGCGGAGCTCGGCAACTGGAACACCGGCGCCGCCCTCAAACTCGACCCGGCCTCCTACCCCGTGTGGAAGCTGGACGTCACCCTCCCCGCCGGCACCTCCTTCTCCTACAAGTACGTCCGCAAGGACGCCTCCGGCAACGTCACCTGGGAGAGCGGGGCCAACCGCTCCGCCACCGTCCCGGCCAACGGCAAGGTCACCCTGACCGACACCTGGCGCAACTGACCCGCGCCCCCGACCAGGGCCGCCCGGCACCCCTGACCCTGCCACGCCGGGCGGCCCCCACCCTCCCCGAGGAGAGACCCCTTGACACGCCCCGCAGCGGGACTCGCCGCCGCAGCCCTGGCCGCGGCACTCCTGCCGGCCCTCCCGCACAGTGCGGCCGCCGCCACGCCACCGGCCCCACCCTCGGACGCGAAACTCGCCGCCGAGCCCGCCCGCCACGACCTGACCCGCGAGCAGTTCTACTTCGTGCTCCCGGACCGCTTCGCGAACGGCGACCCGCGCAACGACACCGGCGGACTGACCGGCACCCGCCTGCAGACCGGCCTGGACCCCACCGACAAGGGCTTCTACCAGGGCGGGGACCTCAAGGGGATCACCGACCGCCTCGACTACATCAAGGGGCTCGGCACCACCGCCATCTGGCTGGCGCCGATCTTCAAGAACCAGCCGGTGCAGGGCGACGGGGCGAACGCCTCCGCCGGCTACCACGGCTACTGGATCACCGACTTCACCCAGGTCGACCCGCACTTCGGAACCAACGCCGACCTGGCCCGCCTCATCGACAAGGCGCACGGCAAGGGGATGAAGGTCTTCTTCGACGTCATCACCAACCACACCGCGGACGTCGTCGACTACGAGCAGGGCTCCCACGACTACCTCTCCAAGGGCGCCTTCCCCTACCTCACCAAGGACGGCGTCCCCTTCGACGACGCGGACTACTCCGACGGGAAGAAGAAGTTCCCGCCCGTCGACGCCGCCCGCTCCTTCCCCCGCACCCCCACCGTCCCCGCCGCGAAGAAGGACCTCAAGTCCCCGGCCTGGCTCAACGACCCGGCGATGTACCACAACCGGGGCGACTCCACCTTCGCCGGGGAGTCGGCGCAGCAGGGGGACTTCGCCGGGCTCGACGACCTGTGGACCGAGCGCCCCGAGGTCGTCGGCGGCATGGAGAAGATCTACGAGAAGTGGGTCCACGACTTCGACGTGGACGGCTTCCGCATCGACACCGTCAAGCACGTCGACATGGACTTCTGGACCCAGTGGGCCACGGCCCTCGACCAGTACGCGGCCAGGCACGGCCGCAAGGACTTCTTCATGTTCGGGGAGGTCTACTCCGCCGACACCGCCGTCACCTCCCCCTACGTGACCCGCGGCCGCCTCGACGCCACCCTCGACTTCCCGTTCCAGGACGCGGTCCGCGCCTACGCCTCCCAGGGCGCCCCCGCCGCACGGCTCGCCTCCGTCCTCGGTGACGACTACCGGTACACGACCGACAAGGCCAACGCCTACGAGCAGGTGACCTTCCTCGGCAACCACGACATGGGCCGCTTCGGCAGCTTCCTGAAGCAGGACCGGCCCGGCGCCGCCGAGGCCGAACTGCTGGACCGATACCGGCTCGCCAACGAGCTGATGTTCCTCTCCCGCGGCAACCCGGTGGTGTACTCGGGCGACGAGCAGGGCTTCACCGGCTCCGGTGGCGACAAGGACGCCCGCCAGCCCCTCTTCGCCACCCGGATCGCCGACTACCTCGACGACGACGAGCTGGGCACCACCCGCACCGCCGCGAGCGACGCCTACGACACGGAGCACCCGCTCTACCGGCAGATCAGTGCCCTCTCCCAGCTGGTGAAGGACAACCCGGCCCTGCGCGACGGCATCCAGAGCGAACGCCTCTCCGACGGCGGCGTCTACGCCTTCGCCCGCACCGACCCCAAGACGCGCACCGAGTACCTGGTCGCCGCCAACAACGGCACCGAGCCGAAGACGGTCCAGCTCGACGCCCCCGCCGGCGCCCGGTACCGCACCCTCCACGGCGGCTCCGCCGCCGCCAGGCCCACCAGCCCCAACTCCCTCTACTCCACCGGCCTGACCACCGCCTCCCCGGCCGGCAAACTCACCGTCACCGTCCCCGCCCTCGCCACCACCGTCCTGAAGGCCACCGGCCCCCTCCCCACCCCCGCCACCGGGCCCGCCCTCACCCTCAAGCCCCCGGCCCCCGGCGCCACCGGCACCGTCGAGCTGTCCGCCGACGTCTCGGGCGGCTCGCTCAACCGCGTCGTGTTCGCCGCCCAGACCGGCACCGGCCCCTGGAAGGTCCTCGGCTCCGCCGACCACGCCCCCTACAAGGTCACCCAGACCCTCGACCCCACCACCCCCGCCGGCACCGCCCTGCGCTACAAGGCCGTGGCCGTCGACACCACCGGCCGCACCGCCTCCGCCCTCGCCGCGACCACCGCCGGCCGGACCCCGCCGCCCACACCCCCCACCGCCACCCAGCGCGACTACGCCGTCGTCCACTACAACCGCCCCGACGGGAACTACACCGACTGGCGCCTCTACGCCTGGGGCGACCTCGCCGACGGCGAGGCCACGCCCTGGCCCGAGGGCCACCCCTTCACCGGCCGCGACGCCTACGGCGCCTTCGCCTACGTCCGCCTCAAGCCCGGTGCCACCACCCTCGGCTACCTCGTCATCGACAAGGACGGCACCAAGGACGTCCCCGCCGACCGCACCCTCGACCTCACCCGCGGCGCCGAGGTCTGGCTGGAACAGGGCAAGGAACCCGCCCGCACCGACAGCCCCGCCTACCCGCCCCAGGACCAGGCCAAGGCCGTCCTCCACTACCACCGCCCCGACGGCGCCTACGACGGCTGGGGCCTGCACGTGTGGACCGGCGCCGCCACCCCCACCGACTGGTCCAAGCCCCTCCTCCCCGCCCGCACCGACCCCTACGGCGCCGTCTACGAGGTCCCCCTCGCACCCGGCGCGACCAGCCTGAGCTACATCCTCCACAAGGGCGACGAGAAGGACCTCCCCTCCGACCAGTCCCTCGACCTCAAGGCCACCGGCCACGAGGTCTGGATGCTCGGCGGACGCGAGAAGTACCTCCTCCCGCAGCCCGCGGGATCCGGCGCCGCCCTCGACCTCACCAAGGCCGAGGCCGTCTGGATCGACCGCGACACCCTCGCCTGGAACGCCCCCGCGACCGCCGCCTCCGCCCAGCTCCTCGCCTCCCGCGACGGCCGCATCACGGCCGAGGGCGGAGTCCTCCACGCAGCGGGCGCCCAGTGGCTGCGCCTGACCCGCACCGCCCTCACCCCGGCCCAGAAGCAGAAGTTCCCGCACCTGGCCGCGTACACCGCCTTCACCGTCGACCCCCGCGACCGCGACCGGGTCCGCGAGGCCCTGCGCGGCCAGCTCGTCGCGAGCGCCCGCGCAGCGGGCGGGGCCGTCCTCGCCGCCACCGGCGTCCAGCTCGCCGGCGTCCTCGACGACCTGTACGCCACCAACGCCCCCCTGGGCCCCGTCTTCAAGGACGGCCGCCCCACCCTCGCCGTCTGGGCCCCCACCGCCCAGCAGGTCGAACTCGAACTCGACGGCCGCACCGTCCCCATGCGCCGCGACGACACCACCGGCGTCTGGTCGGTGCGCGGCGAGCGCTCCTGGACCGGCAAGCCCTACCGCTACGCCGTCACCGTCTGGGCGCCCAGCACCCGCCAGATCGTCCGCAACCTGGTCACCGACCCCTACTCCACCGCCCTGACCACCGACTCCGCCCGGAGCCTGGTCATCGACCTGGCCGACCCGAAACTCGCCCCGCCCGGCTGGAAGGACCTGCGCAAGCCCGCCCCCGTCCCCTTCACCAGCGCCCAGATCCAGGAACTCCACATCCGCGACTTCTCCATCGCGGACCCCACCAGCAAGCACCCCGGCCAGTACCTGGCCTTCACCGACACCGACTCCGCCGGCATGCGCCACCTGCGCGAACTCGCCGCCGCCGGCACCTCCTACGTCCACCTGCTCCCGGCCTTCGACTTCGGCAGCGTCCCGGAGGACCCCAAGGCCCGCACCGCACCCGCCTGCGACCTCACCTCCTACGCCCCCGACTCCGAGTCCCAGCAGGCCTGCGTGACGGCCGCCGCCGCCAAGGACGGCTTCAACTGGGGCTACGACCCGCTGCACTACACCGTCCCCGAGGGCTCGTACGCGAGCGACCCGGACGGCACCGCCCGCACGGTCGAGTTCCGGCGGATGGTGCAGTCCCTCAACGGCGCCGGGCTGCGCACCGTGATGGACGTGGTCTACAACCACACCGTCGCCTCCGGGCAGGCCGACCAGTCCGTCCTCGACCGCATCGTGCCGGGCTACTACCAGCGCCTCCTCGCCGACGGCAGCGTCGCCACCTCCACCTGCTGCTCCAACACCGCGCCCGAGAACGCCATGATGGGCCGCCTCGTCGTGGACTCCGTCGTCACCTGGGCCAGGCAGTACAAGGTCGACGGCTTCCGCTTCGACCTCATGGGCCACCACCCGAAGGCCAACATCCTCGCCGTCCGCAAGGCCCTCGACGAGCTGACCGTCGCCAAGGACGGGATCGACGGGAAGAAGATCGTCCTCTACGGGGAGGGCTGGAACTTCGGCGAGGTCGCCGACGACGCCCGGTTCGTCCAGGCCACCCAGAAGAACATGGCCGGAACCGGCATCGCCACCTTCTCCGACCGGGCCCGCGACGCCGTGCGCGGAGGCGGCCCCTTCGACGAGGACCCGCGCGTCCAGGGCTTCGCCACCGGCCTGTTCACCGACCCCAACGGCTCCCCGGCCAACGGCACCCCGGAGCAGCAGCGGGCCCGCCTCCTGCACGACCAGGACCTGCTCAAGGTCGGCCTGTCCGGCAACCTGGCCGCGTACGCCTTCACCGACTCCACCGGGCGCCACACCTCGGGCTCCGAGCTGGACTACAACGGCGCCCCGGCCGGCTACGCGGCCGCCCCCGGCGACGCCCTCGCCTACGCCGACGCCCACGACAACGAGTCCCTGTACGACGCCCTGGCCTACAAGCTCCCCGCCGGCACCTCCACCGCCGACCGGGCCCGCATGCAGGTCCTCGCGATGGCCACGGCCGCCCTCTCCCAGGGCCCGGCCCTCTCCCAGGCGGGCAGCGACCTGCTCCGCTCGAAGTCCCTGGACCGCAACTCCTTCGACAGCGGCGACTGGTTCAACGCCCTGCACTGGGACTGCCGCGAAGGCAACGGCTTCGGCCGGGGCCTGCCGCCCGCCGCCGACAACCGCGCCAAGTGGCCCTACGCCAAGTCCCTGCTGACCGGCCCGGCCCCCGGCTGCGCCGACATCGACGGCGCCTCGGCCGCCTACCGCGACCTGCTGCGGATCCGCACGACCGAACCCGCCTTCGGCCTCACCACGGCCCAGCAGGTCCAGGACCGGCTGTCGTTCCCGCTGTCGGGCCCGGCCGAGACGCCCGGCGTCCTCACCATGGCCCTCGGCGACCTGGTGGTGGTCTTCAACGCCACACCCACCGCCCAGGCCCAGCGCCTCCCCGCCCTCGCCGGCACCGGCTACGCCCTGCACCCGGCCCAGGCGGGCGGCTCCGACCCGGCGGCCAGGGCGGCGGCGTACGACCGGGCGACGGGGGAGTTCACCACCCCGGCGCGCACGGTCGCGGTGTTCAAGCGCTCCTGACGCACCCGCCCGCAGACGGGGTGGTACCGGCCGCGGCCCGGCACCACCCCGTCACGCCGTCCGGCTCAGACCCAGATCCGGACGGCTTCCATCCGCCGCGCCTGCCCGGTCGTGCCCACGTACACCGGGTTCCCGGCGAGCGCGTTCAGCCAGCCGAGGTCCGCCACGTGCGCCTGCGCCGACACGCCGCCGCTGCCGACCTGGAGGCCCAGCGCCTCCATCTGCCGGGACTCCCCGGTGGTGCCGACCGTCACCGCCTTCCCGTCGGCCGCGCACCGCCAGCCCTGCCAGCCGATGTCGGCCAGATGGGCGTCGGCACAGACCCCGCCCGTCCCGCTGGTTGCCACGGTCAGCGCCTCCATCCGGCGGCTCTGCCCGGTGGTACCGGCCACGGCGCCGTCGCACACCGCCGACTGCCAGCCGATGTCCTGCACGTGCGCGGCGTAGCAGACCACCCGCGCGGCCGGCGCGAGCGCGTGCTGCCGGGCGGCCGCCGCCTCGACGTCCGCGACCACCGAGGCCGGTGCCACGGCCACCGCGCCGGCACTCCCGCTCGGCGCCGACGGCCGCGGCTGGGCCCCGGCCACCCCCGTGGCCCCCAGTAAGCCCGCCAGTGCCAGCCCCAACACGGCGCCCGCGGACCTGCCCATGGAATTCCCCATCGTTTTCCCCTCCTGGTACCGACTGGTCGCGACCATCAGTACCGGCGGGCCGGGCACCCGGACAACGGGTCCCCGCACGGACGGCCGAGAGCCGCCCCGGTCCGGCGGGCGCGGCGGGCCGGCGCCCCGCGGCCGGGGCCTGCCCTCCCACCCTGGTCCCCGCGTCTCATACGTCGAGGCGCCGCTCCAGGAGGATCACCCCGTACACCCGGCCGTCCTTGCCCTGCTTCGACGGGAACTCGCCCACGACCCGGTAGCCGGCGCCCTGGTAGTACGCCAGCAGCCGCGGGTTGGTCGACACGCAGTCCAGCCGCGCCCGCTCCCGCCCGGTCCGCGCGATCCGGTGCTCGGCGTGCTCCAGGATGCGCAGGCCGGTTCCCGGCGCGGCCGTCTCACGGTCCACCATCAGCCGGTGCACATAGCCCGCGACCGGCGGCTGGACCCCCCATGCCTCCTCGTCGGACCACCACAGCTCGTACGCCCCGACGACCTGCCCGTCGGCGTCCGCCGCGAGCCACACCTCCCCGTCGCGCATCTTCCCGCGGAAGTGAGCGGCGTCCTTCTCGCCCGGCTTCCACTGGTCGATGCCCTGCTTGCGCATCCACCGGGCGGCCTGGTCGTACAGCTTCACCAGGATTCCGGCGTCCTTCTCCCCGGCCGCCCGGAACACGATCCCGTCGTCAATGATCACGCGGGCATTATCGCCAGCGGCGCCGCCCGGTCCCACCCGCCCCCACCCGGCTGTCCGTCGGACCTCCGCGGCGTCGCGGCGTCCCCCGCAGATCCATCGGACACCCCGGCGGCGGCCGTCACATCTCCCGTGCGTCCTCGCGCGGCCCCGGCACCAGCGCCGCCAGCCGCCCGACCAGTTCCCCGAAGGGCCCGTCGGCCGGCTCGCCCGCCAGGATGCGTACGAGGATCCCCGCCATCTCCGCGTCGTACGCCGCGCTCACCGCGGCCAGCGCGGCGAAGTCGTGCACCAGCTGGAGCTCCAGCTCGGCCCGCGGGATCCGCCGCCCGTCCAGCCACAGCAGCGCCGTCGACTCGGCCAGCGACACCCACGACCGCACCACCAGCTCCAGGCGGGCGGGCGGCTCCTCCACCCCGATGTGCGCGAGGATCTGCTCGTACGCGGCCTGCCGCACCTCGTCGATCATCGCGTTGGCCCGGCTGCTGCCCGCCGCCGGGCCGCCGCGCAACAACGCCGAGAAACCGGGGCCGTGGTCGTCGACGAACGCGAAGTACCGGCCCATCACCCGCAGCAGGCGGGCCCCGAGCGGACCCTCCTGCGGCTCGACGAACCGCTCGGCCAGCTCGTCGGCGGCCCGCCGCAGCGCGGCCTCGTACAGGCTCAGCTTGCCCGGGAAGTAGTGGTAGACGAGCGGCCGGGATATCCCGGCCGCCGCCGCGATCTCGTCGATCGACACGTCGTCGGGGGAGCGGTGGCTGAACAGCTCCAGGGCAACCCCGATCAGCTGCTGCCGCCGCTCCTCGACACCCATCCTGCGCCGCACCCCGGTCGTCATGGCGAACACCCTACTTCGAGGGAGGGCGGGCCACTTGTTCAGAGGTCCAGCGTCAGCCGGTCCTCGGCGGCGCGGGAGACGCACAGCAGCATCGAGTCCGCCCGCTCCCCGTCCGTCAGGAGCTCGTCGCGGTGGTCGACCGCTCCCGCCAGGACCCGGTGCCGGCAGGTGCCGCAGAAGCCCTGTTCACAGGAGTACGGGGTGTCGGGCAGGACCCGGCGCACCGCGCTGAGCGCCGACTCGCCGGCCCCGACCTCCACCGTGGCGCCCGTGCGGGCGAGTTCGACGGTGAAGGGCCGGCCCGGGCCGGTCGCCGCCGCGCCGAACCGCTCCAGGTGCACCGCCGACGGGTCGGGCGCCGCCGCCCGGACCGCCTGCATCAGCGGTTCCGGGCCGCAGCAGTACACCAGCGTGCCCGGCCGGATCCCGGCCAGCGGGGCCAGGTCCGGCAGGCCCGCCTCGTCCTGCGCGGCGACCGTCACCCGCTCCCCGTACGCGGCGAGTTCGGGCAGGAACGGCATCGACGCCCGCGAACGCCCCCCGTACAGCAGGGTCCAGTCCGCACCCGCCTCCGTCGCCGCGCGGAGCATGGGCAGGACCGGGGTGATCCCGATGCCCCCCGCGACGAAGGCGTACGAGGGCGCGGGCAGCAGCTCGAACCGGTTGCGCGGCGCCCGCACGTCCAGCCCGGCGCCCTCCACCAGCCGGGCGTGCGCCTCGCGCGAGCCCCCGCGCCCGTCCTCGACCAGCCGGACCGCGATGGTGTAGCGGCCGGCGTCGGCCGGGTCCCCGCACAGCGAGTACTGGCGCACCAGCCCCGACGGCAGCCGTACGTCCACGTGCGCGCCCGGGGTCCAGGCCGGCAGTTCACCGGACTCCAGCACGAGCCGCAGCACCCCCTCGGCGGGTTCGCTGCGCGAGACGATCAGGGCGCGCAGCCAGCGCCGCGGGGAGTGGCCCGACACGGGGGTCTCCAGCGCGGGCAGCGGCCACAGGGGGGAGCGGCCGATGCGCTTGCGCAGCGCCCGCCGGGTCAGTACGGCGGCCCCCGCCACCGCCGTGACGGCCAGGGCCCGCCTCACGGCCGCACCCCGCCGTTCGCGCCGGGGGAGGAGGCCAGGTAGGCCACGGCCTGGGCGGTGGAACCTTCCTGCGAGGGGTGGTACGTCCGTGAGAGGTACGTCGGGATCGACCTCAGCATCGCCCCCGTCGAGGGCAGGACCCCCTTGCGCCCGGCCCGGACGAACTGGCCGAGGGAGGCCTTGGCGCCGGGCCGCAGGGGGTCGTTCTCCATGAAGAAGCGGGCGCCGCGCTGCCACAGGAACACCAGGGCGGCGAAGGCGGTGGCCCAGGTCCGGGCCCGGCGGCGGTAGTTGCCGTCGACGTGCATGAACAGGTCGAAGGCGACGGAGCGGTGCTCGACCTCCTCGGCGCCGTGCCAGCGCAGCAGGTCCAGCATCATCGGGTCGGCCCCGCGCCGGTCGAGTTCCCTCGCGTTGAGCACCCAGTCGCCGAGGAAGGCCGTGTAGTGCTCGATGGCGGCGATCATCGCGACCCGCTCCATCAGCCACCACTTCCGGGCCCGTCCGGGCGGCAGGGTGCGGTCGCCGAGCAGCTTCTCGAAGAGCCAGTCGACCTGCGCGGTGTAGGGGGTGGGGTCCAGACCGAGGCGCTTGAGGTGGGGGAGCACGTCGTCGTGCGCGGCGGCGTGCATGGCCTCCTGCCCGATGAACCCGACGACGTCCGCCCGCAGCCGCTCGTCCGTGACGTGGGGGAGCACCTGCTTGTAGACGTGCACGAACCACCGCTCACCGGCGGGCAGCAGCAGGTGCAGCACGTTGATGGTGTGCCCGGCGAAGGGCTCGCCGGGCAGCCAGTGCAGCGGCGTGTCCTCCCAGGAGAAGGAGACGTTCCGTGCCCGGAGGTCTATGTGTTCCGACTCCACGGGGGCGGGCGCGAGCGGCGTATTAGACATGGCGTCAATGTACTGAGGGGTACGGGAGAGGGAAACCCCTCCGGCACTGCCGCTCCCGCATCTTTCAGCCTCGCCGGCGTTTGAGGCGCGGGGGTCCGGGGGCGGAGCCCCCGGGGAACGGAGGAAGGGTGGGTAGGGGAGCGGCCCCGCGCAGCGGCCCGGCCTAGCGGAGCGCCCCGGCCGTGCTCCCGTCCGTCAGCTTCCCCGAAAGGTCCACCTGCGCCCCCTCCGGCGCCTTCACCGCCAGCCGGTTCCCGTTCGCGCTGCCGTTCACCCCGCTGCCCGTCGCCGTCAGGGACGTGAACTGCGCACTGCCCGCCGCCAGGACGTACCACTGCCCCGCCCGGGACTTCCACAGCACCCCGGCCAGCACCCTCGGCTCCCGCGTACCGCACGCCGGGGAGCCCTCCGCCTTGGCCGCCTGCGCGGCCAGCGCCGCCCCCGGCGCCAGGAACTGCACCTGCACCCGGTCCGCCGCCCCCTGCCAGGTCTCCGCCCGGCTGCACAGCCAGGTCGCAGCCCCGTCGCCCTCCGGCAACGGCTGCTTCGCGTACGTCCACGCGTTCACGGACCGCACCCCGTGCGAGCGCACCGACGGCAGCAGGCACGCCGTCTTCGACCACTCGCCCAGCTCCGCCGCCTCCGTCACGTCCCGCGCGGCACCCGGCGCGCCCGAGGTCAGCCGGGCCGGGGTCAGCTCGCCCAGGTCGGTGACCAGCCGGGTGGCCCCGTCACCCGTCAGGGCCAGCGCGTTCCAGCTCGTGCACTCGCCGTTCGCCGCCGGACCCAGCACCGGCGGGGTCAGCCCGTCCGGGGTGAGCTTCAGCGCGGTCGGCCGGTCACCGGGCTTCAGCAGGTCCCGTACGGCGGCGCCGGTGACCCAGGGGGCCGTCAGGTAGCGGACGTTGCCGTCGACCCGGCTGAGCACCAGGGCGGTCGCGGTGTCCGCCGTCGCCCCGTCGGTCCGCGCGAAGTCCAGGGCCGCACCCGCCGTCCCGTTGCGCGGCTCGGCGTACCGCACCACGCGCAGCCCGTCGTACAGCAACACCACCACCGCCTGGTCGACGGTCCCCGCGAACAGCAGCTGCGGCGGCCCCATCGGCGGCCCCGACGGGGTGCCGGGAGTGGCCGAGACCACCACCGCCTTGCCCGGGCGGGCCCACACGGCCAGCGCCCGCCGCAGCAGCTCGGTGTCCGTGGCCCGGTCGCCGCGCGCCGGCCAGACGGAGTAGTCCCCACGGGAGGAGGTGCGCCACGCCGTGGCCGCGACCCGCACCAGCTGCCCCGGGTCCAGGGCCTGCTGCGCCACCGCGTTCTGCGCGTACAGCGGCGCGGCGGGCCCGTCCGCCCCCCAGCCGCCGCCCGGCAGCGCCAGCAGCGCCCCGCACACCGCGAGGGCGGCCGCCCCGGCCAGGGCCGCCCGTGCGAAGCGGCGGCGGCGCAGCAGGTCGGTGGGCCGGGCCTGGAGCACGCAGGGGTCGAACTCGGGGGAGGCGAACAGGGCGTCGTGCGCCGGGTCCCCGGACTCCGCCACGGCCGCCGCCGGGTCGGCCACTCCGGCCTCGGCGAGCACCCGCAGCACGTCCGGCTCCGCCAGCCCCTCCAGCGCCCGCAGGACGCAGGCCGCCCGGCCGGGGCCGTTCAGGGTGGCCAGCCACTGGTCCAGGGCCAGCTCCTCGGCCCCGCCCGCGCGCGGGAACAGCCGCAGCCCCCACACCTGCGGGAGCAGCGCCGGCAGCTGCCCGCGCAGCGGGAGCGCCCGGAAGGTCAGCGGGACCCCCGCCTCCAGGGCCGACCGCAGCACGCGCAGCCGTACGTACGCGTACCCCGACTCGGGCCCGCCCAGCCCGCCCCGCTGCGCCGGCACCCCGCCCTGCACCGCCGCCTCCGCATTGGAGGCCCGCCGCCCGCGCGGCAGTGCGCGCTGGGCCAGCGAGTGGGCGGTGAGCACCCGCCGGTTGCGGCCGAGGGAGGGCGGCAGCACCAGGTAGGCGAGCCGCACCAGCCGCGGGTAGTGCTCGACGATGGCGGCCTCGGCCTGCTCGACGTCGGGGGGCAGGGAGCGGGTGGCGGTATCCGGCGCAGTCACGTTCAGCAGAACGAGCGAATCGCGGGACGGTCACCCGCAGCGGCGCACACGTTCGGATGAACCCGGCCCGCCGGGCGTGACGCCGGGCCGGTCACACGACGAGTCGCGCGCGCAGCGCCGCGACCGTCTCGTCCGGCACCTTCAGGCCCTCGCGCACGTACTTCTCCATCGACCCGAAGCGCAGGTAGAGCTCGTCCAGGCCCGCCTCCAGGTACGAGGGGAACACCCCGATCAGCGCCAGCGCGATGTCCGGGTCCCCGCCGGCGGCGGTGAAGCCCTCGATCATCGGGGCGAACGCCGCCTTCACCGCCGGATTCACCGACAGGTACTCGGCCATCAGGGTCTCGTCGTCCGCCCCGAGCACCGACAGCAGCACCGTCGCGCCCCAGCCCGTACGGTCCTTGCCGGCCGTGCAGTGGAACAGCAGCGGACCCGCCTGCGGGTCGGCGGCCTCGGTCAGCAGCGTGTGGTACGCGGCGTGCGCGGAGGCGGTGGTGACGAAGGACCGGTAAACCGAGCCGAACAGGGCCCGCGCCTTGCCGTCGCCCAGGTGCTCCTCGGCCACCACCGGGTCCGCCAGCAGGTCCTTGAGCTGCGCGGCGGCGGGCATCCGCGCCTCGCTGATCTTGTCCGCCAGGACGTCGCGCACGAGCAGCCGGGCACCCTGCGGTATCCGGTCCGGGCGGTCGGCCCGCTCGGCGTCGCTGCGCAGGTCGATGACCGTGCGCAGGCCCAGCGCGGCCATCGCCGGGTCGGCGTCGAGGTCGAGCCGGTCGAGGGCCGCCGAGCGCAGGACGAGGCCCGAGCGGACGGTGCGGCCGCCGGCGAGCGGGGTACCACCGAGGTCGCGGAGGTTGGCGACGGTGGTGGAGGTCGTGGCGGTCATCGTGGCGGCTCCAGCGTCGTGCGCACGGGGCGGGAAGAACCGGCCGCGCGGGGTGAGGTGACTCGTGTCGGGCGTGTCGTGCGAGTGATGCGGGTTCTGCGGGTTCTGCGGGTTCTGCGGGTCGCGGGGCGGTGGCGGCCGCCGTCGCGTCCCTTGCTCATATATGAGCGATTTTCCGATGGTTCGACCCGGAAAGATAATCGACGGCGAACGAGACCCCGAGGCCGAGGCCCAGCGCCACGAGGTGCCCGGCGTCGGTGAAGGTCCGCTCCCGCCGCAGCACCGGCCGCACCGCGAGGGCCAGCAGCCCGGCCCGGGCCGTCGTGCGCACCGCCCCGCGCGGCAGCGCCGAGGTCAGCGCGCCGAGCACGGCGTTGAACCCGTAGCTCGTGCCGACGTCCACGGCCCGGCGGGTGTCGCGGTCGGCCGTACGGCGCAGCACCCCGTAGACGAGGAGCGTCGCCGAGGCGTGCCCGAAGAGGAAGACCGCGGCCGTCCACCAGGCCCCGTACGCGTACTCCGCGTAGCCCAGCACCGCGACCAGCAGCAGCGCGTACGGCAGCGGCATCGGCTCCTCGACGACGAGCGCGCTGCTCAGCAAGGTCTCCCAGCGGCCGCGGTCGAGGTTGTCGACGTTGGTCGAGCAGTCGCGCAGCATCCGCTCCCGCTCCGCCGGAGCCAGCCGCTCCAGCGCGTGGGCCCCGAGCTGGACCCCGCCGGTGTAGAGCGCGCCCAGCGGCCCCAGGGGGAGCGCGGACCATGACCATGGCAGTGGATTCACCCGTTCATGATCGGATACGGGCCCGGCGCGTACGGCGGCGGGCCCCGTGAGAGCATGACCGGGACATGTCTGAATCCCGCCCCCGCGTGCCGATGCGCGCCCCGCGCGCCGCGATGTTCGCGGCGGTGTGCGTGGCGCTGGCCGCCGTGGGGCACGCCCACATGTCGGGTACGGACGTCCCCCTGCCCTGGCTCCTGGGAGCCTTCGCCGTCACGGCCGCCCTCGCGTGGACGGCCGCGGGCCGCCGCTGCGGCCCGCTGGGCATCACGACGGCCCTGCTGGCGGTCCAGGGGGCCCTGCACGTCGCCTTCTCGGCGGGCCAGGGCCACGCCCATGGCTCCGCCCCGATGGCGGGCCACCACCACTCGATGCCGATGCCGATGCCGGCCGGCGGCACGGGCCGGGCGGACGCCGCGGGTGGGGGCCACTCGGCGGGCGCCGCCGGGTCCGGGACGGCCCGTGCCGGGGAGGGCGCCGCCAGCGGCCCGGCCCACGCCGCGGATGCCGCCGGCACCGGGCTCGGCCACGCCCCGGGGCCGGCTGACGCCGGGGCGGCCCATGCTTCCGGGCTGGCCGATGCCGCCGGGGCGACCCACTCGGCCGGACTGCACGACCCGGCCGCCCTGGCCCACTCGGCCGGCCTGGCCGACCCGGCCGCCCTGGCCGACCCGGCCGGACTGCACGACCCGGCTGCCCTGGCCCACTCGGCCGGCCTGGCCGACCCGGCCGCTCTGGCCGACCCCGCCGGCCTGGCCCACGCCGCCACCGGTATGGCCCACTCCGGCATGGCCCATGCCACGGGGATGGGCTCCGGCTCCGGTATGGCGGACGGGATGGCCTCGGCCACCGGTATGGCGGACGGGCTGGCTTCCGCCACCGGGATGGCCGACGGCATGGCCTCCGCCACAGGTACGGCCGACGGCATGTCGGCCGGGCTCGGCCATCTGCTCGGGATGGCCGGCCACGGTGGCTTCGGCATGGTCGCCGCGCACCTGCTGGCCGGGCTGTTCTGCGCCCTCTGGCTCGTCTGGGGCGAGGCCGCCGTGTTCCGGCTGGCCGGGGCCCTCGGGGCCACCGCCCTGCTGGCCGCCCGGCCGCTCGCCCGGGTCCTCGCGCTGCTCCGCACCCGGCCCGCCCCGGTGCCGGGTCCGCCCGCGCAGCGCCCCTCGTACGAGCGGCCACCGCGCCGCCTGCGCGGGGCCGTGCACGCCCATACGGCCGTCCGCCGGGGCCCGCCCCGTCGGCGAGACACCCGCACCACGGCCCTCCGGCCGCTGCCTGCCCGCGCCGCCTGACCGGCGCACCTCCGTCCGCGAGGGGGTGGCGAGACCCGGGGGCCGATCCCCTGTTTCGCCGAACCCTAGGACCGACATGTCCCTTGACGACCTCACGGACGCCCCCAGGCGGGCCCCCGAGCCCGCCCCCACGCCCGACTCCACCCCCGCGCCCGCACCCACCCCCGCGTCCGGCCCGGCGCCCGCACCCACCCCCGCGTCCGGCCCGGCGCCCGCGCCCACCCCCGCGTCCGAGCCCGCGTCCGAGCCCGCGTCCGAGCCCGCGTCCGAGCCCGCGTCCGAGCCCGCGTCCGCGTCCGCGCCTGAGTCCGCGTCCGCCCCCGAGCCTGAGTCCGCGTCCGCGTCCGCGTCCGCGCCTGAGTCCGCGTCCGCCCCCGAGCCTGAGTCCGCGTCCGCGTCCGCGTCCGCGCCTGAGTCCGCGTCCGCCCCCGAGCCTGAGTCCGCGTCCGCGTCCGCGTCCGCGCCTGAGTCCGCGTCCGCCCCCGAGCCCGCGCCCGCGTCCGCGCCCGCGCCTGCCTCTGAGTCCGGATCCGCGTCCACACCGCCCGACACCGCGCCCGCGTCGGGATCCGCACCCGCCCCCGGAACCGGCGGAGCCAAGGGGTGGGCCGCCCTGCGGCCGCTGCTCCTGCGCGTGCACTTCTACGCCGGGCTGCTCATAGCCCCCGTCCTCTTCCTCGCCGCCGCCACCGGCCTGCTCTACGCCGGGTCCTGGCAGGCCGAGCGGATCCTCTACTCCCACGAGCTGACCGTCGACCGGGTCGGCGAGGCCGCCGTCCCGCTCAGTACCCAGGTGAAGGCCGCCAAGGCCGCCGAGCCCCAGGGCAAGGTCGTCGGCGTGTGGCCCGCGCCCGAGGCCGACGCCACCACCCGCGTGATCATGGAGGCCCCGGGCCTGGCGGAGGGCGAGACCCGCACCGTCTTCGTCGACCCCTACACCGCCGAGGTCCGCGGGCAGCTCACCACCAGCGGTGACGCGCTGCCCCTGCGGGCCTGGCTCAGCGAGTTCCACGCCAGCCTCCAGCTCGGGGAGTTCGGCCGGAACTACAGCGAACTCGCGGCCAGCTGGCTCTGGATCGTCGCCCTCGGCGGTCTCGCCCTGTGGATCGGCCGGCGCCGCAGCCGCAAGGCCCTGCTCGTCGTACCCGACCGGAAGGCCACCGGCCGCCGCAAGACCCTCTCCTGGCACGGCAGTATCGGCCTCTGGGCCGCCGTGGGCCTCGTCGGCCTCTCCGCGACCGGTCTGACCTGGTCGAAGTACGCCGGGGAGAACATCGGGCAGCTCCAGGACCGGCTCGGCGGGGCCACCCTCGCCCTCTCCGCCACCCTTGACCCGGGCGCCGGCGCCTCTGACGGCGGCGGCGAGCACGCCGGGCACATCATGCCCGACGGCACCGAGATGACCATGCCGATGCCCGCCACCGACATCGGCGTCGACAAGGCCGTCGCCGCCGCCCGCGCCGCCGGGGTCACCGAGAGCCTGCGCGTCACCCTGCCCGCCAAGGGCAAGGGCTACGTGGTCAAGGAGGCCGACAAGACCCTGCCCGTGCACCTGGACTCGGTCGCCGTCGACCCCGCCGACGGCCGGATCATGGACGAGCTCCGCTTCGCGGACTACCCGCTGCTCGCGCAGCTGACCCGGTTCGGGATCGACCTGCACATGGGTCTGACCTTCGGGATCGCCAACCAGCTCGCGCTCGCCGCGCTCGCCGTCGCGGTGATGTTCCTGATCGTCTGGGGCTACCGGATGTGGTGGATGCGCCGGCCCACCAAGGACCGCGCGCTCTCCGTCGGCCGCGCCCAGCCGCGCGGGGCCTGGCGCAGGCTCCCGGTGACGGTGCTGCTGCCGTTCGCCGCCGTGACCGTGGTGGTGGGCTGGTTCGTTCCGCTGCTGGGCCTCAGCCTGCTGGCGTTCCTCGTGGTGGACGGGGCCCTCGGCTTCGCCACCCGCAGGCGGGCGCCGAAGGCCGCGTAACGGGGAGGACGGTGGGCCCGTACCCGCCCCGGCGCGTACGGGCCCACCACCATCCCGAGCCGTGCCGTCCCGGCGTCACGGCGTGTACTTGTACCCCACGCGGCGGACGGTCTGGATCGCGCCCCGGTGCGCCGCGCCCAGCTTGCGCCGCAGGCGGGCGATGTGGACGTCGACCGTCCGGCCGTCGCCGACGTGGCCGTAGCCCCAGACCGTGGTCACCAGCTGGTCCCGGCTGTGCACCCGGTGCGGGTGGGCCACCAGGTGGGCGAGCAGCTCGAACTCCAGGTAGGTGAGGTCGAGCAGCTCGCCGTCCACCTCGGCCGTGCGCTGCGCGGCGTCGATCCGCACCAGCGCGTCTCCGGTCGTGGTCGAGGGCTGCGGCGCAGGCTGGACGGGCGCCACGGCACCGGCCCCCGGTCCCTGCACCGGTACCGAGACCGGGACGGAGTGCGGGGCGAAGGCGATCGGCTGCTGGTCGGCCGGTACCAGGACCAGGTAGCCGACCATCGGCGGCTGGCCCGGCAGCGTGGGCACGGCGTGCTGGGGTGCGGGAAGCCAGGTGGCGCCCGGCGGGAGCAGGTCCACCACCCGGGCCACCTCGTCCCGGTCCACGGCCCGCAGGCGATGGCGCGGACCGGCCGCGGGGAACGGCGGGAAGGGCAGGGGAGCGGAGGTCGCAGCGGAGGCGGCAGAAGCGATGGAGCGGGTGTTAGCCATGAGTGGTCAGCTCTTTCACGCGGAGTGGTCGGCAGAAGACGTACGTGTGCATGAGCACGTGTGCGTGTGCACGTAGTCGTTGCGTACCGCGCAGACCGAAGGCCTCGGGCGGGTCTGGTGAGAGGTCCCGGAAGGCTTTAGAGGGCCGGCGCGTTCTCGGCGCGGCAACACACCCGGTCGAAGTCGTGGTCCTGACGGGACGGCCAGAACGGCTCCAGGTCGCTGCGACCTGTCGGGGTGTACGGATGGCTGGCCATGGGCGTCATTGAAGCAGAAACCGCGGCCCCGAGGCAGGTTGCGTCTCACTTACTGGATCGGAATCTCATATTCCGTCGTTAAGTCTTCGTCAGGTCGTCACAATCCCGACAAACCGTCAAGAGGAAAGTCGCTTCCGTCCGTCGGGTCCGATCCCGCGTATCGCATCGTGGGCGGATCCGTCCCACGCGCACGGGCAGGGGGTCAGACCAGTCCGTCCCGCTCCAGACCGGTGCAGCAGGTGTCCACGATCAGCCGGGTCACCACGTACGGGTCCACGTTCGCGTTGGGACGGCGGTCCTCGATGTACCCCTTGCCCTCCTTCTCCACCTGCCACGGGATGCGGACCGACGCGCCGCGGTCCGAGACGCCGTAGCTGAACTCGTTCCAGGGAGCGGTCTCGTGCAGCCCCGTCAGGCGCTCGTCGATGCCCGCGCCGTAGTTCTTGACGTGGTCCAGCGGCTTGCTGCCCTCGCCCAGCGCCTCGCACGCCGAGATGATCGCGCGGTAGTCCTCGCGCATCGCCTTCGTGGAGAAGTTGGTGTGCGCGCCCGCGCCGTTCCAGTCGCCCTTCACCGGCTTCGGGTTCAGCGTCGCCGACACGTTGAACTCCTCGGCCGTGCGGTACAGCAGCCAGCGCGCGATCCAGAGCTGGTCCGAGACCTCCAGCGGGCCCACCGGACCGACCTGGAACTCCCACTGCCCGGGCATGACCTCCGCGTTGATGCCGGAGATCTCCAGACCGGCGGCGAGGCAGTGGTCCAGGTGCTTCTCGACGATCTCGCGGCCGAAGATCTCGTCCGCGCCGACACCGCAGTAGTAGCCGCCCTGCGCCGCCGGGAAGCCGCCGACCGGGAAGCCGAGCGGGCGGGCGCCGTCGAAGAAGGTGTACTCCTGCTCGATGCCGAAGACCGGCTCCTGCGCGGCGAACTTCTCGGCGACCGGACGCAGCAGCGCGCGGGTGTTCGACTCGTGCGGGGTCATGTCGATGTTCAGTACCTCGCACAGCACGAGGATGTTCTTGCCGCCGCGGATCGGGTCCGGGCAGGAGAACACGGGCTGGAGCACGCGGTCGGAGGCGTGCCCCTCCGCCTGGTTCGTGCTGGAGCCGTCGAAGCCCCAGACGGGCAGCCCGGCGCCGTCCGCGAGGATCTTCGTCTTGGAGCGGAGCTTCGCCGTCGGCTCGGTGCCGTCGATCCAGATGTACTCAGCCTTGTAGCTCACGGGCCCATCCATCCTGACTCTGCGGGTGCTGCGCGGGTGCTGCGGTCTTGGCCGAAAGCGTCCCCCTCGGCGATTTCTCGTCCGTTGCCCGTGTGTGAATCCCTTGTTACCGGGGTTTACGCCGCAGGTGGGGTGGTGTGCGCGGGTCGCCGGCCGCGCACCCGTCCGAGTGGGGCAGACTGAGCAGGTGAGCATTTCGTACGATTTCAACTCTTCCGGCGAGGGCTCCGAGCGGGCCCCCGGCCGCCCCCGCCCCCGCGTCGGCCTGCTCGGCACCGGCCCCTGGGCCCGCCGCACCCACGCCCCCGCCCTCGCCGCCCACACCGGCTCCGACTTCGCCGGCGTCTGGGGCCGCCGCCCCGAAGCGGCGGCCGAGCTGGCGGGCGCGTACGGAGTGAAGGTGTACGAAGACCCCGACGCGCTGTTCGCCGACTGCGACGTGGTGGCCTTCGCCCTGCCGCCGGACGTCCAGGCCCCGCTCGCGGTGCGCGCGGCCGCCGCCGGCTGCCACCTGCTGCTCGACAAGCCCGTCGCCACGACGGTCGCGGACGCCCGCGCCGTCGCCGACGCCGCCGCCGCGCACGGCGTCGCCTCCGTCGTCTTCCTGACCCTCCGCTTCGCCGAGCCCACCGCCGGGTGGGTCCTCGAACAGGCCAAGCGCAGCGGCTGGTTCACCGCCTCCGCCCACTGGCTCGGCGCCGTCTACCCGCCCGACGGCGAGCCCAGCGCGTACGCCGAGTCACCCTGGCGCAAGGCCAAGGGCGGCCTGTGGGACGTCGGCCCGCACGCCCTGTCCGTCCTGATCCCGGTCCTGGGCGACGTCACCGCCGTCACCGCCGCCCGCGGCCCGTCCGACCTGGTCCAGCTCGCCCTGCGGCACGCCTCGGGGGCCGCCAGCACGGCCGTCCTCAGCCTGAGCTCGCCGCGCGCGGCGGCCGGAGTGGGGCTGGAGCTGCGCGGGGCCGAGGGGGTGTTCGCGCTGCCCGACTGGAGCGACGTCCCCGGCGCGTACGGGCGCGCCCTCGACGCCGTCCTCACCGCCGCGCGCACGGGCGTCCCGGACCCGTGCGGGGCGGAGTTCGGCGCCCGGCTCACGGAGATCCTGGCGCAGGCCGAGGCGGAGCTGGGGCCGGCCGTCTGAGGCGGGCTATTTGATGAGGGCGTTGGCGACGATGATGGCCAGGCCGATCGTGGCGTCGGCCAGGCCGATCAGCAACGCCGAGGCGAGCCGGTAGCCGACCCGGACCGCCACGAAGGAACCCCAGGCGAAGAGCAGCGCGGTGTTGAGCCCGAGCCCGACGGCCGTCACCCCGTACGACTCCCAGTGCGCGACCCCCGCCAGGACCAGCAGGAGCACGGTGGGCAGCGTGGCCGCGATCATCGGCCACTCGTTCCACAGCGCCCGCGCCAGCAACCGCCACCGGTGCGCCGCCGAGCCGGCCCGGTGGGTGGTCATGTGGTGCGAATACCCGTGCGCGAGCCCGGCGGTGGCGGCGGTGACGAGGACCCAGCTGGCGTCGTAGAAGGGGGTGTACTCCCCGCCCTTCCGATCGAGCGCGGCCAGCAACCCACTGGCCAGCACGGTCCCGTACACCCCACCGAACATCCAGTCGGCCCCCCGCCGGGGTGGCGGGAGGGGCGCGGCGGCGGGCTGCAGATGCTGCTCTTCGGTCATGGCGGTCCCTGGGCTCGGCTCGTGTAGCGATTAATGACTTTTGTTCCTTTTGGTGTATCCCTCACCCTACGAGGCGGGCGGGTGGGGGCGAGGTGAAGAGCGGGGGGCGGGGCGCCGGACAGCCGGGGCGGGGGTCGGACAGCCGGTGGCGGGGCCGGACAGCCGGGGCGGCATGGGGGATGATCCGGGTCCCAGCTGGGCGGTCTCAGAGAGGGGTTGGGGGTTTCCCGTCAGTCTCATCGTCCTTCCGCGTCGGGCCGCCCTGTCAAGGGCGCTCCTTCGTCGCGTCGCTTCGCGATCGCCTGCGGCGACCCTTGACAGGACGACCCGTCGCGAAATGCCGAAGACTGCCGGGAAACCCCCAAAGGAACGGGACGGATGTTCATGGGCCATGCGGCGGGATCAGCGACCAGGCGGGATGGTCGGGGGCCGCCTCGCCAAGCATCCGGGCCGACATCCATGCCATTCGGGGCCGCGATCCGCGACAGATCGCTACGCGCTCCTCCCGTCCCAGCGTCCGACGACCGCCTGGGGCTGCTGCCCGCAGCTGACGACGACGGAATCGGCATCCGGGGCCGGTGGGCGCATCAAATCGCTACGCGCTCCCCTGTCTCGGCGTCCGCCGCCCGCCTGGGGCTGATACCCGCACCAGATGACGAACAGCGGGGCACCCAAGTACGGGACGAAGAGGTGTCGCCTCCAGGCCGACTTGCTCGTCGTCCATCAGCGCCCCGGGCGGCGTCACGAGAACGATGCCGAGGGTTTGCTGCTGCCTCAACCCGCCACGAACAAGCGCGACGGGCCGAGTGTCCGGCTTGAGCCTCGTCAGGCTCCACCGAACGCCGCGTAAGCCGTCGTCAGGAAGTGGCGTACCGCCTCGCGTTCCGTCGGGGTGAACGCGGCCGAGGTCTCGGCCAGGGTTTCGATCGCCGGGCCGAAGGTGTCCTGGCCCAGGCGGGCCGCCTGCGGGGTGACGGACAGCAGGACGCGGCGGCGGTCGCCGGAGTCGCGGGTGCGGGTCACGTGGCCCAGCCGTTCCAGGCGGTCGATCACCGCCGTCGTGCCTGCCGAGTTGAGGCCCAGGCGGGCGCCCAGGAGCCCCGCCGTGGCCGGTTCGGCGGCGCGGGCGGCGTCCAGCAGGCAGATCAGGGCCCGTACGTCCGTCGGGTGCATGCCGTTGGCGGCGGCGAACTCCGCCTGCCGCAGGCCGAATTCGACCGTCACCTTCCGCAGCAGGTGCACCAGTTCCAGGTGGTTGTCGTCCACGTCGCCTCCCGTCTAGGATCCCTCGCTGAGCGAGATTATCGCCCAGCGAGAGATGGAGAGGTGGAGCAGAGTGGGGAAAGTGGTCCGGGCGTCCTTCCGAGCCGCCTACGACGAGGCCCTCGGCCGCTGGCCCGTCCCCGTCGAGGCCGTCGAGGTCCCCACGCCCTACGGGGTGACCCGCGTCAACAGCTGCGGTCCCGTCGGCGCGCCCCCGCTGGTGCTGCTCCCGGGCGGCGGGGCCACCTCCACCGTGTGGGGTGCCTGTGTCGCCGCCGGGATCGCCCGGGAGCGGCGGGTCCACGCCGTGGACCTGATGGGGGAGCCGGGGCTGAGCGTCCCGGAGCCCGGGCGGAGGCTGCGGACGCCCGAGGACCTGGCCGTATGGCTGGACGCGGTCCTGGACGGGCTCGTGCCCGAGGGGCGGGTCACCCTCGCCGGACACTCCTACGGGGCCTGGATCGCCGCCCACTACGCCGACCGCCGCGCGGGCTGGTACGCCCCGCGCCGGCGGCTCGACCGCCTCGTGCTGCTCGACCCCACCCAGGTCTTCACCGGGCTGGGCCCCCGCTACGTACTGCGGTCCCTGCCCATGCTGGTGCGGCCCACCCCGGAGCGGATCCGCTCCTTCCTCGCCTGGGAGGCCGGCGGGGCCGTGCTCGACCCGGCCTGGCTGCGGCTCCAGGACGAGACGGCCGCCTTCCCCGCCGCCCGGCCCGTCACCGGCCCCCGGCCGGACCTGACGGGGCTCGCCCCCTTCGCCCTCGACGTCCTCTTCGCCGAGCGTGCCCGCTGCCACGACTCACTCCAGGCGCTGGCCGCCGCCACGCGTGCGCTGCCGGGGGCGCGGGTCCGGCTGCTGCGCGGGGTCTCGCACCACGCGCTGCCGCTGACGGCGGCCGGCGAGGTCGCCCGCCTCCTCGCCCCCTGACCGGCCCCGCCTACCCCTTGCGGGACAGGGCCTCGCGGACCGCCTCTTCCGAGCGGGCCACGAGCGCCGTGCCGTCCTCGGCGGTGATGATCGGGCGCTGGATCAGCTTCGGGTGGGCGGCCAGGTGGGCGATCCAGCGGGCGCGGGCCTCGTCCGTCTCCTCGCGCGGGAGGTCCCGTACACCGGTCTCCTTCGCCAGGGGGTCGGAGGTGCGCGTGATGTCCCACGGCTCCAGCCCGAGCCGGCCCAGCACCTCGCGGATCTCGGCCTCGGACGGCACGTCCTCCAGGTAGCGGCGCACGGTGTACTCGGCGCCTTCCGCGTCCAGCAGGGTCAGTGCGCTGCGGCACTTCGAACAGGCGGGATTGATCCAGATCTCCATGCCCGCAAGCCTAGCCAGATCCCCGTCGGCCTCCCGTGCGCGTCCCGTCCGGCCAGGGCTTTTGTCAGTGCCCCCCGGTAAAATCGAGGGAGAACGACAGGAAGCCAACTACCGTTTGGGAGGCTGTAGATGGCCGCTGCCGCGAGCATTGTGATGCCCAGGAAGAAGCCGTTGCCGGCGGGGCTGCCCCGCGAGTGGTACGAGAACCACAACCGCCGTCTGAAGGCCATGCGGCTGGCGATCTCCCTGCTCGACACGGGGACGTACGACGCCAAGCGCGCCACCAACCGCAAGATACGGACGATGGCCGTCCGGGTGGGGATCCACCGGCCGTCCAACCTCACCTGCCGGATGGTCCGCGCCTTCATCGTCGCGAACGCCCGCTGAGGCACAGGCGCGCCGACGGCCGGCCGGCTGCCCTGCCGGCCGGCCGTCCGCCCCGCTCACTTCTCGACGAAGACAATCTCCGTCGGCCCGCAGGTCATCCTCACGGTGTCGCCGGTGACCTCGACGACATGGTGCATGCCGCTGAAGACCTCCGGCTTCCCCTGGATGTAGAACTGGTCGTCCGAGGCCCCGGCCAGGTAGGCGCGGAAGCAGGACAGGGAGGGGTCCGACGGGCTCAGGTCCAGGTAGTCCTTCAGCCTGCGGAAGAGCTTCGGGAGGATCACCGCCCCGTCGTCGGCCGTGAGGGACTGCAGTCCGGTGACCTTCGTACCGGTGGTGGTCGTGTCCTTCTCCCAGATGCTCTTGCCCGGTTCCGGCGCCGCTGCCGCTGCCGCGGCCGCGGCGGTGAGGGAGGCGCGCAGGAGCTCGGGGAACTCGCTGTAGTAGGTCGGGTAGGCCAGGCCGGCCTTGATCAGCTGGTAGTTGACGGTGTTCTTCAGCGCGCGCTCGTCGACCTGCACCAAGGAGCCGTTGAGGGCCGGCTGGGAGTCCTTGCCGACGAGGGCGACGCACCGGCCGAAGATGTCCGCCCCGCGCGTGAGGATGTAGCCGTGCACGACCTCGGGGGTGGTGGCGGTGACCTTCTCGGGGTGCTTGGGGTCGTCCCGGACGACGGAGGTGAAGCCGAGCGCCGTCAGCAGCGCGTCCGCCGCCTGGTGCGCCAGGGACCGGGGCTGGTGCTGCACGCCCGAGGGGGAGTCGTCCAGGCCGTAGTGGGTCTCCAGCGCGTCGATGCCCTCGAGCCGGATCGGGGCGTTGCCGAACGCCCGCGGTACCACGGGTCTGGAGCCGGGGACGAGTTTCCAGTCGGCCACGTCGTCGGGGGTGAAGTTGACGGTGTCGCCGTCCGGCTCGAACCCCTTCGCGCGGAAGGTCCCCCGGATCAACAGCATCGGCATGGGCATGGCGGCTCCCCTGGGTCTGGGACGAGAACGCTCAGTGCATGCCCCCTGAATTTAGTGCCGCGCCCTTCTGCCGGACAGCCGCCGATCGGGCGACAGCACCAGCAGTGCCACGTCGTCGCCCGGCCCGCCCCCGCTGAAGGCCGCGAGGTCCTGCCAGAGCGCCGGTACGAGGCCCTCAGGGGCGCCCGCCAGGACCGGGACCCGGGTGGCCAGCGGGTAGAAGCAGCCGCTCGCGTCGCGGGCCTCCGTCACCCCGTCGGTGTGCGCGAGCAGCCGGTCGCCCGGCAGCAGCGGCAGTTCGGCGATCTCGGGGACGGCCGGCCCCGACAGGCCCAGGCCCAGCGGCGGCCCCGGCTCCGCGGCCACCTCCGTGACCGTGAAGTCCCGTAGCAGCAGCACCGGCGGATGGCCGCACGACACGATCCGCACGAGGTCCAGCCCCGGCGGGAACTCCAGCAGCACGGCCGTGGCGAACAGCTCCGGGTGCGCCACGGAGTCCGCCGCCGCGTCGGCCGCGAGCCGCCGGTCCAGCCGGGCCGCGACCGCCGCCAGCCCCGGGTCGTCCAGCACCGCCTCCCGGAACGCGCCGAGCAGCGAGGCCACCGTGCCGACGGCGGCCAGCCCGTGCCCCTGGACGTCCCCGACCACCGCCCGGACCCCGAACGGCCCGGCCCGTACGTCGTACAGGTCGCCGCCGACGAGCGTGCCCCGCTGGGCCGCCCGGTACAGCCCCGAGCAGTTCACCCCGCCCACCCGCTCCGGGACCGGCGGCAGAACCGCCAGCTGGGCGGCCTCGGCGACGGTCCGGACGCTGACCAGCTGGGCGTCGCGGCGCCGCCGGACCCAGGCGATGACCACGCTCAGCAGGCCGACTGTGGCCACGGTGGCCAGGTCGGCGCCGCGGGCGTGCCCGACGCCGAGCTCCGGCACCCCGAGCAGGACCAGGACGAGGACGGCGAAGAAGGCGGTGCCGGCGGCCCCGTAGGAGAAGGCGGCCACGGCGGGCAGGGCCGCCAGGAAGTAGCCGAGCTCCGCGGTGGAGGTGGTCCACTGGGCGGCGCAGAGCGCGACCAGTGCCACCACGGGCGCGATCCTGGCCCAGCGGGGCGGCGGGGCCCCGTGCAGCCAGCCTGGCTCGTCCCCTGCGTGTCTCGCCCTCCGTCGCGCCCCAGCTCTCACCCCTCCACCCTGGTACGGGGTCCGGGGCGGCGCACGCCGGGTGGCCCCGGCGGGCTGGCCGGGGCGGGCGGCGGCCGCGACAGTGGAGCCGTGACACAGACGCAGAGCGCGGCGATCAGCACCCGGCTGAACTGGCTGCGGGCCGGGGTGCTGGGGGCGAACGACGGGATCATCTCCACGGCCGGCCTGGTGGTGGGCGTGGCCGGCGCCACCACCTCGCGCGCGGAGATCCTCACGGCCGGGGTGGCCGGGCTGCTCGCGGGCTCGCTGTCGATGGCGGTGGGGGAGTACGTGTCGGTGAGCTCGCAGCGGGACTCGGAGCGCGCGGCGCTGGACCTGGAACGGCGCGAGCTGGCGGACGACCCGGAGGCGGAGCTGGCCGAACTGACGGAGCTGCTGGCCGCGCGGGGCCTGACCCGGGACGTGGCCCGGGAGGCGGCGGAACAGCTGACGGAACGGGACGCGCTGAGGGCGCATGCGCGGGTGGAGCTGGGCATCGAGCCGGACGAACTGGCCAACCCGTGGCACGCGGCGCTGGCCAGCCTGGTCGCCTTCACGGTGGGGGCGCTGCTGCCCCTGCTGGCGATCGTCCTGCCGGGGGCCTCGGGGCGGGTGCCGGTGACGGTGGGGGCGGTGCTGGGGGCGCTGACGCTGTGCGGGGTGGTGAGTGCGCGGCTGGGTGGGGCGCCGGTGCCGCGGGCGGTGCTGCGGAACGTGCTGGGCGGGGGCCTGGCGATGGCGGTCACCTATGCGGTGGGCACCTGGCTGGGCGCCGGCTGACCCCGGGCGGCGCCGGTCCCGCTGCGCGGAGCCGTCTCCCCGCCCCGCCCTTTCTACGTTTCCCGGGGGCTCCGCCCCCGGACCTCCGCGCCTCAAACGCCGGCGGGGCTGTAGAGGGCGAAGCCGGTAAGGCCCGCCGGGGCCGCACCGCGCGAGCGGCGCGTCAAGAAGGGAAGACTGGGCGCATGCGCATCGCCATCACCGGAGCCTCCGGACTCATCGGCCGGGCCCTGCTCCGCTCCCTCCACGCCGACGGCCACGAGACCGTCCGCTTCGTCCGCCGTACCCCCGCCGCCCCGGACGAGGCGCGCTGGGATCCCAGGGCCGGGTACGTCGACCCCGTCGGGCTGCGCGGGTGTGACGCCGTGGTCCACCTCGCCGGGGCCGGGGTCGGGGACCACCGGTGGACGGACGCCTACAAGAGGGAGATCCGCGACAGCCGGGTGCTCGGCACCGCCGCCCTCGCGAGCGCGCTCGCCGGGATGGACGAACCGCCGGCCGTGTTCGTGTGCGGGTCCGCCGTCGGGTACTACGGCGACACCGGCAGCCGGGCCGTCGACGAGTCCGCCCCCGCCGGCACCGGGTTCCTGCCCTCCGTCTGCGTCGAGTGGGAGGCGGCCGCCGCCCCGGCGCAGGACGCCGGGATCCGGACCGTGTTCGCCCGTACCGGGCTGGTGGTTGCCGCCGAGGGCGGCGCGTGGGGACGGCTGTTCCCCCTCTTCCGGGCCGGGATCGGCGGCCGGCTCGGCAACGGGCGGCAGTACTGGTCGTACATCTCGATGCACGACGAGATCGCCGCCCTGCGTTTCCTGACCGAAACCCCCGGGCTGTCGGGACCGTTCAACCTCACCGCCCCCGAGCCGCTGACCAACCGTGAGGTCACCGCCGCGATGGGCCGCGTACTGCACCGGCCGACGCTGTGCACGGTCCCCGCGCCGGTGCTGCGCGTCGTGCTGGGGGAGTTCTCGCAGGACGTCCTGGGCAGCCAGCGGGTCCGCCCGAAGCGCCTGCTGGAGGCCGGGTTCACCTTCGCCCACCCCGGCATCGAGGAGGCCATCAAGGCCGCCCTCGCCTAGACGACCTGGCCGCCGTCCCCACCCTGTGGTCCAGGCGCTGGTCCGGCGCACCCCCCGTCCGCGTGCGACCGGTTGTGACCCGCATGCGACCGCCGTGCGACCGGAGTTGTGCGCAATACCGCGCCGGACTCGGGTTCTCCTGGAGTCCGTTGGGGGAAGAAGGATCCCCACACAGCCGCCGCGCCGACCTCGGGGAGGGGCACGTGCTCAGCAGCGACGTCGTCATCGTAGGAGCCGGAGTCTCAGGACTCGCGGCCGCGCACCACCTGATCGCCGCCGGGGTCAGCGTCAGCGTCCTGGAGGCCGCCGACGACCCCGGCGGACGCATGGCCACCGCATCGGCCGACGGCTTCCGCCTCGACCGGGTCGGCCAGCTCCTCAACACCGCTTACACCGAACCCGCCCGCACCCCGGGCCTGGAGGCGCTCAGCCTGCGCCCCTTCGCGCCCGGGGTCCTGGTGCACGGAGCCGACGGAAAGCGGCAGCGGGCCGGGGCCCTGACCCCCGCCCGCGCCCTGGCCAGCGGCAGCCTGGACCAGGCCCGGCTCAGCGCCGCCCTCGCCCGCCTCGCCGCGCTGCCCCCGGACCGTCTCCTCGCCCGGCCCGAACGCACCGCCCTCGCCGCCCTCGGCTCCCGCGGCCTGCCCCCGCGTACCGTCAACGGGATCCTGCGGCCCCTGCTCTCCGCCCTGCTGCGCGACCCGGAGCTCACCACCTCCAGCCGCGTCGCCGACCTCGCGCTGCGCACCTTCGCCCGCGGCCGCCTCGCCGTGCCCGAGGGCGGCGCCGCCGCCCTGCCCGACCTGCTCGCCGCCGGCCTGCCGCCCGGCACCGTGCGGACCGGGATACGGGTGCGGTCGGTGGCGACCAACCTCGTCACCACCGAGGAGCACGGCGACTTCGCCTGCCGTTCCGTCCTCCTCGCCACCGGCGCCCGCGCCGCGGCCGAACTGCTGCCCGGGCTGCGGGTGCCCGCCTTCCACGAGGTCACCGTCATCCACCACGCGACCGCGGAGCCGCTGCCCTGGGACGGCTCGCTGCTCCTGGACGCCGACCCCAAGTGGCCCGTGGCCCACACCACCGTGATGAGCGCCGTCGACCCGACCCGGGCCCCGGCCGGCCGCAGCCTGGTCACCACCACCGTGCACGGCCCCCCGCCGCCCGCCCGCACGGTCGCGGCCCGCCTGGCCCGGCTCTACGACACCGCGACCCGGGACTGGGAGCCGCTGGCCGTCCACCACACCCCCGAGGCCGTCCCGGCCATGCCCCCGCCGCACGACCGGCAGCGGCCCGTACGGGTCCTGGCCGGGCTCTACGTCTGCGGTGACCACCGCGACTCCAACACCGTCCAGGGCGCCCTGCACTCCGCCCGCCGCGCCGCCACGGCCCTGCTGCGCGACTTCGGCATCCCCCTCCAGAGCCACCCCGAGCCGGTCCTCCCGGCAGCGGCCTGAGGGCACCGGCCCGGTCTGGCACTGGCCCGGCCTGGCACCGGCCCGACGGCAGCGGCCTGACGAGCCCGGCCCGACGGCAGCGGCCGGGGTCCAGCCCGCCACCGGCCGGGGTCCGCCCGTGCGGACCCCGGCCGGGTCAGGGCAGCGCCGACACCCGGTCCCGGTACGTCCGGACCGCCGCCGCGTCCCGGTACGGTTCCAGCCGGCGTTCGAAGTCGCGCACGTACTCCACCGCCCGCACCGACCGCATCTCGCTCGCCTGCTGCGCCGCCTCCGCCCCCAGCGCGCACGCCTGGTCCAGCTCCCCCAGCCCCAGCCGGGCCGTCGCCAGCACCACCCGGCAGAACAGCCGCGAGCGCGCGTACCCGGGCGAGCGCAGCTGGAGCGAGCGCTCCGCGTGCTGGGCCGAGGCCCGGTACTGCTGGAGGTCGCGGTGGCAGTGCCCGAACTCGTCGGCCAACTGCCCCTCGTCGAAGGCCCGCGCCCAGTGCGGTACGTCGTCCCCGGGCCGGGCCGCGCCCAGCGACCGCTCGGCCCGCACCAGGGAGGCCGTCGCCGCCCGGACCTCGCCCAGCACCGCGTGCCCCCGCGCCTCCGCCGCGTGCAGCAGCGCCTGCACCACCGGCGGCGGACCGGAACCCACGCCCTGCTGGGCGACCCGGGCCAGCTGTACCGCCTCCCGGCCGTGCCCGAGGTAGACCGCCTGGCGACTCATCGTGACCAGCACGTACGACCCGTACGGCCGGTCCCCGGCGGCCTGCGCCAGCCGCAGCGCCTGGACGAAGTACCGCTGGGCCAGCCCGTGCGCGGCGATGTCGTACGAGGTCCAGCCCGCGAGCCGGGTCAGGTCGGCGGCGGCCGAGAACAGCCGGCGCCCGGTGGTCTCCCCGTACGTGCCGCGCAGCATCGGCTCGGCCTCGTGCTCCAGGTAGCGCACCAGGGCCTGGCGGGCGTGGCCGCCGCCGTAGGCGTGGTCCAGGGTGCGGAACAGCTCGCTGACCGACCTCAGAGCCGCGATGTCACCGCTCGTGACCCGCTGCCCGGGGCCCCGGTCGATCTGCCGCTGCCGGGGCACCGTGGTGCGGCCCTGCGCCGGGACCCGGCCGGCGGCGGCGGGGTCCGCGCCGCGTCCCACCCGTTCGTCGGGCCGCCCGATCAGCCAGTCGCGGCTGGGCACCACCAGCCCGGCCGGGGTGAAGGCGATCTTGCGCAGCTCCGCGTGCGAACCGGAGTCCTTGCGCCACAGCCCGCTCGCGATGTCCACGGCCTCCTCCGGGGTGGCCGCGAACTCCAGCCCCGCGTACACGGGGGCGCACGCGTCCAGGCCCAGGTCCTGAGCCGACAGCCGCCGCCCGAGGCGCCTGGTGAAGACCTCCGCGATCAGCGCGGGCGTGGTGCCGCGGGGCTGCTGGCCGCGCAGCCACCGGGTCACGGAGGTCTTGTCGTACCGCAGATCCAGCCCGTGCTCCAGCCCCAGCTGGTCGACGCGGCGGGCGAGCCCTGCGTTGGAGAACCCGGCTTCCGCGATCAGCGCGGCGAGCTGCCGGTTGGGGACGCGCTGGGCAGGTCGTTCCGTCATCGGCTCCACGGTTCCCGTACGTGACGGACCGGAGTCCCGGCCCTGTGAACGGCGTGAATGTAGCGGCGAACTCCGCCTGTGCCGCCCTCTCTGCCCCACATTCATCCGATCGTGTGCAGAATGTGTGGGGTGCTTTACGGACGGGTCCACGACCTCCGCGTAAGCTGCGCCCCCATGAGCCGCCGACCTCGCGGGGCGCATCCGCCCGACGCGCACGCGAACCCGCAGCCCGGCGCCCCGCTGCCCGCCCCCGAGCTGACCGAGGGGCAGTGCCGCCGCTGCGGCACCCACATCGCGGGGCTGGACGGGCGCTACGCCTGCGGGGTGTGCGGCTGGGTCAACGACCATTCCGAGGGCCACCGCCGGCTGCCGCGGGCCGACGAGGACCCGGACCGCCCCCCGGCCGGCCGCAGGCGCCCCCGCCTCCTCCCCGCCCCCGGTCCCACGACCGAGCCCGGCACCGAGCCCACGGCCGAGCCCGGCACCGAGCCCACGACCGAGCCCGGCACCGAGCCCACCACCGGGCCCGGTCCCGCTGCCGTCCCGGGGCCCTGAGGGGCCGCGCGGGGGCCGCCGTACTCTGGACCGGTGCGGATACGTGCACACAGCAGGTTCAACGAGGAGGCGCTGCGGTGACTGAGCTTCGGTTTGTCCATCTGGGCTTCGGGCCGGAATCCGTCGAGTACACCGAGGCCTGGGAGGAGCAGCGGCGCGTCCACGCGGCCCGCTTCGCCGACGAGATCGACGACACCTGCCTGATGGTGGAGCACGAGCCCGTCTACACCGCCGGCCGGCGCACCGACCCCAGCGAGCGCCCCCTCGACGGCACCCCCGTCATCGACGTGGACCGCGGCGGCAAGATCACCTGGCACGGCCCGGGCCAGCTGGTCGGCTACCCGATCATGAAGCTGCCCCGCCCGGTCGACGTGGTCGCCCACGTCCGCCGCCTGGAGGAGGCGCTCATCCGCACCGCGGCCGAGTTCGGCGTGGAGACCACCCGGGTCGAGGGCCGCTCCGGCGTCTGGGTGCTCGGCGACCCCGTGGAGGAGCGCCCGAAGATCGGCGGCCTGTCCCTGGACTTCGACCCCCGGATAGGCGACGACGAGTTCGACGCCCGCCTCAACGGCCCCGAGTACGCCCCGTCCAACGCCGGCCAGCGCCGCGAGGACCGCAAGCTCGCCGCGATCGGCATCCGCGTCGCCAAGGGCGTCACGATGCACGGCTTCTCCTTCAACGTGAACCCGGACAGCACCTGGTTCGACCGGATCATCCCCTGCGGGATCCGGGACGCCGGTGTGACCTCGCTCTCGTACGAGCTGGGCCGGGAGATCACCATCGCCGAGGTGCTGCCGGTCGTCGAGCGGCACCTGAAGGACGTGCTGGAGCACGCCGAGCTGAAGCCGCGCGAGATCGAGCGCGAGGCCCGGCCCGAGCCCGCCCCGGCCGCCGGCTGACGGCCGGGGGGAAGCCGGGGGGAATGCGTCCGGCGGTCCCCGGGTTGGCCGGACGTAAGAGCGTACGAATTACGGGCGTACCCTGGTGGGCGCCGAAGAATCGAAGTCACAGGGAGCCGGTCGTGTCCGCAGTCGCACCCGACGGACGCAAGATGCTGCGCCTGGAGGTCCGCAACAGCCAGACCCCCATCGAGCGCAAGCCCGAGTGGATCAAGACCCGGGCGAAGATGGGTCCCGAGTACACGAAGATGCAGAACCTCGTGAAGGGCGAGGGGCTGCACACGGTGTGCCAGGAAGCCGGCTGTCCGAACATCTACGAGTGCTGGGAAGACCGCGAGGCCACGTTCCTCATCGGCGGCGACCAGTGCACCCGGCGCTGCGACTTCTGCCAGATCGACACGGGCAAGCCCGAGGCCCTGGACCGTGACGAGCCCCGCCGCGTCGGCGAGTCCGTGGTCACGATGGACCTGAACTACGCCACCATCACCGGCGTCGCCCGCGACGACCTGGCCGACGGCGGCGCCTGGCTGTACGCGGAGACCGTGCGCCAGATCCACCAGCAGACGGCGGGCCGCGAGGGCGGCCACACCAAGGTCGAGCTGCTGGCCCCCGACTTCAACGCCGTCCCGGAGCTGCTGGAGGAGGTCTTCGCCTCCCGCCCCGAGGTCTTCGCGCACAACGTCGAGACCGTGCCCCGGATCTTCAAGCGGATCCGCCCCGGCTTCCGCTACGAGCGCTCGCTCGACGTGATCCGGCAGGCCCGTGCCTACGGCCTCGTCACCAAGTCCAACCTGATCCTGGGCATGGGCGAGGAGCGCGAGGAGGTCTCGGAGGCGCTGAAGGAGCTGCACGAGGCGGGCTGCGAGCTCATCACCATCACCCAGTACCTGCGCCCCTCGCCGCGCCACCACCCCGTGGAGCGCTGGGTGAAGCCGGCCGAGTTCGTCGAGCTGGCGAAGGAGGCCGAGGAGATCGGTTTCTCCGGCGTGATGTCCGGCCCGCTGGTCCGGTCGTCCTACCGCGCGGGCCGTCTTTACGCGCAGGCGATGGAGAAGCGCGCGGAAGCGTGATCCACTTCGTCACACTCCGTGTGAAGTCGGGCACAATAACTTACTAATCGGTAATGCGTGATGGCGCGGCCCCTAGGCTCTTTCATTGGGAGAGCCCGGCGGGCCGCGTCAATCTTTCATCACGTTTGACCCACCGGTCATGCCCTGGTAACACCAGTGAGTGACGCTGGATCCACGCACCGCACACGCCACCGATGCGAGTACCGAGAGTAGGGACCGACATCATGCAGGCCGCGCCCGTCCGCGCCATCGCCATTCCGTCCTTCAGTGAGGCCTTCCGCGGCATCGAATCGCTGCTCATGAGCGGTGCCCGCCGCAACGCCTGGACGGCCGTCCTGGAGGACCGCCGCAGGGCCAAGGACCGGGTGGAAACCGAGCACGTACTCGAGGCCGCGGCCACCCGTACCCCGCAGGCCACGTAAACTTCGCCTCATGGCGAGGAAGTCAAACGCAGAGACTGCTGCGAACCCCGGGCGACTGAAGCAGATCGCCCTGACGTACAAGATGACGCGCAAGGCCGACCCGAAGGTCGGTCTGATCGTCGCGGGCGTGGGAATCGTCACCTTCGGTGTCTTTCTTGCGATCGGCTTCCTGATCGGCCACCCGGTCTACCTGGGCATCCTGGGCTTCCTGGTGGCGTTCCTCGCGATGGCGATCGTCTTTGGACGGCGGGCCGAGCGGGCTGCCTTCGGGCAGATGGAGGGGCAGCCGGGCGCTGCCGCGGCCGTACTGGACAACGTGGGACGGGGCTGGAGCACCACCCCGGCCGTCGCGATGAACCGCAGCCAGGACATCGTCCACCGGGCCGTCGGCAAGGCGGGCGTGGTCCTGATCGCCGAAGGCAACCCCAACCGGGTGAAGTCCCTGCTCGCGGCCGAGAAGAAGAAGCTGGCCCGGATCATGCCCGACGTCCCGGTCCACGACTTCATCGTGGGCAACGGCGAGGGCGAGGTGCCGCTCAAGAAGGTCCGCACGACGCTTCTGAAGCTGCCGCGCGTCCTGGCGGGCCCCCAGATCACCCAGGTCAACGACAAGCTGCGGGCCATGGGCGACCTGATGAGCAACATGCCCATCCCGAAGGGTCCGGTCCCCGGGCGCGGCATGCGCGGCCAGCGCCCGCGCTGACCGTACGCTCGTACGCCCTTCGCCACACGTATACGAAACACAGGAGCGCCCTGCGAGCCGTCCGGCTCGCAGGGCGCTCCCGCGTTCGCTTTCGTTTCCGTGTCAGATGCGGACCTGGACCGCGCCCGAGAGCCGGTCGTGCAGTCCGCGGCCGTCCCGGTCCCAGACCAGCGCCGGGACGACCAGGGCCAGCAGCACCGTACGGAACGCCACGCGCAGGAGGCCGAGGCGGCCGCCGTGCTGCGAAATCACCCGGAGGCCGAGGATCCGCTTGCCGGGAGTGAAGCCCACCGTGCCCACGGTGAGGATCGACAGGACCACGAAGAGCCCCAGCGTCCAGTTGCCGGCCGAGGCCAGGTCGCCATGGGTGATGAGCCCGTATGCGATCAGCTGGCAGCCGATCCAGTCGATGGCCACCGCGCCGAGCCGGCGCCCGAAGCGGGCCACGGAGCCGGGGCCCGACTGCGGCAGGCCGAGCTGCTGGCCCGGATAGCCGAAGTCGACGCCCATCTCCTCGGCGGCCGCGCGGGGGCCGGAGAGCCAGGAACCGATTGCTTGCCTGTTGTCCACTCCACCACGGTACCGGTGCGCTTCGACGCGACCTGGACGGGACCCTGGTTAACTTGTGCGAAACAAATGGGTCATGCTTGGGAAATCCCGTCTGCTTATGGTCGGTCAGCGTGCGGCACCGCACTGACGCACCGCACCACGAGCTATAAAGCCCGTCCCTGCCCCGGGGACCGGGAGTAGGAGGAGTTGGATGTTCAAGAACGCCGACGAAGTGAAGCAGTACATCGAGGAGAACGACGTCAAGTTCGTCGACGTCCGCTTCTGCGACCTGCCTGGTGTGATGCAGCACTTCACCATCCCGGCGCGAGCGTTCGACCCGGCGGAGGAGCTCGCCTTCGACGGTTCCTCGATCCGCGGCTTCCAGGCGATCCACGAGTCGGACATGGCGCTGCGTGCCGACATCACCACCGCGCGTCTGGACCCGTTCCGCAAGGACAAGACGCTCAACATCAACTTCTTCATCCACGACCCGATCACGGGTGAGGCCTACAGCCGCGACCCGCGCAACATCGCGAAGAAGGCCGAGGCCTACCTCGCCTCGACCGGCATCGCCGACACCGCGTTCTTCGGCCCCGAGGCCGAGTTCTACGTGTTCGACAGCGTGCGCTTCGCGACCTCCGCGAACGAGGGCTTCTACCACATCGACTCCGAGGCCGGCGCCTGGAACACGGGCTCCGAGGAGAACAACCGCGGCTACAAGGTCCGCTACAAGGGTGGTTACTTCCCCGTAGCCCCGGTCGACCACTTCGCCGACCTGCGCGCCGAGATCTCCCTCGAGCTGGACGCCCAGGGCCTCCAGGTCGAGCGCCAGCACCACGAGGTCGGCACCGGTGGCCAGGCCGAGATCAACTACAAGTTCAACACGCTGCTCGCCGCGGCCGACGACCTGATGCTCTTCAAGTACATCGTGAAGAACGTCGCCTGGCGCAACGGCAAGACCGCGACCTTCATGCCGAAGCCGATCTTCGGTGACAACGGCTCGGGCATGCACGTCCACCAGTCCCTGTGGGCCGGCGGCGAGCCGCTCTTCTACGACGAGGCCGGCTACGCGGGCCTGTCGGACACCGCCCGCTACTACATCGGCGGCATCCTCAAGCACGCCCCGTCGCTCCTCGCCTTCACCAACCCGACGGTGAACTCGTACCACCGCCTGGTCCCGGGCTTCGAGGCGCCGGTCAACATGGTGTACTCGCAGCGCAACCGCTCCGCCGCCATGCGCATCCCGATCACGGGCTCGAACCCGAAGGCCAAGCGCGTCGAGTTCCGCGCGCCGGACCCGTCCTCGAACCCGTACCTCGCCTTCTCGGCGCTGCTCCTCGCGGGCCTCGACGGCATCAAGAACAAGATCGAGCCGATGGAGCCGATCGACAAGGACCTCTACGAGCTCTCCCCGGACGAGCACGCGAACGTCCCGCAGGTCCCGACCAGCCTCGAGGACGTCCTCAAGGCCCTGGAGGAGGACCACGAGTACCTCCTGGCCGGCGGTGTCTTCACCCCCGACCTGATCGAGACCTGGATCGACTACAAGCGCACGCACGAGATCGCCCCGATCGCGCAGCGTCCGCACCCGCACGAGTTCGAGCTCTACTTCGACCTGTAAAAAAAGTCGTAAATCGGCCCGCTGAGGCGGGATCGTGCCTGCTGGGAGGCCCCCCGCCGCTCTTTTCGGAGAGCGGCGGGGGGCCTCCTGCCTTTGACAGGCCGCCCAACCGGAGTAACGGTTGATTGGGACGTAAAAGCCCGATAAGCCCGATAAGCGATACATGTTCGGAGGTGCATGACAATGCGCCGTAGGATCATCGGTGCCGCCGTCGCGGGCGCCGCGGGAATCACCCTGGCGCTGCTGCCGCTGAGCAGCGCGTCCGCCCACGACCACGACGGCAACTGGAACCGCTCTAGCCACTCCCGGTGGGCCAACAACTGGGACGATGACGACGACTGCGGCAACGGCAACTGGCGCAGCGGCTGGCACCACCACGGCAACCACGACTGGGGCCGCTGGGACAACGCCAACTGGAGTGACGACTGGGGCGGCTGGCGCTGACCCCTCCCGAAGCGCTCGATCTCTTCCCGGTGCCCCTGCCCCGCGCTCAGCGGAGCAGGGGCATCGCGCCGGTCAGCTCCCGCAGGCAGCGCACCGCGAGGTCGGCGGGGGAGCCGGGGCCCGAGACCGGGGCGTCGCCGGCGGACCACAGCTCCAGTGCGACGCGGATCGCGCCGGTGGCGGCCGCGGACACCAGGCGCACGGACATCTCGTCCGCCTCCGGACCCGCCAGCCGGGCCACGATCGGCACCAGGCGCTCCTCGGACTCCTGGTTCACCCGGTACCAGACGGCGCGCAGGGCCTCGTCCGTGGCGGCCGCGCGCAGCAGGCCGCGGGTGACCTCCAGGCCCTCCTCGACGGCCTTGGAATCGCTCAGGGCGCGGGTCACGGCCCGCTCCAGGGCCTGCGCCAGCGGGGTGGCGGGGTCCTCTTCGGCCAGCAGGGCGCGCCAGGCGTCGCCGCCGCCCGCGAGCAGCGGGGCCACGGCCTCCTGCTTGTTGCGGAAGTAGCGGTAGAACGTGCGCAGCGCGACCCCCGCCCGGTGCGCGATGTCCTCCGCGGTGGTCCCGTCGGGGCCGTGCGCGGCGAAGAGCTCGCAGGCGGCGCGGGCGATGTCCAGCTGGGTGGCGGCCTTGCGGCGCTCCGTCAGCGACTGGGCTCCGGAGCCGCTCTGGGGGGAGTAGGGGCGGGGAGATCTCACGGGTGAAGCGTACCGCCAGTCCGATCAGATGGATGCAATTGATGCCAGTCTGGCAAAACGTGTCATCTTCTCGGTACGCTGCACCCCATGAACCGTTACGAAGGACGTCGCGTCCTCATCACCGGCGGCGGCTCCGGCATCGGCCGGGCCACCGTGCACCGCATTCTGTCCGAGGGCGGCCGCGTCCACACCGTGGACGTGAACGAGGCCGGCCTCAAGGCCACCGCCGAGCAGGCGGCCGCCGACGGCCACGCCGGCCGGCTGACCACCGCCGTCCTGGACATATCCGACGAGGCCTCGGTCAAGGAGGGCGTCGCCGCCGCCGTCGACGCCCTCGGCGGCGGCAGCTTCGACGTACTGGTCAACGCGGCGGGCATACTGCGCTCCGCGCACACCCACCAGACCACCCTGGACTTCTGGAACAAGGTCATCGCGGTCAACCTGACCGGCACCTTCCTGATGATCCGCGAGTCCCTGCCCGCCCTGCTGGCGGGCGACCAGCCGGTCGTCGTGAACTTCAGCTCCACCTCGGCGAGCTTCGCGCACCCCTACATGTCCGCCTACGCGGCCAGCAAGGGCGGCATCCAGTCGATGACCCACGCCCTCGCCGCCGAGTACAGCAAGCAGGGCCTGCGCTTCGTCTCCGTCGCCCCCGGCTCCATCGAGAGCGGCATGACCACCGGCACCGGCCCGGGCCTGCCCGAGGACACCGACTGGTCCCTGTTCACCAAGCTGGCCCCCGCCCTCGGCCAGGGCTTCGCCGGCCCCCAGACCGTCGCCGGCGTCGTCGCGATGCTGGGCTCCGAGGACGGCGCCTTCATCACCGGCACCGAGATCCGCATCGACGGCGGCACCCACTACTAGGGCCTGTCTGACAATTCCCGCCGGGTCCGGGCCGCCCGGCACGCACGCCCTAGGGATCAGCCCCCGAAGCGTTCCCAGAGCCGGGGGAAGCGCTCCGCGAGCACGGCTTCGTTCTCGAAGTCCAGCGGGGCGCCCTCCGGCTCCTCCGCCTGCAACGGGATCCCCAGGTCCGGGGCCACCGCCCCGGTCAGCTGCTCGTACGCCTCGTCGGCCGCGTACCCCAGCTCCTCCCCGTCCCCGTCGATCTCCTCGTCGAACTCGCCCAGCAGCTCCGCCAGCTGGTCCGGATCGTGCACCGCGCCCTCGAAGACCTCCCGGCCCTGCCCGATCAGCCAGCACCGGAAGTAGTCGAACGCGTCGTCGCTGGCCCCGCCGAGCAGCACCCAGGCGGCCCCCCACAGGTCCCAGGTGTACGCGCGGTTGTACCGCGACTCGAAGTGCCGCGCGAAATCCAGCACGGAGTCGGGATCCAGCTGCGTCAGCCGTTCCACGAGCAGCTCCGCGTGCTCCTCGGGGTCGCCCCCGGCGGCCTCACGGGTACGGTCGACGATCTCCCAGAACTCCGTCTCGTCCATCACGGAATACAGCATCCGGGCTCGCACCCCGCCCCGCCACCGCTCATACGGCCAAAGGCCGGTCCCCGGTCCCCCGCCCGGCCCCATACTCGAAGCGGCAGAGCGTGGAGGCGCGGTGCCGCTCCGGCAGATGGCGGCCGACGGGGACGAGGGCCGGTGGACGACATGAGGCGGCCCGCCCCCGAAGGGACGGGCCGCCTCACGGTCGGACGGGCCCGGGCCTACAGGCCGTAGCGCTCGCGGGCCTCCTTGACGGCCGACGCCGGGACCTCGCCGCGGCGGGCCAGCTGGGCCAGGGCCGCGACCACGATGGACTGCGCGTCGACGCCGAAGTGGCGGCGGGCGCCCTCACGGGTGTCGGAGAGGCCGAAGCCGTCCGTGCCCAGCGAGGTGTAGTCCTGCGGGACCCACTGGCTGATCTGGTCCGGGACCTGGCGCATCCAGTCGGACACCGCCAGGACCGGGCCCGGGGCGCCCTCCAGCACGCGGGTGACGTACGGGGTGCGCTCCTCGCCGCGCAGCAGGGCCTCGTCGCACTCCAGCGCGTCGCGGCGCAGCTCGCCCCACGAGGTGGCCGACCACACGTCGGCGGCCACGTTCCAGTCGGCGGCCAGCAGCTGCTGCGCCTCCAGGACCCAGTGGATCGCCGTACCCGAGGCCATGAGCTGGATCTTCGGGGAGTCGGCGGCCGGGGCGGCCTCCAGGGCGGCGGCCGTGTTGAACCGGTACAGGCCCTTGAGGATGCCCTCCTCCACGCCCTCGGGCATGGCCGGCTGCACCTTCGGCTCGTTGTAGACCGTCAGGTAGTAGAAGACGTCTTCCGGCTGCTCGCCGTACATCCGGCGCAGGCCGTCCTTGACGATGACCGCGATCTCGTACGCGAACGCCGGGTCGTAGTTGAGCGACGCCGGGTTCGTGGACGCGATCAGGTGCGAGTGGCCGTCCGCGTGCTGCAGGCCCTCGCCGGTCAGGGTGGTGCGGCCGGCGGTGGCGCCGACGATGAAGCCCTTGCCGAGCTGGTCGGCGAGCTGCCACATCTGGTCGGCGGTGCGCTGCCAGCCGAACATCGAGTAGAAGATGTAGAACGGGATCATCGGCTCGCCGTGCGTCGCGTACGACGTGCAGGCGGCGATGAAGTCGGCCATGGCGCCGGCCTCGGTGATCCCCTCGTTGAGGATCTGGCCGTCCTTGGCCTCCTTGTAGTACATCAGCTGGTCGCGGTCGACCGGCTCGTACGTCTGGCCCAGCGGCGAGTAGATGCCGGCCGACGGGAACAGGGACTCCATACCGAAGGTACGGGCCTCGTCGGGGACGATCGGCACCCAGCGCTTGCCGGTCTCCTTGTCCCGCATCAGGTCCTTGACGAGGCGGACGAAGGCCATGGTGGTGGCCATCTCCTGCTTGCCGGAACCCTTGATGAGCGGGGCGAAGGAGCGCTCGGCCGGGGCCGGAAGGGCCACGTGGTGGACCTTGCGGGCCGGGGCGGGGCCGCCGAGGGCCGCGCGGCGCTCGTGCAGGTACCGCACCTCGGGGCTGTCGGCGCCCGGGTGGCCGTACGGGACCTTGCCGTCGACGAAGGCGCTGTCCGGGATCGGCAGGCCCAGCAGGTCGCGCATGTCCTTGAACTCGTCGACCGTGAGCTTCTTCATCTGGTGGTTCGCGTTCTTCGACTCGAACCCGGCACCCAGCGTGTGGCCCTTGACGGTCTGCGCCAGGATCACCGTCGGCGCGCCCTTGTGCGCCAGGGCGGCCTTGTACGCGGCGTACACCTTGCGGGGCTCGTGGCCGCCGCGGGAGCTGTGGAAGCACTCGGCGATCTTCGCGTCGGACAGCACGCCGGCCAGCTGCACGAGCTCGGCGTTGGCGCCGAAGAAGTGCTGGCGGATGTAGGCCACGTCGCGGGTCGCGTACGTCTGGAACTGCGCGTCCGGCACCTCGCGGATGCGGCGGACCAGGGCGCCCGTGGTGTCGAGCTGGAACAGCTCGTCCCAGGCGGAGCCCCACAGGGTCTTGATGACGTTCCAGCCGGCACCGCGGAACTGGGCCTCCAGCTCCTGGACCACGCGGAAGTTCGCACGGACCGGGCCGTCGAGGCGCTGCAGGTTGCAGTTGATGACGAACGTCAGGTTGTCGAGCTGCTCGCGGGAGGCCAGGGCCAGGGCGGCGGTCGACTCGGGCTCGTCCATCTCGCCGTCGCCGAGGAAGGCCCAGACGTGCGAGTTGGAGGTGTCCTTGATGTTGCGGTTCTGCAGGTAGCGGTTGAAGCGCGCCTGGTAGATCGCGGAGAGCGGGCCGAGGCCCATGGAGACCGTGGGGAACTCCCACAGCCACGGCAGGCGCCGCGGGTGCGGGTAGGACGGCAGGCCGTTGCCGCCGGACTCCTGGCGGAAGTTGTCGAGCTGCTGCTCGGAGATGCGCCCGTCGAGGAAGGCGCGGGCGTAGATGCCGGGGGAGGCGTGGCCCTGGATGTAGAGCTGGTCGCCCGATCCGTCGGCCTCCTTCCCGCGGAAGAAGTGCTGGAAGCCGGTCTCGTAGAGCCAGGCCGCCGAGGCGAAGGTGGCGATGTGGCCGCCGACGCCGTACTTGGAGCCGCGGGTCACCATGGCGGCCGCGTTCCAGCGGTTCCAGGCGGTGATCTTGGCTTCCATCTCCTCGTCGCCCGGGAACTCGGGCTCCGCGGAGGTGGGGATGGTGTTGACGTAGTCCGTCTCCAGCAGCTTCGGCAGGGCCAGGCCGGCGGCCTCGGCGTGCTGGAGCGTGCGGCGGAGCAGGTATTCGGCGCGGCGCGTACCGGCGGCCTTGGCGACGGCGTCGAGGGAGGCCGCCCATTCGGCGGTCTCTTCGGTGTCGCGGTCCGGGAGCTGGTCGAGCTCGCTCGGAAGCTTTCCTACGGGGTCGGACATCGGTGTGCGCCGCCTTCCGGACAAAGGAGAGGAGGTGGTGAAGAAAACCCTGACGGGCAGGACAGGGCCGAAGGGCCCGGGTTGGGGCCCGCAGTGACTGTAAATCCCTGATCGATGATCGATCAAATAAAAGTGACGAATATTCGACGCTCTGGCGAAAGTCGGCACCGGGTGCCATGAACACAGGCACGCCGTGCCGGTTTCATCAGTACACGCCAAAACGCTGGAGATCCCCTGGAGGATCGCCGAAAACTGCAGGTCAGGGAGGGGTCGGCGGGGTCAGGCGCTCCGCGGGGCACAGCCCAGGACATGCCGCTTCACCAGCACCCCGATATCCGGGTCCTGGCTGCGGAAGGCCGCGACGAGCGCCTCGTGCTCCTCGGCGTACGACTTCTGGACGGTTCCCAGCCACCGGATCGACAGGGCCGTGAAGACCTCGATCCCCAGGCTCTCCCAGGTGTGCAGCAGCACGCTGTTCCCGGCCGCCCGCACCAGCTCCCGGTGGAAGCCCACCGTGTGCCGCACCTGCGCCGTGCCGTCCTGGACCCGGTCGGCCTCCCACAGGGCCGCCACGTGCGGCTCCAGCGCCGAGCAGTCGGCCGCCAGCCGCGGCGCGGCCAGTTCGGCCGCGATCTGCTCCAGACCGGCCCGGACGGGGTAGATCTCCTCCAGGTCGGCCGCCGAGAGGTTGCGCACGCGCACGCCCTTGTTCGGCGCCGACTCGATCAGCCGCAAGGTCTCCAGCTCGCGCAGGGCCTCCCGCACGGGCGTCTGGCTGACCTCCAGCTCGACCGCGATCCGCCGCTCGACGATCCGCTCGCCGGGCTTCCAGCGGCCGCTGACGATCCCCTCCACGATGTGCTCGCGGATCTGCTCGCGCAGCGAGTGCACGACGGGTGGGGTGATCATCGGGGTTCAACTCCTGTGTGTGCGGACACGCGGGGCCTGATGCCTAGACAATAAGGCCGCCGTGGCCTGCTCCGATGCGTTCGTGGTCAGGGACGCAGGGTGAGGCTCGTTACAACGGCGGCGCGAGGCGGCACAACGACGGCGCCCCCGCCCGGACGAATCCGGGCGGGGGCGCCGTAAGCGGCAGATCACTGCGCGCTCGGGCCTTACAGGCCGAGCTCGACCTCGAACTCGCCGGCCTCGAGGATCGCCTTCACGGCGGTGAGGTACCGGGCCGCGTCCGCGCCGTCCACCAGGCGGTGGTCGTAGGACAGGGTCAGGTACGTCATGTCGCGGACGCCGATGACGGTGCCCTCTTCGGTCTCGATGACCACCGGGCGCTTGACCGTGGCACCGATGCCCAGGATCGCGACCTGGTTCGGCGGAACGATCACCGTGTCGAACAGCGCACCGCGCGAGCCGGTGTTGCTGATGGTGAAGGTCGCGCCGGACAGCTCGTCCGGGGTGATCTTGTTGCCGCGGACCTTGGCGGCCAGGTCGGCGGTCGCCTTGGAGATGCCCGCCAGGTTGAGGTCACCGGCACCCTTGATGACCGGGGTCATCAGGCCCTTCTCGGAGTCCACGGCGATGCCGATGTTCTCCGAGTCGAAGTAGGTGATGGTGCCCTCGTCGTCGTTGATCCGGGCGTTGACGACCGCGTGGGCCTTCAGCGCCTGGGCAGCGGCCTTGACGAAGAACGGCATCGGGGACAGCTTGACGCCCTCGCGGGCGAGGAAGCCGGCCTTGGCCTTCTCGCGCAGCTTCATGATCTTGGTGATGTCCACCTCGACCACGGAGCTGAGCTGCGCCTGCGAGTGCAGGGCCTTCATCATGTTGTCGCCGATGACCTTGCGCATGCGGGTCATCTTGACCGTCTGACCGCGCAGCTCGGACACCGCGGCCGGAGCCTTGGCGGCGGCCGGGGCGGCGGCCGGAGCCGGAGCGGCGGCGGCCTTGGCGGCCTCGGCGGCGGCCAGGACGTCCTGCTTGCGGATACGGCCACCGACACCGGTGCCCGTGACCGTCGCCAGGTTGACACCGGACTCCGAGGCGAGCTTGCGCACCAGCGGGGTCACGTAGGCGCCCTCGTCACCGGCCGGGGCCGGGGCGGCGGGGGCGGCCGGAGCGACCGGAGCCGGAGCGGCGACCGGCGCCGGAGCGGCCGGAGCCACCGGAGCCGGAGCGGCCACCGGGGCAGCCGGGGCGACCGGGGCCGGAGCGGCGACCGGCGCCGCGGGGGCGACCGGGGCCGGGGCGGCGACCGGAGCGGCCGGAGCGGCCGGGGCGGCCGGAGCCGGAGCCGCGGCCGGAGCCGGAGCGGCGGCGGCCGGAGCGGCGCCCGCGACACCGATGACGGCCAGACGGGCGCCGACCTCGGCGGTCTCGTCCTCGGCGACCAGGATCTCCAGCAGGGTGCCGGAAACCGGCGCGGGGATCTCGGTGTCGACCTTGTCCGTGGAGACCTCGAGCAGCGGCTCGTCGGCCTCGACGGACTCGCCGACCTCCTTCAGCCAGCGGGTGACGGTGCCCTCGGTGACGGACTCGCCCAGGGCGGGGAGCACGACATCGGTGCCGGACGCGGCCGGAGCGGCGGCGGGGGCCGGGGCAGCCGGGGTCTCGGCCGGTGCGGGGGCGGCCGGGGCCTCGGCGACGGGCGCCGGGGCGGCGGCGGGCTCGGCGGCCGGAGCGGCGGCCGGGGCAGCGGCGCCCGAGCCGTCGTCGATGATCGCGAGCTCGGCACCGACCTCGACGGTCTCGTCCTCGGCGACCTTGATGGACGCGAGGATGCCGGAGACGGGGGAGGGGATCTCGGTGTCGACCTTGTCGGTCGAGACCTCGAGCAGCGGCTCGTCGGCCTCGACGCGCTCGCCCTCGGCCTTCAGCCAACGGGTGACAGTGCCCTCGGTGACGCTCTCACCGAGCGCCGGAAGGGTTACGGAAACCGGCATGGTTTCTGTTGCTCCTAACGAAAGTGCGGAAGTGGTCGTCGCGCCCGTGACTGTGGATTAGTCGTGTGCGTGAAGCGGCTTGCCGGCCAGGGCCAGGTGGGCCTCGCCGAGGGCCTCGTTCTGGGTCGGGTGCGCGTGGATGAGCTGCGCGACCTCGGCCGGCAGGGCCTCCCAGTTGTAGATCAGCTGGGCTTCGCCGACCTGCTCGCCCATCCGGTCACCGACCATGTGGACGCCGACCACGGCACCGTCCTTGACCTGGACGAGCTTGATCTCGCCCGCGGTCTTGAGGATCTTGCTCTTGCCGTTGCCCGCCAGGTTGTACTTCAGGGCGACGACCTTGTCCGCACCGTAGATCTCCTTGGCCTTGGCCTCGGTGATGCCGACGGAAGCGACCTCGGGGTGGCAGTACGTGACGCGCGGAACGCCGTCGTAGTCGATCGGGACGGTCTTCAGACCGGCCAGGCGCTCCGCGACCAGGATGCCCTCGGCGAAGCCGACGTGCGCGAGCTGGAGGGTCGGGACGAGGTCACCGACGGCGGAGATGGTCGGCACGTTGGTGCGCATGTACTCGTCGACCAGGACGTAGCCGCGGTCCATCGCGACGCCCTGCTCCTCGTAGCCCAGGCCCTGCGAGACCGGGCCGCGGCCGATGGCGACCAGCAGCACCTCGGCCTCGAAGGTCTTGCCGTCGGCGAGGGTCACACGGACGCCGGACTCGGTGTACTCGGCCTTCTGGAAGAAGGTGCCGAGGTTGAACTTGATGCCGCGCTTGCGGAAGGCGCGCTCCAGGATCTTGGAGCTGTTCTCGTCCTCGACCGGGACGAGGTGCTTGAGGCCCTCGATGACGGTGACGTCGGTGCCGAAGGACTTCCACGCCGAGGCGAACTCGACGCCGATGACGCCGCCGCCCAGGATGATCGCGGACTGGGGCACGCGGTCCAGGACCAGCGCGTGGTCCGAGGAGATGATGCGGTTGCCGTCGATGTCCAGGCCGGGCAGGGACTTCGGCACGGAGCCGGTCGCCAGCAGGACGTGGCGGCCCTGGACGCGCTGGCCGTTGACGTCGACGGAAGTCGGGGAGGAGAGGCGGCCCTCACCCTCGATGTAGGTCACCTTGCGGGAGGCGACCAGACCCTGCAGACCCTTGTACAGGCCGGCGATGACCTCGTCCTTGTACTTGTGCACACCGGCGATGTCGATGCCCTCGAAAGAGGCCTTGACACCGAACTGTCCGGCTTCGCGCGCCTGGTCGGCGACCTCACCGGCGTGCAGCAGAGCCTTCGTGGGGATGCAGCCGTTGTGCAGGCAGGTGCCGCCGAGCTTGTTCTTCTCGATCAGCGCAACGTCGAGACCCAGCTGGGATGCGCGGAGCGCCGCGGCGTAGCCGCCACTGCCACCGCCGAGGATCACTAGGTCGAAAACGGTGCTGGCGTCGTTCGCCACGTCACGTCCTCCATGCATGTGCGCCGGGCACCGGTCCTCTGTGACCGGGCGGCGGCTGGTAATCGGCCGCTTGTTTCTTCGGCCCTGTGGTGGGGGCCCTGTCCTGCCGAGAACCCATCTTCGCATTTGTCGGGGGAACGCGGGACGCCGGGCCCCGGGTGTGGACCGTCGTTCCGCCCGAAGTCCGGGTTACCCGGGCGTAGAAACCTACCGATCCTCAAGATTTCTTCCAGAGCGAACACGCCCCGGGGTCGAGGTCTCGGTCCCGGGGCGTGGCGCCCGTCACGGGACGCGTCCCACCAGGTGGAACGCGCCCGCGGGCGGGTGGCGCAGGGGGCGGGTCAGCCCAGGTCGCCGGTGGCGGTGCGCTCGGCCAGGCGCACCAGGGTGCGGACGGCGGAGCCGGTGCCGCCCTTCGGGGTGTAGCCGTACGGGGCGCCCTCGTGGAAGGCGGGGCCCGCGATGTCGAGGTGGGCCCAGGTGATGCCCTCGCCGACGAACTCCTGGAGGAAGAGGCCGGCCACCAGGCCGCCGCCCATGCGGACGCCCATGTTGGCGATGTCGGCCGTCGGGGAGTCCATGGTCTTGCGCAGGTCCTCGGGGAGCGGCATCGGCCAGGAGGCCTCGCCGACCTCCTCGGCGATCTCGTGGATCGAGGTGCGGAAGGCGTCGTCGTTGGCCATGATGCCGAAGGTGCGGTCGCCCAGGGCCAGCACCATGGCGCCGGTCAGGGTGGCCACGTCGACGATCGCGTCCGGGTTCTCCTCGGAGGCCTTCGTCAGCGCGTCGCCCAGGACCAGGCGGCCCTCGGCGTCCGTGTTCAGGACCTCGACGGTCTTGCCGCTGTACATGCGCAGGACGTCACCGGGGCGGGTGGCGGAGCCGGACGGCATGTTCTCGGCGAGGGCGAGCCAGCCGGTGACGTTGACCTTCAGGCCCAGCTTGGCGGCGGCGACGACCGAGGAGAACACGGCGGCGGCACCCGACATGTCGCACTTCATGGTCTCGTTGTGACCGGCCGGCTTCAGGGAGATGCCGCCCGAGTCGTACGTGATGCCCTTGCCGACGAAGGCGAGGTGCTTCTCCGCCTCGGGGTGGGTGTAGGCGATCTTCACCAGGCGCGGCGGGTTCTCGGAGCCCTTGCCGACGCCCATGATGCCGCCGTAGCCGCCCTTGACCAGCGCCTTCTCGTCGAGGACCTGGGCCTTGAGGCCGAGCTCCTTCGCGGTCGCCGCGGCGATCGCGGCGAAGGCGGCGGGGGTGAGGTCGTTCGGCGGGGTGTTGATCAGGTCGCGGGCGACGTTGACCTCGGCGGCGACGACGGTCGCGCGCTCGGCGGCCGCCTTGTGCTCCTTGTCGCGCGGCTTGGCGCCGAGCAGGGCCACCTCGGCCAGCGGCTGCTTCGGGCCGCCGTTCTTCTCGGCCTTGCCGGTCTTCTTCTCGCCGCCCTGGTAGGTGGTGAAGGCGTACGCGCCCAGCAGCGCGCCCTCGGCCACGGCGGTGACGGCGGAGGCGTCCTCCAGGGGGAGGGCGAAGGCGGCCTTCTTCGAGCCGTGCAGGGCGCGGGCGGCGGAGCCGGCGGCGCGGCGCAGGGCCTCCTCGTCGAAGGACTCGTCCTGCTCGGGCGCGGAGCCCAGGCCGACCGCCAGCACGACCGGGGCCTTGAGGCCGGCCGGAGAGGGCAGCTTCGTGATCTCGCCTTCGGCGCCGGAAGCGCCGAGCGCGTCGAGCACGGCGGCGAGCTTTCCGTCGAACGCCGTGTCCACGGCCTCCGCGCCGGCGGCCACGACGAGCCCCTTCGGGCCCTTCGCCACGCCGACCACGAGGGCGTCGGCGCGCAGCGTCGCCGCGCCGGCAGTGCTGAGAGTCAGAGCAGTCACGGTGGTGAAGTCTCGCTTCCGTTTGTGTTATGTGGGCGCTTCTGTCGCGTCGGGGTCGCCGGCCGCTCCGCAGCGATCGTATTCGGGCCCGACGGCCGCCGGAAACGAGCCTACGCGCAGCCCGTCATCCGTACGTCACTCGAAGGTTTGTCAAGTTGTTCGACCGCAGGGCCGTCAGGTTCACCCATCTGTGGACTCTGCTCCAGGTTTGCCGCCTACACCTGACGAGGTCCGAGAGGATCGAGCCACTCTCGCAAGAGGACGCGGGGTCCTTTTGCATGATTTCCACAGAGCCTCCCCGGCCCGGCCGTCCGCCATGGGCCGCGCCAAGGGACGCCTGCGGGGGGAAAGGCCGAAATGGTCAACAAGAACCGGATGAACAGGGCCGCGGCAGCCATGGGCGTAGCGGCGCTGATGTCGGTTGCCGTACCCGCCACGACCGCCCACGCGGCGACCGTGGCACCGCGGATCGACCTGAAGGTGCTGGTCGTCGACGACGGCGGCAGCTCGGTCGGTGCGATCACGGCGGAGCTCCGGGACACCGGGGTCCCGTTCACGCGGATCGACCTGGGCAGCGCCGGCCGCCCGACGATCGACGCCGCGTTCCTCAGCGACACCGTCAGCGGCCGGCCGCGCGCCAAGTACCAGGGCGTGGTCCTGCCGAACGAGAACCCCTTCGGCACCGGCTCCGCCGAGATGGCCGCGCTCGCCGCGTACGAGACGACGTACGGGATCCGCCAGGTGGACGCCTACACCTGGGCCCACCCCGAGGTCGGCCTGGAATACACCGACAACGGCGGCTACACAGGCACCCTCGACGGCACGCAGGCCGCCGTCACCACCGCCGGCAAGGCGGGCCCCTTCGGCTACCTCGGCGGTCAAGTGACCTTCGAGGACAACTCTTCCCTGATTCCGGAGAGCTACGGGTTCATCGCCAAGCCGATGGCCGGCTACACCAGCTACGTCGACGCCCCCGTCGGCTCCGGCCGGGGCTCGCTCGTCGGCGAGTACGCCCACGACGGACGCAGCGAACTGGTCGTCACCTTCGGCTACAACCAGTACCAGCAGCAGTTCCGGCTGCTGGCCCACGGCATCGTCGAGTGGCTCACCCAGGGCGTCCACCTGGGCCAGGAGCGCAACTACTTCGCCGTCCACGTCGACGACGTCTTCGCCCCGGACGCCCGCTGGGACAAGGCCCTCAACTGCACGCCCGGCGACTACGCCTGCGCGGGCGGCGAGGGCAAGGAGTCCACGATCCGGATGACCGCCGCCGACGCCCAGTACCTGGCGCAGTGGCAGGCCTCCAAGGACTTCAAGCTGGACCTGCTCTTCAACGCGGGCGCCGGCGAGGAATGGAAGACGGAGAACGGCGGCACCGACGCCCTGACCGCCCAGCTCCTGGCCGACAAGGCCAAGTACCGCTGGATGAACCACACCTACACCCACCTCTTCCTCGGCTGCACCCAGGACGTCAGCGTCGTCCCCTGGACCTGCACGAAGAACGCCCAGGGCCAGACCAACTGGATGAGCCGGGCCGACATCTCGGCGCAGATCCGCGACAACAACAACTGGGCCGCCTCCAAGGGCCTCACCACCGACCGCACCGAGCTCGTCACCGGCGAGCACTCCGGTCTCAAGACGCTCCCGCAGCAGCCCCAGGACAACCCCAACCTGGCCGGCGCCCTCGCCGACAACGGCGTGAAGTGGGCCGGCAGCGACAACTCCCGCGAACCCGACCAGCGGGCCGTCGGCGCCGCCCTCACCGTCCCCCGCTACCCGATGAACGTGTACTACAACACGGGCACCAACGCGGAGATGGCCGACGAGTACAACTGGATCTACACCAGCCGCGCCGACGGCGGCAGCGGCCTCTGCGAGGACAACCCGGGCACCTCCACCTGCCTGCCGGCCCCGCTCGACGCCGGCACCGGCTACCTGGACTACATCGTCCCGACCGAGGCGAAGACCGCCCTGCGCCACGTCCTGGCCAACGACCCGAAGCCGCACTACGTCCACCAGTCCAACCTCGCCGAGGACCGCACCCTCTACCCGGTGCTCAACCAGGTCCTCGACACCTACCGCTCCCTCTACGCACCCAGCGCGCCCATCGTCAACCAGAGCATGAAGGCCACGGGCACCGAGCTCCAGCGCCGCGCCGCCTGGAACAAGGCCCTCGACGCGGGCCAGGTCACCGCCTACCGCATCGGCAAGGACGTCACCGTCAAGGCGCCCTCCGGCATCCTCGCCCCCGTCACCGCGCCCAACGGCACCAAGAAGCAGCTCCTGCTCGGCACCGCCGACTTCGGCACCGCCTACGCCGGTACCCGCTCCACCTGGACGGGCCCCGACCTGCTCCAGTCGGCGGTCACCCTCCACCTGCTCTGAGCCGCCCGCTCTGAGCCGTCTGCTCCGAGCCGTCTGCTCCGAGCCACCTGCTCCACCCGGCAGTACCCAGCGCCGGCGTCCGCCCACCACGGGCGCCGGCCCCTTTTCAGTCCTGGGGGGACTCAGCACATGAGCCATGGGCGTCATGTCACCATGCTCACCGAAGGCACCTATCCGCACGTCCACGGGGGCGTCAGCACCTGGTGCGACCAACTGGTACGCGGCATGCCGGAGGTCGACTTCAACGTCATAGCCCTGACCGGCTCCGGACGCGAGCCGGTCACCTGGGAGCTGCCGCGCAACGTCTACCGGCACACCGCCGTCCCGCTGTGGGGCCCGCCGCCCCCCAAAGCCCGCCGCACCACCCTCCGCGGCAAGGCCCACCGCCGCTTCACCGAGGTCTACGAAACCTTCCTGCTCTCCCTGATCCACCCCGAGCACGGCAGGGGGCACACCCCAGCGGTAGCTGGGGGATTCTCCGAAGCCCTGGCCGAACTGGCCCGCCTCGCCCGCGCCGGCCGCCTCGCCCCGGCCCTGCGCTCCGAAGCCGTCCTGCGCCTGCTGATGGACGTGTGGACCCGCCCCGGCCTGGCCACCGCCGCCGCCGACCCCACCGTCCACGACGCGCTCACCGCCACCGACCTGCTCGAACACGCCCTGCGCCCGCTCGCCGTGCGGATCCCGCCCGACAGCGTCGCCCACGCCGTCAGCAGCGGCCTCGCCACCCTCCCCGCCCTCGCCGCCAAACACCTCGACGAGGTCCCCTTCCTCCTCACCGAACACGGCATCTACCTGCGCGAGCGCTACCTCGGCTACCGCACCGCCGCCCAGCGCTGGCCGGTCAAGGCCCTGATGCTCGGCTTCTACCGGGAGCTGAACACCGAGGGCTACCGCCAGGCCGACCTCATCACCCCCTGCAACCAGTACAACCGCCGCTGGGAGGAACGCGGAGGAGCCGACGCAGAACGCATCCGCACCGTCTACAACGGCGTCGACCCGCACGTCTTCCCCGAGGCCGGCCCCGAACCCGAGGTGCCCACCCTCAGCTGGTGCGGCCGCATCGACCCGATCAAGGACCTCGAAACCCTCATCCGTGCCTACGCGTTCATGCGCGGGGAACTGCCCGCCCTGCGGCTGCGCCTCTTCGGCCCGGTCCCGGCCGGCTGCGAGGAGTACAAGCTCCGCCTGGAGAAGCTCGCCGCCGAACTCGGCGTCGCCGACGGCATCGCCTGGGAGGGCCGGATCGCCGAAGTCGCCAGGGCCTACGCCGCCGGCAGCGTCGTCATGCTCTCCAGCATCAGCGAAGGCTTCCCCTTCAGCATCATCGAAGCCATGTCCTGCGGCCGCACCACCGTCTCCACCGACGTCGGCGGCGTCCGCGAAGCCGTCGCCGACACCGGCCTGGTCGTCCCGCCCCGCGAACCCGAAACCATGGCCCGCGCCACGCTCGCCCTGCTCCGTGACGACGAACGCCGCGCCGAACTCGGCCGCATGGCCCGCAAACGGGTCGTCGAGAAGTTCACCCTCCACCGGTCCGTGGACGGCTTCCGCCACATCTACCGCGGCCTCGACGAGCAAAGGCGTGCGGGCCGCCCCGTCCTGCCCGTCCACCCCGGCGGCCAGTGGGACCAGCACCTCGCCGACCCCTGGTACAAGGAACTCGCGGCCGACGGGAGCCTGTGGTGAGCGGATCCCTCTGGCTCAAGCCGCCCGGCCCGGAAGGCTCCTGGGTCCACGTCGGCCACGCGGCCTCCGCCCGCCGCCCGCGCCCCGGCGCCGCGGCGGGCACCACGGACACCCTGCCCGTCCTCCCCCGCCCCGGCCGCGCCGGAGCGGGGGCGGGCGCCGCCGACCCCATGGACGAGCTCGCCGGGCGCCTCGACGCGTTCGTCGCCTCCGCCGTCCACCCCGACGAGATCGCCGCCGTACTCGAATCCGACGGCCTGACCGACGAGTACATCCGCCTCACCTACGGCCGCCCCGACTCCTTCACCCTCGCCGAGGAGCTCTACGCCCGCGTCCCCCGCTCCTTCCCCGAGCCCGAGGCCCTCCCCGACCCCTGGCGGGTCTCCCTCACCGCCTGCCTGCTGCGCGGACTGATCTTCGCCCTGCCCGGCCTGGCCTACCTCCTCGGCGAACCCCTCCTCGAAGGCCCGCCCGACCGGCTCGGCCTGCCCGCCGGCACCCTCACCCTGCTCGCCGGCGCCCTCATCGGCTGGGTCTGGGACCAGACCCTGTCCCACCGCGCCTACACCTGGCTCGGCCTCGGCGACCGCGCCGCCGCCGGACGCACCCTCCTCGTCGGCGCCCCGGCCGGCGCCCTGCTCGGCACCGCCGCCGCCTTCGCCGTACCGGGCGGGCCCCCGTTCTCCTACGCCTTCGCCGCCGGACAGGCCCTGTACGTCGGGGCCGCCACCGTCCTGCTCGTCCTGCGCAGGGAACGGCTGCTGCTCGCCGCCCTCGGCCCCATGGCCGCCGGATCGGTACTCGCGCTGTTCGCCGACCCTCCCGTGCCGCTGCGGGTGGCCCTGCTGCTGGTCTCCCTGACGGCCGCGTGCGCCCTGGCCCTGCGGGAGCTCCCGCTCGCCGAGGGGGCACGGGCCGCGGTGCGCAGGATCCTGCACTGGACGCGGCGCCACCCGGGCGAGGGGGGCGCCGTGCGCTGGCGGATGCTGCGCGGCGCCGAGGAGGACCACACCCGGCGCGGGCCCCGCATCGGGGACTCGGTGCCCTACGGGGTGTTCGGCCTGGGGACCGGCCTGCTCGTGCTGTACGCCGCCCTGGGGGAGGTGCTCACCGGCGGCCCCGCCGAGGCCGTCGCGGCCCCTTCGGCGGTGGCCCTCACCCTCAGCATGGGGCCCGCCGAATGGCTGCTGCACCGCTTCCGCAGCGGCAGCCTGGCCGGGCTGCGCGCGGCCCGCTCACCCCGGGCGTTCCGGCGGCGGATGCTCACGACCCTGGCCCGCTGCCTCGCCGCCTACCTGGCGGTGCTGCTCCTGCTGGGCACCGCCGGAACCCTGCTGTGGCCGCAGGCCCCGGGCCTGACCTGGGACCGCGTCGCCACCCTGCTGCTGCTCGGCGCCGTGATGTGGACCGGCCTGCTCCTGCAGTCCTTCGGCGCCGTCCGCCCCGCCGCCGTGGTCTGCGCCGCCGCGGCCGCCGCCCAGAGCCTGGCCCTGCTGACCGGGACCGGACAGCCCCGGCTGGTCCAGCTGGGGGTGGCCGGAGCCGCGGCGGGCGTACTGTCCGTCCTGGTCTGCCTCCTCCTCGGCCGCGCGACCGCCCACCGATGACCCCGCACGCCTCGCACTCCTGGCACCTCTCCTACCCCTCCCACCTCTCCTACCCCTCCCACCCCTCGCATCCCGAGAAGGGCTCCATGCTCCTGGTCCCGCTCTACGAGCATCCCGCCGACCGGCCCGAGGTGTGGGAACGGCTCATCGCCTCCGCCCGCCGGCTGCACTCCGTCGTCCTCAACCCCGCCAGCGGACCGGGCGAGGCCCCCGACGAGCGCTTCGCCGCCGTCGCCGCCCGGCTGAGGGACGCCGGCGTGCCCGTCCTCGGCTACACCGACACCGACTACGGACGCCGGCCCCACGCCGACGTCGTCCAGGACCTGCTGCGCCACCGCGACTGGTACGCCGCCGACGGCGCCTTCCTCGACCAGGCCGCCTCCGGCCCGGAACTGCTGCCCCACTACGGCCGCCTCACCATCGCCGCCCGCGCGGCCGGGGCCCGCACCCTCGTCCTCAACCACGGAGTCCACCCGCACCCCGGCTACGCCGCCCTCGCCGACCTCCTCGTCACCTTCGAGGGCCCCTGGGACGCCTACCGCGACGGCTCCGCCACCCCGCCCCCCTGGACCGCCGACCACCCGGCCGACCGCTTCTGCCACCTGGTCTACGCCGTCCCGCCGAACGCCCCGACCGCCGAACTGGCCGCCGAACGGCACGCGGGGGTCCACTGCGCCGTCCCCGGCACCGGCGCCCACCCGTGGGGGAGCCTCCCGTACGCCTTGGAGACCGCTGGATGAAGCGTTTCACCGCCCCCGCGGTGGCGGGCCTGCTGCTCCTCACCGCCGCCTGCACGGCGGGCCCTGACGACGGGGATGCCGACGGGGAGACCCCGGAGCCCGGCCCCTCCCAGGCACCGGGGGAGCGCTGGCAGCCCCGGCCGGGGACGGCCTGGCAGTGGCAGCTCTCGGGGAAGCTGGACACCTCGGTGAAGGTGCCGGTGTACGACGTGGACGGGTTCAACACGACGAAGGAACAGGTGGCGGAGCTGAAGGCGGTCGGCCGCAGGACCATCTGCTACGTCTCCACGGGCGCCTGGGAGGACTTCCGCTCCGACGCCGACGCCTTCCCCAAGCCCCTGCTGGGGGAGGGCAACGGCTGGAAGGGCGAACGCTGGCTGGACATCCGCCAGACGTCCGCCTTGGAACCCCTGATGGCCAAACGCTTCGACATGTGCCGGGAGAAGGGCTTCGACGCGGTCGAACCGGACAACATGGACGGCTACAAGAACAAGACGGGCTTCCCCCTGACGGCGGACCACCAGCTGGCCTACAACCGCCTGATCGCCCGCCTGGCCCACGACCGGGGCATGGCAGTCGGCTTGAAGAACGACCTGGACCAAATCCCGCAACTCCTCGCTGACTTCGACTTCGCGGTCAACGAACAGTGCGCCCAGTACGAGGAATGCGACCGCCTGACCCCCTTCATCAAGGCGAACAAGGCGGTCTTCCACGTCGAATACGAAGTCCCGACGGACGAGTTCTGCGACCGTTCACGCGAACTGAAACTGAGCTCGATGGAAAAGGAATACGAACTGGGCCCCTGGCGAAAGCCCTGCTGAGCCGGCCCCGGGGGCGGGGCGGGGACGAGACCCCGCCGAGCGGCACTGGCGCAGTGGACCGGGGTGGGGGAGGGGCGGGACCTCCCCGACCGGTCTCAGAGAAGGTTGGGGGCTTCCCGTCAGTCCCATCGTCCTTCCGCGTCGGGCCGCCCTGTCAAGGGCGCTCCTTCGTCGCGTCGCTGCGCGATCGCCTACGGCGACCCTTGACAGCACGACCCGCCACGAAATGCCGAAGACTGCCGGGAACCCCCAAAGGAACGGGACGGATGTTCATTGGACATACGGCCGTATCAGCGACCCTTCGGGGTCGTCGGGGGCCGCCTCGCCAAGCATTCGGGCCGACAGGAGAGTCAAACGGGGCCGCGATTCGCGACAGATCGCTACGCGCTCCTCTCGTCTCAGCGTCCGCCGACCGCCTGGGGCCGCTGCCCGCACCAAAAGCCGACGGATTCGGCATCCGGGGCCGGGGGGCGCGACAAATCGCTACGCGCTGCCCTCTTTTCGGCGTCCGGCGGCCGTCTAGGGTTGCTGCCTGCACGCAATGCTGATGAGAAGGCCATCAGGCGACCTCAGGCGCGTCAGATCGCTACGCGCTCCTCAAATCTCGGCGGTTGACGGCCGTCTTGGGCCGGGATGCTCTGCGGATCTGCTTTTGATGCCGCCAACAGCCACGGACGGCCGTCGGACGCCGGGATCTCGGCAGCGCGTAGCGATCTGACGCGCCCACAAGCCCGGATGCTGCTCTGTTCGTCGTTTGGTGCAGGTATCAGCCCCAGGCGGCCGCCGGACGCCGAAAAGAGAGAAGCGCGTAGCGATCTGACGCGCCTGGCGGCTCCAGATGCCAATTCCGTCGCCCTTTGGTGCGGGCAGCGACCCCAGGCGGTCGCCGGACGCCGAAAAGGCAGGAGCGCGTAGCGATTTGATGCGCCCACCGGCCCCGGATGACGATCCTGTCGTCCTTTCCTGCGGACAGCGACCCCAGACGGTCGCCGGACGCTGAGATGAGAGGAGCGCGTAGCGATCTGTCGCGGATCGCGGCCCCGATGAACTGACTCGTCGGCCCGGATGCTTGGCGTGGCGGCCCCCGACGACCCCGGAGGGTCGCTGAGTCCGCCGGATGTCCTATGAACGTCCGTCCCGTTCCTTTGGGGGTTTCCCGGCAGTCTTCGTTTTTCCGTGGCGGGACGGGCTGTCAAGAGTGGAGCGCAGCGACATCGCGTAGCGACGCGACGAAGGAGCGCTCTTGACTGACCGGCCCGACGCGGAAGGACGATGAGACTGACGGGAAAGCCCCAACCCATCCCTGAGACCGCCGAGTGTGGCTCCGACCTCCTGGGTGCCGGTCCGCTGTCTGGTTCTGGCACGGTCGGGTACCGCCGCGAGGCGGGTGGGCAGGCACCGCCCGGCTCCTACGCCTCGAGGGGGCGATGGCGGGCCCGGGCTCAGGCCGGCAGGATCGCGTGGACCCGGTATCCGCCCCCGTAGCGGGGGCCCGTGAAGCAGGAGCCGCCCAGGGCGGCCGCGCGTTCGCGCATGCCCAGGAGGCCGTGGCCGCCTCCCGGGTCGCCCGGGGAGGAGTCGGCGGAGTCGCCGCCGTCGTCCAGGACGGTCACCTCCACCGAGGCGCCCACCCGGACCACGCTGACCTGGGCTTGTGCGCCCGGGCCCGCGTGCTTGCGGACGTTGGTCAGGGCCTCCTGGATCACCCGGTACGCCGCCAGGTCCACCGCCGCCGGCAGCGGTTGCGCCTCCGCCCCCGCCCCCGCCCCCAGTTGGACGGTGGCCTCGACCGGCAGGCCGGCGTGCCGGAAGGTGTCGAGGAGCTCGTCCAGTACGGCCAGCCCGGGCGCCGGCTCCGTCGGGGCCTCCGGGTCGCCGGACTGCCGCAGCAGGCCCACCGTCGCCCGGAGCTCGTTCAGGGCGGACCGGCTCGCGTCCCGTACGTGGGCCAGGGCCTCCTTGGCCTGGTCGGGCCGCTTGTCCATGACGTGCGCCGCCACGCCCGCCTGCACGTTGACCAGGGCGATGTGGTGGGCCACCACGTCGTGCAGGTCCCGGGCGATGCGCAGCCGTTCCTCCGCGACCCGGCGCCGGGCCTCCTCCTCGCGGGTCCGCTCGGCGCGTTCGGCCCGTTCCCGGATGGCGTCCACGAAGGCCCGGCGGCTGCGTACCGCGTCGCCGGCGGCCGCGGCCATGCCGGTCCAGGCGAAGATGCCGATGTTCTCCTGCGCGTACCAGGGCAGCGGTCCGGCCAGCATGGCCACGCCGGTCAGGCCCGCCATCGTCAGCAGGCCGGTCCGCCAGGTGGTGGGACGGTCGGTGCGCGCGGCCACCGTGTAGAGGGCGATCACGGCGCTCATCGCGACGGGCGCCCGCGGCTCACCGGTGGCCAGCTCGACCAGCGACAGCCCGCAGGTGACGGCAAGCACGGTGCGCGGGCTGCGGCGGCGGAAGACGAGGGCGGCCGCACCGAACAGCATCAGCAGCAGCGAGACGGGTTCGGGGGCGCGGGTGCGGAAGGCGGGCCCGAGCGGGCCGTGCGGGTCGACGAAGGACCCGAGGACCATGGAGACCAGCGCCCCGAGCGCCAGCACGGCGTCGGTGGCGAGCGGATGGGCCCGCATCCACTGCCGCCCGGTGGGGAAGGGCCCGGGCCCGAGGTCTGTGGTCGTCACCCGGATACGGTACGGGCTCACGCCCGCGGCCCGTACGGCCCCGGGCGGCCCCGGGCGGCCCGTACGGCCCCGGGTGGCACCACCGAACCCGACGGGCGCCGGTGCTCCCGGCGGGGTCGGCGGTGGAGGGAGGCGGTACTCACGGCAGGCAACACCCGCGGCCCTCACCCACCACCCCCTCACCCACCCCCGCCCGACCCCGGCCCCCCGGGCGCCGCCGGGGCCCGTACCCCCAGCGGTGCCCGGGACCGGGGCGGCCCCCACTTCGCGCGGACCACGCACACCGCCATGACGGCGGCGATGGCCGCGAGGTGTTCCTTGCCCGCCAGGTTGTCCTTGACGAGCACCTCCCCGATCATCACGAGGATCACCAGCGTGCCGGTGAGGTAGGCCCGGTAGCGCCAGCAGACGTAGAGGGCCAGGCCCACCACCGCCGCCGACGGGCCGGTGTCGTTGACCACGCGGTCGGTCACCGGCAGGCCGAGGGGGTGGTCGGGGCCCAGCGAGAGCCCGATGCGGGCGTAGGTGGTGCCGGCGAGGGTGGCGATGTAGCCGATCAGCAGGGTGCGCCACCAGCCGATGCAGATCTCGGCGATCCCGAACACCAGCAGGATCTGCGCGAGCGCCCCCCACACGGGAAGGTCGAGGGCGGGGACGAAGAGGGAGAGCGGCGTGCGCAGCAGCGCGAGCCACAGGGGGTCGACGGCCTTGACGGACCCGAGGTTCTGGACGGGCTGGAAGCCCCAGGACGTGTTCTGGACGATCTGGAAGACCGAGGTGAGGCAGACCGCCCCGAGGGTCATCGGGACGGCGCGCCACTTGTCGCGGACGAGTGCGCCCCTGAGGGTCCAGAACAGGGGGCCCCACTCGCGGCGGGCGAACCGCCGCGGTGAGGCCGTCGTCCACGACGTCAACGAATCGTCTCCAGATGTCTGCGGTGCAGCCACTTCGGCAGGCCGGGCGCCTCCAGGAAGCCCTCGGCCCGGCCCGCCGCGATTCCGATGCGCAGCAGGTCGGAACTCTTCTCGAAGAGCATGAACCGCGGCTCCCAGATCGGACGGTATTTGGCGTTGGCCCGGTAGAGGGACTCGATCTGCCACCAGCGGGAGAAGAAGCTCAGCAGCGAACGCCACATGCGCAGCACCGGTCCCGCGCCGAGCTTGGACCCCCGCTCGAAGACGGAACGGAACATGGCGAAGTTCAGTGAGACCTGTGTGACGCCGATCTCCTTCGAGCGTTCCAGGAGTTCGATGACCATGAACTCCATCAGGCCGTTCTCGGAGTCCCGGTCACGGCGCATCAGGTCCAGCGACAGGCCCTTGGGGCCCCACGGCACGAAGGACAGCACGGCGCGCAGGTCGCCGTTGCCGTCGGTGCACTCCAGCATCACGCACTGGCCGTCGTCCGGGTCGCCGAGGCGGCCCAGGGCCATGGAGAAGCCGCGCTCGGTCGCGCCGTCGCGCCAGTCGTCGGCGCGCTGGAGCAGGACGGCCATCTCCTCGGCCGGGATGTCGGCGTGGCGGCGGATGCGGACGGTGTAGCCGGCGCGCTTGACCCGGTTGTAGGCCTGCCGGACGGTGCGCATGGCGCGGCCCTCCAGCGTGAACTCGGCGGTTTCGACGATGGCCTCGTCGCCGAGTTCCAGGGCGTCGAGCCCGTGCCGGGCGTAGATCTGTCCGGCTTCCTCGGAGGCGCCCATCACGGCGGGCACCCAGCCGTGCTCGCGGGCCTCGGCCAGCCAGGGCTCGATGGCGCCGGGCCAGGCCTCGGGGTCGCCGATGGGGTCGCCGGAGGCCAGCGAGACCCCGCCGACGACGCGGTAGGTGACGGCGGCCTTGCCGGTGGGGGACCAGATGACGGACTTCTCGCGGCGCAGCGCGAAGTAGCCGAGGGAGTCGCGGTCGCCCTGCTTGGCCAGGAGGGCGCGCAGCTTCTCCTCGTCCTCGGGGGTGAGCGGGTCGACGGCGCGGCGGGAGCGGAAGGCCGCGAACAGCACGGCGAGCAGCAGCAGCATCGACATGACGTTGATGAACACGTCCACCCAGGCGGGGGTGGTGATCGACTGGTACGCCTTGTCGTCGGGCGCCAGGGTGATCAGCCGCATCACGCCGTAGCGCCAGCGGGCCAGGAACGTGGCGTCGGCCCGGTCGGGGTCGGTGTTGGTCGCGCCGACGAGGAGGGCGGCGACGAGTGAGGTGAGCAGCAGGCCGACGGCGGCGACGGCGGTGGCCAGCTTGGGGTTGGAGCGGTCGCCCTTGGCGTAGAACTCGTGGCGGCCCACCAGGAGGGCGCCGACGAAGGCGGCGGTCAGGGCGAGCGAGACCCAGTTCTGGGCGTGCTCGCGGAACTCCGGGTAGCACAGGCTGAACTCGCCGCCGGTGCACGGGGCGAAGGCGGCGATCGCGAACGCCAGCAGCAGCAGGCCGCTGACCACGAGGTTCAGGATCCAGGCGGCCCGCTTGCGGCGGCCCATGGTGACCGCGAGCAGCAGCGAGAACAGCCCGGAGGCGAAGCCGGCCGTCAGCAGGTACGGGGTGTAGAAGTCGGCGGTGTTGTGCCGGCGCAGGTCCTGCCCGAGCGAGAGCCACACCGCGCTCAGGAAGTTGACGAAAGTGACGGCCCGGAGGTACCAGACGGCGAAGGCGGCGCCGCGCCGCGAGGCCGGGCTCCCCCTGCGGGTCTCGGGTTTCGCGGAGGTGTCCCCTCCTTGTTCCCTTCCCTGCTCCCTCTCTTTCTGCTTCTTGTTGTCCAAACCCTTGCCGGAAGCCTGATCGAGGCTGTTCCGGTCGGTTTCTACGCTGGTCAAGCGGACCTCTCCCATGAAACGCGATGATATGGGCGTCACCGGTCCGCAGGCCGTACGAGCACTGCGGACTGGTCAGGCCCGTGGTGCCCGGTGCTTTCAGTCCGTCTTCTGGTCCGCCGGCGGCTCCCCGGACGCGGTCTCGGGGAGCTCCGCGGCGAGCGCGGCGGCCGCCTGGACCAGGGGGAGCGCCAGCAGGGCTCCGGTTCCCTCTCCCACTGTGACGCCGTGGTCGAGCACCGGGTTGAGCGCCATCCGGTCAAGTGCCTTGGCCTGGCCGGGCTCCCCGCTGCTCTGTCCCGCCAGCCACCAGTCGGGGGCGCGGAAGGCGGCCCGCTGGGCGACCAGCCCGCAGGCGGCCGAGACGACCCCGTCGAGGATGACGGGCGTACGGCGCACCGCGCACTGGAGCAGGAAGCCGGTGAGGGCGGCGACGTCCGCGCCGCCGACCGCCGCCAGGAGCGCCGTCTGGTCGCCGAGCACCGGGCGGGCGCGGCGCAGCGAGTCGCGGATGGCGGCGCACTTGCGCATCCAGGCCAGGTCGTCGATGGGCAGGCCGCCGCGGCCGGTGACCACCGAGGCGTCGGTGCCGCACAGGGCGGCGACGAGGGTGGCGGCGACGGTGGTGCCGCCCACGCTGAGGTCGCCGAGGACGACCAGGTCGGTCCCGGAGTCGGCTTCCTCGTCGGCGATCTTGATGCCGAGCTTCAGCGCTGCCTCGGCCTCCTCCGCCGTGAGCGCGTCCTCGACGTCGATGCGCCCGCTGCCGCGGCGTACGCGGTGGCGGACGACGTCCTCGGGCAGCAGGGCGGGGTCGCAGTCCAGGCCGGCGTCGACGACGCGGATGCCGGCTCCGAAGCGTCCGGCGAGGATCGAGACCGGGCTGGTCCCGTCGAGGACCGCCCGCACCAGTTCGTGGGCGCTGCCCGCGGGCCGGGCGGAGACCCCGGCGGCGGCGATGCCGTGGTCGGCGGCGAACAGGACCACGCGGGGCCGCTCGATGGGCTTGACCGGTACCCGGCCCTGCGCGGCGGCCAGCCACTCGGCGAGCTCGTCGAGCCGGCCCAGGGCGCCGGGCGGCGGGGCGAGGCGCCCACGACGCTCCTCGGCGTCACGCCGGACGCCCCCGTCGGGGCGTTCGATCAGATCGGAGAAGTCGTCGAGATTCAGCGTGGTCATCTGCCAGAGATTACAGCCGCCCGGACCCTCCTCCGGGGGGTGGCCGTCGATCCGTCACGACGGGGGCTCCTTGAGGACGAGGGCCTGCCCGGCGACCACGAGGAGGACGTGTTCGCACTCGCCCGCCACCGCGTTGTTGAGGCGGCCCAGCTCGTCGCGGAACCGCCGCCCCGAGGCGGTCGCCGGGACCACCCCGGAACCCACCTCGTTGCTCACGAGCACCACCGTGCGGCGGGTGGCGCGGACGGCCGCCACGAGTTCCGCGGTGCGGGCGCGCAGTCGCTTGTGCCCGTCCGCCGCCCACACGGCGTCGTCCCAGGCCCCGGCCCGGTCCATGGCGTCGGTGAGCCACAGCGCGAGGCAGTCGATCAGCAGGGGCGCCCCGGGCAGCTCCAGCAGCGGCACCAGGTCGCAGGTCTCGGCGGTCCGCCAGTGGGCGGGCCGGCGCTCGCGGTGGAGGCCGACGCGCTGCGCCCATTCCGCGTCGCCGTCGCGGGTGCCGCCGGTGGCGACGTAGGTCACCTCGGGGAAGGCCTCCAGGCGGCGTTCCGCCTCGACGGACTTGCCGGAGCGGGCGCCGCCCAGCACCAGGGTGCGGCGCGGGACGTCCGGCACGGCGTGGTACTCGCCCGTGGTCACCGTGGTGCCGTCGGGGACGGCGCGGGCCCCGGCGGCGGCGCAGCGGCGTTCCAGCTCCGCGCCGGGAGGGGTGTCGTGGTCGAGGTGGACGGCGATCACGTCGGTGGCGGGGCCGACGGCGCCGGTGGAGCGCAGCCGGGCCAGGGCCTCGGGCCGGCCGAGCACGTCGGCGAGGACCACGTCGTACGGGTGCCGGGCGGGCACCCCCTCGGTGCCGGCCGGTGCCCCGCCGGGCGGCAGGTACAGCAGCCGGGCCCCGTCGGGGCCGGTGACCTCGTACCCGGTGCCGGGGGAGTCCATCGGCACGGCCCGCACCCGGTGCCCGCTGATCACGGCGAGCTCCCGCCCGTCGGGGACCCGCCCGGCGGCGGGCAGCCCGGGCGGCAGCTCGACGGCCGGCCCGTCGTGCGGGTGGGTCAGCAGCACCTGCCGCACGCCGGCCAGCGAATGCCCGGCGCGGGCCCCGGCGAGCACCGCGCCGGGGGTGAGGTCGAGGAGCAGCGCGCCGTCGACGAGGACGGAGGTCGCGGCGCGGGACCGGGTGCCGACGGAGACCGCGCAGACCGCGCAGGGACAGCCGGGGCGGGGCAGTCCTTCGGGGGTACCGGTGCCGAGGAGAGTGAGTTCCACACGGAGATCTTCTCGCTTCGCCGGTAGTGGTGCGCGCCCGGTTACTCTGCGGGCACACTCAAGGCGAGTAGCGGACGAGCAACGGAGGCGGACATGGTGTGGACGTGGCGGTTCGAGGCGGCCGACGGCAGCGAGACCAGCCCGGCGGTGGAACCGGAGGAGTTCACCACGCAGGGGGACGCGGAGTCCTGGATCGGCGAGGTCTGGAAGGAGCTCCTGGACGGCGGCGCGGAACGGGTCACGCTGTTCGAGGACGACACGAAGATCTACGAGATGAGCCTCAGCGCCGCCGCGGAGGCCTGAGCGCACGAAACCCCCGGGGCGGACCCGGGGGTTTCCTCTCCTTCGGCGCCGCCCGTCGCGGGGTCCCGGGGGACTATCCCCGGACCCCGCACAGGTGCAGCAGCGCCGCCACCGACCGGTAGGGATCGGTGCGCCCGGCCCGTTCCTCGGCGGCCAGCAGCCGCTCCAGCTCCTCCTCGGGCGGGAGCTCCGCCGCGGCCTCGGTCCCGTCGGTGAAGACGCGCACCCCGTACCAGGTGTGCAGCGGCGCGCCGATCCCCGAGAGGGTGGCCGTCAGGTCGGCCAGCCGGTCGGCCCGTACCTGCAGGCCCAGCCGGTTCGTGTAGTCGACGGTGTCGAAGGCGTCCAGCGCCCCCGACCAGTCCCCGGACAGCCCCGGCCGCAGGGCGAGCGCGTCGCCGTTGCGCACCAGCAGGGACAGCAGTCCGCCCGGGGCCAGCATCCGGGCCAGCCCGGCGAGCATGGCGTCGGGCTCGGACACGTACATCAGTACTCCGTGGCACAGCACCACGTCGAAGCTGCCCGGCCCGAAGTGCGCGCCGGTCTCCCGGCCGTCTCCCTCGATCAGTTCGACCCGGTCGCGGATCCCCGCCGGTTCGGCGGCCAGCGCGGCGTGGGCGACCGCCAGCATGGCGGCGTCCTGTTCCAGGCCGGTGACCATGTGCCCGGCGCGGGCGAGGCGCAGCGCCTGGGTGCCCTGGCCCATGCCGACGTCGAGGACACGCAGCCGCTGCCCGACGGGGAAGCGCTGGGTGATCTGTTCCTCGACCTGCCGGCCGACGAGTTCCTGGCGGACGGCGTTGCGCAGTCCGCCCAGGCCCTCCAGCCAGAGCCTGGCTCCCCCCGAGAAGCCCTCCCCCTTCGACGCCCCAGACGGTCCGGGCGTCGCTCCGGTCAGGGCCGTTCCCCGCGCTTGACCTGCGGCTTGGGCAGACGCAGGCGGCGCATCTGGAGGGTGCGCATCAGGCCGTAGGCGATGGCGCCGCGGCGGGGCTCGTTCGCGAAGCGCTCGTTGAGGGCCTTGCGCAGCCGGAAGACCAGGCCGATCGAGTCCAGGATGATCAGGACGATCACACCGAGCCACAGCAGCAGCGCGACGTTCTGGATCGAGGGGACCCGGATCATGCTGAGCACCAGGATGATCACGGCCAGCGGCAGGAACATCTCGGCGACGGAGAAGCGGGAGTCCACGAAGTCGCGGACGAACCGGCGGACCGGGCCCTTGTCGCGCGCGGGCAGATAGCGCTCGTCACCGTTGGCCAGCGCCTCGCGCTGGCGGGCCATCTCTTCCCGGCGGCGCTCGCGAGCCCGCCGGGCGTCCTCCTTGCGGTTGCCGGTCGAGGCCACGACGGCCCGGCGCTGCGACTGGGCCACAGCGCGCTTCGGCGTCGGGCGGCCCTTGGGGGCCTGCGGGTCACGGGGCTGCGAGAGGTCGGCGCTCACCTTGTCGGTGGCGGCGGCCTTCTCTTCCTTGGAGGAGCGGCTACCAAACACAGAGACAACCCTACGTGGTCGAGGGCGGGCGGCCCACCTCGGCGGGGAACGATCCGGCAACGGCGGGCGTCTTCCCGTTACGAGGCTCCTGAGGCCCTCGGGGATCACCTACTCCTTACGCCTGATACGGCACAGGGGTACTCGTCCTGGAGGAGGAGCGCATCCGTACTCGAACAGTGCGGTAATGGAAGCAGGGCCCGTACTGTGGGTCCTGTCGGTGACCTGCACCACAGTCCGTCTAGAAGGGGGCGCGCGAAGCCCATGAGCGGTGTCATGAAGCGTATGGGGATGATCTTCCGCGCGAAGGCGAACAAGGCCCTGGACCGGGCCGAGGACCCGCGCGAGACCCTGGACTACTCGTACCAGAAGCAGCTGGAGCTGCTGCAGAAGGTGCGCCGCGGCGTCGCCGACGTGGCGACCTCCCGCAAGCGCCTGGAGCTCCAGCTCAACCAGCTCCAGAGCCAGTCCGCCAAGCTGGAGGACCAGGGCCGCAAGGCCCTCGCGCTGGGCCGTGAGGACCTGGCCCGCGAGGCCCTGTCCCGGCGTTCCTCGCTCCAGCAGCAGGTCGCCGACCTCCAGGTGCAGCACCAGACCCTCCAGGGCGAGGAGGAGAAGCTGACGCTGGCCTCCCAGCGCCTCCAGGCCAAGGTGGACGCCTTCCGTACGAAGAAGGAGACCATCAAGGCCACCTACACGGCCGCCCAGGCGCAGACCCGCATCGCGGAGTCCTTCTCCGGCATCTCGGAGGAGATGAGCGACGTCGGCCTGGCCATCCAGCGGGCCGAGGACAAGACGGCGCAGCTCCAGGCCCGCGCGGGCGCGATCGACGAGCTGCTGGCCTCCGGCGCCCTGGACGACCAGAGCGGCCTCGGTTCCAAGGACGACATCCAGGCCGAGCTCGACCGCCTCTCCGGCGGGAACGACGTCGAGCTCGAGCTCCAGCGGATGAAGGCGGAGCTGGCCGGCGGCCCGTCCGCGCAGCAGCAGGCCATCGAGGGCGGCGCCCCGGGCGCGGCCCAGTCGCAGCAGACCCAGCACCGGTTCGACAAGCAGTAGGACAGGGGCCCGTCATGATTGTCCGCATCATGGGGGAAGGCCAGCTCAAGGTGGCCGACAGCCACTTCGTCGAGCTGAACAAGCTGGACGACGAGCTCCTGGAGGAGATGGAGTCCGGCGACGAGCCGGGCTTCCGGCGCACGCTGACGGCCCTGCTGGACGCGGTGCGGCGCCTGGGCACTCCGCTGCCCGACGCCGCCCTGGAGCCCTCCGAGCTGATCCTGCCCGCCCCGGACGCGACGCTGGCGCAGGTGCGGGAGATGCTCAGCGACGACGGGCTGATCCCGGGCTGACCGCTCCCGCGCGCACCGGACGCCGTACGTCGGACACCGGCACACGGATACGAGGGCCCGCCCCCCCGGCAGGACGCCGCGTCGGGGCGGGCCCCCGTGTCATCCGCAGCCGTGCCCCGGACCGTCCGCGCTGCCGCCGCCGCTCCTGTGCCGCTCGCGGTCCGGATCGGACAGTCCGCTGATGAAGTTCTCGAACCTGCGGCGCGGCCGGGCCCAGCGCCGGTCGTGGTGGAAGGCCCGCAGTCCCGCCTTGGCGCGGGCGCGCGGCCGGTTGGCGTAGAACCGCTTCGCGTACGGGGAGCCGGGCCGGGCCAGCCGGATCGCGCCGATCAGCGCGACGAAGGGGATGACCGTCCCGAAGACCGCCGTCCGCGGTTTGCCCTTCCACAGGGCGATCAGCGCCAGGAAGAAGTTGGTGGCGGTGTTCATGACGACGAGCCCGCGGCTGTGGCGCTCCCCGGGCGACAGCTCGTTGACCCCGAAGGGCAGGAACCCGCCCAGGACCAGGGCGACCACCGCGGCCGTCAGGACGACGAGCTCCACGCTCTTGCGGCCCTGCTCGCTCCAGTAGACGTCGTCCAGGTGCAGGATCAGCGCGAACTCGTCCAGCACCAGCCCGGCGCCCAGTCCGAAGAGCACGGCCGACAGGCCCGCGCCGAAGCTGTGGCCGCCGCTGCCCACCGCCCCGAACCCGCCGATGATCACCAGGACCACGCCGGGCACCACGTGGTGGACGTGCAGGCCGCCCGGGGTGATGTTCTTGAAGGGGCCCCGTCCCGCCCGGATCAGCCGCGTGATCACACGCGTGACCAGGAACGACAGGACGAACGACAACAACGCGAGCAGCAGCGGGAGCTTGCCCGGCTCGACGATGTTGCGCACCCACCAGTGACCCACGACACCCGCTCCCGATATGACACGTAATGAGCAATTTACCGCTCACCGTAAGCGGGTAGCGTTCGCGCCGATGACAGATTCGACCGACGATCGACCGCCGCTCCCGCCCGAGGAGCGCGCCACCCTGACCGACGGGATCCGCTTCGCCTTCGGCACGCTGACCGTCCTGCCCGCCCGCATCACCCGCTGGGACCGGCCCGCGGCCCGCACCGGCATGGCCTGCGCCCCGCTCGCCGGCCTCGCCGTCGGCCTCCTCGCCACCGTACCCGGCGTCCTCCTGCTGGTCCTCGGCGGCGGCCCCCTGCTCGCCGCCGCCGTCACCACCGCCGTCCCGGCCGTCCTGACCCGCGGGCTCCACCTGGACGGCCTGGCCGACACCGCCGACGGCCTCGGCAGCGCCAAGCCCGCCGAGGACGCCCTGCGGATCATGAAGCAGTCCGACATCGGCCCCTTCGGCGTCATCTCCCTGCTCTTCGTCCTCCTGATCCAGGTCGCCGCCCTCGAACACGCGTACGCCGGCTCCTGGGCCCGGGGCGCGCTCGCCGCCGCGACCGCGGCCGTCACCGCCCGGCTCGCGATGACCCTGGCCTCCCGCCGGGGCGTCCCCGCCGCCCGGCCCGAGGGGCTGGGGGCGGCGGTCGCGGGCGTGGTCCCGCACCGGACGGCGGCCGGGGCGTCCGCCCTGGTCCTCGCCGCCGCCGCCCTGGCCGCCCTCCCGGCCGGCCTGCCCGCCGCCGCACAGCACGCGGCGGCCGTCCTCGCCGGCCTGCTCGCCGCCGAACTCCTGCTGCGCCGCTGCGTGCACCGCTTCGACGGGGTCACCGGCGACGTCTTCGGCGCCCTCTGCGAAACCGCCGCCACCGCCGTCCTGGTCGTCCTCGCCCTGGGCTGACCGGCCGCCACGGCGCCCGCGTACGCTTTCGGGGTGGATCAGACCCAGGCTCAGGAGCGGGGCGCGGACCCCATCAAGGTGCTGCTCGCCGACGACCAGGCGCTGCTGCGCAGCGCGTTCAAGGTGCTGGTCGACTCCGAGCCCGACATGCGGGTCGTCGGGGAGGCCTCCGACGGGGCCCAGGCCTACGCCCTCGCCCGCGAGGCGGGGGCGGACGTGGTCCTCATGGACATCCGCATGCCCGGCACCGACGGGCTCGCCGCCACCCGCATGATCAGCGAGGACCCGCAGTGCTCGGGGGTCCGGGTCGTCATGCTGACCACCTTCGAGGTGGACGAGTACGTGGTCCAGGCCCTGCGCGCCGGAGCCTCCGGCTTCCTCGGCAAGGGCGCCGAGCCCGACGAACTCCTCAACGCCATCCGCCTCGCGGCGGCGGGCGAGGCCCTGCTCTCCCCGGCCGCCACCAAGGGCCTGATCGCCAGCTTCCTCGCCCAGGGCGGCCGCGCCGACGCCCCCGCCGCCGGTTCGGCCCACGCCGAACGGCTCGCCGCGCTGACCGGCCGCGAGCGCGAAGTCCTCGTCCTGGTCGCCGCGGGCCTCTCCAACGACGGCATCGCCGCCCGCCTGGAGGTCAGCCCGCTGACCGTCAAGACGCACGTCAACCGGGCCATGGCCAAGCTCGGCGCCCGGGACCGGGCGCAACTGGTGGTCGTCGCGTACGAATCGGGCCTCGTCCGCCCGCGCGCCGACTGAGACGGGCGACGGCGCGCCGGTCCCGCAGTAGGACGGCGTACTGCGGGCGCGGTATGCCGCGCATAAGGACGGGACCTGGGGCCGACGCAGCCGCGGTCCGGCGTGGGTGAGGCTGGAGGACCCTCGCCCACGTCACAGCAGAGAGAACCCACGCCCATGTCCTGGCTGTCCCGCTTCAGCCTGTCCCAAAGAGCCCTGATCGGCCTCGTGTCGATCGTCGCGCTGCTCTTCGGTGCCATAGCCGTCCCGCAGCTCAAGCAGCAGCTGCTGCCGTCCATCGAACTGCCGATGGTCTCCGTGCTCGCGCCGTACCAGGGCGCCTCGCCCGACGTGGTCGAGAAGCAGGTCGTCGAGCCCATCGAGAACACCCTCAAGGGCGTCGACGGCATCACCGGCATCACCTCCACCGCCAGCGAGGGCAACGCCCTCATCCGCGCCACCTTCGACTACGGCGACAGCGGCACCAAGCAGCTCGTCGCCGACGTCCAGCAGGCCGTCAACCGGGCCCGCGTCCGGCTGCCCGCCGAGGTGGACCCGCAGGTGGTGGCCGGCTCCACCGACGACATCCCGACCGTCGTCCTCGCCGTCACCTCCGACAAGGACCAGCAGGCGCTCGCCGACCAGCTGAACCGTTCCGTCGTCCCCGTCCTGGAGGACCTCGACGGCGTCGGCCGGGTCAGCGTCGAAGGAGTCCGCGACCTCCAGGTCACCATCACCCCCGACAACGCCAAGCTCGCCGCCGCCGGACTCGACGGCGCCACCCTCGCCGAGGGCCTGAAGGCGGGCGGCGCGGCCGTCCCCGCCGGCTCATTCGACGAGCAGGGCAAGAACCGCACCGTCCGCGTCGGCTCCGGCTACACCTCCCTCGCCCAGCTGGAAGACCTCCGGCTGACCGCGGGCCCGGGCAAGCCGGCCGTGCGCCTCGGCGACGTGGCCGCCGTCAGGCAGGAGCCGGCCGCGGCCGACTCCATCACCCGCACCAACGGCAAGCCCAGCCTCGCCGTCGTCCTCACCATGGACAAGGACGGCAGCGCCGTCGCCATCTCCGACGCCGTGAAGGACAAGCTGCCCGAGCTGCGCTCCCAGCTCGGCTCCGGCGCCGCGCTGACCGTCGTCAGCGACCAGGGCCCGGCCGTGGCCCGCTCCATCTCCGGCCTCACCACCGAGGGCCTGCTCGGCCTGGCCTTCGCCGTGATCGTGATCCTGGTCTTCCTGGCCTCGATCCGCTCGACGCTGGTCACCGCGGTGTCCATCCCGCTGTCCGTGGTCCTCGCCCTGATCGTGCTGTGGACCCGCGACCTGTCGCTCAACATGCTGACGCTGGGCGCGCTCACCATCGCCATCGGCCGCGTCGTCGACGACTCGATCGTGGTCCTGGAGAACATCAAGCGCCACCTCGGCTACGGCGAGGAGCGCGAGGCCGCGATCACCGCCGCCGTCAAGGAGGTGGCCGGCGCGGTCACCTCCTCCACCCTCACCACCGTCGCCGTCTTCCTGCCGATCGGCCTGGTCGGCGGCATGATCGGCGAGCTCTTCGGCTCCTTCTCGCTCACCGTCACCGCCGCCCTGCTGGCCTCGCTGCTGGTTTCCCTGACGGTGGTCCCGGTCCTCTCGTACTGGTTCCTGCGCGCCCCCAAGGGCGTCTCGTCGGCGGACGCCGAAAGCCGCGCGCGGGCCCGCCGCGAGGCCGAGGAGAAGGAGGCGAACAGCCGCCTCCAGCGCCTCTACGTGCGGGTCCTGGGCTTCGCCACCCGGCGCCGCCTGACCAGCATCGCGATCGCGGCCGTGGTCCTGGTCGCCACCTTCGGGATGACCCCGCTGCTGAAGACCAACTTCTTCGACCAGGGCGAGCAGGACGTCCTGACGGTCAAGCAGGAACTGCCCGCCGGTACCTCCCTGGCCGCTTCCGACGAGGCGAGCCGCAAGGTGGAGCGGGCCCTGGCCTCCGTCGACGGGGTCAAGGACTACCAGGTCACCGTCGGCTCCTCCGGCTTCCTCGCGGCCTTCGGCGGCGGTACGGGCACCAACCAGGCCTCCTACCAGGTCACGCTGGACGACGCCGGGCACTCCGAGGACGTCAAGCAGCGCATCCAGGACGCCCTCGGCAAGCTCCAGGGCATCGGCGACACCTCCATCTCGGCGGGCGGCGGCTTCGGCAGCCAGAACCTGAGCGTGGTCGTCAAGGCCGGCGACGGCGCCGTCCTCGCCAAGGCCGCCGAGCAGGTCCGCGCCGAGGTGGCCACCCTCAAGGACGTCACCGACGTCCAGAGCGACCTCGCCCAGTCCGTGCCCCGGATCTCGGTGACCGCCACCCCGAAGACCGCCGAGGCCGGCCTCAACCAGGCCGCGCTGGGCGCGATCGTCGCCCAGGCCGTCCGCGGCAACCCGGCGGGCAAGGCCGTACTGGACGACACCGAGCGCGACATCGTCATCCGCTCCGCCCACCCGGCCACCACCCTGGCCGAACTCCGGGACCTGCCCGTCGGCCCCGCCAGGCTCGGCGACATCGCCGAGGTCAAGGAGGTCCCCGGCCCGGTCGCGATGACCCGGATCGACGGCGCCCGCGCCGCCACCATCACCGCCAAGCCGGTCGGCGACAACACCGGCGCGGTGAGCGCCGCCCTGCAGACCAAGCTCAAGGCGCTGGACCTCCCCGAAGGGGCCACGGCCTCCATCGGCGGCGTCTCCCAGGACCAGGACGAGGCCTTCGGCTCGCTGGGGCTGGCCATGCTCGCGGCCGTCGCGATCGTCTTCATGCTGCTGGTCGCGACCTTCCGCTCGCTGGTCCAGCCGCTGATCCTGCTGGTCTCCATCCCCTTCGCCGCCACCGGCGCCCTCGGCCTGCTCATCGTCACCGGCACCCCCATGGGCGTCCCCGCGATGATCGGCATGCTGATGCTCATCGGCATCGTGGTCACCAACGCCATCGTCCTGATCGACCTCGTCAACCAGTACCGGGCCCAGGGCCTCGGCGTGGTCGAGGCGGTCGTCGAGGGCGGCCGGCACCGTCTGCGCCCCATCCTGATGACGGCACTGGCGACGATCTTCGCCCTGCTCCCGATGGCGCTGGGCGTCACCGGTGAGGGCGGCTTCATCTCGCAGCCGCTCGCGGTGGTCGTCATCGGCGGCCTGGTCAGCTCCACCCTGCTGACGCTGCTGCTCGTCCCGACCCTGTACACGGCGATCGAGCTGCGCAAGGAACGCCGCCGCGAGCGCCGCTCGGCCAGGCGGGAGGCGAAGCTGACGGTGGTCCCGTCGGTGGACGAGGACCGGGTCAAGGTCTGACCCCGTGAACGCCGAAGGGGCGCCCCCTCACCGGGGGGCGCCCCTTCGTGCGTGTCCGGGCCGCCTACGGGAGGGCGAGCATGCGCTCCAGCGCGAGCTTGGCGAAGCTCTCGGTCTCCTTGTCGACCTGGATCCGGTTGACGAGGTTGCCCTCGGCCAGGGACTCCAGGGTCCACACCAGGTGGGGGAGGTCGATGCGGTTCATCGTCGAGCAGAAGCAGACCGTCTTGTCGAGGAAGACGACTTCCTTGTCCTCGGCGGCGAATCGATTCGCCAGCCGCTTGACGAGGTTCAGCTCGGTGCCGATGGCCCACTTGGAGCCGGCCGGGGCCGCCTCCAGCGCCTTGATGATGTACTCCGTCGAGCCGACGTAGTCCGCGGCGGCGACGACCTCGTGCTTGCACTCGGGGTGCACCAGCACGTTGACGCCCGGGATCCGCTCGCGCACGTCGTTGACCGAGTCCAGGCTGAACCGGCCGTGGACCGAGCAGTGCCCGCGCCACAGGATCATCTTCGCGCCGCGCAGCTGCTCGGCGGTCAGCCCGCCGTTCGGCTTGTGCGGGTTGTAGAGCACGCAGTCGTCCAGGGACATGCCCATGTCGCGGACCGCGGTGTTGCGGCCCAGGTGCTGGTCGGGGAGGAAGAGCACCTTCTCGCCCTGCTCGAAGGCCCACTCCAGGGCCTTCTTCGCGTTGGACGAGGTACAGATCGTGCCGCCGTGCTTGCCGGTGAAGGCCTTGATGTCGGCGGAGGAGTTCATGTACGAGACGGGCACGGTGCTGCCGGCGATCCCGGCCTCGGTGAGCACGTCCCAGCACTCGGCGACCTGCTCGGCGGTGGCCATGTCGGCCATCGAGCAGCCGGCCGCGAGGTCGGGCAGGACGACCTTCTGGTCGTCGGAGGTCAGGATGTCCGCGGACTCGGCCATGAAGTGCACGCCGCAGAAGACGATGTACTCGGCCTCCGGCTTGGCGGCCGCGTCGCGGGCGAGCTTGAAGGAGTCGCCGGTGACGTCGGCGAACTCGATGACCTCGTCACGCTGGTAGTGGTGCCCCAGGATGAAGACCTTGTCCCCGAGCTTCTCCTTGGCCGCGCGGGCGCGGGCCACCAGGTCCGGGTCCGACGGCGAGGGCAGGTCGCCGGGGCACTCCACGCCGCGCTCGCTCTTGGGGTCGGACTCGCGGCCGAGCAGCAGCAGGGCAAGGGGCGTCGGCTGGACGTCCAAGGGCTGGGCGGTGGTCACGACACGCACCCTTTCTGTTCTGCGACTAGGTGCCTTCCGAAGAGGGCTTCCGAAGGCGTCACTTCGACTTCTCGTCTATATGACGCTATCTATCATAGCCGCTTCACGTCACTTTGACGATGGCGATAATGTCGATGTGACGCATTCGCCCGCTCCGGAGCGGCACACTCCACCGGCCCTCCGCAAGGGGTCCACCGCTCCCCACGGGTGTGCGAGCATGAATATCTGAAACAAGGCGCCGGACCCGGAATGAAACCGCGGTCCCGCTGGTTGCCACCGACGGCAAGAGTCCGACGTTTCCCCAGCCTCAGGCGGGGAGCCGCCCACTTCGGGAGTGAATGCAGATGTCCGTACAGGACGACAAGACCACTGTGAGCGACGGCATCCTCCTGTCCGACGCCGCCGCCGAGAAGGTCCGCACCCTGCTCGAGCAGGAAGGCCGCGATGACCTGGCGCTGCGCGTCGCCGTCCAGCCCGGCGGCTGCTCCGGCCTGCGCTACCAGCTCTTCTTCGACGAGCGCTCCCTCGACGGCGACGTCGTCAAGGACTTCGACGGCGTCAAGGTCGTCACCGACCGCATGAGCGCCCCCTACCTGGGCGGCGCCTCCATCGACTTCGTCGACACCATCGAGAAGCAGGGCTTCACGATCGACAACCCGAACGCCACCGGCTCCTGCGCCTGCGGCGACTCCTTCAGCTAAACCCGGCTGAACGCGCACGACGAGGGCCCGGGCCCCGGTCGATCCGACCGGGCCCGGGCCCTCGCCCGTTCCGTTCCCCTGCCGCAGGGCCCGCCTACTGGCGGGGCAGCGTCTTGCCCGTCGTCGCGTCGACCACCTTGCGCTCGCCCAGCGGCTGCTGGAGCTGCGCCGTGACGGACATCTCCTTCGCCAGCATGATGCAGGCCTGGCCGGGCTTGTTCGGGGTGTCCGTGATCTTCACCAGCACCGAGCCGGCCTCCTCCCGCGCCTCCAGGGCGTAGGTGCTGCACACCCCGCCCCAGAAGTTGACCGTCAGCGTCCGGTCGGCCTGCGCGTACGAGAACCCGGGAACGGTGCGGCCCTGCGGGGGCACCGGAGCGGTGGTGGCGCCGTCCTCCTCGGCCGCGGGCTGGACCACCGTGCGGCCCGGCTTGCCGTCCGCGCCGGCCACCTCGAACAGCCAGGCCGGCACGAGGCCCCGCCCGCCGTCGACCGTGCCCCCGACCAGCCCGAGCACCGCCCCCTTGACGCTCTCCGTCTTCGGCGGCTTCATCGGGCGCGGCTCCGGGTTGCAGGGCAGGGTGTCCGTGGCCCCCGTCGCGGTGTCCGGGGTCAGCGGCACCGAGGTCGCACAGCCGCTCGGGCCGGTGCCGGTGCCGTTCCCGGGCCTGCTCGCCGCGTTGAGCCGGTTGAGGGCCTCGGCCGCGCCGATCACGCGCTGCTCGGCCGCGCGGACCGGCGCCTTCAGCTCACCGCTGCCCGCCACCACCGCGCCGTCCGCCCCGACCGTGACCCGGCTGGACCAGCCCTGCGTGGGCAGACCGCCCACCACCGGGTCGGCCACCACCACCCGTACCGAGCCCGTCACCAGGCGGGCGTCCACCTTCGCGTCGCCCTGCCCGGCGGCCGCGAGGACCGGGGCCGCCGCTGCCTTCGCGGCCTGCTCCGAGACCGGCGTGCCCGAGCCCGTGCCCGTGTCCTGAGGCGCGGCCGGCTTCGCCCCGCCGGCCCCCTCGGGGAGCGTGGCGGGGCCGCAGGTGTCCTTCCCGCGCACGCAGTCGTCGCCCGCGCCGGTGCCCGTGCCGCCGCCCTGGAAGCGGGAGAAGCTCCAGGTGCCGGGGGCCTTGCGGGTGACGCTCAGCCGGGGCCCGGAGCCGTCGCCGGACTCCCCGGCCAGCCACTGCTCACCGCTGAGCCGGGGCGCGCCGGAGATCCCGAGGGCCTGCGCGAGCCGGGCCACCTCCTCCGCGCCGACCTCCCCGGAAGCGGCGAAGGAGGGCGCGGACGCCGGGCCCTGGGGGAGCGGCACGTCCGCCCGGTAGGTCACCCCGGCGCCGTTGGGGTCCGGTTCCCCGGGGGCGATGCCCGGCCCGGAGGGGGACCCGGCATCCCGCGGGGCGACGGCCGCGGTGTCACCCGTACGGGCGCGGCCGCCGGGGGCGTCGCCGTAGGCCGTCGACGCCCAGTAGGCCGTACCGCCGCCGGCCAGCAGGACGGCGGCCGCGATGGAGCCGATGGCCCAGGCCGGCCGCCGTCGTGTGGCGCGTGATGTATCGGGTTGTTCGCTGGTCACCGCTCGCTCCTTCGCGTGTCCCGCCGTACGTGATGCGGGTGTGACGCGCCGACCGCGAAACCGGTTCCCCTCTCTTTCCCCCCTACTCTCCGTACTCCGCCGTGGCGGCGATCAGCCGGGCGGAGGCGGGCGGGACGCTGACCCCGTGGATCTGGGACGGAGCCACCCGGACCGGCCGCGGCTCCGGCGGGACCGCCCAGTGCGGGGCCATACGGGCGCAGTCGCCGAGGAGCCGGGCGAAGCCGGGGCGCGGGTCGGCGGCGTACTCGGTGTAACCGAAACCATCGGTAGAGGTCATGGGGGCACGGTAGGCACGCCACGTCGGGCGAAGGAAGTCCTACTACGGGGTAGTTTCGGCCGGTCGGCCGGGGCGCGGGGACGGGCGGTGGCGCGGGGGATGCCTCCGAACGGGTGGCGGCCCGGGACGCGCGGGGACGCGCGGCCGGGCGGATCGATTCGGCACCGCACGCCCCTTCTAGGGTCGGGCCCGCACCATCCTTGATCATCTGAGGAACGGACCCCCATGAAGCCGCGCACCACCCTGGGCGCCTGCCTCGGCGCCCTCACCCTTCTCCTGTCGATGGCCGGCCCGGCCCAGGCCGCCGAGGGCAACTTCCACTACAAGTACGTCGACGGCTACGGCCAGGAGCGGGTCGTCACGCTGCACGACCCGGAGAGCGGCCACTGCATCAACCTCCACGCCGTCGGCGACGACGACGAGCTGCCGGGCTACGGCCCGCACAACGAGACCGACACCCCGGTGACCGTCTACCTCGGCGCCGGCTGCAAGGGCGCCAGCTGGGGGCTGAAGGCCCACGGCAAGCCGGCCCGGGACGCCCTTGAGGTCCGCTCGGTCCGCTTCGGAGACCCGGCCGCCTAGCCCCCGTGCACGCGGCTGCCCCGTCCCGTTCCGCGACCACGGGACGGGGCCGCCCCGGGGCGGCGGGGTGGACATCCGGCCAGGCCGGTGCGCAGGGTTCCGGCCGATGGTGACCGCCATCGCGCGGAACGGTAACTTTGACTGTCACCCGCCGTCATCCGCAGGAGCATCCACGCCGTGCGCATCGCAGTCACCGGCTCCATCGCCACCGACCACCTCATGACCTTCCCGGGCCGCTTCGCCGACCAGTTCGTCGCCGACCAGCTCCACACGGTCTCCCTCTCCTTCCTCGTCGACAACCTCGACGTGCGGCGGGGCGGCGTCGGCCCGAACATCTGCTTCGGCATGGGCCAGCTCGGCAGCCGCCCGATCCTCGTCGGCGCGGCCGGCTCCGACTTCGACGAGTACCGCGCCTGGCTGGACCGGCACGGGGTGGACACGGCCTCCGTGCGGATCTCCGAGGTGCTGCACACCGCGCGCTTCGTGTGCACCACGGACGCCGACCACAACCAGATCGGCTCCTTCTACACGGGCGCGATGAGCGAGGCCCGCCAGATCGAGCTGAAGGCCGTCGCCGACCGGGTGGGCGGGCTGGACCTGGTCCTCATCGGCGCCGACGACCCCGAGGCGATGCTCCGTCACACGGAGGAGTGCCGCACCCGCGGGATCCCCTTCGCCGCGGACTTCTCGCAGCAGATCGCCCGCATGGACGGCGACAACATCCGCACCCTGATGGAGGGGGCGACGTACCTCTTCTCGAACGAGTACGAGAAGGGCCTCATCGAGAGCAAGTCCGGCTGGACCGACGAGGAGATCCTCGCCAAGGTCGGCACCCGCGTCACCACGCTGGGCGCCAAGGGCGTGCGGATCGAGCGGGCCGGGCAGGAGCCGATCCTGGTCGGCTGCCCCGAGGAGACGGCGAAGGTCGACCCGACCGGTGTCGGCGACGCGTTCCGGGCCGGGTTCCTGACCGGGCTGGGCTGGGGCGTCGGCCTGGAGCGGGCCGCGCAGCTGGGCTGCATGCTGGCCACGCTGGTCATCGAGACCCTGGGCACCCAGGAGTACACGCTGGCCCGTGCGCACTTCATGGAGCGCTTCACGAAGGCGTACGGCGACGACGCCGCCGCCGAGGTCCGCGCCCACCTGCAGGCGTAGCCGCCGCTCCCGGGGGCGCTGCGCGGGGCCGGGAGACGGCTCCGCGCAGCGGGCCCGGGGTCAGACCGCCCGGCGGACCCGGTAGGCGACGGCCTCCCCGTGCGGGGTCTCGCCCAGGTAGTCGTGCCCCCGCAGCACGCACCACGCCGGGATGTCCAGCCGGGCCACCTCGTCGTCCGACAGCACCGTCACCGTCCCACCGACGGGAACGGTGAGGATGGCCCGGGCCAGCTCGATCACCGGCTGCGGGCAGCGCAGCCCGAGGGCGTCGACCTCCACCGACTCCGCCACCGGCGGGGCGGAGGGCGCGGCGTCCGGGACGCCGAGCTTCGCCCGGACCTCGGCCACCGCGCGCGGCAGCACCTCCAGGAAGCCGTTGACCTCCTCGGCCGTGGTGCCCCGCGGCAGCGACACCCGTACGTTCCCCTCCGACAGCACCCCCATCGCCCGCAGCACGTGACTCGGGGTCAGCGTGGAGCTCGTACACGAGGAGCCCGAGGAGACCGACCAGCCCGCGCGGTCCAGTTCGTGCAGCAGGGTCTCGCCGTCGACGTACAGGCAGGAGAACGTCACCAGGTGCGGCAGCCGCCGGTCCGCGTGCCCGGCCACCTCCACGTCCGGCACCAGCCGGGCCACCCGCCGCCGGATCCGGTCCACCAGCACCCTCAGCCGCGCCGCCTCCGCGTCCGCCTCGGCCCGCACCGCCCGCAGGGAGGCGGCCGCCGCCACGACGGCCGGAAGGTTGCCGAAGCCGGGGGAGCGGCCCGACTCCCGTTCGTCGGCGGGGCCTTGGGGGGCGAAGCGGACCCCCTTGCGGACGGCCAGCAGGCCGACCCCGGGCGGGCCGCCCCACTTGTGGGAACTGGCCGTCAGCACCGACCAGGCGCCCTCCACCGGGCCCCAGCCCAGCGACTGCGCCGCGTCGACCAGCAGCGGCACCCCCGCCGCCGCGCAGAGTTCGGCCACCTCCGCCACCGGCTGGACCGTGCCCACCTCGTGGTTGGCCGACTGGAGGCACGCCAGAGCCGTGGTCGAGGACAGGACGGAGCCGTACGCGTCGGGCGCGACCGCGCCGAGGCGGTCCACCGCAACCTCCGTCACCGTCCCCCCGGCGGCCGCGTGCGCCTGCGCCGCGTGGAGAACGGAGCTGTGCTCGACCGCCGACACCACCAGGTGGCCGCCGACCCGCCGGCGCCCGGCGAGCGCCCCCGCGACCCCCGCGTGAACCGCGTGCGTCCCCGAAGGAGTGAACACGAGCTCGTCGGGGCGACATCCCACCGCCTCGGCCGCGGCCTCCCGCGCCGCGTCCAGCAGCAGCCGGGCCCGCCTCCCTTCCCGGTACAGCCGGGCCGGGTCCGCCCAGCCCTCGTCCAGTGCGGCCTGCAGCGCCTGCCGGGCCACGGGGTGCAGCGGGGCGGCGGACGCGGTGTCGAAGTACGGCATCCGGCCACCGTAAGGCAGGGGCGGCGGGGGCAGGGGGGTTGAGGGGGTCCCGCCCCTCTCGGCGGGTCCCGTCCCGGGACGCCGCCCTGGTCAGGGCCGGGTTCAGGGGCCGTCAGATGCCGTCCGCAGCCCGCCGTTCAGGGCCGGACGGCCCGTCCCCCGTACGGCGGATCCATCCCTTCGGGGGCAGTAGCGGCGCGTTGGGCACCCTCCCCGCGCGGCCTCAAATAGCGTCCAGTAGGGTTTGGTCCGCATAAACATCCAAACCCCTGCCTGCGTCAGGGCCGGCGACCGACCCGAACACGGCCGCGGCCGGCCGCGCGGGCCGAGACTCTCGGGAAGGCGCTACGTGAGTCCCTACGGCTCCGACCGCTCGCCGCGGCGCCCGATGCGGCGGAAGCTGCTGCAGGCGCTGACTGCGGGCGTGGTCCTGGCGACCGCCACTGGTTGCTCGTACAACTGGAAAAGCTTCCCCCGCCTCGGTATGCCCACCCCGGTCACGGAGGAGGCGCCTCGCATCCTCTCCCTGTGGCAGGGATCCTGGGCGGCCGCTCTCATCACGGGCATCCTGGTCTGGGGCCTGATCATGTGGAGCGTCATCTTCCACCGGCGTAGCCGGACGAAGATCGAGGTCCCCGCGCAGACCCGGTACAACATGCCCATCGAGGCGCTGTACACGGTGGTCCCGCTCATCATCGTCTCGGTGCTCTTCTACTTCACCGCGCGTGATGAGTCGAAGCTCCTCACCCTCTCCGCGAAGCCGGCGCACACGATCAACGTGATCGGCTTCCAGTGGAGCTGGGGCTTCAACTACGTCGAGAACGTCGACGGCGACGCCGCTACTCCGAAGGCGGGTGTGGTTCCGAAGGAGCTCGCCTCCCTCCCGGACCGGTTCACCAAGGAATTCCCCGCGGGCGCCGAGGGCGTCTACGACAAGGGCGTCCCCGGCGACCGGAACGCGGACACCAACAACCCGGGGCCGACCCTCTACCTGCCCAAGGGCGAGAAGGTCCGCTTCATCCTGTCGTCGAACGACGTCATCCACTCCTTCTGGGTGGTGCCCTTCCTGTTCAAGCAGGACGTCATCCCCGGTCACACCAATGTCTTCGAGGTCACCCCGACCCAGGAAGGCACCTTCGTGGGCAAGTGTGCCGAGCTCTGCGGCGTCGACCACTCCCGCATGCTCTTCAACGTGAAGGTCGTCTCCCCCGCGGAGTACCAGGCCCACCTGAAGCAGCTGGCGGAGAAGGGTCAGACCGGCTTCCTGCCGGCCGGCATCAAGCAGACTGACCCCGCCCGGAATGCGGAAGTGAACAAACTGTGAGCATCCTCAACGAATCCCAGGGTGCCGCCGCCGACTCGTATGAAAACGAGCTGCCGGTACGGCGCAAGCAGCCGGGCAACGTGGTCGTCAAGTGGCTCACCACCACCGACCACAAGACCATCGGCACGATGTACCTGGTCACGTCGTTCGTGTTCTTCCTGATCGGCGGCATCCTGGCGCTCTTCATGCGCGCCGAGCTGGCCCGTCCGGGCACGCAGATCATGTCGAACGAGCAGTTCAACCAGGCGTTCACCATGCATGGCACGATCATGCTGCTGATGTTCGCGACCCCGCTGTTCGCCGGTTTCGCCAACTGGATCATGCCGCTGCAGATCGGCGCGCCCGACGTGGCGTTCCCGCGGCTGAACATGTTCGCCTACTGGCTGTACCTCTTCGGTTCGACCATCGCGGTGGCCGGCTTCGTCACCCCTTCGGGTGCGGCCGACTTCGGCTGGTTCGCCTACTCCCCGCTGTCGGACGCCGTCCGCTCGCCGGGCATCGGCGCCGACATGTGGATCATGGGTCTGGCCTTCTCCGGCTTCGGTACGATCCTCGGCTCGGTCAACTTCATCACCACGATCATCTGCATGCGCGCTCCGGGCATGACGATGTTCCGCATGCCGATCTTCACCTGGAACGTGCTGCTGACCGGTGTCCTGGTCCTGCTGGCCTTCCCGGTCCTGGCCGCCGCGCTCTTCGCGCTGGAGGCCGACCGCAAGTTCGGTGCGCACGTGTTCGACGCGGCCAACGGCGGCGCCTTGCTGTGGCAACACCTCTTCTGGTTCTTCGGACACCCAGAGGTGTACATCATCGCGCTACCGTTCTTCGGCATCGTCTCCGAGATCATCCCGGTCTTCTCCCGCAAGCCGATGTTCGGCTACATCGGCCTGATCGCCGCGACGATCGCGATCGCCGGCCTCTCGGTGACCGTGTGGGCCCACCACATGTACGTCACCGGCGGTGTGCTGCTGCCGTTCTTCTCCTTCATGACCTTCCTGATCGCGGTCCCGACCGGTGTGAAGTTCTTCAACTGGATCGGCACCATGTGGAAGGGCTCGCTGTCCTTCGAGACCCCGATGCTCTGGACGATCGGCTTCCTGGTCACCTTCACCTTCGGTGGTCTGACCGGCGTCATCCTGGCCTCGCCCCCGATGGACTTCCACGTCTCCGACTCGTACTTCGTCGTCGCGCACTTCCACTACGTCGTCTTCGGCACCGTGGTGTTCGCGATGTTCGCCGGCTTCCACTTCTGGTGGCCGAAGTTCACGGGCAAGATGCTGGACGAGCGCCTCGGCAAGATCACCTTCTGGACGCTGTTCATCGGCTTCCACGGCACGTTCCTGGTCCAGCACTGGCTGGGTGCCGAGGGCATGCCGCGCCGCTACGCGGACTACCTCGCCGCCGACGGCTTCACCACGCTGAACACGATCTCGACGATCAGCTCCTTCGTCCTCGGCCTCTCCTTCCTGCCGTTCATGTACAACGTCTGGAAGACCGCCAAGTACGGCAAGAAGATCGAGGTCGACGACCCGTGGGGCTACGGCCGTTCGCTCGAGTGGGCGACCTCCTGCCCGCCGCCGCGGCACAACTTCCTCACCCTGCCGCGCATCCGCAGTGAATCGCCGGCGTTCGACCTGCACCACCCGGAGATCGCGGCCCTCGACCACCTCGAGGACCACGCCCCGGCGAAGGCCGTCACCGGTGGCAAGGAGGCCGGCAAGTGAAGATCCAGGGCAAGATGTTCCTCTGGCTCTCCGTCTTCATCCTGGTCATGACCGTCGTCTACGGCGTCTGGTCCAAGGAGCCGGTCGGAACCACCGCTCTCGCGCTGGCCTTCGGCCTGAGCGCCATGATCGGCTACTACCTGGCCTTCACGGCCCGGCGCGTGGACGAGATGGCCCAGGACAACCTGGAGGCCGACGTCGCCGACGAGGCGGGCGAGCTGGGGTTCTTCTCCCCGCACAGCTGGCAGCCGCTCTCGCTGGGCATCGGCGGCGCGCTCGCGTTCATGGGCGTCATCTTCGGCTGGTGGCTCATGTACTTCTCGGCCCCGATCATCCTGATCGGCCTGTGGGGCTGGGTGTACGAGTACTACCGCGGTGAGAACCAGAACCAGTAGGCGGTAGCCGTACCAGCCCTGCAGGGGCGGTACAGAAGCAGTGCAGAGGGGCCCGGACACCTTTTCGGAGGAGTCCGGGCCCCTCGTTTGCAGTCACCCCGCGCGACGTAATAGTCATATGTTCATAGCGTTGTGCGCATGAAGCACTCACCGCGTCTTTGGACGGTACTCGGCTGCTCCCTGCTGGTCGCGTCCCTCGGTGCCGGCGCCACCGCATGCGGGGGGTCCGCAGACAACCCGCTGTCCGCCCGCCCGTACGACGCGGGCGACCAGGTGGCCTTCAACCAGCCACCCGGCAGCGGCCGCGCCGCCGACCCCGACAAACCCCTCGAGGTCACCGCCAAGGGCACGAAGTCCCGTATCACCGACGTGACGGCCGTGGACACCCACGGACGCCGCCTGGCGGGCGAACTCTCCGCCAAGGGGGACCGCTGGCACAGCACCTCTCCCATGGCCGCCGGCGTCCACTACACGGTCACGGTGAGCACGGAGGACCAGCACGGGGCCCCCGGGCAGCGCACGCTGGCCTTCGACACCACCCCGGCCAAGAAGGTCCTCAAGGTCGAATTCGGCCCGGACGAGGGCAAATACGGGGTCGGGCAGCCCATCACGGCCGAACTCAGCGAACCGGTCAAGGACAAGGCCGCCCGCGCCCTCGTCGAACGGGGCCTGGTCATCGAGACCCCGGCCCCCGTCGAGGGCGCCTGGCACTGGGTGGACGACAAGAACCTGCACTTCCGCCCCAAGGAGTACTGGCCCGCCCACTCCTGGGTCTCCGTTCGGAGCAACCTGGAGGGCGTCAAGATCGAGGACGACCTCCACGGGACCGCGTCCAAGCCGCTCAAGCTGGAGATCGGCGACCGGGTGGAGGTCACCACCGACGCCGCCGCGCACACCCTCACGTTCGAGCGCAACGGAGAAGTGATCAACACCATTCCGGTGACCACCGGAAAGCCCGGCTTCTCCACCCGCAACGGGGTCAAGGTGGTGCTGGGCAAGCAGTACTTCGTCCAGATGCGCGGGGACACCGTCGGCATCGGCGGCAGCGAGTACTACAACCTGCCCGTCTACTACGCCACCCGCGTGACCTGGAGCGGCGAGTACGTGCACGCCGCGCCCTGGTCGGTCGGCTCCCAGGGCTACGAGAACGTCAGCCACGGGTGCACCGGCATGAGCACGGGCAACGCCGCCTGGTTCTACGAGAACATCACCGAGGGCGACGTCGTCCGGGTGATCAACAGCATCGGCGAGGACATGGAGCCCTTCGGCAACGGCTTCGGCGACTGGAACCTGGACTGGAAGGAGTGGCGCGAGGGCAGCTACCTCCTCAAGGGCACCCAGGAGGGCCGCAGCCCCGTCGACCAGGCCCGCCTGCGCCCCACGGTCTGACCGGGGCCGGCCCCGCCCCCGGGGCCGTCCGCACCGGCTCCGGGCGGGCGTGCGCCTTCGCCGGCGCGGCCCCTGCGGCCCGGCCGGCCGAGCCGGCTCCCCGCCGGCCGGGCCGGGCCTCCAGACGGGCCCGAGGGGCCGCTCAGGCCGCGTTGGGGGCCAGCCGGGCGCGCAGCAGAGCCGCCAGGGCCTCGGGGAACTCCACCGGGTCCACCGGGAGGGTGACGGCCGCGTCGGCGCGGCTCCACGTGGCCAGCCAGGCGTCCTGGGGGCGCCCCATCAGCAGCAGCACCGGGGGACACCGGAAGATCTCGTCCTTGATCTGCCGGCACACACCCATGCCCCCGGCCGGAACCGCCTCGCCGTCCAGCACGCACACGTCGATGCCGCCGGCGTCCAGTTCCTTGAGGACGGCTGGAAGAGTGGCACACTCCAGGAACTCCACCGGCGGCAGGTCCGCGGCCGGCCTGCGCCCGGCCGCCAGCCGCACCTGCTCCCGGGTGCCCGCGTCGTCGCTGTAGACCAGAACCCGCGCAGTCGCCCGCATTTCGTTCCTCCACGTGTCCGTGAATCACGCTGATGATGCGCGGGATGCTACTCCGTCCGACCCCCTGTCAACATCGGTTCCGGCAGCCTGGCAGGAGAGGCCGCGCAGGGGTGATCTGATGGGCCGTTCGGGCCTTGCACACCCCCCTGACACTCCGAACGGCACCCCCCGGGGTGAGGGCGGGATAAGCGACCGACATAATGTCGGTCGTGGCGACAGCAACGACAGTAGATACCGGGCACGCGCACCCGACGGTCAACCGGCCGAACCTCGTCAGCGTCGGAACCATCATCTGGTTGAGTTCCGAGCTGATGTTCTTCGCGGCCCTCTTCGCGATGTACTTCACCCTGCGATCCGTGATGGGCGCCGAGCACTGGGCAGAACAGGCCAAGGCCTTGAACCTGCCCTTCTCGGCGACGAACACCACGATCCTGGTGCTCTCCTCGCTCACCTGCCAGCTCGGCGTGTTCGCCGCCGAGCGCGGTGACGTGAAGAAGCTCCGGACGTGGTTCATCATCACGTTCGTCATGGGTGCGATCTTCATTGGCGGCCAGGTGTTCGAGTACACCGAGCTGGTCAAGCACGAGGGCCTGAGCCTCTCGTCCGACCCGTACGGCACGGTGTTCTACCTGACCACCGGCTTCCACGGTCTGCACGTGACGGGCGGTCTCATCGCCTTCCTGCTGGTCCTCGGCCGGACGTACGCGGCCAAGAGGTTCACCCACGAACAGGCCACGTCGGCCATCGTCGTGTCCTACTACTGGCACTTCGTCGATGTCGTCTGGATCGGCCTCTTCGCGACGATCTACCTGATCAAGTAGCGAACACGTCGCCGGGCCCGAGCCCGGCTCACCATCCAGAAACACCGACGCAGAAGATCCTGACACCGGGGTAATCCGTGAAAAAGCTCTCCGCACGACGACGCCATCCGCTGGCGGCGGTCGTCGTTCTACTCTTCGCGCTGGCGGTCACTGGGGGGCTGTACGCCGCCTTCGCGCCCGCGGGCAAGGCGCAGGCCGATGAAACCGCCCAGTCCCTCGCCATCGAGGAGGGCAAGAAGCTCTACGCCGTGGGCTGCGCAAGCTGCCACGGAACCGGCGGTCAGGGTTCCTCTGACGGCCCGAGCCTGGTCGGCGTCGGCTCCGCGGCCGTCGACTTCCAGGTGAGCACGGGCCGCATGCCCGCCCAGCAGCCCGGCGCCCAGGTGCCGAAGAAGCGGAACATCTATTCCCAGGCCCAGATCGACCAGCTCGCGGCGTACATCGCCTCTCTCGGCGCCGGCCCGATCGCGCCGACCGAGAAGCAGTACGACCCGGCCGGTGCCGACATCGCCGCCGGTGGCGAGCTGTTCCGCAACAACTGCGCGCAGTGCCACAACTTCACCGGCGAGGGCGGCGCGCTGACGAACGGCAAGTACGCCCCGAACCTCGAGGGCGTCGAGCCGAAGCACATCTACGAGGCCATGCTCACCGGCCCGCAGAACATGCCCTCCTTCCCCGACAGCACGATGCCGGAGAAGCAGAAGAAGGACATCATCGCGTACCTCCAGAACGTGAACGGCGAGAAGTCGGTCAGCCCTGGCGGCCTGAAGCTCGGTGGCCTCGGCCCCGTCTCCGAGGGTCTGTTCGGCTGGATCTTCGGTCTGGGTGCGCTGATCGCTGTCGCCGTCTGGGTCGCGGCCCACACCGCTAAGGCCAAGAAGTCATGAGTAGCCAAGACATTCCCGAAGACAAGCACCTGCCGAGCGAGCAGGGCGACGCGCACCACGGTGCCGTAGCGGTCGCGGACGACCCGTTCGCCGACCCGGGCCTGCCGGTCCACAAGCCGCGCATCCAGGACATCGACGAGCGGGCCGCCAGGCGGTCCGAGCGCACGGTCGCGATGCTGTTCACGCTGTCGATGCTGGCCACCGTCGGCTTCATCGCCTCGTACGTGTCCATCCCGGTCGAGAAGATCATCTACGTCTTCCCGATCGGCAAGGTCAGCGCGCTGAACTTCGCCCTGGGCCTGACCCTGGGCGTGGCCCTGTTCTGCATCGGCGCGGGCGCGGTCCACTGGGCCCGCACCCTGATGTCCGACGTCGAGGTCGCCGACGACCGCCACGAGATCGCGGCGCCGGCGGACGTCAAGGCCAAGGTCATGCAGGACTTCGCCGACGGTGCGAACGAGTCCGGCATCGCCCGCCGACCGCTGATCCGCAACACCCTGCTCGGTGCGCTGGCCCTCGTGCCGCTCTCCGGCGTGGTCCTGCTGCGCGACCTGGGCACGCTGCCCGAGGACAAGCTCCGCAAGACCATGTGGGCCAAGGGCAAGCTGATCATCAACCAGAACACCATGGAGCCGCTGCGCCCCGAGGACGTTCAGGTCGGTTCGCTGACCTTCGCCATGCCCGAGGGCCTGGAGGAGGACCAGCACGACTTCCAGAACCAGATCGCCAAGGCCGCCCTGATGCTCGTCCGGATCAAGCCGGAGGACATCAAGGACAAGCAGGAACTCGAGTGGTCCCACGAGGGCATCGTGGCCTACTCGAAGATCTGCACCCACGTCGGCTGCCCGATCAGCCTGTACGAGCAGCAGACGCACCACGTGCTCTGCCCGTGCCACCAGTCCACCTTCGACCTCTCCGACGGCGCCCGTGTCATCTTCGGCCCGGCCGGTCACGCGCTTCCGCAGCTGCGGATCGGCGTGAATGACGAAGGCTTCCTCGAAGCGCTCGGCGACTTCGAAGAGCCCGTCGGTCCTGCATTCTGGGAGCGCGGATGAGCACTGCCACCACCACCGAGCGCAAAGCGCCGCGCGGTGAGCGCGTAGCCGACTGGGCGGACGGCCGCCTGGGCATCTACAGCCTCGCCAAGGCGAACATGCGCAAGATCTTCCCGGACCACTGGTCCTTCATGCTGGGTGAGATCTGCCTCTACAGCTTCATCATCATCATCCTCACGGGTGTGTACCTGACGCTGTTCTTCCACCCGAGCATGAACGAGGTCGTGTACCACGGCTCGTACGTGCCGATGCAGGGCGTCCAGATGTCCGAGGCCTTCGCCTCGACCCTGGACATCAGCTTCGACGTCCGTGGCGGTCTGCTCATCCGGCAGATCCACCACTGGTCGGCGCTGATCTTCGTCGCCGGCATGGTCGTGCACATGATGCGCGTCTTCTTCACCGGCGCGTTCCGCAAGCCGCGCGAGATCAACTGGATCTTCGGCTTCCTGCTGCTGGTCCTCGGCATGTTCACCGGCTTCACCGGTTACTCCCTGCCGGACGACCTGCTCTCGGGCACCGGTGTCCGCTTCATGGAGGGCGCGATCCTGTCCGTGCCGATCGTCGGCACGTACCTGTCGTTCTTCCTCTTCGGCGGCGAGTTCCCCGGCGGCGACTTCGTCGCCCGGTTCTACTCGATCCACATCCTGCTGCTGCCCGGCATCATGATGGGCCTGCTGGTGGCCCACCTGATCCTGGTCTTCTACCACAAGCACACCCAGTTCGCGGGCCCCGGCAAGACGAACAACAACGTCGTCGGCATGCCGCTGCTGCCGGTCTACATGGCCAAGGCCGGAGGCTTCTTCTTCCTGGTCTTCGGTGTCATCGCGGCCATCGCGGCGCTCGCCTCGATCAACCCGATCTGGGCGCTGGGCCCGTACCGCCCGGACCACGTGTCCACCGGTGCGCAGCCCGACTGGTACATGGGTATGCCGGAAGGCCTGATCCGTGCCATGCCCGGCTGGGAGATCAACCTGTGGGGCCACACGCTCGTCCTGGGCGTGTTCATCCCGCTGCTGCTCTTCCCGCTGGTCCTCGGCGCGATCGCCGTCTGGCCGTTCATCGAGTCCTGGGTCACCGGCGACAAGCGCGAGCACCACATCCTGGACCGCCCGCGCAACGTCCCGACCCGTACGGCCTTCGGTGCCGCCTGGATCGCGGAGTACATCGTGCTCCTCATCGGCGGCGGCAACGACATGTTCGCCCAGTACTTCCACCTGTCGATCAACTCGATCACCTGGTTCGTCCGGATCGGCTTCTTCGTCGTCCCGGTCCTCGTCTTCATCGCCACCAAGCGGATCTGCCTCGGCCTCCAGCGCCGGGACCACGACAAGGTGCTGCACGGTCGCGAGACCGGCATCATCAAGCGTCTGCCGCACGGTGAGTTCGTCGAGGTCCACGAGCCGCTCCCGCAGGGCAAGCTGCACACGCTCACCGCGCACGAGCAGTACAAGCCGCTCGAGCTCGGCCCGACGGTCGACGAGAACGGTGTCGAGCGCAAGGTGACGCGCGGCGAGAAGCTGCGCGCGAAGCTCAGCAAGGGCTTCTACGCGGAGGGCAACCAGATTCCGAAGCCCACCGTCGAGGAGTACAAGGAGATCCAGTCCGGCCACGGCCACCACTGATCTCCGGCACTACCGCTTGAGGGATTGATTCCGGTCGATCCTGGTGTCGCCACGGCATGAGCCCCCGTCCAGTGTCTGGACGGGGGCTCATTGCCGTCTCCGGGGCTGGATAGGCTGAGATCCTTCCCATCAGGCGTGGGCCCCGACATCGCAAGACCCGACGAGCAGCAGGAGCTGACCATGAACGTTGCGACCCCGGCAGGCGGCGACAGCGTGGCGGCCCGCAGCTGGCCGGGCATTCTGGAGGCCCTGCTCGAAGGGCGGGACCTGGTGGCCGACGACACGGCCTGGGCCATGGAGCGGATCATGCTCGGCGAGGCCACCGACGCGCAGATCGCGGGCTTCGCGGTGGCCCTGCGGGCCAAGGGCGAGACCGTGCAGGAGTACACGGGCCTGGTCCGGACGATGTACGCACACGCCAACCTGATCGAGGTGCCCGGGCGGACCGTGGACATCGTCGGCACCGGCGGCGACGGCGCCAAGACCGTCAACATCTCCACCATGTCCGCCATCGTCGCCGCCGGCGCGGGCGCGAAGGTCGTCAAGCACGGCAACCGGGCCGCCTCCTCCGCCAGCGGCTCATCGGACGTCCTGGAGAAGCTCGGCGTCAACCTGGGCCTGACCCCGAAGCGGGTGGCGGAGGTCGCCGAGGAGGCCGGCATCACCTTCTGCGCGGCGGTCGTCTTCCACCCCGCCCTGCGGTACGCGGCCTCGGCCCGCCGCGACCTCGGAGTCCGCACCGCCTTCAACGGCCTCGGCCCGCTCACCAACCCGGCCCGGGTCACGGCCCAGGCGGTCGGCGTCGCGGACGGCCGGCTGGCCCCGATCATGGCCGGGGTCCTCGCCGAGCGGAACACCTCCGCCCTCGTCTTCCGCGGCGACGACGGCCTGGACGAGCTGACCACCACCGGCACCTCCCGGGTGTGGTGGGTGCGCGACGGCCGGATCACCGAGCACGCCTTCGACCCGCGCGACGTGGGCATCGACACCGTCGACATCTCCGCCCTGCGCGGCGGCGACCCCTCCTACAACGCCGACGTGGCCCGCCGGCTGCTGGCGGGGGAGACCGGCCCGGTGCGTGACGCCGTCCTGCTGAACGCGGCGTCTGCCCTGGTCGCCCTGGACCCGGGCACGGGCTCGCTGGAGGAGGAGCTGTCCGCGGGCATGGCCCGTGCGGCCGAATCCATCGACTCGGGCGCCGCCCGGGCCGCGCTGGAGCGCTGGGTGGCGGCCAGCAACGCCTGACCCGGACGGGTTCTTTCACGCCACGGCCCCGGTCCACATCGTGGACCGGGGTCTTGCGTTCCGAGGACCCTGTGGCAGGATGCTCTCCAAGGTCACGAGTGACAGCGTTTTGGCCCCGGCTTGCTGTCCGGCAACCCTCCTTCCGTGGCGGGGTGCCCCGGGTGATGACCAGGCCGTAGGCAGCGAGGTCTACGGCAAGCGCGGATCCCTCGACACCAGGGGTCCTGGTCTCTCGAGGAGCGTTTTCCGTGAGCAAGCGAATGCGATAGGGCGACTCCGCCCCTACTTCACCCCTCGGAAACAGGGTCCCTTCCGCGTACCCGCACCGCGTCCGAGGCACTTCCCGTACCCCTGACGGCCGGTCCCCGCATCCGCGCACCGCCGTACCCGCGTACGGGCACACCGAAGCCATTCAGCACTGCCTGCCGGGAGATTCCGCCATGTCCGCATCCCTGACCGCCGCCACCACCGCCGACGCCCGCACCGCCGCCGCCGACCCCTGCTGTGCCGAGCCGCTGGCCGTCCTCGGCCGGGACGTCACCGTTCCGCTCGTCACCGGCGGCGAGGTCGGCTACGCGGCCCTGGACTACGCGGCCAGCGCCCCGGCGCTCCAGCGGGTCTGGGACGACGTGGCCGCGTACGCCCCGTACTACGGCAGCGTGCACCGCGGCGCCGGCTACCTCTCGCAGCTCTCCACCGACCTCTTCGAACAGAGCCGGGCCACCGTCGCCGGGTTCCTCGACTGCCGCGCGGGCGACCAGGTGGTCTTCACCCGGTCCACCACCGACTCCCTCAACCTGCTCGCCGCCGTCCTCCCGGCCGACTGCCAGGTCTTCGTCTTCGAGACCGAGCACCACGCCTCGCTGCTGCCCTGGCGCGACGCGCAGGTCACCTGCCTCGACGCCCCGCGCACCCCGGCCCAGGCCGTCGCCACCCTGGAGCGGGCGCTGGCCGACCGCAACCCCTACGGCCCGGCCCTGGTCTGCGTGACCGGCGCCTCCAACGTCACCGGTGAGCTGTGGCCGGTCAAGGAGCTGGCCGCCGCCGCGCACGCCCACGGCGCGCGGATCGTGCTGGACGCCGCCCAGCTGGCGCCCCACCACCCCGTCTCGGTGCGGGAGCTGGACGTGGACTGGGTGGCCTTCTCGGGGCACAAGCTGTACGCCCCCTTCGGCTCGGGTGTGCTGGCCGGGCGCGCGGACTGGCTCCAGGAGGCCGAGCCGTACCTCGCCGGGGGCGGCGCCTCCCGCACGGTGGCCCGCCGTGAGGACGGCGGCGTCGACGTCGAGTGGCACACCACCGCCGCCCGCCACGAGGCCGGCTCCCCGAACGTCATCGGCGTCTACTCCATCGCCTCCGCCTGCCGGGCACTGCAGGAGGCCGGCTTCGACGGCCTCGTCGCCCGCGAGCGGCACCTCATCGCCAAGGTCCGCGAGGGCCTGGCGGAGGTTCCCGAGGTCCGGATCCTGTCCCTCTTCGGGGACGACGCCCCGCGCGTCGGCGTCATCTCGTTCGTGGTCGAGGGCTGGAACAGCTCGCACTTCGCGGCGGCGCTGTCCGCGGAGTACGGCATCGGCGTCCGGGACGGCCTGTTCTGCGCCCACCCGCTGGTCCGCACCCTGCTCGGCAGCGAGCCGCAGGCCCAGGGCGAGTGCGGGGCGCCGGAGGCGGCGCCGGGGGAGAGGTCGCTGAACGCGATCCGGGTCAGCTTCGGGGCGGGTACCCCGGACGAGCACGTGGACCGCTTCGTGCGGGCGGTCAAGGAGCTGGTGACGTCCGGCGCGAAGTGGCAGTACCGCACGGAGGACGGCCGCTGCGTCCCCGCGGTGTAGCGGGGCTCTGGCCTTGCACCCCGCGCCTCAGACGCCGGCGGGGCCGGATGCCGCCGCTGCGCGGCGATTCCGGCCCCGCCGGCGTGTGCGGCGGAAACCTACGCGTCGAGCCCGATGGCGAAGGCGGCTTCCAGGTCGTGCTGGGAGTACGTGCGGAACGCGACGTGCGTGTCCGTGGCCTCGACGCCCGGGATCTTGCTGATCCGGCCGGGGATGATGTCCGCCAGGTTCTCGTGGCGGGCCACGCGGACCAGCGCGATCAGGTCGTACGTACCGGTGACGGAGTAGACCTCGCTGACACTGTCCAGCTGCGCGATGGACTCGGCGATCTCGGGGATCCGGTCCACGCTGGTCTTGATGAGCACGATCGCGGTGATCACGGTTGGCTGTCTCCCTCGCCGGCAGTGACTGTTCGCCTCACTCTAGTCGTACGGCGATATCGCGCCCACGCGTAGCAGAACCCCACCGAGAAGCCCACGACATGGGCCAGATACGCCACCCCCGGCCCGCTCCCGGCCCGGTGCGCGGCCAGCCACTGGAGCCCGAACCAGAACATCAGCACGAGCCACGCCGGGAACCGCAGCGGCAGGAACAGCAGGAACGGGAACAGGCTCGTCACCCGCGCCCGCGGGAAGAGGCACAGGAACGCCCCCAGCGCCGCCGAGATCGCGCCGGACGCCCCGACCAGGGTCTGGTCGGAGGAGGCGTTGGCGGCCGCGTAGACGGCCAGGGCCACGTAACCGGTGCAGAGGTAGAAGACGAGGAACGCCGGCCGGCCCATCCGCTGCTCCGTCATGGCGCCGAAGACGTAGAGGAAGAGCATGTTCCCGAGCAGGTGCAGCCAGCTGCCGTGGACGAAGAGCGCCGTCAGCGGGGTCAGCAGGGGGCGGGCGGCCCCGGAGAAGAGCTCGTCCGGGACCACGCCCCAGTGCCGGAAGTAGGCCGTCCCCGTCGCCATCAGCCGCTCGCCCGAGCCGAACGAGGGGTTCAGGCCGGAAGCGGGGCTCGTCAGGAAGGCCGCGCAGCAGCCCGCGATCAGCGCGTAGGTGACCACGGGGCCCCGCGCCGCCTCGCGGACGGCCCGCCACTTTACGATCATGCGACAGAGCATGACGCAGGCGGGCCCCCCTGAGGGTGGTGCCAGGCCGTAGGGTTACGTGCTGCGGTCCGCAGACCGCCGCGGAAGGCTTTAATTGAATGAGCTACGAAGGAGAGAGCGGCCTGATGACGACGGTTCCCCTGCCGACCGACACCACCCGGTGGCGCTGCACGCTGTGCGGCAACCTCACGCGGTTCGATGTCACCCGATCGTCGAAGGTCGTGGAGTACGTCCACCTCGATCTTGCCGGGGAGCCCAAGGTCGAGGAGCGCGAGGTGGTCAGTGAGACCATCGAGTCGGTCCGGTGCCGCTGGTGCAACGCGGTGGACCAGATCGAGCTCGTCGACAGGCCGGGCGCCGACTCCTGACGGAGCCGGGCCCACGGTAGATCACGGTAGGGGTGACGGATTGTGGAGCCAGCAAGCGGCGCCGGGCCGGCCGACGCGGCCCGCGACGCCGCGGAGGTCCTCGACCGCCCGCTGCCGGAAGGCGTGCGGCGCCGGGTCGTCTCGCTCGTCTCGGACGCCTTCGGCGGCCTGACGGTCGCCGACCTCCCCGCGCAGCTGCGCCAGTACGCCCGGTTCACCCCGACCCGGCGCGCCAAGTTCGCCGGCAACGCCATGGCCGCCGCCGTGGAGAGCGACGGGGTCTTCCGCAGCCGGGTGGCGGAGAAGGTGCGCGAGGCGCAGCCGGAACTGTCCGGGGCACTGGAGTTGGGTGCCCCGCCGGCCGCCGCGGACCCGCTGGACGTGGCGGCCGCCGCCTACGTGCTGAGGCCGGCCGGCTGGGTCAAGCTGGTGGCCGCCGCGGGCGAGGAGGCGCAGCGCGCCGACGCCGAGCGGGTGGGCGACGAAAACCGGCGCGAGCTGGAGCGGCTGCGCGAGGAGCTGGCGCAGCTGCGGGAGGCGCAGCGCAGCGGCAGTGAGCAGGTGCGGGGCGATCTGGAGCTCGCGCGCAAGGAAGCCGAATCGCTTCAGCGCAAGCTGCGCAGCGCCCTGAGCGACGTCAAGCGGGGCGAGGCGGCGCTGCGCAAGCTCGGCGGCGAGATCGACGGGATCCGCGCCGAGGCGGCCGCGCAGGTGGCCGCCGCCGAGAGCGAGTCCCGCCGGCTGAAGTCCCGTCTGGCGGAGGCGGAGTCGGCGCTGGAGACCGCGCGCAGGGCCACGCGTGAGGGGCGCAGCGTCGAGGACATGCGGCTGCGGCTGCTGCTGGACACGGTGCTGGACGCGGCGGCGGGGCTGCGCCGGGAGCTGGCGCTGCCGCCGGTGTCGACGCGGCCCGCGGACACCGTGGACGCGGTGGAGCCGGGCCGGATGACCCCGAAGGACATCGCGGCGCGGGCCTTGTCGGAGACCGATCCGGCGCTGCTGGACCAGCTGTTGGCGTTGCCGCAGGCGCATCTGGTGGTCGACGGCTACAACGTGACGAAGACCGGCTATCCGACGATGCCCCTGGAAAAGCAGCGGCTGCGGCTGCTGGGCGGCCTGTCGATGCTGGCCGCGCAGACCGGCGCCGAGATGACGTGCGTCTTCGACGGCGCGGAGCTGGCGGCGCCCGTGCTGCTCGCGCCGCCGCGCGGGGTGCGGGTGCTGTTCTCCAAGGCCGGTGTGACGGCGGACGAGTTGATCCGCCAGCTGGTGCGGGCCGAGCCGCCGGGCCGTCCGGTGGTCGTGGTCTCCACCGACCGCGAGGTGGCCGACGGGGTGGCGAAGGCGGGTGCCCGGCCCGTGGCGTCGGCATTGCTGCTCAAGCGGCTCGCGCGCGTTTCGTAGCGCTTGGCGGCTTGTGCCTCTGATGTGACCAGTGTGCGTGATGCCCGAATTGACGGTGCGTCCGGGAGACGTACCGTCAAGGGGGCTGCACGCAGCGTGGGCGCCGGGTAAAGAAGCCGGCAGGCGGGCGGATTTTTACGTTCCGGGATTTGAAGTGATCACAGACGGGTCACTAGGGTCTGCTCAAACCTCCGTTCGGTAGGTCACTCATTCGGGGTGTCGACGGAGGCGTGCTGCCGAGTGCCCGACCGTCTTCGGCGGCTCCAGCAAGGAGGAGCTCGCGTCCGTGGCGTCCCACCGTCGACCCAAGCCGCCGACCCGCACCCGCGTGAGCGTCTTCACCGCCCTCGCCACCGCGGCCGTCGCCCTCTCCTCCCAGTCGGCCATGGCCGCACCCGCACCGGACAAGCCGAACAAGGACGAGGTCAAGACCAAGGTCGACGCCCTCTACGAGGAGTCCGAACAGGCCACGGAGAAGTACAACGGGGCCAAGGAGCAGCAGGACAAGCTGGAGAAGGAGATCGCACAGCTCCAGGACCAGGTGGCGCGCGGCCAGGACGAGGTCAACTCCCTGCGCAACGCCCTCGGTTCGATGGCCGCCGCCCAGTACCGCGGGGAGGGCATCGACCCGACCGTGGCCCTCCTGCTCTCCGGCGACCCGGACACCTACCTCGACAAGGCCTCCACGCTCCAGCAGTTGAGCGGCAAGCAGGTCGAGCAGATCACGGCGATCCAGGCCAAGCAGCGCAGCCTCGCGCAGAAGCGCCAGGAGGCCACGGGCAAACTCGCCGACCTCGCCGCCGTCCGCAAGGAGCTGGCCGAGCAGAAGGCCGCATCCCAGAGCAAGCTCGCCGACGCCCAGGCCCTCCTCAACACCCTGACCGCCGAGCAGCGCGGCGAACTCAAGAGCGACGCGGCCAAGGACGGCGCGGCCTCCGCGAAGGCCGCCGGAGGCGGGGGCGCCAAGTCCGGTGCCGCCAAGGGCTCCGGCCGGGCCGGAGCCGCCCTCGCCGCCGCCATCACCCAGGAGGGCGACGCCTACCACATGGGCGACACCGGCCCCGACTCCTGGGACTGCTCGGGCCTGACCCAGTGGGCCTACGCCCAGGCCGGCGTCAGCATCAGCCGCACCACCTATACCCAGGTCAACGACGGCACGCGCATCGGCCGCAACGAGCTCCAGCCCGGCGACCTCGTCTTCTTCTACAGCGACCTGCACCACGTCGGCCTCTACGCCGGCAACGGCCAGGTCTTCCACGCCTCCAACCCCACCGGCGGCGTGCGCTACGAGGCCATGAGCAACATGCCCTTCCAGTTCGGCGTCCGCGTCGGCTGACCCGCGTCCCCGGCTCCCCGGGACGCGCCGTACACCGCCCATCCGGGGGAATTGCGCGGACCCGCCCTGACCTCACGCCCCGCCCCTGACCTGTGCCAGAGGCGGGGCGCCCCCCTACGGCCCCTCCGGCGGTCGTTGGCCGGTGCGTGGCGGCGCGGCTACTGTCTGCCAGCGCGGAACCCGGCACACGGCCGTCCACCGGGACGGACCCGGGCCCGCACAGCGGACAGGGAGCGGTGCCACGTGGGATCCCATCGCCGGCCCGGGAGCGGCGGCCTCGACCGGAACGCCAAGGTCACCGTCCTCACCGCCGCCGCGGCCACCGCCGCCGTGGCCATGACGGCCGTACCCGCCAGCGCCGCGCCCGGCCTCCCGCAGGAACCCGCCACCAGCTCCCGTGCCCAGGTCGACCGGCTCTTCGAGGAGGCCGAGCAGGCCACCGAGAAGTTCAACCAGGCCGGGGAGAAGGCCGACGCGCTGCGCGCCGAGATCAGCCGCGCCCAGGACGCCGTCGCCCGCGCCCAGGACCGCGTCAACACCATGCGCGGGGTCCTCGGCACCTTCGCCGGCGCCCAGTACCGCTCCGGCGGCCTCGACCCCACCGTCGAGCTGATGCTCTCCGAGGACCCCGGCGCCTACCTCGACAAGGCCGCCGTCCTCGACCGGCTGAGCGGCCGCCAGGCCAAACAGCTCGGCGAACTCCGCGAGGAACAGGGCCGGATCGGCCGGCAGCGCCAGGACGCCTCCCGCAAACTCGCCGAACTGGAGACCCTGCGCGCCGAGGTGGCCACCCAGAAGCGGGCCGTCACCGCCAAACTCGCCGCCGCCCGCAGGCTGCTGAACGAGATGCCCTCCGAGGAGCGCGCCGACTTCGAGCGGGCCTCGCGCTCCGGCGGCCGCGCCGACGTCCTGCCGGACCTGCCCGACCTGCCCGTCGGCGGCCGGGCCTCCGGCCGGGCCATGGTCGCCGTGATGGCCGCCCGGGCCGCGGTGGGGAAGCCGTACGTGTGGGGCTCCACCGGCCCCTCCGGCTTCGACTGCTCCGGGCTGATGGTGTGGTCCTACCGCCAGGCGGGCGTCTCCCTGCCGCGCACCTCGCAGGCCCAGCGGTACGCGGGCCGCCGGGTGCCGCTCTCCCAGGCCCAGCCCGGGGACCTCGTGACGTACCGCTCGGACGCCAGCCACGTCGGCATGTACGTGGGAAACGGCCAGGTCATCCACGCCCCCTACCCCGGCGCCCGGGTCCGTTACGACCCCGTCGGGATGATGCCGGTGTCCGCGGTCACCCGGCCCTGAGCCGCCCCCTGCGTACGATCGGCGGATGGATCCCGTCCGCCGCGCCCTCGTACGCCTGCTCGCGCCGGCCCTGTGCGCGCTCGTGGCCGTGGCCGGGTGCGCGGCGCCCGCCCCGCCCGCCGACGCGGAAGTGCGGCGGGCCGTGGCCGACTGGGCGGCGGCCCCGCCGGCACGGCTCGCCTCGATCCCGCTGGAGGGCTGGTCCTACGAGGTCACCTCGGTCCGGCGGGACGGCGCCCGGGCCGACGTGCGCGCCGAGCTGCGCTACCGGCTCGCCGGCTACGACACCGCCGCCGCCGGTTCCGCCCGCGAGCTGACGCTGACCCGCAGTGATGGCGGCAGCGGCAGCGGCAGCGGCGGTACGGCCTGGCGAGTCACCGCCGAACGGCCCGCACCGGGGGCCCCGGCGCAGCTGTGGGACCAGCCGGACCCCGTCGCCGTCGTACGGGGCGCCCACTGCCTCGTCCTCGGCGCCGGCCAGAGCCCGCAGACCCTGGCGGGGATCGCCGCCGAGGCCGACCGGGCGGTCCCGGCGGCGAGCGCCGCCTGGCCGGGGCCGTGGGCGCGGCGGGTGGTGGTGCTCGTCCCCGCCACCCTCGACGCGATGGCCGCGCTGCTGGGCCGGCCCGCCGACGCCTACCGGGGCATGGGGGCCGTCACCACGGGCGCCACCGGCGGCGGCCCCGCCCCCGCCGACCGGGTGGTGGTCAACCCCGAGGGGTACGCGGAGCTCTCCCAGGCCGGCCGGCAGACCGTCCTCACCCACGAGACCACCCACGTCGCCACCCGCACCGCCACCACCGCCCGGACCCCGCAGTGGCTGTCCGAGGGCTTCGCGGACTGGGCCGCCTACCGGGACGGCCCGCTCGGCCCCGCCGAGGCCGCCCCCACCCTCGCGCGGGCCGTCCGCCTCGGCGACCTGCCGGCCGCCCTCCCCGCGGACGGGGCCTTCGCCTTCGGCGGCGGCCAGGACGCCATGGCCCGCGCCTACGAGGGCGCCTGGCTGGCCTGCCGGCTCATCGCCGCCCGCTGGGGGGACGCGGCCCTCGTCCGCCTCTACGCACTCGCCGGCCGCGAACCCCTGCCGACCGCCCTCGACCAGGCCCTGGGCACCGACCTGCCCGCCCTGACGAAGGCCTGGCAGCAGGCGCTGCGCGAGGACCTGGGCCAGGGGACCTCCGAGGAGTAGCGCCCGCAGCCCCGCGGCGTCCGGGCGCAGGGCGCCGCCGTGCGGACACCCCCGGGCCGTCGGGTACGTTGGCGGGGATGCACAAGACGCTGATCGTGACCAACGACTTCCCGCCGCGCCCGGGCGGCATCCAGGCCTTCCTGCACAACATGGCGCTGCGGCTGGACCCCGAGCGGGTCGTCGTCTACGCATCCACCTGGAAGCACAGCGCCGAGGGCCGCGAGGCCACCGCGGCCTTCGACGCCGAGCAGCCCTTCACCGTGGTCCGCGACCGCACCACGATGCTGCTGCCCACCCCCCGCGTCACCCGGCGGGCGGTGTCCCTGCTGCGCGAACACGACTGCGAGTCGGTGTGGTTCGGCGCGGCCGCCCCGCTCGGCCTGATGGGCCCGGCGCTGCGCCGGGCGGGCGCACGGCGGCTGGTCGCCACCACCCACGGGCACGAGGCGGGCTGGGCGCAGCTGCCGGCCGCGCGGCAGCTGCTGCGGCGGATCGGCGAGGGCACGGACACCCTCACCTACCTGGGGGAGTACACGCGCTCGCGGATCGCCTCGGCGGTGACGGCGTCCGCGGCGGCGAGGATGGTCCAACTCCCGCCCGGCGTCGACGAGAAGACCTTCCACCCCGGCTCGGGCGGAGCCGAGGTCCGCGCCCGGCTCGGGCTCAGCGACCGCCCGGTGGTCGTCTGCGTCTCGCGGCTGGTGCCGCGCAAGGGGCAGGACACCCTGATCGAGGCGATGCCGAGGATCCGGGCGCAGGTGCCGGACGCCGTGCTGCTGATCGTCGGCGGCGGTCCGTACGAGGCGGACCTGCGGGCGCTGGCCGCGGCGAAGGGGGTCGCGGACTCGGTGGTCTTCACGGGCGCCGTCCCGTGGTCGGAGCTGCCGGCCCACTACGGGGCCGGGGACGTCTTCGCGATGCCCTGCCGGACCCGGCGGGGCGGCCTGGACGTGGAGGGCCTCGGCATCGTCTACCTGGAGGCCTCGGCGACCGGGCTGCCGGTGGTGGCCGGGGACTCGGGAGGGGCGCCGGACGCGGTGCTGCCGGGGGAGACCGGGTGGGTGGTCCGCGGCGGCGACCCCGCCGCGGCGGCCGACCGCATCGTGCCCCTCCTCCAGGACCCCGCCCTGCGGGCGCGCATGGGCGCGGCGGGCCGGTCCTGGGTGGAGGAGAAGTGGCGCTGGGACCTCCTGGCGGACCGCCTCCGCGAGCTGCTGTAGCCCCGGGCGGGGGCCGCGAAATCGCGCCGCGCGTGCAGGGGACCGGGCCCGCTGCGGCGGAAAGTCGCGCCGTGGGCGCAATGGCCGGAAAGCGGCAGTCCCCGGCAGCGGCCGGTTACGGTCCGGCACATGACTGACTGTTACTCAGATGCGTGGCAAGCCGCGTTATGGCCGGTTGGGCGGAATCCGCTCATGATGCGCCCATGAACCCCAACCTGACGCGCCGTCAACTCGGCCTCGCCGCGCTCCGCACCGCCGCCGCCCTCGGCCTCACCCGGATCGGCCTGACCACCGCCACCGCCGCCGAGGCCCCGCCCGCCGCCCGCTACGCGCCCGCCATCGTCGTCGGGTCCGGCTACGGATCCGCCGTCGCCGCGCTCAGACTCGGCCAGGCCGGCGTCCGTACCGTCGTCCTCGAAATGGGGCGCCTGTGGGACACCCCCGGCCCCGACGGCAAGGTCTTCCCGCCCACCACCGCCCCCGACCAGCGCTCCATGTGGTACCGCACCCGCACCGAGGCCCCCCTCGCCACCTTCCTCTGGCTGGACGTCGTCAACCGCGACATCAGCCCCTACCCCGGCGTCCTCGACCGCGTGAACTACGGCGACATGTCCGTCTACGTCGGCCGCGGAGTCGGCGGCGGATCCCTGGTCAACGGCGGCATGGCGCCCACGCCCCGCCGCTCCTACTTCTCCGAGGTGCTGCCCCAGGTCGACGCCGACGAGATGTACGGCACCTACTACCCCCGCGCCCGCACCATGCTCGGCGTCAACACCATCGACCCCGACTGGTTCGAGTCAACCGAGTGGTACCGCTTCGCCCGGATCTCCCGCAAGCACGCCCAGAACACCGGCCTCAAGACCACCTTCGTGCCCAACGTCTACGACTTCGGGTACATGCAGCGCGAGGCGGCCGGCACCGCCACGAAGTCCGCACTCGCCGGAGAGGTCATCTACGGCAACAACCACGGCAAGAAGAGCGTCGACAAGACCTACCTCGCGGCCGCCCTCGGCACCGGCAACGTCACCATCGAGACCATGCAGCGCGTGGTCGCCGTACGCCCGGACCCGGCCGGCGGATACGTCCTCACCGTCCGGACCAGCGACGTCACCGGCAAGGTCACCCAGGTCCGCGAACTCGGCTGCGCCCAGCTCTTCCTCGGCGCCGGCAGCCTCGGCACCACCGAGATCCTGCTCCGCGCCCGCGAGACCGGCGCCCTGCCCGCGCTCAACGACCGGGTCGGGCAGAACTGGGGCACCAACGGCAACATCATGACCGCCCGCGCCAATCACCTCTGGGACACGGTCGGCGCCAACCAGGCCACCATGCCCGCCCTCGGCATCGACGACTGGGACAATCCGGCCAACCCGGTCTTCGCGGAGATCGCCCCGCTCCCCATGGGCATCGAGCACTGGATCTCGATGTACCTGGCCATCACCAAGAACCCGGAGCGCGGCCACTTCACCTACGACGCCGCCACCGACTCGGCGCGCCTGCAGTGGACCCGGGACCAGAACGCCCCCTCGGTGGCAGCGGCCAAGAACCTCTTCGACCGCGTCAACCTCAGAAATTTCACCATGTACCGCTACGACCTGTTCGGCGACAACAAGGCCTTCGCCGACACCTTCACCTACCACCCGCTCGGCGGCTGCGTCCTCGGCGAGGCCACGGACACCTACGGGCGGGTGAAGGGCTACCGGGGGCTCTACGTCACCGACGGCTCGCTCGTCCCCGGCTCGCTCGGCGTGAACCCGTTCGTGACGATCACGGCCCTCGCCGAGCGGAACATGGAGCGGATCCTGGCCGAGGACCCGCGTTAGGGCGAGCGCCGCGTCAGGAGCGGTACAGGGCCTCGATCTCGTCCGCGAAGTCCTTCGCCACCACATTGCGCTTGAGCTTCAGCGACGGCGTGATGTGGCCCGACTCCTCCGTGAACTGCGAGGGCAGGATGCGGAACTTCCGCACCGACTCCGCCTTGGAGACCGCCGCGTTGCCGTCGTCCACGGCCTTCTGGACGGCGGCCATCAGGTCCGCGTCCTCGCGCAGGTCCGCCGCCGTCGAACCGGCCGGCTTGCCGTTCTCCGCGGCCCACCGGCCGAGGAACTCCTCGTCGATGGTGACCAGCGCCGCCACGAACGGCTTGCCGTCGCCGACCACCATGCACTCGGCGACCAGCGCGTGGGCCCGGATCCGGTCCTCGATCACGGCGGGGGCGACGTTCTTGCCGCCCGCCGTGACGATGAGCTCCTTCTTGCGGCCGGTGATCCTCAGGTAGCCGTCCTCGTCGAGGGTGCCGACGTCACCGGTGTGGAACCAGCCGTCGGACATCGCCTCGGCGGTGGCCGCCTCGTTCTTCCAGTACTCCTTGAAGACGTGCTCGCCGTGCACCAGCACCTCGCCGTCGTCGGCGATGCGCAGCACCGAGCCCGGCAGCGGCTGGCCGACCGTGCCGATCTTCTGCTTGTCCCACGGGAGGAAGGCCGTGGCCGCGCAGGTCTCCGTCAGGCCGTAGCCCTCCAGCACCGTGAAGCCGATGCCGCGGAAGAAGTGCCCCAGGCGCTCGCCCAGCGGGGCGCCGCCGGAGATCGCGTACTCGCCGCGGCCGCCGAGGACGGCGTGCAGCTTGCTGTAGACCAGCTTGGAGAAGATCTTGTGCTTGAGCTTCAGGCCGAAGGACGGGCCCGAGGGCAGGTCCAGCGCCCGGCTGTAGGCGATGGCCGTCTCGGCGGCAGCGTCGAAGATCTTGCCCTTGCCGTCGGCCTGGGCCTTGGCGCGCGCCGAGTTGTAGACCTTCTCGAAGACCCGCGGCACGCCCAGGATCAGGGTGGGCCGGAAGGACTGGAGCTCGTCGGTGAGGTTCTTGATGTCCGGTACGCAGCCCAGCCGGATCGGCGCCAGGACCGCCGCGACCTCCACCAGGCGGCCGAAGACGTGCGCGGCCGGGAGGAACAGCAGCACCGAGCACTCGCCGGTGCGGAACAGCGGCTTCAGCCGCTCCACGACGTTGCCGCACTCGGCGAAGAAGTTGCGGTGGGTCAGCACGCAGCCCTTGGGACGGCCGGTGGTGCCCGAGGTGTAGACGATGGTGGCCGGGTCGTCGGCGTTCGCGAGGGAGCTGCGGGCGTCCACGTCCGCGTCCGGGACCCCGGCCCCGGCGGCCTTGAGCGCGCCGAAGGCGTCCTGCTCGATCTGCCAGACCTCGCGCAGCTCCGGCAGCCGGTCGCGCAGGGCCTCCACGTGGGCGCCGTGCCCCGGGCTCTCCACGATGGCCGCGACGGCGCCGGAGTCCCCGAGGATCCACTGGATCTGCTCCGGGGAACTGGTCTCGTACACCGGGACGGTGACCGCGCCCGCGCTCCAGATCGCGAAGTCGAACAGGACCCACTCGTAGCGGGTGCGCGAGATCAGAGCCACCCGGTCGCCGGGCCGGATGCCGGAGGCGATCAGGCCCTTGGCGGCGGCCCGGACCTCGGCGAGGAACTCCGTCGCGGTCACGTCCTGCCAGCGGCCGTCGACCTTGCGGCTCATGACGGCGGTGTCTGGGTGCTGGGCGGCGTTGCGGCGGATGAGATCCGTCAGGTTCCCGTCCGAAGGGACCTCGTACAGGGCCGGAAGGCTGAACTCGCGCAAGACTGCTGCTCCTCTGGGCGCCATCGCCACCGTGTGGACCGACCGGACGTTACCCACCGGTAGTGGGTTCCCGATAGAGGGAACCGGCCAGATGTTCCGTGCGTCACATTCTGGACTTCGCCGTGCATCGCAAACGCCGCCACAGCGCTGCCGACAGTAGTCGACCGCCTCCGAGACTCGGAAGTAACCGCAGGTCCGGCCACCTGCGAGCCCCGCTCTACCAGCCGGGCACCGGCACCCCTAGGGTGGCGGACATGGGTGCCAGCAAGAGGCGTACACGAGTCCACGTCGTCAGCGACGTCCACGGCAACACCGAAGCGCTCGCACGGGCCGGCGACGGCGCCGACGCCCTCGTCTGCCTCGGTGACCTGGTCCTCTTCCTGGACTACGCCGACCACTCGCGCGGCATCTTCCCCGACCTCTTCGGCGTCGAGAACGCCCACCGCATCGTCGAACTGCGCACGGCGCGCCGCTTCGCCGAAGCGCGCGAATTCGGCCGACGGCTGTGGGACGGGCTGGACCGCGAGCGGATGATCGAGGAAGCGGTGCGCCGCCAGTACGCGCAGATGTTCGCCGCCTTCCCCAGCCCGACGTACGCCACCTACGGCAACGTCGACGTCCCCGCCCTCTGGCACGAGTACGCCGGCCCCGGCACCACCGTCCTGGACGGGCAGCGCGTGGAGATCGGCGGCCGCGTCTTCGGCTTCGTCGGCGGCGGCCTGCCGTCCCCGATGCGCACCCCGTACGAGGTGGACGAGGAGGAGTACGCGGCGAAGGTCGAGGCGCTGGGCGAGGTGGACGTGCTCTGCTCGCACATCCCGCCGGAGGTCCCCGAACTCTGCTACGACACGGTCGCCCGCCGCTTCGAACGCGGCAGCACCGCCCTCCTGGCCGCGATCCGCCGCACCCGGCCCCGCTACGCCCTCTTCGGCCACGTCCACCAGCCGATGGCGCGGCGCATGCGGATCGCAGGCACGGAGTGCGTGAACGTGGGCCACTTCGCGGCGACGGGGAAGCCGTGGGCCCTGGAGTGGTGACCACACGCCCGCGGACCGGGGCCCCGCAGTGTCGGCACCGGTACGCGCGGTAGCCTTCACGCGGCGGCGGCCGGAGGCCCCTGCACACTTGCCGAACACTCTCCCCCGGAGGAGCGACCGCGATGGCGGAACACACCAGCTCGAGCATCACGATCGACGCCTCGCCGGCCGAGGTCATGGCCGTGATCGCCGACTTCGCCCGCTACCCGGAGTGGACGGGTGAGGTGAAGGAGGCCGAGGTGCTGTCCACCGACGCCGAGGGCCGCGCCGAGAAGGTGCGCCTGCTGCTGGACGCGGGCGCGATCAAGGACGACCACACCCTGTCCTACCGCTGGAAGGGCCAGGACGAGGTCGCCTGGACCCTCCACAAGTCCCAGATGCTCCGCCAGCTGGACGGCTCCTACCGGCTCGCCCCGCTGGACGGGGGGCGGCGCACGGAGGTCACCTACCAGCTGACCGTCGACGTCAAGATCCCGATGCTCGGCATGATCAAGCGCAAGGCGGAGAAGGTCATCATCGACCGCGCCCTGGCGGGCCTGAAGAAGCGCGTGGAATCCGCCGCCTGACCCCTTCCCCCGTTCCGCCAGGGACTCCGCACCCGACGCTGCGCGCCCGGTGCGCCGCGCTGGGAGGCACGCCCGGCACGGGCTGACGTTCCGCTGCGCGACATGCCGCCGCGTACGACCGGCGGGCCGCACCGAACTCCAGCCTCGCCGGCGCCCCGGCACGGGGCCTGGGGCGGAGCCCCTGGGCACGGAGGAGGGCGGGCAGGGCACTCCGCCCCGCGCAGCGCCCCACCGCCGACCGGCACCCGCCCGGCGCCGCCCCAGCCAGAGCCGCGGGCCGTCCCCCAGCCCGAGCCCGCCCGCACGGCGGGGGCCCGCAGGTCCCCGGGACCGGCGCGGCCGCCGGGCGGGGGCCGCACGCCCCGGGGACCGGCCGGCCGGCCGCGCGGCGGGGGCCGCACGCCCCCGGGGCCGGGGCCGCCGTCGGGCGGCGTAGCGTTCGGGGGAGGATGATCTACGACCCGGAGCGCCGCACCATGCCGCACACCCTGCTCATCACCGGCCCCGGCGGGTCAGGCCGCACCACCGTCGCCGCCGCCACCGCGCTCGCCGCGGCCCGCGCCGGGCAGCGCGTGCTCCTGCTGTGCGCCGACGACCCCTGGGCCGGCGCCCCGGCCCCCGCCCCCGACCGCCTCCGCCTCGCCCGCATCGACTCCGGCGACGAGTTCCGCACCGAACTCGCCGCCCTCCAGGAACGCGGCGCCACCCTCCTCTCCATGCTCGGCGGCAGCCCCCTCGGCGCCGAGGAACTCACCGAGCTCCCCGGGGCCGAACAGTTCGCCCTCCTGCGCGGCCTGCGCCGCGCCGCCTCCACCCCCGCCACCGACCTCGTCGTCGTGGACATGCCCCCGCTCCACCAGGCCCTCACCACCCTCGCCCTCCCCGCCCAGCTGCGCCGCTACCTGGCCCGCCTGCTGCCCGCGGAGCGCCAGGCGGCCCGCGCCCTGCGCCCCGTACTGGCCCAGCTGGCCGGGGTCCCCATGCCCGCCCAGTGGCTCTACGAGACCGCCGCCCGCTGGGACGAGGAGCTCGCCGCCGTCCAGGCCGTCGTCGAGGCCCCCACCACCCGGGTCCGCCTCGTCGCCGAACCCGGTCCCGCCGCCGACGCCGCCCTGCGCCCCGGGACGCTCGGCCTCGCCCTGTACGAGCTGCCCGTCCACGACCTGGTGGCCAACCGGCTCGTCCCGCGCGACTCCGCCGACCCGTGGACGGCCGGACTCGCCGCCCAGCAGGAGAAGTACCTGGCGCAGTGGCGGCAGGAGACCCCCGTGGTCCCGCTGGCGCACCTCGGCCGGGACCCCGGGCACCCCGGCGAGCTCGCCGGCGCCGAAGGCCTCGCCCCGAGCCCCGGCCCAGGCCCCGCCCCCGCCCGCGCGGCCCGCCCCGGCTGGACGGTCGAGGACCGGCTCGCCGAGGACGGGGTGCTCGTCTGGGCGGTCCCCCTGCCCCGCGCCCGCAAGAGCGAGCTCGACCTTGTCCGTCGCGGCGACGAACTGCACCTCGCGGTGGGCCCCTACCGCAGGACCGTTTCCCTCCCCTCCGCCCTGCGCCGCTGCACCGTCTCCGGCGCCGCCCTCACCGACGGGGTGCTCCGCATCCGCTTCACCCCCGACCCGCAGCTGTGGCCCCGGGCGCGCTGAGCTGCGTACCTCCGTTCGGGTACCGTCGGAAGTAGCCCCTACCGCAGCCGCAGGAGAGTCCGCCATGAGCGAGGCCACCGACCGCCCCACCGACGATGACGCCTGGGCCAAGGCCTGCGCCGAGGACCTCGCCGCCGAACGGGAGCGCCGCCGGGCCGAGCGCGAGCAGGGCGCCGGCGCGGGGGCCGGCGCGGGCGCCACCGGCACCGCCGCCGAGGAACTGTTCAAGCTCTTCGGCGCCGTCGCCGACAAGGTCTCCGCCCTCAACAACCCGGAGCTCGCCGCGGCCGCCCAGGACGCCGTACGCCAGTTCGTCAACCAGGCCAAGACCGCCGCCAAACCCGTCATCGAGCGCAACCCGGAGGTGTTCGGCCACCTCGCCGCCGCCGGCTCCGAGCTGCTCGCCGCCTACCGCTCGGCCGTCGAAGGCCACGAACGCCGCTGGGTCCGGGACGAGCCCCCGGCCCCCCGCAAGCACACCGACGGCGACGAGGGCCACGACCACGGCCCGGACGAGGGCCCGGCCCAGCGGATCGACCTCGACTGAGACTCCGCCGGGCTCGGGTACGGTTGGCCGTGGCGGGGCTTGACCGGAAAACCGAGGGACTAATGGGACTCACCATCGGCGTCGACATCGGCGGCACGAAGATCGCGGCCGGCGTGGTCGACGAAGAGGGCACCATCCTTGAGACGTACAAGGTGCCCACCCCGCCGACCGCGGACGGCGTGACGGAGGCGATCTGCGCCGCCGTCTCCGAGGTCAGCAGCAACCACACCATCGAGGCCGTCGGCATCGGCGCCGCCGGATACGTGGACGACAAGCGCGCGACCGTCCTCTTCGCGCCCAACATCAACTGGCGCCACGAACCGCTCAAGGACAAGGTCGAGCAGCGCATCGGCCTCCCCGTCGTCGTCGAGAACGACGCCAACTGCGCCGCCTGGGGCGAGTACCGCTTCGGCGCCGGCCAGGGCCACGAGGACGTCATCTGCATCACCCTCGGCACGGGCCTGGGCGGCGGCATCATCATGGGCAACAAGCTGCGCCGAGGCCGCTTCGGCGTCGCCGCCGAGTTCGGGCACATCCGGGTCGTCCCCGACGGCCTGCTGTGCGGGTGCGGCAGCCAGGGCTGCTGGGAGCAGTACGCCTCCGGCCGCGCCCTCGTCCGCTACGCGAAGCAGCGCGCCAACGCCACCCCCGAGAACGCGACCGTCCTGCTGGGCCTCGGCGACGGCACCCCCGAGGGCATCGAGGGCAAGCACATCAGCCAGGCCGCCCGCCAGGGCGACCCGGTGGCCGTCGACTCCTTCCGCGAGCTCGCCCGCTGGGCCGGCGCGGGCCTGGCCGACCTGGCCTCCCTCTTCGACCCGTCGGCGTTCATCGTCGGCGGCGGGGTCTCCGACGAGGGCGACCTCGTCCTCGACCCCATCCGCAAGTCCTTCAAGCGCTGGCTGATCGGCGGCGCCTGGCGGCCGCACGCGCAGGTCCTGGCCGCCCAGCTCGGCGGCAAGGCCGGCCTGGTCGGCGCGGCGGACCTGGCCCGCCAGGGCTGAACCCGCCGGCCCGCCGGGGCTGAGCCCCGCTCGGACACCTCTCGAGCCGCCCGCCGCGCCCCCTGTGGGAGCGGCGGGCGGCTGCGTATCTTGCGGGCATGGTGCCCGACACGTTGCCCCCGCCCCAGCCACTGCCCGACGCCGACGCCGTACCCGACGCACTGCCCAAGTCCCTGACCGAACCGGACGGCTCCGCCGTGATCCGCGTCCTCAGCTACAACGTGCGCTCGATGCGCGACGACGAGGAGGCACTGGCCCGGGTGATCCGGGCCTGCGCACCGGACCTGGTGTTCGTCCAGGAGGCCCCCCGCTTCTTCCGCTGGCGCAAGCACGCCGCCCGGCTGGCCTCCAAGGCCGACCTGGTCGTCCTGGGCGGCGGAGCGACGGCGGCGGGACCGCTGCTGCTGTGCTCGCTGAGGGCCTTCGTGGAGCACACGGAGGACGTCCTGCTGCCGCTGACCCCCGGCCTGCACCGGCGCGGCTTCGCCACGGCGGTCGTCCGCTTCGGCGCGGCCCGGGTGGGCGTGGTCAGTGCCCACCTCTCCCTGGACGCGACCGAGCGCGCCGCCCAGGCCGAGCTCCTCCTGGACCGGGTCGCCACCCTGGACGCCCCGCACGTCATCGCCGCCGCCGACGTCAACGAAACCCCGGGCGGCCCCGCCTTCACCCGCCTGTCGGCCACCCTCCAGGACTGCTGGACGGCCGCCCCCTGGGGCGGCGAGGCCACCTTCCCCTCGGCAGCCCCGTCCCGCCGCATCGACGCCCTGTTCGCCACCCCGGGGGTGGAGGTCCTCGCCTGCGGCGTCCCCACGGGCCTCCCGCCCACCGACCTCCGCACGGCAACGGACCACCTCCCCGTACTGGCGGCGGTCCGGCTGGGGGCGGGGGCGTAGGGGCGCGCTCTCGCGGCGGGGGCCCGCCATCTCCCCCTCGAGGTGTCGGGGGCGGGTCGGTGGTTGCCCACCCGCCTCCCTGTCTGCGGGCCGGTGGGGTGGGGGGGCGGGGTCCCGCCGGGCGGTGACGGCACAGCTGGCCGGGATGCGGGAGGGCGGGACTTGAGCCGGGCGGTCTCGGGGAGGGTTGGAGGGTTCCCGCCAGTCTCATCGTCCTTCCGCGTCGGGCCGGTCAGTCAAGGGCGCTCCTTCGTCGCGTCGCTGCGCGATCGCCTTCGGCGACCCTTGACAGACCGACCCGCCGCGAAATGCCGAAGACTGCCGGGAACCCCCCAAAGGAACGGGACGGACCGGAGACGGCCAATCGGCGGGATCAGCGACCAGCCGGGCAGACCGGGGGCCGGCAGACCGGGCATCCGGGCCCCATCAGGCGCAGCCGGGGCCTCCGCCCGCATCAGATCGCTACGCGCATCTCCCGTCTCGGCGGCCGGCGGCCGGCCGGGGTTGCTACCTGCACTGCATGCCAACCAGAGCGGTGTCGGGGGCCGTTGGGCGCGTCAGATCGCTACGCGCTCCTCAGATCTCAGCGTCTGGCGGCCGCCTTGGGCTGATGCCAGCAGCGAACGAGATCTGGTGGGAGGCCCACTCCCTTACCTCAGCGAGGTGATGCGGCTGGAGGCCGTGGTGGGGGTCCGGTTGGACGAGGAGGGTGGGGTGGCCTTGGGCGGTGCGCTCGGCGGCCCAGGTGTGGTCGAGGTCGGTGAAGTCGTCGTCGATCCAGGCGACCGCCGATTCGCCGAGCCACGGATCGACGTGGTCGCGCTTCCAGAGGTAGCCGTTGGGGTGGCTGGTGGTGATACGGGGGCGGGGGAGGTCGAGGTAGGGGAAGTGGGGCAGGCCCAGGAGCGGGCCGATGATGCCGGTGGCGTCCTTGCGCCAGCTCGTGCACCACACGGGGGCGACCAGGCCGCTGTTCAGGAAGTCGGTGAGCATCGGGCCGTGGGCGGGGTTGAGCCAGACGGGGACGGGGTCTCCGGGGTTGCGGCCCGTGGGGAGGACGGTGTGGCGGGTGTGGGTTGGTGGGGTGCTGCCGTCGGGAGTCGGGAAGGGGATGAGGACGCCGTCGATGTCCAGGAGGAGGTGGGGTAGGGGCATCGGTGCCTCCGGTGGCGGTCAGCGTTTGCGGGCGGTGATCAGGAGGGTGGTGGGCCACGGGTCCAGGCGCGGGTGGCGCAGGTCGAGGGCGGCGGTGGTGCGCAGGCCGGTGCGGGCGAGGTGGGCGGCCCAGCGGTGCGCGTCGAACTCCCAGCGGGCGATGGGGTGGCGGGTGCGGTCGGGCATGGTGACGTAGTCCTCGCGGGGGCGGTCGTCCGGCGAAGGATGTCTTCCGGCCCGGGCCGGGTGGGGAACCGAGAAGGCCAGGACGCCGCCGGGCGCCAGGTGGCGGGAGATCTCGGCGAGGAGGAGGTCCGGGGCGACCAGGCCTACGGCGCCGAAGACGGAGTAGATCCCGTCGAAGGTCCGGGCGGTGGCCTGGAGGTGGTGCAGGGCGTGGCCGGCCGAGAAGGTGGTGCCGGTGATGTGGCCGTAGTGGGAGCGTGCCCGGCGGACCTGGAGGCCGACCAGGTCGACGCCCGTCGTGGGGGCCTGATGGTGGTGGGCGAGGTGGGCGACGTTGTGGCCCGGGCCGCACCCCAGTTCCAGCAGGCGCTTGCCGCGCAGGTCCCGGCCGAGGAGCTCCGCGCCGGGGCCCAGGCCGGGGCGGGTGGTCCACTCCATCCGTGCGGGAGGGGTGAGGGCGTGCGTCGGGGCGCCGGCGAGGCGCTGGACGGCGTGGGCGTACCAGGGGGAGACCTGGGCGAGCACTAGACCTCCAGGAAGTGGACCACGTCACCCAGGTGGCGGCGGACGACCGGGATGTAAGCGAAGTCCCTGGTCGGATCGTTGATCCAGCGGATCGCCTGCTCCATGAACCACTCGACGGCCCACATGCGGTGCCAGCCCAGGGCCCATGCCTCGGCCGCCAGGCCGCCCCGGGGGGCGAGGGCGTCCTCGTGGCCGCCTGCGGTGACGTACTGATCGAGGAACACCCGGAGGCGGACGGGGTCCGGTGTGTCGGTGGTGCCGTGGTACGAGGCGAGGTCGATCAGGCCGGGGCCGGTGAAGGCGCGGGCGAAGTCGAGCAGGTGCCAGCCGTTCTCGCCGATGTGGAGGCTGGTGGGGTGGAACTCGGAGTGGACCCAGCCGAACGGGTCCAGTGTCGCTCCCCGGGCGCGGGCCCCGGCTGCTGCGGAGGTCTTTCGCAGCGCGGTTTCGATGTCGTCGCAGTCCGTCCACCGACCGGCCTTGCGGAGGCGCTGGAGGTGGTCGAGGGCCCGGGTGGGGAGGGACGCCAGACCGTTGCCGTCGAGGAAGGGCAGACCGTTGGCCGGGCGGGCCCGGTGGAGCTGGACGGCGGCGGTGGCACCGTCTACGTCGTCGGCCTCACGTACCGGAGTGCCGAGGTCGTCCATGAGCATCCCGAGCCAGTCGTCCTGCACGGCGGTGGCGTGGAGCTCGGGGACCGGCAGACCGCGCTGGTGGGCGATTCGCAGGGCCTGGGCTTCGCGGTCGAAGGGCTCCTTGGCGTACTTGAAGACGGAGGTGGTCCCGTCGGGGAAGGTGACGCGTTCGACGCCGGACATGCCCCAGACACGGATTTCGGTGCGTTGGGGGACGGGCTTGTGGAGGAGGGTGCACAGGTCGTCGAGGAGGGTGGTGGTCAGGCTCTGGTCCATGGGGGTGTCTCCGGAGGGGGGGATGGACGGCTTCGGGGCGAGCGTGTCGTCCGCCCCGAAGCCGGACTGGGGCCTACTCGGGGGCGGTCACGCGGTGGGCGTAGACCTGCTCGATCCAGCCCGCCTTGAACGCGGCGAGGTCGTCACGGAAGTTGGCCATCGAGGCGCCGTAGGGCGCGACGACGCCGCCGGTCTGGTCCGGCACGGACTGGCAGCCGTGCACGAGACGGCCCCCGAGGGCGGCGTGGCCCTTGATGGACTCGATGCGGCGGTGCTCGTTGAACCAGCCGCCGTGGTAGACCTCGTCGAGCATCCCGCCCATTTCGTCCTCCAGGTCGAAGACGACGGAGGTGGCGGCGGGGAAGAACCAGCACGGGCCGACGTTGGAGATGTGCCCGTCCAGCTCGACCTTGTTGAGCGCCATGAGCGTGGCGGCCTCGCGGAGCATCCGCAGGTGTTCGGCGGTGATCTGCGGGAGGTCCAGGCCGGAGAGGTGCTCGTCGCGGAAGAGGTACGCGTACACCTCGTACGCCGTCGCCAGGACGCGGGCGGCATCCGACGTGGACTCGGCGTGGTTCTTGATGAAGTCGAGCGCCAGCTGCTCGACCGCACTCTCGGTCGTCTCGTCGACGTCCAGGAGCTGGGCCTTGACCAGCTCCCAGTCGGCGAGGAGCCAGGTGCTGGACTCGAAGCGGAAGAAGTACTCGGCCGGGTCGATGGTGATGCGTCGTCCCTCGACCTGGATGCCGGGCAGCCGGTTCCAGCGCGGGTCGAAGGCGTCAGGCAGCTCGACCGTGATGGTCGTGGTGTCGATGATGGTCACGGTGTCTCCGTCTCTGATCGTCCGGGCCAGGGCATAGGAATGCCCGAGCCCGTTGGGGCGTACGGAACTTGGGGGCCGCCCGGCCCGAAGGTGGGGCGGCTGTCGATAAGTGAACCGTCCGCTACGCAGAGTGGGTACGGTGTGACCGGGCCCAAGCGGTATACGCGGTTTACAGCTCCGGGACGGAGGAACGTGCCAGCGCCGACCGACGCCAACTCCCGCCTGCGCGAGACCATCCACGAGGCCGGATGCACGTACGAATCGCTCGCCCACGACGTCCGCCGCATCGCAGCCGAGAACGGTGAACTCCTCCAGACCAACAAGTCCGCGATCTCCCACTGGGCCAACGGCACCCGCGAGCCCTCGGGCCAGACCGGCCAGTACCTTGCCGAAGCCCTCTCCCGCCGCCTCGGCCGCATCGTCACCCCGACCGAGATCGGCCTCCAGCCCGGCGATGCCGGAGCCACCTCGAACGGCGACCCGGTCCTGACCGTCACCGATCTCGGCCGCGCGGACGTCGAACGCCGCCGATTCCTCGCCATCGCAGCCTTCACCACGGCAGGCGTCGCCATGCCGCTGCTCCACGACCACGAGGCGACCTCCCGGATGCTCCGCGCCCGTACCGGCCGCTCCCTGGTCGGAACCGACGACATCGACGTCGTACGCCAGATCACCGCAGCCTTCAGCGCCGCCGACGAGCGCCTGGGCGGCGGCCATGGTCTGACCACCGTCACCGCCTACCTCGCCGACACCGCCGCCCCGATGCTCCGCGGCCGCTTCCCCTCTGAGCCGTTACGCCAGGCCGCCTTCGGCGCCGTCGCCGAACTCGCCTACCTCGCCGGGTGGAAGCACCACGACCTGGGCCACGAAGGCGCCGCCCAGCGCTATTACCAGGTCGGCTACCAGCTCGCCTGCGAAGCCGACCCCCACGGCCACGCTGCCTGGATGATGCGCGCCCTCGCCCATCAGGCCCTGAGCCTCAAACAGCCCCATCACTGCGTCGACCTGGTCGAAGGCGCCCTGCGACGTGGCCTCGGCCATGTCGACGGCCAGACCGAAGCCCTTCTCCACATCACCCATGCCCGCGCCTACGCTGCCACCGACGCGAGCCCCTCGGCTGCACGCGCCCTCCTCGCCGCCGAAGACGCCCTGCTCCGGGACGACGGCCCCCAGCCCAGCTACTCCCGCGTCAGCGGCCCCGCCGCCGGCACCGTGGCCAGCCACACCGCCCGCACCCTGACCGACCTCGCCGACCACGTCGGCACCGAACAGCAGCACCGCGACGCCCTCACCCGCTGGGACCCGGACAAGTACAAGCGCGTCCACGCCCTCACCCACGCCGACCTGGGCGACAGCCTCGCCGCTCAGGCCCGCGCCGACGAAGCCGTCTCCGCGTGGACCCAGGCCCTCGTCCTCATGGAGGGCATGACGTCCGACCGGACCCGGAAGGCGATCACCTCGATCCGCTCCACCCTCGCGGTCTACCAGCACCGCCGCGTCCCCGGCGCCGCCGATCTCGCCCGCAGAGCCCGCGAGGCCCTCGCCTAACATGCCCAACAACCGTCCGACGAAGGGAACACCGTGGCCCAGCAGACCGACGACCGCTCCCAAGCCCTCAAGCCGGCGCTCGAATCGATGACCCTGCTGGTCGCGGCCGTCATCGTCCACGACAAGGCCACCAACCGCGTCGTCCTCCTCCAGCGCAGTGAGAACGCCAAGTTCGCCCAGGGCATGTGGGACCTCCCCGTCGGCAAGAGCGAACCGGGCGAACCCATCACCGAGACCGCCGTCCGCGAGCTCTACGAGGAGACGGGCCTCACCGTGAAGCCGGAGTCCCTCAAGGTGGCCCACATCATCCACGGAGCCTGGGGCGTCGAAGCCCCCAACGGATTCCTCACCGTCGTATTCGCTGCCAACGAATGGACCGGCGAACCTGAAAACCGCGAACCCCGCAAGCACTCCCAGGTCCGTTGGGTCGCCGCCGACGCCATCCCCGACGCTTTCGTGGACACCACATCAAGCGCTCTTCGTCAGTACTTGAACGCCGGTCCGGAGGTTTCGCTGAACGGGTGGTGAATCGCCCGACGACAGCGCTCCAGACGGCTCGCAGACGCTGAGACGAGGGCAGCGCGTAGCGATCTGTTGCGCACACCGGTCCCGGCCGCCTCTCCGCTTCCGCCCGGCCAAGGCTCCGCCGAGCGGCCGGCCCCGGCCGCCCGGGGGAGGCGGGTGGGCAGCTACCGGCCCGCCCCTACCCCTCGAGGGGGAGATGGCGGGCCCGCGCCGCGAGGCGTCGCCGCGGACGGCGTCAGTACCGCGCCGCGAGGGACAACCCCCTACACCACCGCGCCGCGGCCCGGGTCGTCGTCGCCGTCGTCCGTGTCGCCCGACATGCGGGCCACCAGGGTGGCGAAGCCGCCCAGGAAGCCGCCGATGCCCAGGGTGGTGAGCCACCAGGTCATGTCCCACTGGAGCAGTACCGCCACCAGCAGCAGTACCGGGCCGCCGACCACCGCCAGCCAGGCGAACTTCGCCGTCGTGTCCGCCGGCGGGAGCTCCGGGGGTTCCGGGGGGACGAAGTGGCCCTCGTCGCCCGCTTCGCCCGCCAGGTCTTCGTCCTTCGGCTCCGCCGGGGTGTGGTCGCGGGGCCCGAGGCCGACGCCCGGGGCGAAGACCACCGAGCTGCCCAGGGCCGTCGGCGCCGTCGGGGCGGCGGCCGGGGGCTCCGGCTGGACGTCCTCCTCCGGCAGCATCAGGTTCTCGATGGGCCGGAACGGACGGGCCCCCGGCGGGTCCGGCGGTTCCTGCCCGTACCCGGCGACGATCGCGGCCCACGCCGCTTCCTCGTCCAGCGGGGGCACACCCCCGGAGGACTCCTCGTGCTCAGCCACCGCTGGCCGCCCCCTCCCTGCCGACGCTCTCCGCGAGCCGCCCGACGAACGCATAGCTGTCCGCGAAGATCCGCTCCGCGTCATGGTCCAACGTCGCGACGTGATAACTCTGTTCCAGCAGGGTCTCGGTGACGTCCGTCGACGACACCCGCGCCAGGATCCGCTCCGAGTCCACCGGCGGGACCACGTGGTCCTGGGGGCTGTGGAGCAGCAGCACCGGCTGCGTGACCTGCGGCAGCTCGGTGTCGACCAGCTGGAAGAACTTCCTCAGCGAATGCGCCGCCTTCGTCGGCACCCGGTCGTAGCCGACCTCCGCCGCGCCCGGCTTGGCGATGTCGCTGGCGATCCCCGCCGTGGACCGGATGAAGTGCTTGGCCACCGGGAGGGCCACGGCCAGCGGGTCGTGCACCTTGTTGGCCGGGTTGACGAGGACGATGCCGCTGATCGCCTCCCCGTGCTTGGCGGCCAGCCGCAGGGTCAGCGCGCCGCCCATCGAGAGCCCGAACACGAACACCTGCGTGCACCGGTCCAGCAGTTCCCTCAGCGCCCGGTCCACCTCGGCGTACCAGTCCTGCCAGCCGGTGAGCTGCATGTCCTGCCAGCGCGTGCCGTGCCCCGGCAGCAGCGGCAGCGAGACCGTCAGTCCGCGCTCGGCCAGGTACTCGGCCCAGGGGCGCAGCGACTGAGGGGAACCGGTGAAGCCGTGGCAGAGGAGCACGCCCACCTCTCCGCCCTCGTGGCGGAACGGCTCTGCTCCAGGGAGGACGGGCACCACAGTCTCCTTGATGGGTGAGAACTACGAGAGGACTACGAGGACTACGAGAGGACTACGACTCGACGAGGGCCTTGACGCGTGCGGGGTACGGGTACGTACGGGTGCGTCGCGCTGTGTGACTTCACCGTACGCGACCGGGATGACACCGACCAGGGTCGTCGGGCGCTCTCGGCGGAGCCAGGGGTTATGGTCTGATCGACAGACACAGGAAGGCTTTCGAGTTGATCTACGGCGCAATGAAGTTCTCCATCGGCGGGTCCCTGAAGCTCGCCTTCAGGCCGTGGGTGGAGGGCCTCGAGAACATTCCCGCGGAGGGGCCGGCGATCCTCGCGAGCAACCACCTGTCCTTCTCCGACTCCTTCTTCCTCCCGGCCGTGCTGGACCGGAAGGTGACCTTCATCGCAAAGGCGGAGTACTTCACCTCCCCCGGGGTCAAGGGCAAGCTGACCGCGGCCTTCTTCAAGGGCGTCGGCCAGCTCCCCGTGGACCGCTCCGGCGCGCGCGGTGCGGGCGAGGCCGCCATCAAGAGCGGTATCGAGGTCATCGAGCGCGGAGAGCTGTTCGGTATCTACCCCGAGGGGACCCGTTCACCCGACGGCCGCCTCTACCGCGGCAAGCCCGGTGGCCTGGCGCGGGTGGCGCTGGCCACCGGTGCGCCCGTGATCCCGGTGGCGATGATCGACACCGAGAAGATCCAGCCGCCCGGCAAGGTGGTCCCGAAGCTGATGCGCCCGGGCATCCGGATCGGCAAGCCGCTGGACTTCAGCCGCTACCAGGGCATGGATGGGGACCGCTTCATCCTGCGCTCGGTGACCGACGAGGTCATGTACGAGATCATGAAGCTGTCCGGCCAGGAGTACGTCGACATCTACGCGACCGCCGCCAAGCGGCAGATCGCGGACGCCGAGAAGGCGGCCAAGGAAGCGGCCAAGGCCGACAAGGGCGACGGCGGCGCGGAGTAGTTCCCGCGGGCGGCAGGCTGCCGTCCGCGCGGCGGGGGTGGGGGAGATGGCGGCGAAGCGCGAGCGCGTCGTGCGGATGTCGGTCGAGCAGCCGCTGTGGCGGGCGCTGACCGCGTACCGGCTGCTCACCATGGTCTACGCGGTGCTGCTGTTCCTCTCCGCCCACAAGGACTTCGTCCGTCCCGGCGTCGCGGTCGGCTACCTCGCCGTCCTCGTCGTCTGGACCCTGGCCACCTACCGCCGGGTGGGCGGCGCGGCGCACTGCACCAGGGGTTTCCTGGCCGCGGACCTCACCGTCGCCCTCGCCGGGATCGCCCTGACCCCGCTCGCCGACGCCCACGCCCGCATCCAGGCGGGCGGCCCCACCCTCCCCAGCATCTGGACGGCCGGCTCGGTCCTCGCCTTCGCCCTCAAGGGCGGCTGGCGGTGGGCCGGTATCGCCTCCACCTTCGTGGCCGTCGCCAACATCGCCATCCACGGCGGCGACCCCACCCGGGACACCCTCCACAACGTGCTGCTGGTCTGGGTCGCCTCCATCGCCCTCGGCTACGTCGTCGAGGTCGCCCGGGCCAGTGAGGCGACCCTCGCCCGCGCCCTGGAGATCGAGGCCGCGACCCGGGAGCGCGAACGCCTCGCCCGCGACATCCACGACGGTGTCCTCCAGGTCCTCGCCATGGTCCAGCGGCGGGGCACCGAGCTGGGCGGCGAGGCCGCCGAGCTGGGCCGGATGGCCGGGGAGCAGGAGGTGGCGCTGCGCACGCTGGTCTCCAGCGGGCTGGTCCGCCCCTCCCGGGTCTCGCGTGACGAGGCGCTGGGCGCGCGGGTGGACACGTACGAGGTGGAGGAGCCGGGCGCCGACGAGGGCGAGCTGGACCTGCGGGCCCTGCTGGCCCCGCACGCCGGCTCCCGGGTGAGCTTCGCCGAGCCGGGCGCCCCGGTGCCGCTGCCCGCGCCTGCCGCGCGGGAGCTGGCCGCGGCGGTGGGCGCCGCCCTGGACAACGTGCGCAAGCACGCCGGGGAGGGGGCCAGCGCCTGGATCCTGGTCGAGGACTGGGGCGACGAGGTGATCGTGACCGTACGGGACGACGGCCCGGGCATCCCGGCCGGCCGGCTCGACCAGGCGGAGGGTGAGGGACGGATGGGCGTGGCCCTGTCCATCCGGGGCCGGCTGCGCGACCTCGGCGGCAGCGCCGAGCTGGTGTCCGTCCCCGGGCAGGGCACCGAAGTGGAACTGAAAGTACCGAGGGGGAGGACCCAGTGAACGGCAGCGGCAGCGGCAGCGGCAGTGACGGCGTCGGCGTCGGCAGCGGCGACGGGCTCCATGACATCAAGGTGATGGTCGTCGACGACCATCCGATGTGGCGGGACGCGGTGGCCCGCGACCTGGCCGCCGCGGGCTTCGACGTGGTCGCCACCGCCGGGGACGGCCCCGAGGCGGTGCGCCGGGCCCGTGCCGTCGCCCCGCGGGTGCTGGTCCTCGACCTCAACCTGCCCGGCATGCCCGGGGTCCAGGTCTGCAAGGAGCTGGTCGGCACCGACCCCGCGCTGCGCGTGCTGGTCCTGTCGGCGAGCGGGGAGCACGCGGACGTGCTGGAGGCGGTGAAGTCCGGGGCCACCGGTTACCTGATGAAGTCGGCCGGGGCCCAGGAGCTGATCGACGCGGTGCGCCGCACCGCCGCCGGCGACCCGGTGTTCACCCCGGGCCTGGCCGGGCTGGTGCTCGGCGAGTACCGGCGCCTGGCCACCGACCCGGCGCCGGCCGCCGCCGACGAGCCGAAGGCGCCGCAGCTGACCGACCGGGAGACCGAGGTGCTGCGGCTGGTGGCCAAGGGGCTGTCGTACAAGCAGATCGCGGAACGGCTGGTCATCTCGCACCGCACGGTGCAGAACCACGTGCAGAACACCCTCGGCAAGCTCCAGCTGCACAACCGGGTGGAGCTCGTGCGGTACGCGATAGAGCGCGGGCTCGACGACGCCTGAGGGTGCTCCGGCGTACCCGCCGGTCGTACTTACTTCCCCGTACGAGTGAACACGCGTACGCAACGCCCCGTAATTCCACCGGAATTGCCCACTCCAGGCCCCTTGCTGTGACCTGGGTCACCACTAGCGTGGCCGTCATGGCGAAGGGAGATTCCATGAAGGTCGGAGTGCTCACGGGCGGCGGCGACTGCCCCGGGCTCAACGCGGTGATCAGGGGCGTCGTCCGCAAGGGCGTCCAGGAGTACGGATACGGGTTCGTCGGATTCAAGGACGGCTGGCGGGGGCCGGTCGAGGGGGACACCGTCCCGCTGGACATCCCCGCCGTCCGCGGGATCCTGCCGCGCGGCGGCACCATCCTCGGCTCCTCGCGCACCAACCCGTTCAAGACCGAGAACGGGGTCCGCTCCATCAAGGACAACCTCGCCAAGGCCGAGGTCGACGCGCTCATCGCGATCGGCGGCGAGGACACGCTGGGCGTGGCCGCCCGGCTGTACGAGGAGTACGGCATCCCCTGCGTCGGCGTCCCCAAGACCATCGACAACGACCTGTCGGCCACCGACTACACCTTCGGCTTCGACACGGCCGTCGGCATCGCGACGGAGGCCATCGACCGGCTGCACACCACGGCCGAGTCCCACATGCGGGTCCTGGTCGTCGAGGTGATGGGGCGGCACGCCGGCTGGATCGCCCTGCACTCCGGGCTCGCGGGCGGGGCGAACGTCATCCTCATCCCCGAGCAGCGCTTCGACGTGGACCAGGTCTGCGCCTGGGTGACCTCCCGCTTCAAGGCGAGCTACGCGCCGATCGTGGTGGTGGCCGAGGGGGCCATGCCGAAGGACGGCGACCTGGTGCTCAAGGACGCGGTGTCCCGGGACTCCTTCGGGCACGTCCGGCTGTCGGGTGTCGGGGAGTGGCTGGCCAAGGAGATCGAGGCGCGGACCGGCAAGGAGGCCCGCACCACGGTCCTCGGGCACATCCAGCGCGGGGGCACCCCGAGCGCCTTCGACCGGTGGCTGGCCACGCGCTTCGGGCTGCACGCGATCGACGCGGTGCGGGACGGGGACTTCGGGAAGATGGTCGCGCTCAAGGGGACGGACATCGTGCGGGTGCCGATCGCCGAGGCGACGGCGAGGCTGAAGACGGTGGACCCGGCGCTGTACGAGGAGGCGGGCGTCTTCTTCGGCTGACCCCGCCGCCGGGGTGCCGGCGGGGCTGTTCACGGCCCCGTCGGCACCGGGGACCGGCCCCGCAGGGCCCGCCCCCGCCCCGCTACGCGCCCCGCCCCACCGGGACCACGGCCCGGACCAGGCCGGCGACGAGCTCCGCGCCCCGCAGCGTGAGGACCGACTCGGGATGGAACTGGACCCCTGCGAAGCCGCGCGCCGCGCAGCGCAGGGCGTGGACTTCGTCCGTGAGCGGGTCCCGGGAGACCTCGACCCCGTGCGCCGCCAGCTCCGCCTGCGTCCCGGCGTCGCAGGCGGCGGTGTACGTGTTGTAGAAGCCGACCACCTCCGGCCTGCCGAAGAGGTCGATCCGCACCTGCGCCCCCTGTGCCGGCTCCGCCTTGCGGACGAGGGGGAGGCCGATCTGCTCCGCCAGCAGCTCGTGGCCCAGACAGACGCCGAGCAGCCCGCCCCGGTGCGAGGCGAGCAGTTCGCCCGCCAGCCCGCGCAGCATCCGCATCTTCGGGTCCGCCCCGTCCGCCGGGTCGCCCGGGCCCGGGCCCAGGACGACCGGGCCCTCCCAGGCCGACGCCGCCTCCCGCAGCCCCGGCTCGTCGTAGCGGCGCACCGTCACCGACAGGCCCGCCGCCCGCAGCACGTGCGCCAGCATCGCCGTGAAGGTGTCCTCGCCGTCCACCACCAGCGCGTGTCCCCCGGCGGCGGGCATCCGCTCCTGCATCCGCAGCCAGAACGGCGCCAGGTCCGCCCGCCGCGCGGCCAGTGCCGCCCGCACCCGGGGGTCGTCCGCCAGCCGGGCGCCACCGGAGGAGGCGGGGCGGGGCGCGGCCCCGCGCACGCCCAGCGCGGCCAGCACACCGGCGGCCTTGGCGTGCGTCTCGGCCACCTCGCCCCGCGGGTCCGAGTGGCGGACCAGGGTGGCCCCGACCGGGACCCGCAGCGTCCCGTCCGGGGCGATGTCGGCGGTGCGGATCAGGATCGGGGAGTCCAGGGTCTGGGCGCCGGAGGGGTCCAGGCCGAGCAGGGCCAGGGCGCCCGCGTAGTAGCCGCGGCCCCCGTTCTCGTACCGTTCGATCACCCGGCAGGCGTTCTGTACCGGCGAGCCCGTCACGGTCGCCGCGAACATGGTCTCCCGCAGCACCTCCCGGACGTCCAGCGAGGAGCGGCCGCGCAGCTCGTACTCGGTGTGCGCGAGGTGGGCCATCTCCCGCAGGCGGGGGCCGACCACGGTGCCGCCCATGTCGCCGACCGTGCACATCATCTTCAGTTCCTCGTCCACCACCATCGACAGCTCCTCGGTCTCCTTGCGGTCGCCGAGGAAGGCGAGGAGCGACTCGGCGGTCGGCCCGCCCGCCGGGTAGCGGTAGGTGCCGCTGATGGGGTTCATCACGACCGTGCCGCCCGTCATCCGGACGTGGACCTCCGGGCTGGCCCCGACCAGGGTGCGGTCCGGAGTGTGGACCACGTACGTCCAGTACGCGCCCCGCTCGCCCTCCAGCAGCCGCCGGAACAGGGCCAGGGCGTCGGCCCGGCCGAAACCGCCGATCCGGCCCTCGTACGTCCGCCGGATCACGAAGTTCGCGCCCTCGCCCCGGCCGATCTCGTCCCGGATCACCCGCTCGACGGTGGCCGCGTACTCCTCGTCGCCCACGTCGAAGCCCCCGCCCTCGACCCGTACGCAGTGGTCCGGGAGGGCGGCCAGTGCCTCTGCGAGCGGGACCTCGTAGGCCTCCTCGGCGCACAGCACGCTCAGCGGGGTGCCGTCGTCGCGCACGTCGAACCCGCGCTCGCGGATCTGCCGGAACGGGACCAGCGCCAGGGTGGGCAGCTCGCGCACGGGCAGGTCGGCCAGGCGGGCGGCCTCGTGGACCGGGCCGAGGAGCACCTCGACGGTGTCGTGGTCCCGGCCGGGGGTGCGCCGGCGCAGCAGCGCGAACGGCGGGGCGCCGTCGTCGAGGAGCCGGGAGAGGGCGAAGGGGGAGAACGGTGAGAACGGGGAGAACTGAGGCTGGGGCATGGAGCGGGCGTCCTTCCGGTGGGGTGTCGGGAGGAGGAGCGGCCCGTGTCTGCCTGCGTACGCAGAAGGCCGCCCCTCGGGGCGGCCTTCGTGTCGCTCGTGTCAGTGGGTACGCACGAGGGGCGGGCCGCCGGGAGCGGACCACCACCAGTTCTGGACGGAGAGCGCGTACATGGGAGGCACCCTAGCCGAAACGGCCGCCGTCCTGCCGCATCCCGCCTCCTCCGGCATATGAACCTTGAATTCCGTTCATCCGGGGTCCGTGGACCTTCGAACGACACCGTCTCACCAGGTGGGCGTCCGGCCGGACACGGCGAATGACGACGTAATGTGTACGAGGTGACCGTGAACGCTGAAAACCACGCCCTCGCCGCCAAGGCGACCTGGCGAGACCTTCCCGCGGCGCAGCAGCCTTCGTACCCCGATGCCGAGGCCCTGCGCGCTGTCGTCGCGGACCTCGAGTCGTATCCTCCGCTCGTCTTCGCGGGCGAGTGCGACCAGCTGCGCGCCCGTCTGGGAGCCGTCGCCAAGGGCGAGGCGTTCCTGCTGCAGGGCGGCGACTGCGCCGAGGCCTTCGACGCCGTTTCCGCTGACCACATCCGCGCCAAGCTGAAGACCCTGCTCCAGATGAGCGCCGTCCTGACGTACGCGGCCTCCGTGCCCGTCGTCAAGGTCGGCCGCATCGCGGGCCAGTACTCCAAGCCGCGCTCCAAGGACACCGAGACCCGCGACGGCGTGACCCTGCCGACCTACCGCGGCGACTCGGTCAACGGCTTCGCCTTCACCGAAGAGGCCCGCGTCCCGGACCCCGAGCGGCTCAAGCGGATGTACCACGCGTCGGCCTCCACGCTGAACCTGGTGCGCGCCTTCACCACCGGCGGTTACGCCGACCTGCGCCAGGTGCACGCCTGGAACCAGGACTTCGTGAAGTCCTCCCCGTCCGGGCAGCGCTACGAGCAGCTCGCGCGGGAGATCGACAACGCGCTGAACTTCATGAAGGCCTGTGGCACCGACCCGGCCGAGTTCAAGGCGGTGGAGTTCTACTCCTCGCACGAGGCCCTGCTGCTGGACTACGAGGGCGCCCTCACCCGTACGGACTCCCGTACCGGCAAGCTGTACGACACCTCCGGCCACATGGTCTGGATCGGTGAGCGCACCCGCCAGCTGGACCACGCGCACATCGAGTTCTGCTCGCAGATCGCCAACCCGGTCGGCATCAAGCTCGGCCCGACCACCACTGTGGACGAGGCGCTGACCTACATCGACCGCCTGGACCCCGAGCGTGAGCCGGGCCGGCTGACCTTCGTCGTCCGCATGGGCGCCGACAAGGTCCGCGACAAGCTCCCCGAGCTGGTCGAGAAGGTCACCGCGTCCGGTGCGACCGTCGCCTGGGTCACCGACCCGATGCACGGCAACACCTTCGAGGCGGCCTCCGGCCACAAGACGCGCCGCTTCGACGACGTCCTGGACGAGGTCAAGGGCTTCTTCGAGGTCCACAAGGCGCTGGGCACCCACCCGGGCGGCATCCACGTCGAGCTCACCGGTGACGACGTCACCGAGTGCGTGGGCGGCGGCGACGAGATCTTCGTCGACGACCTGCACCAGCGCTACGAGACGGCCTGCGACCCGCGTCTCAACCGCAGCCAGTCGCTGGACCTGGCCTTCCTGGTGGCGGAGATGTACCGCGACCAGTGACGGGCCGATGAGCTCTGAGTGAGGAAGGGGCGCGGATCCATGTGATCCGCGCCCCATCCTCGTCCCCGGGCCTTTTAGGCTTACCTAACTTTGGGTACGGTTAGGTAAGCCTCACCGCACCGGGGTGGCTGCAAGAACCATTCCGCTCAGGGAGGTGAACCGCGTGTACGTCTGCTCTTGCTTCGGGGTCACCGACAAGCAGGTCAAGGAACACGCGGCCGCCGGGGCCTGCACCCCCCGCCAGATCGCCTCGGCCACCAAGGCCGGCACCGACTGCGGCTCCTGCGTGCGGACCATCCAGGGCATCCTGGGCCGTGGCGCGTGCCCGCGCCGGGAACTGCTGGAGAAGGGCAACGCGGCCGCCGTCCTCGCCGCCGACCCGGCACCGCAGCTGGCGGAAGCCGCCTGAGGCCTCCGGGCCGTCCGAGTCGCCTGAGCCGTCCGAGTCGCCCAGTCACCCGACCGGTCTGATCCGTCAGCTCGGCTGTTCGATGAGCTGGGCGATGTACAGCGCCTCACCCAGGGACTCGATGAGCTCCAGCTGGGTGTCGAGGTAGTCGATGTGGTGCTCCTCGTCCTCCAGGATCTCCTCGAAGAGGCGGGCGGAGGTGAAGTCGCCCTTCCCGCGCATGACCTCGATACCGCGCTTGAGGCGGTCGATCGCCTCCACCTCGACCTGCCGGTCGGCCTGGAACATCTCGGTGATCGTCTGTCCGACGCGCACGTGGAAGAGGCGCTGGTAATTCGGCAGACCGTCGAGCATGAGGATGCGCTCGGTGAGTTTGTCCGCGTGCTTCATCTCGTCGATGGACTCTTCACGCGTGTACTTGGCGAGCTTCGTCCACCCCTTGTTGTCCTGGATGCGGTAGTGCAGCCAGTACTGGTTGATGGCCGTGAGCTCGCCGGTCAGCTGCTCGTTCAGAAACTCGAGGACCTCGGGGTCGCCCTGCATCGCAGAGGCTCCTTCCAGGCAATGTCAGCGAGGTGACTGGGTAGTGCGCGCATCTTTGCACCGCCGTACGGGGCCGTCCAGTAAGTGCCTCCTTAGTATGAGTTGCTGGTAGTTGCCCGTTTCGTTTCGTACCTGGTCGTGACCACCCCGCCACGTCTGTCACCATGGAGGCATGGGTCAGCCGGACAGCCGGGAATTTCCGGGAGCAGAGCAGGTCGAGCTCCCTCCGGGGCAGCGGTTGCAGAGGGGCTGGCCGGTCACCCACTACGGGCCCGTCCCCAAGTTCAAGCCGGACCGCTGGGAGTTCCGCGTCTTCGGGGCGACGGCCGACGGTGAGAAGCACTGCTGGAACCACGAGCAGTTCGCGGCGCTGCCGTTCGACTCCGTGGTGGCCGACCTGCACTGCGTCACCAAGTTCAGCATGCAGGGCGCCGAATGGGGCGGGGTGCTGGCCCGCGAGATCCTCTCCCTGGCCCCGCCCGCCCCGCAGGTCACGCACGTGATGGTGTGGGCCGAGTACGGCTTCAGCTCGAACCTGAGACTGGCGGACTTCGCCTCCGACCGGACCGTCTTCGCCACCCACATGGGCGGCGAACCGCTGACGGCCGAACACGGCTTCCCGCTGCGCCTGGTGGTCCCGCACCTGTACGCCTGGAAGGGGCCCAAGTGGGTCCGGGGCATCGAGTACATGACCGCCGACCGCCGCGGCTTCTGGGAGGAGCGCGGCTACCACAACATCGGCGACCCCTGGCGCGAGCAGCGCTACTCGTACCAGGAGGGGCCGGGGGACGGTCCGGAGCTGTGACCCTCCCTTAGTGGTACTGGTGGACGACGGCGTGGCCCTTGCCGCGGCCGATCATCCACTTGTTGACCGGGGTCGTCACGACGAAGGCGAGCGCGAGCGAGACCGCGAGGGCGAACCAGAACAGCCCTTCCGAGAGGTGGGCGTCCATGGCCCCCGGCCAGACGGCGATGACGCCGTTGTCGATCAGCTCCATGACGGCGATCGACAGGGTGTCCGCGGCCAGCGCCACCCGGACGGCCGAACGGAGGTCCACGCCGGCGGCCAGGATGCCGCGCAGGGTGAGGGCGTAGCCGAAGAAGAACGCGAGGACGATGGCCAGGACCATCGTCGGGAGGTTCCCCCAGCTCAGGGCGGTGCCGACGATCATGCCGAGCACCTCGCCGATGGCGCAGCCGGTGAGGCAGTGGAGGGTGGCCTTGGCGGCCATGCCCCAGCCGACGGGTCCGGCGTGGTGGGCGTGGCTGCCGTGGTCGGCGTGGCTCTCGTGTCCGGCGTGGCCGCCGTGGCTCTCGTGACCGTGGTGTCCGTGGTCTCCGTGGTGGTGCTCGTGATGTTCATGGTGCTCGTGGTGCTCGTGCGCCTGTTCCATGACTACCCCCTGAAGGCCCGGGGGAACGCCGGGTGGCGGTCCCGCCGACTGGTGGAACCGTATACCCCCCAGGGGTATTCCCTCAGGATGTTCGCGGTGTCAGTGCAGGTCGCGGAGCTCCTTCAGCAGGGCCACGTCCGCCGCGTGCCCCTCCTTGCCGCCCGGCGTCTCGATGATCAGCGGTACGCCGTCCATCTCCGGGTGCGAGAACAGCTCGGCGAAGGCCTCGCGGCCGATGTGCCCCTGGCCGATGTTGGCGTGCCGGTCCTTGTGGGCGCCGACGCCTTCCTTGGAGTCGTTGGCGTGGATCAGCTTGAGCCGGCCCGCGCCGACCGTGTCCACCAGCAGGTCCAGCGTCTGCTTGGTGCCTCCCGGCTCCGCCAGGTCGTGGCCCGCCGCGAAGATGTGGCAGGTGTCCAGGCAGATGCCCAGCTTCTCGTGGTGGTCCAGCGCCTCGAAGTACGGGCCGAAGTCCCAGGTGCGCGAGCAGAGCGAGGAGCCCTGCCCGGCCGTGGACTCCAGCAGCAGGAACGGGTCGTCCTCGTGCGTCAGCTCGTCCAGCAGCGGCAGCATGTGCTCTCTGACCTGCGCGTACGCCGCCTCGCGCGGGCGGCCGCCGGTCGCCGACCCGGTGTGCACGACCACCCCGAGCGCGCCGATCTCCCGGCCCCGGCGCAGGGAGTGCCGCAGGGACTCCACCGACTTCTCCACGGTCGCCTCGGTGTGCGAGCCGAAGTTGATCAGGTACGGGGCGTGCACGTACGCCGGGACCGACTCCTCGGCGCACTGCGCGCGGAACAGCTCGTCCTGCGCCGGGTTCCCGGTCGGGGTGGCCCAGCCGCGCGGATTGGCGACGAAGACCTGGACGGCCTCGGCGCCCATCTCACGGGCGTACGTCAGGCCCACCGAGGCGAGCCCGCCGGCGACGGGCACGTGCCCGCCCACGGGATTGCGAAGCACCGCTGCTCAGAGCCCCTTGGTCTTGATGGTGATCGTGCTGCCCTCGGGGGCGCTCTGCCCGGCGGGCAGCGACTGGGTGTCCACCGTGCTGCTGAAGGACAGGAAGGGGCGCTCCACCTTCACCTTGAAGCCCAGGGCCTCCAGGGTCTTGCGGGCCGTGTCCACGTCCTGGCCGGCGACGTTCGGCACCTGGACGGGGCGGGGGCCCTTGGAGAGGGTCAGCGTGACGGTGTCCCCGCCCGCCGCCTGGGTGCCCGCGGCGACCGACTGGTTCGCGACCGTTCCGGCGGGCGCGGGGGAGTTGACCTGGTCGGGGGAGGTCGCCACCTTCAGGCCGAGGGCCTCCAGCGCGGCGCGCGCCTGGTCGGCGGGCTGTCCGGTGACGCTGGGGACCTGCACCGGACGGCCCTTGCTGACCTGGAGGGCGACGGCGGAGTCGGGGGCCCGCTTCTGGCCGCCCGCCGGGTCGGTGGAGATCACCGAGCCCTGGGCCACGTCCTGGCTGAAGGCCTGCGTGACGATGCCCGGGGCCAGCCCGGCCTTCGTCAGCTCCGCCTTGGCGTCCTCCAGCGGGCGGCCCTTGAGGTCGGGCACGCTGACCAGCTCGGGGCCGCGCGAGACGGTCAGGGTCACCGCGCCGTTGCCGCGGATCTTCTTGCCGCCGGCGGGGTCGGAGTCCATGACCGTCCCGCGGTCGAAGGCCTCGCTGAACTTCCGGTCGACCTTCTTGACGCCGAGCCCGGCGGCGGAGAGCTCCGCCCTGGCCTGGTCCTCCGTCTTGCCGAGGAGGTTGGGGACCTTGGTGAACTGCCCGGAGTTGATGTACCAGACGCCGGTGCCGATGCCCAGGGCGAGCAGGACCGCGGCGATGACGAGGAACGTGCCGCGGCGCTGCCGACGGGGCGCCGGGGGCGCCTCGGGCGCCGGGGCGGTGGGCCGCTCCAGGCGCGAGGTGTGGTGCAGGACGGGCTCGGCGGCCTGCCCCGCCAGGGGGCGCGGGATCACGCTGGTGCGGTCCTCGGCGGCGGACCGTTCGGTGGACCGCGCCTGCGGCGGCACGGCGTCCAGCTCGGCCTCGCCTGTCCGCGCCCGTGCCTCGCGGGCCAGGCCCAGCAGGGCGGCGGCGTCCGTGGGGCGCAGCTCCGGAGTGCGGGCGGTGGCCCGGGCGACGAGCTCGTCGAGGGCGGCGGGGAGCCCGGGGACGGCGGCCGACGGGGGCGGGACGTCCTCGTTGAGGTGCTGGAACAGGACCTGCGCCGGGGTGCCGCCGGTGTGCGGCTTGGAGCCGGTGAGCATCTCGTACAGGACGACGCCGCAGGCGTAGACGTCCACGCGGGTGTCGTAGACCCCGTCCTCGATCTGCTCGGGGGCGAGGTAGGAGACGGTGCCGAGGACGGAGCCGGTGGTGTGGGTGGCGGCGTCCACGGAGCGGACCAGGCCGAAGTCCGCGACCTTGACCCGGCCGTCGTCGCCGATCAGGACGTTCTCGGGCTTGATGTCCCGGTGGACGAAGCCGGCGCGGTGGGCGGCGGCGAGGGCGGCGAGGACCGGTTCGAGGATGTCGAGCGCGGCCCGCGGCTGGAGCGCGCCGCGCTCGCGCAGGACGTCGCGCAGGGTGCAGCCGGAGATGTACTCCATCGCCAGGTAGGTGTACGGCCCGTCCGTGCCCTGGTCGAAGACGGCCACGACGTTGGGGTGGGCCAGGCGTGCGACGGACTTCGCCTCGCGGATGAAACGGTCCACGAAGGCGGTGTCGGCGGCCAGGTCCGGGTGCATGATCTTGAGCGCCAGGACGCGGTCGAGGCGGGTGTCGAGCGCCCGGTAGACCGTCGCCATGCCGCCTGCGGCGATGCGCGCGTCGACGCGGTAGCGGCCGTCGAGCACGCGCCCGACGAGGGGGTCATCCAGGGTCGTATCCACCCGGCGATTCTACGAGGACCTCCGCCACCCCCGGCCGGGGCGTCCACGCTTGCAGCGCAGCCGTGACATGCGGGGGCGGGGCTCGGGGGCGCGGGGGTGCGGGGGCGGGTCCGGCGGGGCGGTGCCGGTGGCTCGGGGTGCTGGCTCGGGGTGCGGGGGCGGGGCGGCGGTGGGATGCCGGGCGGGGCCGGGGGGAAGGCGGTGCCCCGTTCAGCGGTCTCAGAGCCGGTCTGGGGGTTTCCCGTCAGTCCCACTGTCCTTCCGGTCCGGGCCGCCCTGTCAAGGGCGCTCCCTTCGGTCGCGTCGCTGCGCGATCGCCTGCGGCGACCCTTGACAGGGTGGCCCGACGCGGAAGGACGATGAGACTGACGGGAAAGCCCCAACCCATCCCTGAGACCGCCGAGTGGGGCCCCGCTCCTCCCGGATCCCGTCCGGCTGTCCGGTCACCGCCCGGCGGGACGCCGCCCCCCATCCCACCGCCCGCACCCGGGGGCGGGTGGGCAGGCGCCGTTCCGCGTCCGCCCCTCGAGGGGGAGATGGCGTGCCCCCGTCGCGAGCCCCGCGGCCCCCTCAGAACGCCGGCCGCTCCGGGTCCAGGGTGGCGCGGCCCTCCGTCGGGGACGAGGCTTCCGCGAAGCGGCGTTGCGGGATGCGGCCCGCTCGGTGGGCCAGGCGGCCCGCCGAGACGGCGTCGCGCATGGCCGCCGCCATCAGGGACGGCTCCTGGGCGCGGGTGACCGCCGAGGCCAGCATGACCGCCGCGCAGCCCAGCTCCATCGCCAGGGCGGCGTCCGACGCCGTCCCCGCCCCCGCGTCCAGGATCACCGGGACCCCGGCCCGCTCCACGATCAGCTCGAAGTTGTGCGGGTTGCGGATGCCCATCCCGGAGCCGATCGGGGAGCCCAGCGGCATGATCGCCGCGCAGCCCACGTCTTCCAGCTTCCGGGCCAGCACCGGGTCGTCGTTGGTGTAGGGGAGGACCGTGAAGCCCTCGTCGACCAGGACCTCCGCCGCGTCCAGCAGTTCCACCCCGTCCGGCAGCAGGGTCCGTTCGTCCGCGACCACCTCCAGCTTGACCCAGTCCGTGCCCAGGGCCTCCCGCGCCAGCCGGGCCGTCAGGACGGCCTCGCCGGCGGTGAAGCAGCCCGCGGTGTTCGGCAGGACCGCGATGTCCAGCTTGGACAGCACCGACAGGACCGAGCCCTGCACCGTCGGGTCCAGGCGGCGCATCGCCACCGTGGTCAGCTCGGTGCCGGAGGCGATCAGGGCGCGTTCCAGGATCTCCAGGCTCGGGGCGCCGCCCGTGCCCATGATCAGGCGGGAGGAGAAGGTCCGGCCGCCCAGGGCGAACAGGTCGTCGGCCATCGCGCTCAGCCTCCCTGGACCGCGGTGAGGACCTCGACCCGGTCGCCGTCGCCGACCGGGGTGAGGGACCACCGGCCGCGTGGGACGACCGTCTCGTTGAGGGCGGCGGCCACGCCGGACGGGGCCGTGGTGAGGGTGGCGACCACCGCGTCGAGGGTGGTGCCGGCCGCGACCTCGCGCGGCTCGCCGTTGACGGAGATGGTCATGCGTACGACTCCTGACGTGCGGGGGAGAAGCGGCGGGGGGAGAACGGACGGGCGATCTCCGGCACGGCGCCGGTGGTCAGCAGCTCCGCCATCACGTCGCCGGTGAGCGGGGTCAGCAGCACCCCGTTGCGGTAGTGGCCGGTGGACAGGTGCAGTCCGGGCAGGTCGGTCGGGCCGAGCAGCGGGGCGTTGTCGGGGGAGCACGGGCGCAGCCCGGCCCGGGTCTCGACCAGCGGCAGCTCGGTGATGCCGGGGACCAGCTCGTGGGCGTCGCGCAGCAGCTCGTAGACCCCGCCCGCGGTGACGGTGGTGTCCCAGCCGAGTTCCTCGCTGGTGGCGCCGATGACGAGCTCGCCGTTCTCGCGCGGGACCAGGTAGACGTGGCTGCCGCGCACCACGGCCCGTACCGTCCGGGACAGGAACGGCGCGTAGGCGGGCGGTACGGCCAGCCTCAGCACCTGTCCCTTGACCGGCCGTACGGGCGGCAGCACCTGTTCCGGTACGCCCTCCAGCCGGCCGCTGAGCGAGCCCGCTGCGAGGACCACCTGGTCGGCGAGGAGCTCCGTGCCGTCGTCGAGGAGCGCCCCGCGGGCCCGGTCGGCGGTGACGAGCAGCCGGCGTGCGCCGGCGCGGTGGATGCGCACCCCGGCCCGCTCGCAGGCGGTGAGCAGGGCGGCGGCGAGGCGGCGCGGGTCCACCTGGTGGTCCCCGTCGACGCGCAGCCCGCCGCGCACCCCGGGGGCGAGCATGGGCTCCAGGCGGCGGCACTCGCGGCCGGTGAGCCACTCGGATTCCAGGCCGCAGCGCCGCTGGAGGGCGTGCAGTTCCCGCAGGTGGAGGCGGTCGTCGGCGTCGAGGGCGACGGCGAGGGTGCCGCAGGCGCGGTAGCCGAGGTCCATGCCGCCGCTGGCTTCGGTGAGCTCGGCGGCGAACTCCGGGTAGCGGGCGGCGGAGGCGAGGTTGAGCCCCAGCAGGGTCTCCTCGCCGTAGTGCAGCTCGGTGACGGCGGCGAGCATGCCGGCCGCGACCCGGGCGGCGCCGCCCCCGGGGTCGGGGTCGGCGAGCGCGGTGCGCAGCCCGTGCCGGGCCGCCCGCCAGGCGGTGACCAGACCGATGATCCCGCCACCGATGACGAGGACGTCGTGGCGGACGTCGTGGCCCCGGTGGTCGGATCCCTTGTCGGATGCGTGCATGGGCGTCCAGCCCCTCCCTTCGCCGGCATGACCCGGATCAGGTTCGTACGGTCGGAGGCCGGCCAGCCTCCCTCTCAGCCCGGTGCGCCCGGACTCCCGCGATAGGTACGGTGGCCAGACTAACCCCGGGGCCGGTGGCGGGTAAGGCTGCCTCCCCGCGCCGGGCGGCCCCCGCTTTCCTGACAGGTCGTCAGGTGGCTAGGCTGACCGTGTGAGTGAGCAGACGCAGCAGCAGACGCAGCAGCAGACGGAACAGACGGAGCAGCCGGGGCCCGGCGTGGTGATCGTCGGCGCCGGCATGGCCGGCGTGCAGACCGCGGTGGCCCTGCGGGACCAGGGCTGGACCGGCCCCGTGACCCTGCTGGGCGCCGAACCCCACCAGCCCTACGACCGCCCCCCGCTCTCCAAGGCGGTGCTGCTCGGCAAGGCCGAGGACTCCGCCTTCGACGTCGACTTCGAGGGCCTGCGCATCACCCTGCGCCTGGGGACCGAGGTCACCGGCCTGCGCGCCGCCGACCGCGAGCTGGACACCGAGGCCGGACCCGTCCCGTACGAGGTCCTGGTCCTGGCCACCGGCGCCACCCCGCTGACCCTGCCCGGCACCGAGGGCGTCCCCGGCGTCCACCTGCTGCGCACCCTCGACGACGCCGCCCGGCTGCGCCCCGTGCTCGCCGCCGCCCCCGGGGTCGTGGTGGTCGGGGCCGGCTGGATCGGCGCCGAGTTCGCCACCGCCGCCCGCGAGGCCGGCTGCGCCGTCACCGTGGTCGAGGCGGCCGACCGGGTCCTGGCCGGGGCCCTGCCCGCCGAGGTCGCCGCCCCCATGGCCCGCTGGTACGAGGGCGCCGGCGCCACCCTGCTCACCGGCGCGAAGGTGGCCGGGATCGAGGAGGGCCGGGTGCTCCTCGCGGACGGCCGCGAGCTGCCCGCCGGGGCCGTCGTCGTCGGCATCGGCGCCCGCCCCGCCACCGACTGGCTCGCCGGCAGCGGCGTCGAGCGGGGCCCCGACGGCTCCGTCACCGCCGACGCCCACCTGCGCACCTCGCTGCCCGGGGTGTACGCCGTCGGCGACTGCTCCTCCTTCCCGTCGGCCCGCTACGGGACCCGGCTGCTGGTCCACCACTGGGACAACGCCCTCCAGGGCCCCCGCGCCGTCGCGGCGAACATCGTCGCCGGGGAGGCCGTCCAGGCCTACGACCCGGTGCCGTACTTCTGGTCCGAGCAGTTCGGCCGCTTCGTGCAGTACGCGGGCCACCACGGCGGCGCCGACACCCTGCTGTGGCGCGGCGACCCGGACGGCGACACCTGGTCGGTGTGCTGGCTGCGCGGGGACGTGCTCGTCGCCGTCCTGGCCGTGGGCCGGCCCCGGGACCTGGCCCAGGGCCGCAAGCTGATCGAGTCGGGCACCCCTGTCGACCCGGCCAAGGTCGCCGACCCGGGCGTCCCGCTGAAATCGGCCGCCGCCTGACGGACCCCTCCGACAGGGGTCCGTGCCCGGGCCCGCACCCGCACCCGGCCCCGGGCCCCGGCCCGGACGCCTGTCCGCCCACCGGCCCGGACGCCTGTCCGCGCACCGGCCCGGACCCGGACGGACGGGGCCGGGTACCGGGCGCCCCGCCGAGGTGGCAGGCTTGTGTCCGTGACCGAGATTGACGCAAAGATCGATGCCCTAGTCCCCTCCTGGCTGTACCTCCCCGACATCGCGGAGATGCTCGACGTCGAGGTGACCCGGGTCCGCCAGATGGTCAAGGAAGGGCAGCTGATCGCCGTACGCCGGGGCGAGAACCGCGCGCTGCAGGTTCCGGCCCAGTTCATCGACGGCGACAAGGTCGTCAAGGGGCTCGTCGGCCTGCTGACCGTGCTGCGCGACGACCGCTTCTCCGACGAGGAGATGCTGGAATGGCTGTTCACCGAGGACCCCTCCCTGCCCGGTACCCCCGTGCAGGCGCTGCGGGAGAACCGCGGCACGGAGGTGAAGCGCCGCGCTCAGGCGCTCGCCCTCTGACCGGCTGATCCACGGATGCGGGCGGGCCGGGTAACCTCGGCCCGCCCGCACTCCATCACCGCCAAGGGGTACTCCCATGCAGCAGCTGTCCGACGCCCGGCTCTACCTGTGCACGGACGCCCGCAAGCGGCAGGGGGACCTCCCCGAGTTCCTCGACGCCGTCCTGGCCGGCGGCGTCGACATCGTCCAGCTCCGCGACAAGGGCATGGAGGCCGGCGAGGAACTCGAACACCTCCAGGTGTTCGCCGAGGCCGCCCGCCGCCACGGCAAGCTGCTCGCCGTGAACGACCGCGCCGACGTCGCGCACGCCATCGGCTCCGACGTCCTGCACCTCGGCCAGGGCGACATCCCCGTCCCCGCCGCCCGCGCCATCCTCGGCCGGGACGTCCTGATCGGCCGCTCCTGCCACGCCGAGTCCGAGGTCGACGCCGCCGTCGCCGAACCGGGCGTGGACTACTTCTGCACGGGCCCCTGCTGGCCCACCCCCACCAAGCCCGGCCGCTACGCCCCGGGCCTCGGCCTCGTCCGCTACGCGGCCTCCCTGGAGCAGGACCGCCCCTGGTTCGCCATCGGCGGCATCGACGCCGCGAACCTGGACGAGGTCCTCGACGCCGGAGCCACCCGCGTCGTGGTCGTCCGTGCGATCACCGAGGCCACCGACCCCGGGGCCGCCGCCGCCGACCTGGCCAAGCGCGTCCGCGCCCGCCTCGCGTGACGGATCCCGGGCGGCCGGTCTCGTAGCCCACTCGCGCGGAGCTCGTGCCGCGCTCGGGCCCGCGCCCGGGTGTCCAAAAATCTGTCCAATGGATGGACAGTGCTTCGGCGTCCGGCGGGGCGCGTCTAACCTGCCCATATGGCCCTTGGTACCGCTTCCACCTGGTCGGACCGTGCACACACGGTCCGCGACCTCCTCGCGTCCGGAGCCTCGTATTCCTTCGAGTTCTGGGCCCCCAAGACCGAGAAGGGCGAGCGCAACCTCTGGAACGCGCTCCGCCGGATCGAGGCGGTCTCCCCGAGCTTCGTCTCCGTCACGTACGGAGCCGGCGGCTCCACCCGGGGCGGCACCGTCCGCGCCACCCAGCAGATCGCCGCCGACACCACCCTGACCCCCGTCGCGCACCTCACCGCCGTGGACCACTCCATCGCCGAGCTGCGCCACGTGATCGGCCAGTTCGCCGACGCCGGCATCCGCAACATGCTCGCGCTCCGCGGCGACCCGCCGGGCGACCCCATGGGCCCGTGGGTCAAGCACCCCGAGGGCGTGGACTACGCGGCCGACCTCGTCCGCCTGCTCAAGGAGTCCGGCGACTTCTGCGTGGGCGTCGCCGCCTTCCCCGAGATGCACCCCCGCTCCGACAACTGGGATACGGACATCCGGCACTTCGTGGACAAGTGCCGCGCAGGTGCGGACTACGCCATCACCCAGATGTTCTTCGACCCCGAGAATTATCTGAGGCTGCGCGACAGCGTCCAGAAGGCGGGCTGCGAGACCCCGATCATCCCCGAGGTCATGCCTGTTGTGGGTATCAAGCAGCTCGACCGACTGCCCCAGCTGAGCAACGCGGTCTTCCCCGACGCCGTGAAAGACCGCATGCACGCCGTCAAGGACGATCCGGCCGCTGTACGCTCCATTGGCATCGAGTTCGCCACGGAGTTCTGCGCGCGGCTGCTGTCCGAAGGTGTTCCGGGACTGCACTTCATCACGCTGAACAATTCCACGGCGACTCTCGAAATCTACGAGAACCTGGGCCTGCACCAGCGGGCCTGATCGGCCGTCTCCCCGTCTCCCGCGCGGTACGGCCGTACCGAGAGGGGCCTTGCATGGGAATGACGGTCCTCTACATCGCGTTCGCTTTCGTCGCGTTGTGGCTGCTTGCCGAGGTCCTGATGCAGTACAAGGCCCGGCTGCGCTGGCGCCTGCTCGCCTTCGCCGGGTTCCTCGGCGTGGTCGCCGGCGTCGTGCTGCCGTCGGTGCTCGTCATCGCCGTCGGTGCGATCGCCTTCGCCGTCGGCCAGACTCTGGTGACGCTCTCCTTCCGCAAGGGCTTCGTCGCCGGCTGGGCCCTGCGCAAGGGCAAGGACGGCCGGCCCGTCCGCCAGGAGGCGCCGAGCAGACGCCGCCGCCACTCGGGGCGCGGTGCACAGCGCCAGGAGCCCGCGCTGGAGGTGACGGGGCTGGAGTACGGCTCCCAGGACCCGGCCGCCGCCGGTGCCGGCGCCGACTTCCCATCCCACGAGGACGCCGGCGACCGGGACGACCGCAACGTCTTCGTCCCGCAGCCGGTGCCCGAGGACACCGGCTCCTACGGGATACAGAGCTTCGCCCCCCAGCAGCCGGACGCCACCACCGCCTTCGCCTCCCCGTTCGCCGCGGACGGCCACGACGGCGGGCAGCACGCCTACCCCGGCCCCGGGCAGGGGCAGGGGGGCTACGACTACACCGGCGGGTACCCGGCGGGTGACCAGCAGGTCTACGCCGCCTACTCCGACCCGTACATCGGCACCGGCGGGGCGGTCTCCCCGGGCCAGCCGTACGACTACCCGCACTACGACCCCGCGCAGCAGCAGTACTCCATGGACACCCCGCCCGGCGGGGTCTGGGTCCCGCAGCAGCGCGCCACCGACGCGGCCCCGCAGCCCTACCCGGAGCAGGACCCGCAGCAGCAGGGGTACCCGTACCAGGGCAACGGCGAGTACGGGCAGTACCGCTACTGAAGCCGGTACCCGCCGCTGGAGCGGCCAGGGGGGAGGGCCCGGCTCGTACGAGCCGGGCCCTCCCCCCCTTTTTTTGCGCGCGCCGCGGGCCCACGGCCCGGGCGGCTCACTGCGAGCCGCGGAAGTCCGCCCCCTCGACGATCAGGCCGGCCACCAGGGCCCCCGTCATCCCCGCGTGCGCGAGCCCGCCGCCGGGGTGCGCCCAGCCGCCCGCGAGGTACAGCCCGGGCAGGCCCGTCGCGTTGGCCGGGTACAGCAGCCGCCCGCCGTCGCCCGGCAGCGCCGGGGCGGGCACCGAGCCGCCGAGGGCGCCCGTGGCCACCTCCACGTGCTCCGGGGTGCGCACCTCCTGCCACAGCAGCCGCTTGCGCAGGTCGGGGACGGCCCGTGCGGCGAGGTCCAGCAGCTTCTCCGGGTCCGGCACCGCGGCCCCTCCGGCGGGGCCGCACACGGCGCTCACGGTCACCGCCTCGTGGTCCTCGTCGGGCCGGGTGGACGGGTCGTCCGGGCGCAGCACCGTGACCAGCTGGACGGCGGCGGAGCCCGGGGAGTGCACCAGCGTGCGGTGGACGGCGTCCGCCGGGCGGCCGCCGCGCAGGGCGAGCAGCAGGGTCAGCCGGCCGGGCACCGAGCCGCCCCGGGCCTGCACGCTGCCGCGCGGCCAGGACACGGAGCCGGACGGGAGCTGCCTCGGGTCGATCCCGCAGACCACGGAGTCGGCGGCTGCCTCGGTGCCGTCGTCCAGCCGGACCCCGGCCGCCCGGCCGTCCCGGCTCAGCACCGCCCGTACGGGGGCTCCGAAGACGAACTCCACCTTCCGCTCCAGGCAGCGCTCGTACACGGCGGTGGCGAGCTCGCGCATGCCGCCGCGTACGTACCAGGTGCCGAAGGTCTGCTCCATGTACGGCAGGGCCGCAGCGGCGGCGGGCGCCGAGTCGGGGTCGAGCCCGTACGCCAGGACCCGCCCGCGCAGCAGCTCCCCGAGCCCGCCGCCCAGCTCGCGCCGGGCCACCTCGGCCAGGGTCGGCTGGCGTCGGCGCAGCAGGCCGCTGCCGCGCAGCGCCGGATAGGGGTCGCGGCCCAGGACCTGCCAGTCGGGGCGCAGCGGCTCCTCCAGCAGGGGGCGGCGGGTGGCGTCCCAGGTGTCGCGGGCGCGGCCCAGCAGGTCGTTCCAGCGTTCGCCCGCGCCCGCGCCGAAGGTCTCGTCCAGGGCGGCGGCGACCCCGCCCCGGGAGGTGCCGGGGAGGGTGACGGCGGCGTGGTCCAGGACGTGCCGGACGGCCGGGTCCGCCTGGACCATCTCGACCAGGTCCTCCAGGGGCCGCTTGCCGGTCTTCACGAACAGGTCGCGGTAGACGGCGGGCAGGTGCAGCAGGCCCGGCCCGGTGTCGAAGGCGAAGCCGTCGCGCTCGTACCGGCCGAGCGCGCCGCCGTAGGTGGAGCCGCGCTCGTAGACCGTCACCTGGTGGCCCGCCACCGCCAGCCGGGCCGCCGTCGCCATCGCGCCCATGCCGGCGCCGATCACCGCAATTCTTGCCATGGCGCTGAGCCTATCGAGCGAGCGCCCCGCCCATCGAGCGAGGTCAGCGGGTCAGAACGGCGGCGCCCCGCGGACCGCGGCCATCCGTTTCTCCTCGCGGCGCTGGGCCCGCCGGCGCCGGTAGCGGCGGATGCGGCTCCAGAGGAAGACCAGCAGGGCCACGCCGGCGGCGAGCAGGACGGCCGCGATGACCGCGGCGGCCATCGGATGGAACATGGCGAACGTGACGAGTCCGCCCACGCCGAGGTCCTCGGCCGTGCTCAGCACGAAGTTGCTGAAGGGCTCGGGGGAGGTGTTGACGGCCATCCGGGTGCCGGCCTTGACGAGATGGCTGGCCAGCGCGGTGGAGCCGCCGAGGGCGCCGGCGGCCAGGTCGGACAGCGAGCCGCTCTGCCCGGCCAGGAGGGCGCCGATCACGGCCCCGGCGGCCGGGCGGATCACGGTGTGGACGGAGTCCCAGACGGAGTCCACGTAAGGGATCTTGTCGGCGACGGCCTCGCAGAGGAACAGCACGCCCGCCACGACGAGCACGTCGGTGCGCTGGAGGGAGGCCGGGACCTCGTCGGTCAGGCCGGTCGCGCCGAAGACGCCGAGCAGGAGGACCACGGCGTAGGCGTTGATCCCGCTGGCCCAGCCGCTGGTGAAGACCAGGGGGAGCACACTCACACCGGCATCATGCCGCAGGGACGCGGAAAACGGTGAGGGACGGCCGCGCTCGCGCGGCCGTCCCTCACCGGACGGAATGGGGTGCGGGGACTAATGCCCCTGTTCGTCGCGGCGGCGCTGCCACCGGTCCTCGATACGGTTCATCATCGACCGACGCTGCCGGTTCTGCCCGCGGGCCGAACCGCCTGCACTTCCGGAGACGGGCTGTTCGCCGGGCTTGGGTGCCTTGCGCCAACCGGTGACGACGAGGACCGTACAGGCCAGCATGACGAGGAATCCCACCACGCTGATCCAGAGCACTTCCTGCCAGATCACACCGGTCATGAGGAGCGCGATACCCACCACAATGCCTGCGGCTGCCTGGTAGACCCGTCGCCGGGTGTACGTGCGCAGTCCACTGCCCTCAAGCGCTGTCGCGAACTTGGGGTCTTCGGCGTACAGCGCTCGCTCCATCTGCTCGAGCATTCGCTGCTCGTGCTCCGAGAGCGGCACGGGAGTCCTCCTCATCCGTCGGTCGCGGGGGGTAGCGACCAGGGGTCCCCTTCAGGATAGGCGGGGAATCGCCCCCGTGATACCCGCCCTCTACGCCACATTCTGCACATCGCTGAGCGAGAAACCACTGTGTGGACAACCACTGCGTGAAACGTACCGTCACCAGCGCGGTCACTGAGGCGCTTATTCCCCAATGAGTGGTCCGCCATGCCGAGCGGTCGTCCGATCATACGGGTCACGGCGCGGGAACGGAGGGGTCTCGCGCAGGTCACCCCGCGCGGGCCCGTGGATCAGGCGGACCGGGCGGCGGATCAGGCCGGCTTCTCGCCCAGGACGTGCAGCTGGGTGGCCACCGCGTGGAAGGCGGGCAGCTCGGCGGCGGCCTCCTCCAGGCGCAGCAGCGCCTCCACCGCCCCCGGCTCGGTGTCCACCAGGACGCCGGGCACCAGGTCGGCGAAGATCCGCACCCCGTGCACGGCGCCGACCTCCAGGCCGGCCGCGCCGACCAGCTCCGCGAGCTGCTCGGCCGTGAAGCGGCGCGGTACCGGGTCGCCGGCGCCCCAGCGCCCGGCCGGGTCGGTGAGCGCGGTGCGGGCCTCGGTGAAGTGCCCGGCCAGCGCCCGCGCCAGGACGGCCCCGCCGAGGCCGGCGCCGAGCAGGCTGAGGACACCGCCGGGACGCAGCGCGGCGACGGCGTTGGCCACGCCCTCGGCCGGGTCGTCCACGTATTCCAGCACGCCGTGGCACAGCACCACGTCGTACGCGTCCCGCTCGACGACGTCCAGCAGGCCCTGGGCGTCGCCCTGTACCCCGCGCACCAGCCCGGCGACGCCCTCCTCGGCGACCCGGCGCTCCAGCCCGAACAGCGCGTTCGGGCTGGGGTCGACCACGGTCACCCGGTGGCCCAGACGGGCGACGGGCACGGCGAACTTGCCGGTGCCGCCGCCGGTGTCGAGGACGTCCAGCACATCCCGCCCGGTCGCCTTCACCCGGCGGTCGAGGGCCTCCTTGAGGACCTCCCACACCACGGCGGTGCGGAGGGAGGCACGGGGGCGGGAAATGTCCGACACGGCTGATGGCTCCTCGGCGGCGTTGGGGCGGGGTGCGGTGCTTGCCCCACCCTATTGCCTCGGCCGACCGGGCAGCTCATCGCGCGTCCGGACGCTCCGGACGGGGCTGGGGGACGGGCTGCGCCACGGGCTGCAGCGCGAGCATCCGCTCCACCAGGCGCAGGAACATCCCGGCCTCCCGCACGAGGTCGTCCGCGTCCCGGCCGCTGGCCGCGTCCGGTATCCCCGCCTCGGCCCGGGCCCGGCGGGCGGCGCCCGAGGCGAACAGGGCGCTCCACTCGGTCAGCTCCGGCGCTATTTCCGGAAGCACCTCCCACGCGCTGCGGATCCGGGGCCGCCGCCTGGAGCCGGCCGGCTCGGGCCGGGCGCGCGCGGCGAGGACCGCCGCGGCGGTGCGCAGGGCGGCGAGGTGGGCGGTGGCGTACCGCTCGTTGGGCCGGGGCAGCAGGGCCGCCTCGGCCAGGCCGCTGCGGGCCTTGGCGAGCAGGTCCAGGGCGGCCGGGGGCGCGGCCGACCTGCGCGGGACGGGGTGGACAGGGGACGGGGACGGTGTGGCCATGACGAACCTCCTGTCGTTGCGTGGTGCTGGCGGGTGCTGCTGGGTGCTGCCGGGTGGTGCGTGGTTTCCGTTGCTGGACCCATCGTGACGCCCGCCACTGACAATCGCCCTGACCTGCGCCTTTCCCCCCAAAGTCCCCCTCCTCTACCGGCCTTGGTCCCGAACCTGCTAGTTTTTGAACTGACTGGTCAGTTCAAAAGGAGGGGGAGGGCGCGTGGACAGCCCGCACGGCGCCGCCGTCAAGGCCGAGGGCTTCGGACTCAAGGGCCCGCGCGGCTGGGTCTTCCAGGACATCGCGATCGACGCCGCACCCGGCTCGCTCCTCGCGGTGGAGGGCCCCTCCGGCAGCGGCCGCACCTGCCTGCTCCTGGCCCTCACGGGCCGGATGAAACCCACCGCGGGCCACGCCGAGATCGGCCGCCACCGCCTTCCGAAGAAGATGGCCGCCGTCCGCCGGATCGCCGCCCTCGGCCCGGTCCCCGGGGTCAACGACCTCGACCAGGCCCTCACCGTCGCCGAGCAGCTGCGCGAGGGCGCCATGCTCCAGCGCCGCTACGACGCCCCGCTGCGCTCCCTGCTGCGCCGCCGCGGCGCCCACGCCGCCCCGGCCCCGGCCCGGATCGAGCAGGCCCTCGCGGCCGCCGGGCTCGACCCGGCCACCCTGCCGAAGGGGCCGCGCACCTCCGTGCGGGACCTGGAGCGGCTGGAGGCCGTCCGGCTGTCCGTGGCCATCGCCCTGCTGAGCGGCCCCCGGCTGCTGGCCCTCGACGACCTCGACCTCAAGCTCTCGGACGCCGAACGCGCCGAGGCCTGGACCCTGCTCCGCTCGGTCGCCGCCCGCGGCACCACCGTCCTCGCGGTGTGCAGCGAGGCCCCCGGCGACGTGACGGTGATCCGCACGGGCCCGCGGACCCAGCCGGAGCCCGCCCCGAAGCCGGCCGCCGCGTCCCCCTCCGAGACCCCGAAGGTCACCTGGGGCACCTCCCGCCCGGAGGAAGCGCACACCCCGGCGGACCCGCAGCCGCACCCCGCCGCACCGTCCCTCACCAAGGCGGCCCCCGGGGCGCAGGCCGCGCCCGGGCCCGTCCAGGACGGCCGCACCGACGGCACCGGCGAAGACGCCGACGAAGGCACCGGCGCAGACACCGACGACGCAGACACCGACGACGCAGACACCGACGACGAAGACACGAAGGGGGCGGACGATGCGCTCGCCGAAACTGGCCGCGCTTGAGCTGAAGCGGTTCGGGCGGGGGAAGCTGCCCCGCGCCGCCCTCGTCGCGCTGCTCCTGCTGCCCCTGCTCTACGGAGCCCTGTACCTGTGGTCGTTCTGGGACCCCTACAAGCGCCTCGACCAGGTACCCGTGGCCCTCGTCAACGCCGACAAGGGCGCCACCGTGGGCGGCGAGCACCTCGACGTCGGCGGTGAGATCACCCGGAACCTGCGCGAGCGCAAGACCTTCGACTGGCACGTGGTCAGCGCCGACGAGGCGGCCAAGGGCCTGGAGGACGGCACGTACTTCCTCTCCCTGACCATGCCCGCCGACTTCAGCGAGAAGGTCGCCTCCAGCGGCGGAGCCGCCCCCACCACCGGCGCCCTCCAGGTCCGCACGAACGACGCCAACAACTACATCGTCGGCTCGATCTCCCGCACCGTCTTCTCCGAGGTCCGCTCGGCCGCCTCCACCAAGGCGTCCCGCAAGTTCCTCGACAAGATCTTCGTCTCCTTCTCCGACCTGCACGACAAGACCGCCGACGCCGCCGACGGGGCCGACAAGCTCAAGGACGGCGCGGGCAAGGCCCAGCAGGGCGCCAAGGACCTCGCCGACGGCCTCGACACGGCCAAGGAGAAGTCCGGCGAGCTCACCGGGGGCCTGAACAAGCTCAACGAGGGCGCCGCCAAGCTGGAGACCGGCACCCGGGAGGTCGCCGAGGGCACCCAGAAGGTCGCCGACCTGGCGAACGGCGCCGCCGACAAGGCCCGCCCCTTCGTCAAGGACCCCAAGAACCTCGCGGACACCGCCAAGCTGGTCGCCGACACCGCGCACGTCGTCAACAACCACCTGGAGAAGGCCGCCGAACACGCCCCGGCCGCCGCCGCGGCCACCAAGAGCCTCGCGGGCCTCGCCGACTCCAGCTACACCCGGTACTGCGGCAAGCCCAACCCCCAGCTGCCCGCCGGGTTCTGCGAGACGCAGAAGAAGATCAAGGACGACGCGGCCGAGGCCGCCCTGCTGACCGCCGACGCGAACACCGTGCTCGGCAACGGCAAGGGCGACATCGCCAAGCTCCAGGGCCAGCTCACCGACCTGGAGAACAAGGCCCGCGAACTCGCCACCAAGGCCCCCGGCCTCGCCGGTGACCTCAACGCCGCCGTGGCCAAGGCCAACGCCCTCAACGACGGCGCCCACCAGGTCGCCGACGGCATGGTCAAGCTCCACGCCGGCATCGGCACCGCCGCCGGCGGCTCCGGCAAGCTCGGCGAGGGCGTCGGCAAGCTCGGCGACGGAGCCCAGCAGCTCAACGGAGGCATGTTCAAGCTGGTCGACGGCACCGGCCAGCTCGCCGGCGGTCTCCACGACGGCGCCGGCAAGATCCCGGACTACGACCAGCGGCAGCGCGACGCCCGTACGCAGGTCATGGCCGACCCGGTCCAGCTCGCCAGCGACCCCCTGCACAAGGCGCCCAACTACGGCACCGGCTTCGCCCCCTACTTCATCCCGCTCTCCCTCTGGGTCGGCGCGATGGTCGCCTACATGCTGATCGCACCCATGAACAAGCGGGCCCTGGCCGCCGGGGCCTCGGCCTGGCGGATCGCCTTCGCGGGCTGGCTGCCCGTGGTCGGCCTCGGCGCCGCGCAGGTGGGCGCGCTGATGTCCGTACTGCACTGGGGCCTCGGCCTGGAGATGGCCCACCCGGCGCTGACCATCGGCTTCCTGGTCCTGGTCACCGCCTGCTTCGCGGCGATCGTCCAGTGGCTCAACGCCAAGTTCGGCGCCGCCGGACGCATCCTGGTCCTCGCGGTCCTGATGCTCCAGCTGACCTCGGCGGGCGGCACCTACCCCGTCCAGACGAGCCCCGGTTTCTTCAACGCCATCCACCCGTACCTGCCGATGTCGTACATCGTCGCGAGCCTGCGCCGCCTGATCACCGGCGGGGACCTCACCCCGGTGTGGCAGGGCGGCCTGGTCCTGCTCGCCTTCACCGCCGGGGCCCTGGCCCTCACCGCCCTCGCCGCCCGCGGCAAGCAGGTGTGGACGATGGACCGGCTGCACCCGGAACTGAGCCTGTAAGGGGCTGTTGACCTGTGAGAATCAGCGCCATGGAAAGCAGCAGCACCACCGCCGGCGGGGCCCGGCGGCAGGCCACGCGACAGAAGCTGTACGAGGCGGCCGTCACCCTCATCGCGGAACAGGGCTTCTCCGCGACCACCGTCGACGAGATCGCCGAACGGGCGGGCGTGGCCAAGGGCACCGTCTACTACAACTTCGCGAGCAAGACCGAGCTCTTCGAGGAACTCCTGCGGCACGGTGTCGGCCTGCTGACCGCCTCGCTGCGGGCGGCCGCGGACGAGACGGAGGAGCGCGGCGGCAGCCGGATCGAGGCGCTCGACGCGATGATCCGGGCGGGCCTCGTCTTCATCCACCGCTACCCGGCCTTCACCCAGCTGTACGTCGCCGAGCTCTGGCGCACCAACCGCGCCTGGCAGGGCACGCTGATGGTGGTCCGGGGCCAGGCGGTGGCGGTGGTGGAGTCGGTGCTGCGGGAGGGGGTCGAGCGGGGTGAACTCAGCGCCGAGATCGACGTGCCGCTGACGGCGGCGGCGCTGGTCGGGATGGTGCTGGTGGCCGCGCTGGACTGGCAGGCCTTCCAGAGCGAGCGGTCGCTGGACGACGTGCACTCGGCGCTGTCGCTGCTGCTGCGGGGGCGGGTGAGCGGGAGCCGCTGACCCTTCGGGTGACGCCCGGTCGGCGGTGCCGTGGCCGGGCCCCGGCGGCGTAGAACTGAGTATCCGTACCTAGGTGCACAGATGAGTACCCGTACGGATGGGTTCCCACCTGCGCAAACCGCAGACTGGGGGTTGGGGACAAGGGCAGGCCGGCCGGCCCGCACCGCGGACACGGGGCCACGGAGCGGACCGGCTACTGCCCGGGTAACAGGACGCCGGTGCGTCCGGGCTCAGGGGGAACGAGCCCGGACGCACCGGCGTTTCCCGTCTCCCTCCCCCCGCCGTCAGCCCCGGTTGCGGAGCGGGAGGCGGACGCGGCCCCCGAGGCGCGAGACCACCGCCGAGGCCGCCGACAGACGGGCCGACGCGGCGGCGGTCAGACGGGCCCCCGAGCGCGGCAGCAGCAGGGCGCGCAGGCGGGAGCGGCGGCCCACGCCGGCCAGGAGGGCCGACCGGGCCGTGAGGACGTCCGCGGTCAGGCCGGCGTAGGCGCCCGCCGCGCCCGGCGGGGCGTACAGCGCCCGTTCCACCGCGCCCGCGACCCGGTGCACCGCCTCGGCGGCCTCACCCTCCAGCCGCCCCAGCAGCACGATGCGTCCCGCCGCGCCGCGTGGCGAGAGCGCCCCGTCGGGCGGGATGCCCACGTCCCAGGCGCAGTCGCCCAGCTCCCGCCAGGCGGCCAGGACGTCACCCGAGCCCAGCCGCCGCTCGCGCACCCGCCGCCGCCACAGCAGCGGCAGCAGCGGCACGGCCGCCACCAGCAGCACCAGCGCCGTCCAGGCGAGGACCGTCCCCGCCGCCACCCCGCCGGACCCGGACCCGGCGCTCTGCTGGGCCACCGGTCCGCCGCACTCGCCGAGCTTCTTCTGCGCCGGCGGGCACGCCTCGCCCTGCGAGGGCGCCGCGGACGGCGCGGCCGCCGACTGCGAGGGTGCCGCGGACGACGCGGACGGCTGCGGGGCCGGGACCTCGGGAGCGCCGTAGTCCGGCAGGGTGATGCCCGAACGGGGCGTCGGCTCGAACCGGGTCCAGCCCACGCCCTCGAAGTACAGCTCCGGCCAGGCGTGCGCGTCCCGCATCGAGACGTTCACCGTGCCGTCGGACTGCTTCTCCCCCGGGGTGAACCCGACCGAGACCCGCGCCGGGATCCCCAGCGTCCGCGACATCGCCGCCATGGAGAACGCGAAGTGGACGCAGAAGCCCTCCTTGTCCTCCAGGAAGCGGGCGATGGCCTGCGAACCCGTGCCCGAGGACACCTTCGTGTCGTAACGGAACCCGCCGCTCACGGCGAAGAAGTCCTGGAGCTTCACCGCCCGCGCGTAGTCGTTCGTCGCGCCCTGCGTGACCCGGCGGGCCGTCTCCGCCACCACCGGCGGCAGGTTGTCGGGCAGCTTCGTGTACTCCGCGTGCACCGCCGCGTTCGCGGGCGGCGCGGACTGCAGCTGCTCCGCCGTGGGCCGCAGCAGCAGGCTCCGGACGGTGTACTGCGCGCCCTGCACGTTCTGGAAGCGGTCCTTGCCCAGCTGGTCGCCGACCAGGGTCCGGCCGACCGGCTCGAAGCGCCACTTCCCGCCGATGTCGACCTGCGTCGCCGGGTACGGCATCGGCAGGTAGCGCTGGGCGTACGTGTCCGCCGCCGAGACGGTGGTGCGGACCTCGACCGCGCCCGCGCGGACCTCCTCGGTGAGCCCCGACGGGTTCGGAAGCCGCTGCGGGACGTCCGTCAGCGGGCGGGCGGACGCCTCCCACTTGACCCCGTTGAACTCGTCGAGCGCCAGGATCCGCAGGTACTGCTCGCCGAGCTGCGGGCTGTCCGTGCGGTACTTCATCACGACCCGGTTGTCCTGGGCGTTGAGGCTGCTCTGCAGGGAGACCAGCGGGTTGACCGCGGAGATCGTGCCGCCGCCCCCGCCCGCCGAAGCGGCGTCGTCGCCGGGGTTGCCCAGCATCCCGCCGCCGAGCGAAGGCAGCGCGGCCGGCACCGCCAGCGCCAGGCCCAGAGCGACCGCGCCGATCCGCCGCCCGGTGCGCACGGGGGCCACGGCGCGGGTGCCCCCGGCCCCGTTCGCGCCGTAGCCGGAGCCGGCCGAGGCGGGGGTGCGGGCGTTGGGAGCCGCGCCGAAGACACGGCCCCACTGGGCCAGCCGGTCGCGCCCCTCCGACAGCAGCATCATCAGGTAGCCCGCGCCGGCCAGCAGGAACGCGACCCAGGGCTGCCCGCGCCCGTCCGACAGCCCGGCGGCGACCGAGTACAGCGCCAGCAGCGGCAGCCCGGCCGCCGCGGCCGTGCGCAGCGTCACCGCCAGGGCGTCCACCAGCAGCCCGATCAACAGGACCCCGGCGAGCAGCAGCAGCCGGATGCCGTCCGTCAGCGGCGCCGGTATGGCGAACTCGCCGACGTCCCGCACGCCCTGCCGGAACAGCCCGGCGAAGTCGGTGACGAGGAAGGCCAGCGGCCCGCTCCCGGTGGACTCGGCCTTCCCCGCGAACAGGAAGGCGAGCAGCAGCAGCGACACCAGCAGCTGCGCGCCCACGGTCAGCGACCGGGCGAGCGGCACCCGCCGGGCCCCCGCGCCCACCGCCGCCTGCACGGCGAGCAGCAGCGCCGCCTGGACCAGCCAGCCGGACGTCTCCACCAGCGGGGCCAGCGACCAGGCGGTCAGCAGCGTCGCCAGCGTTCCGAAGAGCGTCACGCGCGTCCGCCCGCTCATGCCGTGCCTCCGGGGTTCCGCGGGCCGACGGGGACGTTCCCGGCCTGCCGCCACAGTTCGGCGAAGGCCGCGCCGGGCGGCACGGCCAGCGCCGTCCAGCCCGCGTCGCGCAGCCCCCGCAGCCTTTCCTCCACCCGCGAGGGCGCTCCGGCCCACAGCGCGGGGTCCAGCACGAAGGCGATGGCGGCCGCGCTGCGCTGCCGCATCCGGGCCGCCATCTCGCCCTGTTCGTCGTCCAGGCCGCCGAAGAAGGCGACCAGCAGTCCGTCGCCGCCCGGGGAGGCGGAGGCGGCGGCGCCGCGCAGCGCGTCGTAGGCGCGGCCCAGCCCGTTCCCCTCGGAGTGGCCGACGACCGCGAGGGTGTCCATCATCAGCCCGGCCGCCTCGGCGGACTCCGGGCCGCCGGCGGAGCTCCCGCCGGCGAAGGAGCCCACGCCGGGCACGGCGTCGCCGGTGTCGGTGAGCAGCCGCGCCGCGAAGCCCTGTTCCAGGACGTGCAGCAGGGTGGAGGCGGCGGCGGACACCGCCCACTCGAAGGCGGAGTCGGGGCCGGCGCCCTCGTAGGCGAGGTAGCGGGTGTCCAGCAGGACGGTGGCCTTGCTGCGCTGGGGCTGCTCCTCGCGGCGGACCATCAGCTCGCCGTAGCGGGCGGTGGAGCGCCAGTGGACGCGGCGCAGGTCGTCGCCGCGCCGGTAGGTGCGGGGGATCACGTCGTCGTCGCCGGCCAGGGCCAGGGAGCGGCGGGTGCCGTCGCCGTGGCCGCCCGCCTCGCCGGTCAGCCGGACCGGGGGCAGAGGCTGGGTGAGGGGGACGACGGTGAGGGTGTCGTAGGCGCTGAAGGAGCGGGTCAGCTCGACCATCCCGAAGGGATCGGTCAGCCGCAGCTGGAGCGGGCCCAGCGGGTAGCGGCCGCGCAGGTCGGAGCGGACCCGGTAGGACACCTCGCGGCGGCCGCCGGGCTCGACCCGGTCCAGCACGAAGCGCGGGCGCGGCCCCAGCACGTACGGCACCCGGTCCTGGAGCATGAGCAGCCCCGTGGGCATCCGGGAGACGTTCTCCAGCCGCAGCTGGACCCGGGCCTCGCCGCCCGCGGGCACCCGCGGCGGGGTCAGCCGGCGTCCGGCGGTGACCTGCTGGCGGGTGCGGTGCAGGGCGACGACGCAGATCAGCGGCAGGACGACGAGCAGCAGCCCGACCCGCAGCAGCTGGCCCTGCCCGAGGACGTACGCGCAGACGGCGGCGGCGGCCCCGGCCGCCAGGAACGAACGGCCCCGGGTGGTCAGCCCGGACAGCGTGGCGCGCAGCCCGCCCGGGTTCCCGGCCTGGCCGCCGGCGCCGTGCGGGGCACCGGCCGCCATCAGAAGCTCCGGGCGCCCGCGCCGGGCGGGACCTCGCCGCGCGTGTGCGTGGCCGGGACCGGGGTGCGCTGGAGGATGTCGTGGACGACCTGCTCGGAGGTGCGCCGGCCCAGCTGGGCCTGCGCGGTCGGCAGGAGGCGGTGCGCGAGGACCGGCGCCGCCAGCTGCTGGACGTCGTCGGGCAGGACGTAGTCGCGGCCGGACAGGGCGGCGGAGGCCTTGACCGCGCGCAGCAGGTGCAGGGTGGCCCGGGGGGAGGCGCCCAGGCGCAGGTCGGGGTGGCTGCGGGTGGCGGAGACCAGGTCGACCACGTACCGCTTCACCGGGGCGGCGACGTACACCTCGCGGACGGCCTCTATCAGCTTGACGACGTCGTGGGCGTGCGCGACGGCGGTGAGGTCGTCGAGCGGGGAGAGCCCGCCGTGCACGTCGAGCATCTCCAGCTCGGCCTCGGGGCTGGGGTAGCCGACCGAGACGCGAGCCATGAAGCGGTCGCGCTGGGCCTCGGGGAGGGGGTAGGTGCCCTCCATCTCGACCGGGTTCTGCGTGGCGACGACCATGAACGGGCTGGGCAGCGCGTAGGTGGTGCCGTCGACGGTGACCTGGCGCTCCTCCATCGACTCCAGCAGCGCCGACTGGGTCTTCGGCGAGGCCCGGTTGATCTCGTCGCCGATGACGATCTGCGCGAAGATCGCGCCGGGCTTGAACTCGAACTCGCGGCGCTGCTGGTCGTAGATGCTGACGCCGGTGATGTCCGAGGGCAGCAGGTCCGGGGTGAACTGGATGCGCTGGACCGAGCAGTCGATGGACTTGGCCAGGGTCTTGGCCAGCATCGTCTTGCCGACGCCGGGCACGTCCTCGATGAGCAGGTGGCCCTCGGCCAGCAGGACCACCAGGGCGAGCCGGACGACCTCGGGCTTGCCCTCGATCACGCGCTCGACCGACTGGCGGACCCGCTCGGCCGTGCTGGTCAGATCAGCGAGGCTCGCTCGGTCGTCGTACGTGGTCACCTGGTTCTCCTCGGCCCTTTCCCAGGGCCGACGCGCATGGCGCACGGTCCGGCCCGCCCCGAAACACGGACACCGCCCCGGAGGGTTTCCGGGTGACGTCTCACCGCATTCTTGACGGCGCCGGGCGCTGTGTCACTCAGGTGGCCGGATCGATCTCCCGCAGGAGCCCGGTGTGCACGTCGAAGACGAAGCCTCGCACATCGTCGCGGTGGGGCAGGAACGGGTTGGTGCGGACCCGCTGCATGGACTGGCGCACGTCCTGGTCCACGTCCCGGAAGGCCTCGACCGCCCAGGCGGGCCGCTGGCCGACCTCGTCCTCCAGCTCGTGCCGGAAGTCCTCCGTCAGGCTTTCGAGACCACAGCCGGTGTGGTGGATCAGTATCACGGTGCGGGTGCCGAGGGCGCGCTGGCTGATGGTGAGCGAGCGGATGGTGTCGTCGGTCACCACCCCGCCGGCGTTGCGGATGGTGTGGCAGTCGCCGAGCTCCAGGCCGAGGGCCTTGTGCAGGTCGAGACGGGCGTCCATGCAGGCCACGACGGCCACGCGCAGGACGGGGCGGGCGTCCATGCCGGGGTCGGTGAACTCGGCGGCGTAGCGGCGGTTCGCCGCGACGAGCCGGTCGGTGACGGAGTCGCCGCCGGACGCCGTCGGCGCGGAGTGTGCGGGCAGGGATGCGGATGTCGTCATGCATACGACGTTAGTGGTCACGGGCCGCCCGGGCATGGGGTGAGGACGGACAAAGAAGGTCAACCATGATTGTTGTGAGCTAACCCACAAGGGTGCGAAGGAGTCCGCCGGCCGGGTGATTCACGGCTTTTGCGGGTGCGCCGGGGGAGGGGCGCACCGCGTGCGGGGCGGTTCGTTGACCGGGGCGGGCGTTGCACTAAAGTGGCGCGAACCGGCCGGAGCCCGGCCCCACCGGCCGCCCGGCCCCCTGGTAACACTCCGCGTGCGCGGCGCGGCGTATGCCTGCCGCGCCGTTATCTGAGAGGGCGCTTTGACTAGCGAGTCCCGACATGTCCCGGTGATGCTCCAGCGGTGCCTGGACCTGTTGGCCCCGGCGCTGGAGAGGCCGGGGGCCGTCGTCGTCGACTGCACCCTCGGCCTCGGCGGCCACAGCGAGGCCCTGCTGACCCGGTTCCCCGAGGCGCGTCTGATCGGCCTCGACCGCGACAAGGAGGCCCTGCGCCTCTCCGGCGAGCGGCTCGCGCCCTTCGGCGACCGGGCCACCCTCGTCCACGCGATCTACGCCGACCTCGCCGAGGTCCTCGACGGCCTGGGTCTGCCCACCGTCCAGGGCATCCTCTTCGACCTCGGCGTCTCCTCCATGCAGCTCGACGAGGCCGACCGCGGCTTCGCCTACGCGCAGGACGCGCCGCTGGACATGCGCATGGACCAGACGACGGGCATCAGCGCCGCCGAGGTCCTCAACACCTACGCCCCCGGCGAGCTGGTCCGCATCCTGCGCCAGTACGGCGAGGAGAAGCAGGCCAAGCGGATCGTCTCGGCGATCGTGCGCGAGCGCGACAAGGAGCCGTTCAGCAACAGCGCCCGCCTGGTGGAGCTGATCCGCGACGCGCTGCCGCAGGCGGCCAAGCGCACCGGCGGCAACCCGGCCAAGCGGACCTTCCAGGCCCTGCGGATCGAGGTCAACGGGGAGCTCGCCGGGCTGGAGCGGGCCATTCCGGCCGCCGTCGACCGGATCTCGGTCGGGGGGCGGATCGCGGTCCTGTCCTACCACTCCCTGGAGGACCGGCTGGTGAAGCAGGTCTTCACGGCCGGCGCCACCTCCACGGCCCCGGCCGGACTGCCCGTCGTGCCGGAGAAGTACCAGCCGAAGCTGAAGCTCCTCACCCGGGGCGCGGAGCTGCCCACCGAGGAGGAGATCGCCGAGAACCGGCGCGCCGCCCCGGCCCGGCTGCGCGGCGTCGAGCGGATCCGCGAGGCGCGGCCGTGACCAAGGCCGGGAAGGCGGGGAGGGCCGGAAAGGTGGCCACGCTGACCCGCGGGCAGGCGGCCCGCCTCGTCCGGGGCCGCCCCGCCGCGGCCGGGCCGGGCGGGGCCCGGCAGGCGGCGCGGATGCCGTTCGTGCTGCTGGTCGTGGCGCTGCTGGCCGGCGGCCTGATCAGCCTGCTGCTGCTGAACTCGGCGCTCAACCAGGGGTCCTTCCAGCTGAGCCGGCTGAAGAAGGAGACCACCGCGCTGACCGACGAGCAGCAGGCCCTCCAGCGGGACGTCGACGCCTACTCGGCCCCCGACGCCCTCCAGCGGCGGGCCGGCGAGCTCGGCCTGGTGCCGGGCGGCAGCCCCGTCTTCCTCGGCCCCGACGGCAAGACCGCCGGCACCCCGGCGGTGGCGGAGGCCCCGCCCCCGCCGTCCGTGGCTCCGCCCGCCTCGCAGCCCTCGGCGCCGGTGGCCCCGTCGGTCCCGCAGCCTCCGTCTCCGGCCGGGGCCGCCGGCCAGAACCCCGACACCCCGGCCGGGCCGGCCCCGAGCGGGGCCCCGCAGCCCACCCCGACCCCAGGCAGGTGACGTCGTGACGCGGAACCCTGCGGGACTTCTCCCCGCCCCGCCCTTCGCCCGTTCCCCAGGCTCCGCCCGGACCCGCGCCTCAATCGCCGGCGAGGCTGGAGGACGTGGGTGCGGCCCACTGCACGGCGCTACCGCGCCCGCGCCTCAATCGCCGGCGGGGCTCGAAGTGCGCTGCGCGCACTCCGAGCCCCGCCAGGCGCAATCCGCGGACAAGCACCCGGCCGAGCAGAATCCAGCCTCGCCTGGGGGTACCCCCGGACGGAGTCCGGGGGAGTTCGAGGCGTGGGGGTCCGGGGGCGGAGCCCCCAGGGGCCTGGGCGGGACTGCCCTGGGCCGTCGCGGAGCGCACCGGTGAGCCCCAAGGAGCCCCCGCGCCGGGTGCCGGGCCCGGGGCGGCCCCGGACCACCGCCAAGACGCCCGCGCAGCGGACCCCGCACACCATCCGGCTCGGCAGCCCCAAGCCCCGGCTGCGGCTGGTCGGCGTCGGGCTCACCCTCGTGATGCTCGCCTTCGTCGTCCGGCTGCTCCAGGTGCAGGCCGTCGACGCCTCCGCGTACTCCGCCAAGGCCACCGAGAACCGCTTCGCCAAGTACGTCCTGGCCGCCGAACGCGGGGAGATCACCGACCGCAAGGGCGTCGCCCTGGCCACCAGCGTCGACGCGTACGACATCACCGCCGACCCGAAGATGTTCACGCCCCAGGAGAGCAAGGCCCCCGACGCCCCCGAGCAGGCCGCCGCCCTCCTCGCGCCGATCCTCGGCAAGGACGCCAAGGAGATCGCCGCCCGGCTGAAGACCAAGGACACCCGCTACGTGGTCCTGGCCCGCCGGCAGACCCCGCAGGTCTGGAACCAGATCAAGGACCTCAAGAAGCTCTTCGCCGACAAGGCGGCCGCCGACAAGCGCAACAACGGCCCCGGCGCCAACGTCATCGCCGGGATCTTCAACGAGAACAGCAGCAAGCGCGTGTACCCGAACGGCGACCTCGCCGCCGGGATACTGGGCTACGTCAACGCCGAGGGCAAGGGCGGCGGAGGCCTGGAGTCCGCCCTCGACAAGAAGCTGGCCGGCAAGGACGGCGAGATCACCTACGCCCAGTCCGGCGGCCGCCGCGTGCCCACCGCCGGGTCCCACGAGAAGCCCGCCGTGCCCGGCGAGGACATCGAGCTGACCATCGACCGCGACATCCAGTGGGCCGCCCAGAGCGCCATCACCGAGCAGGTCGAGAAGTCCGGCGCCGACCGCGGCTACGTCATCGTCCAGGACACCCGCACCGGCGAGGTGCTGGCCATGGCCAACGCCCCCGGTTTCGACCCCAACGACCTCAGCCGGGCCAAGTCCGCCGCCATGGGCAACGCCGCGCTCCAGGACGTCTACGAGCCCGGCTCCACCGCCAAGGTGATCTCCATGGCCGCCGTCCTGGAGGAGAAGAAGGCCACCCCCGACACCCACGTCGAGGTCCCCAACCGGCTGCACCGCGGCGACCGCCTCTTCAAGGACGACGTCGACCACCCCACCTGGTACCTGACCCTCAACGGGGTCCTCGCCAAGTCCTCCAACATCGGCACCATCCTGGCCACCGGCCAGCTCGGCGCCACCCAGCCCGAGGCCAACAGGGTCCTGTACTCCTACCTGGACAGGTTCGGCATCGGACGGCCCACCGGCCTGAACTACCCCGGCGAGTCGCGGGGCATCCTCGCCAGGCCCGAGGCCTGGTCCACCTCGCAGCAGTACACGATCCCCTTCGGCCAGGGCCTCTCCCTCAACGCGATGCAGGCGGCCTCCGTCTACTCCACCGTCGCCAACGGCGGCGTCCGCATCACCCCCACCCTGGTCCGCGGCACCAAGGGCCCCGACGGCCGCTTCACCCCGGCCCCGGCGCCCGAGAAGACCCGGGTGATCAGCCAGCAGACCGCCAAGTCCCTCGCCGAGATGCTGGAGTCCGTGGTCGACGACCAGGAGGGCACCGGAACCAAGGCGAAGATCCCCGGCTACCGGGTCGGCGGCAAGACCGGCACATCCAACCGGGTGGATCCGGCCACCGGCCGCTACAAGGGCTACACCGCCTCCTTCGCCGGCTTCGCCCCCGCCGACGACCCGCGGATCACCGTCTACTGCGCGATCCAGAACCCCACCAGGGGCAGCTACTTCGGCGGCCAGATCTGCGGCCCGATCTACAAGACCGTCATGGAGTTCGCACTCAAGACCCTCCAGGTCGCGCCCACCGGAACCGCCCCCGCCGGGCTCCCGGTGACCTACGCGGCCGCTCCGCCGCCCGCCGCCCCGCCCACCGCGCAGCCCAGCCCGCAGCCCTGACAGTGAACCGACCCTCCCACCACCCACGCGTGAGGCTCCATCAGTGACAACGATCACCCCGAAACCCGGGAACCAGACGGCCGAAGCCGCCCCGGACGGCCCCTCGCTTCGCGAGCGGCCCGCCGCGCCCGGTACGCTCACCGCCGTGCCCCACGCTGATCAGCCCAGAACCGCCCAGAAAGACGCCCCGGCAGCGCCGCCGGGAGCGCCCCGGCCCGTGACCGCCCGCCCGACCCCCCTGGGCGAGCTGGCCGGCCTGCTGGGTCTGCCCGAGTCCGGCGACGCCCGGATCACCGGCATCACGCACGACTCCCGTGCCGTGCGCCCCGGCGACCTGTACGCGGCCCTGCCCGGCGCCCGGCTGCACGGCGCCGACTTCGCCGCCCAGGCGGCCGCCCTCGGCGCCGCCGCCGTGCTGACCGACCCGCAGGGCGCCGAACGCGCCGCCGCGACGGGCCTGCCCGTCCTGGCCGTCGAGGACCCGCGCGGCCGCATGGGCGAGCTCGCCGCCGAGATCTACGGCCGCCCCGGCGAAGCCCTGCTCCAGCTCGGCATCACCGGCACCTCCGGCAAGACCACCACCGCCTACCTCGTCGAGGGCGGGCTCCGCGCGGCGGGCAGGGCCACCGGGCTGGTGGGCACCGTGGAGATGCGCATCGGCGACGAGCGCATCAAGTCCGAGCGCACCACCCCCGAGGCCACCGACCTCCAGGCCCTGTTCGCCGTCATGCGCGAACGCGGCGTCGAGGCCGTCGCCATGGAGGTCTCCAGCCACGCCCTGGTGCTGGGCCGGGTCGACGGCTGCGTCTTCGACGTCGCCGTCTTCAACAACCTCAGCCCGGAGCACATGGAGTTCCACTCCGACATGGAGGACTACTTCCAGGCCAAGGCGCAGCTCTTCACCGAGCGCCGCGCCCGCCTGGGCGTGGTCAACATCGACGACGAGTACGGCCGCCGCCTCGCCAAGGAGGCGCCGATCCCGGTCGTCACCTTCTCCGCCGCCGGCGACCCGGCCGCCGACTGGCGCGCCGAGGACGTGGTCAGCGGCCACATGGACTCCACCCTGACCCTCGTCGGGCCGGAAGGACAGCGCGTACGGGCCAAGGCCCCGCTGCCCGGCCCGTTCAACGTCGCCAACACCGTCGCCGCCGTCGTCACCCTGGCCGCCGCCGGGCTCGACCCGCAGACCGCCGCCGACGGCGTCGCCGCCGTCCCGGGCGTACCCGGCCGGCTGGAGCGGGTCGACGCGGGACAGCCGTACCTGGCCGTCGTCGACTACGCGCACAAGACCGACGCCGTGGAGTCGGTGCTGCGCGCCCTGCGCGAGGTGACCACCGGCAAGCTGCACATCGTGCTCGGCTGCGGCGGCGACCGTGACACCACCAAGCGCGGCCCGATGGGCGCCGCGGCGGCCCGGTACGCCGACACCGCCGTCCTGACCTCCGACAACCCGCGCTCCGAGGACCCGTTGAAGATCCTCGCCGCGATGTTCGAGGGCGCGGTCTCCGTCCCCGCCGAGGAGCGGGGCACCGTCCTGGTCGACGCCGACCGGGCCGCGGCCATCGCCGCCGCCGTCGCGCGCGCCGAGGCCGGGGACACCGTCCTCGTGGCGGGCAAGGGCCACGAGCAGGGCCAGGACACGGCGGGCGTCGTACGCCCCTTCGACGACCGCGCCGTGCTCCGCGCGGCCATCGAGAACCAGCAGCTCCGCGCCCGACAGGCCGAGGTGAACCAGTGATCGCCCTCTCCCTCGCCGAGATCGCCGACATCACCGGCGGGCGGCCCCACGACATACCGGATCCCTCCGCGACGGTCGGCGGCCCGGTCGTCATCGACTCCCGCCAGGTGGAGCCCGGCAGCCTCTTCGCCGCCTTCGCCGGCGAGCACGTCGACGGCCACGACTACGCCGAGCGCGCGGTCGCCGCCGGTGCCGTCGCCGTCCTGGCCGCCCGGCCGGTCGGCGTCCCCGCGATCGTGGTCGACGACGTGGAGAAGGCGCTCGGCGCCCTCGCCCGCGCCGTCGTCGGACGGCTCGGCACCGACGTGGTCGCCCTGACCGGCTCGGCCGGCAAGACCTCCACCAAGGACCTGATCGCCCAGGTGCTCCAGCACCACGCGCCCACCGTGTGGACGCCCGGCTCCCTCAACAACGAGATCGGCCTGCCGCTCACGGCCCTGAAGGCCACCGCAGAAACCCGGCACCTGGTCCTGGAGATGGGCGCCCGCGGCATCGGGCACATCGCCTACCTCACCGGCCTCACCCCCCCGCGCATCGGCCTGGTGCTGAACGTCGGCACCGCCCACATCGGCGAGTTCGGCGGCCGCGAGGCCATCGCCCGGGCCAAGGGCGAGCTGGTCGAGGCCCTGCCCGGCGAGGCCGAGGGCGGGGTCGCCGTCCTCAACGCCGACGACCTGCTGGTGCGCGCGATGTCCGCCCGGACCAAGGCCCGTACGGTCCTCTTCGGCGAGGCCGAGGACGCGGACGTACGCGCGACCGAGGTGCGGATGACGCCCGCGGGACAGCCCTCCTTCACACTCCACACACCCACCGGGTGCAGTGATGTGACCTTGCGCCTGTACGGTGAGCACCACGTGTCGAACGCGCTCGCCGCGGCCGCCGTCGCCCATGTCCTGGGCATGTCAGCCGAGGAGATCGCCACCGCGCTCTCCGGGGCGGGCACCCTGTCCCGGTGGCGCATGGAGGTCACCGAGCGGGCGGACGGCGTCACGATCGTCAACGACGCCTACAACGCGAACCCCGAATCCATGCGGGCCGCCCTGCGCGCACTGGCCGCGATGGGCGGCGCCGGCAAGGAGGGCGGGGGACGTACGTGGGCGGTGCTCGGTCCCATGGCCGAGCTCGGGGACGCGTCGCTGGCCGAGCACGACGCGGTGGGGCGGCTCGCCGTCCGGCTCAACGTGAGCAGGCTGGTGGCAGTCGGGGGCAGGGAAGCGTCCTGGCTGCAGCTGGGCGCATATAACGAGGGTTCGTGGGGTGAGGAGTCGGTGCTCGTGTCCGACGCGCAGGCGGCGGTCGACCTGTTGCGCAGTGAACTGCGCCCGGGGGACGTCGTGCTGGTGAAGGCTTCCAGGTCGGCCGGTCTGGAACGGGTGGCGCTGGCGCTGCTCGAGGGTGAGGTCGCCGGCCGATGAGGCAGATCCTGTTCGCCGGTGTCATCGGCATGTTCCTCACCGTCATCGGCACCCCGCTGCTGATCAAGCTGCTGGCCCGCAAGGGCTACGGCCAGTTCATCCGCGACGACGGCCCCCGCGGCCACGCCGGCAAGAAGGGCACGCCCACCATGGGCGGTATCTCCTTCATCCTGGCCACCCTCATCGCGTACGCCCTGACGAAGGTCATCACCGGCGAGGAGCCCTCCTTCTCGGGCCTGCTGGTGCTGTTCCTGATGGCCGGCATGGGCCTGGTCGGCTACCTCGACGACTACATCAAGATCGTCAAGCGGCGTTCGCTCGGTCTGCGGGCCAAGGCCAAGATGGCCGGCCAGCTGATCGTCGGCATCGCCTTCGCCGTGCTCGCGCTCCAGTTCAAGGACTCGCGCGGGCTCACCCCGGCCTCGACGAAGCTCTCGTTCGTCACGGACTTCGGCTGGGCCATCGGCCCCGTGCTGTTCGTGGTCTGGGCCCTCTTCATGATCCTGGCCATGTCCAACGGCGTGAACCTGACGGACGGTCTGGACGGCCTGGCCACCGGCGCCGCCGTGATGGTCTTCGGCGCCTACACCTTCATCGGCGTCTGGCAGCACCAGGAGTCCTGCGCCAACGCGGTGACCCTGACGAACCCCAACGCCTGCTTCGAGGTCCGCGACCCGCTGGACCTCGCGGTCGTCGCCTCCGCCCTCATGGGAGCCTGCTTCGGCTTCCTGTGGTGGAACACCTCGCCCGCCAAGATCTTCATGGGCGACACCGGCTCGCTCGCGCTCGGCGGCGCGCTCGCGGGTCTGGCCATCTGCTCCCGCACGGAGTTCCTGATGGCCCTCCTCGGCGGCCTCTTCGTGCTCATCACGATGTCGGTCGTCATCCAGGTCGGCTCCTTCAAGCTGACCGGCAAGCGAGTCTTCCGAATGGCCCCGCTCCAGCACCACTTCGAACTCAAGGGCTGGTCAGAAGTCCTTGTCGTGGTCCGCTTCTGGATCATCCAGGGCATGTGCGTGATCGTGGGTCTCGGCCTCTTCTACGCGGGATGGGCAGCGGACAAGTGACCCCCTGGCAGGACCGGAACATCACCGTCGCCGGCCTCGGCGTGAGCGGCATCAGCGCCGCCCGCGCCCTGGCCGGCCTCGGCGCGCTCGTGACCGTGGTCGACGGCGGCGACAGCGAGGGCCACCGGGCCCGGGCCGCGGAGCTGGAGGCGGAGGCCAAGGGCGTCACCGTGCGCCTCGGCGACGCCGAGACCCTGCCCGAGGGCACCGACCTCGTCGTCACCTCGCCCGGCTGGAAGCCCGACAGCCCGCTGTTCGCGGCCGCCGCCGCGGCGGGCGTGGACGTCGTCGGCGACGTCGAGATCGCCTGGCAGCTGCGCGGCGAGAACGCCGCCCCCTGGCTGGCGATCACCGGCACCAACGGCAAGACCACCACCACCCAGATGCTGGCCTCGATCCTGCGGGCGGCCGGTCTGAAGACCGCCGCCGTCGGCAACATCGGCACCCCCATCATCGACGTGGTGACCGGCGAGGAGCAGTACGACGTCCTCGCCGTGGAGCTCTCCAGCTACCAGCTCCACTGGGCGCCCTCCGTACGCGCCCACTCGGCGGCCGTCCTCAACCTGGCCCCGGACCACCTCGACTGGCACGGCTCCATGGAGGCGTACGCCGCCGACAAGGGCCGCATCTACGAGGGCAACACCGTCGCCTGCGTCTACAACGTCGCCGACCCGGCCACCGAGCGGCTGGTCGAGGAGGCCGACGTCGAGGAGGGCTGCCGCGCCATCGGCTTCACCCTCGGCGCCCCCGGCCCCTCCATGCTCGGCGTGGTCGACGGGATCCTCGTCGACCGGGCGTTCGTGCAGAACCGGCAGAAGAACGCGCAGGAGCTGGCGCACGTCGACGACGTCAACCCGCCCGCCCCGCACAACATCGCCAACGCCCTCGCCGCGGCCGCCCTGGCCCGCGCCTTCGGCGTCGAGCCGCGCGCCGTCCGCGACGGCCTGCGCGACTTCCGCCCCGACGCGCACCGCGTGGCGTACGTGGACGAGGTCGACGGGGTCCGCTACGTCGACGACTCCAAGGCCACCAACACCCACGCGGCCGAAGCCTCCCTGGCGGCCTTCGAGCCGGTCGTCTGGATCGCCGGCGGCCTCGCCAAGGGCGCCACCTTCGACGAGCTCGTGCAGAAGTCCGCGAAGCGGCTGCGCGGCGTCGTGCTGATGGGCGCCGACCGGGCGCTGATCGCCGAGGCACTGGCGCGACACGCGCCCGAGGTCCCGGTGACCGACCTCGAACGGACCGACACTGGGGCGATGCTCGCAGCGGTCCGGGAAGCGGCCCGGCTCGCGGAACCCGGAGACACCGTCCTCCTGGCGCCCGCGTGCGCCTCGATGGACATGTTCGCGAACTACAACAAGCGGGGCGACGCGTTCGCCGACGCGGTGCGCGAACTCGCCTCCGGGAGCGCCACGGACACGGCCTAGCCGAGGGCGCCCCCCAGGTTCCCTCCGGCCGGCTGCTCGCCCCGTACGAGTGGAGGGGAAGATCACAGATGCCGGCCAAACAGATGCTGCCGGGACGGCGGCCCTCCGCCGTCAAGGCGCAGGGCCGCAAACGTCCCGCCGCCGGTTCCGGGCGGCCCGCCCGGCGCGGGCCGCTGGAGCGGCTCAGGCGTACGCGGCGGCAGTTGACGAAGGCCTGGGACCGCCCGCTCACGGCGTATTACCTGATTTTCGGCAGCTCCTTGCTCATCACCGTGCTCGGCCTGGTGATGGTCTACTCGGCGTCCATGATCAAGGCCCTCCAGCTGGGCCTGGGGGACGCCTACTTCTTCAAGAAGCAGTTCCTGGCCGCCGCCATCGGCGGCGTCCTGCTGTTCGCCGCCTCCCGCATGCCGGTCAAACTGCACCGCGCCCTGTCCTACCCGGTGCTCGCGGGCACCCTGTTCCTGATGGTCCTGGTCCAGGTCCCCGGGATAGGGGTCTCCATCAACGGCAACCAGAACTGGATCTCCCTGGGCGGCCCGTTCATGCTCCAGCCCAGCGAGTTCGGCAAGCTGGCGCTGATCCTGTGGGGCGCCGACCTGCTGGCCCGCAAGGGGGACAAGGGCCTGCTGACCCAGTGGAAGCACCTGCTGGTGCCGCTGGTCCCGGTCGCCTTCCTGCTGCTCGGGCTGATCATGCTCGGCGGGGACATGGGCACCGCGATGATCCTCGGAGCCGTCCTGTTCGGCCTGTTGTGGCTCGCCGGGGCGCCGACGCGGATGTTCGCGTGCGTGCTCCTCTTCGCGGGTGTGATCGTCGCACTGCTCATCAGGACCAGCCCGCACCGCATGGACCGGCTCGCCTGCCTCGGGGCCACGGACCCGGGCAAGAACGACCTCTGCTGGCAGGGCGTCCACGGGATCTACGCCCTCGCATCCGGCGGATGGTTCGGTTCCGGTCTCGGGGCGAGTGTGGAAAAATGGGGGCAACTGCCCGAAGCCCATACCGACTTCATCTTTGCCATCACCGGTGAGGAACTGGGCCTGGCGGGGACGCTGTCGGTGCTCGCCCTGTTCGCGGCCCTAGGCTATGCGGGTATCCGCGTGGCCGGACGCACGGAGGACTCCTTCGTACGGTATGCCGCGGGAGGCGTGACCACCTGGATCACGGCCCAGGCCGTGATCAACATCGGTGCGGTGCTCGGTCTGCTGCCGATCGCAGGGGTGCCCCTCCCGCTGTTCTCCTACGGGGGGTCCGCCCTGCTGCCGACCATGTTCGCGGTCGGCCTGCTCATCGCGTTCGCGCGGGAGGAGCCGGCGGCGCGCGCGGCGCTCGCGATGCGACAGCCGGGAGCCGGCTGGCGGCGGAGCGGGCCGATATGGAAGTCGATGAGACGGCGCGTCAAGAGGCGTCCGTCCGGAGAGCGGTGAATTTCGGTGCATGTCGTACTCGCCGGTGGGGGGACCGCCGGCCACATCGAGCCGGCGCTGGCCCTCGCGGACGCCCTGCGCAGGCAGGACCCGACCGTGGGCATCACCGCCCTCGGTACGGAGCGCGGCCTCGAGACCCGCCTCGTGCCCGAACGCGGCTACGAGCTGGGCCTGATCCCCGCCGTACCGCTGCCCCGCAAACCCACCCCGGAGCTGATCACCGTCCCCGGACGGCTGCGCGGCACCATCAAGGCCGCCGAGGAGATCCTGGTCCGCACCAAGGCCGACGTGGTCGTCGGCTTCGGTGGCTACGTGGCCCTGCCCGGCTACCTCGCCGCCAAGCGGCTCGGGGTGCCGATCATCGTCCACGAGGCCAACGCCCGGCCCGGACTGGCCAACAAGATCGGCTCCCGCTACGCCCACGCCGTCGCCGTCTCCACCCCCGACAGCAAGCTCCGCGGCGCCCGCTACGTGGGCATCCCGCTGCGCCGCTCCATCTCCACCCTCGACCGCGCCGCCGTCCGCCCCGAGGCGCGGGCCGCCTTCGGCCTCGACCCCAACCTGCCCACGCTGCTGGTCTCGGGCGGCTCCCAGGGCGCGCGCCGGCTCAACGAGACCATCCAGCAGGTCGCGCCGACGCTCCAGCGCTCCGGGATCCAGATCCTGCACGCGGTCGGCCCGAAGAACGAACTGCCGCGTGTCGACAACATGCCCGGGATGCCGCCCTATGTCCCGGTACCGTACGTGGACCGGATGGACCTCGCGTACGCCGCCGCCGACATGATGCTGTGCCGCGCGGGCGCGATGACCGTCGCCGAACTCGCCGCCGTCGGACTGCCGGCCGCCTACGTACCGCTGCCCGTCGGCAACGGCGAACAGCGGCTCAACGCCCAGCCGGTGGTCAAGGCCGGCGGCGGCCTCCTCGTCGACGACGCGGAACTGACGCCCGACTGGGTGCTCGGCCAGGTCCTGCCGGTGCTGTCCGATCCGCACCGCCTGTACGAGATGTCCCGCGCCGCCGCCGAGTTCGGCCGCCGGGACGCCGACGAGCTCCTCGTCGGCCTCGTCCACGAGGCGATCGCGGCCGCACGCGGGTAACCGCCGACCCAGGAGGCACAGGAGTGGCCGGAGCGACGACGGCACGACGCGGGGCGTCCGGCCGGGCGGGCGGGGGCGGAAAGGGTGCGGGCGTGCCCAAACCGCCCCGGCCGCCCAAGTCGCCCAAGGGCACCGGCCCGCGCGGGTCCGGCGGCGGGAGACCGCGCCGGGTCCGCCTGCTGGTGACCCTCGCCGCCGTGGCGCTCCTCGCCGGGGGCGTCACCTGGGCCCTCTACGGATCCTCCTGGCTGCGCGTCGAGAAGGTCACGGCCTCCGGCACCGAGGTGCTCACCGCCGAACAGGTCCTCTCCGCCGCGGCCGTGCCCGTCGGCGCGCCCCTGGTGAGCGTCGACACCGACGAGATCGCGAGCCGGGTGCGCGGCCGGCTGTCCCGCATCGATTCGGTCGATGTGGTGCGGGCCTGGCCGCACGGGATCGGGCTGAAGGTGACGGAGCGCAAACCGGTGCTGCTCATCAAAAAGGGCGCGGACTTCGTCGAAGTGGACGCGAAGGGTGTGCGGTTCGACACCGTTGCGAAAGCACCCGCCGGCGTTCCGCTCCTCGAAATGGCCGCGGAACGCTCGCCGAGCGCCCGCCGCTTCGACGAGGAGCGGTTGCTGCGGGAGGCGGTGGGCATCGCGGGGGGCCTTCCCGACGCAGTCGCGAAGGAGACGTTGCAGGTCAAGGTACGGTCGTTCGACTCGGTCGTACTGGAACTGACGAAGGGCCGCTCCGTGGTGTGGGGGAGCGGCGACCTGGGTGAGGCCAAAGGCCGGGCGCTGACCGCCCTGCTGAAGGCCGCGCCCAAGGCCGACCACTTCGACGTGAGCGTCCCCACCGCCCCCGCGGTGTCCGGGAGTTGACGTCGGGTCGAGGCCCGACGCACCCTGGTTGGCCACCGATACGGGTGATCACATAGGGTGAAAAGAAAAACGGGAGGTTCGGCGTGTTCGTTGAACACGCGCTACTTGTCGACTTAGTGTCCTGTTCGGAAGAGTCCAAGGAACAGGCACATCCATAACCCTAAACTTCAGGGTTAGGGTTCGGGTCGGCGCGTACGGACCGTCCCACATTTCGGCATCAGTCGTCGCACCGCAGGCCCGCGAGGCGGCGACACGTAACTCGAGGCGAGAGGCCTTCGACGTGGCAGCACCGCAGAACTACCTCGCAGTCATCAAGGTCATCGGTGTCGGCGGCGGTGGTGTCAATGCCATCAACCGAATGATCGAGGTCGGTCTCAAGGGCGTCGAGTTCATCGCCATCAACACCGACGCCCAGGCGCTGTTGATGAGCGACGCCGACGTCAAGCTCGACGTCGGCCGCGAACTCACCCGGGGCCTCGGCGCCGGAGCCAACCCGGCCGTCGGCCGCAAGGCGGCAGAGGACCACCGCGAGGAGATCGAGGAGGTCCTCAAGGGGGCCGACATGGTCTTCGTGACCGCCGGCGAGGGCGGCGGCACCGGCACGGGCGGCGCGCCCGTCGTCGCCAACATCGCGCGCTCGCTGGGCGCCCTGACGATCGGTGTGGTCACCCGCCCGTTCACCTTCGAGGGCCGGCGCCGCGCGAACCAGGCGGAGGACGGCATCGCCGAGCTCCGCGAAGAGGTCGACACCCTCATCGTCATCCCCAACGACCGCCTGCTGTCCATCTCGGACCGCCAGGTGTCGGTGCTCGACGCCTTCAAGTCGGCCGACCAGGTCCTGCTCAGCGGCGTCCAGGGCATCACCGACCTGATCACCACCCCGGGTCTGATCAACCTCGACTTCGCCGACGTCAAGTCCGTGATGTCCGAGGCCGGCTCGGCCCTGATGGGCATCGGCTCCGCCCGCGGCGACGACCGCGCCGTGGCCGCGGCCGAGATGGCGATCTCCTCGCCGCTGCTGGAGGCGTCCATCGACGGCGCCCGCGGCGTGCTGCTCTCCATCTCCGGCGGCTCGGACCTCGGTCTCTTCGAGATCAACGAGGCCGCGCAGCTGGTGAGCGAGGCCGCGCACCCCGAGGCGAACATCATCTTCGGCGCCGTCATCGACGACGCCCTCGGCGACGAGGTCCGCGTCACGGTCATCGCGGCCGGCTTCGACGGCGGCCAGCCCCCGGCCCGCCGGGACAACGTGATCGGCGCGGCGTCCACCAAGCGCGAGGAGCCGGCCCCCGCGCCGGTCCGCGCGCCCGAGCCGGTCCGCCCGGCCTTCGGCGGACTCGGCACCGTGACCCCGCGCGAGGAGCCCCCGGCCCCGGTCGAGATCCCGGTCGAGCCGGCGCCCGCCCCGCCGCAGGTCCCCACGGCCCGGCCCTACCAGGACAGCCCGGCCGAAGAGCTGGACGTTCCGGACTTCTTGAAGTGACGCTGGAGCAGCATCACGAGAGCGGCGCCCACTTCGCCTTCACCGACCGGTGGGGCGGGGTGAGCGCCGTTCCGTACGAGGAGCTCAATCTCGGCGGCGCGGTCGGCGACGACCCGGCCGCCGTTCGCGCGAACCGGGCGGCCGCCGCGAAGGAGCTGGGCATCGACCCGGACCTGGTGGTCTGGATGAACCAGGTGCACGGACGGGACGTGGCCGTGGTCGACGGCCCCTGGGGCGCCGCCGCCGACATCCCGTCGGTGGACGCGGTGGTGACCGCCCGCCGGGGGCTCGCCCTCGCCGTGCTCACCGCCGACTGCACCCCCGTGCTGCTGGCCGACCCCGTGGCCGGGGTCGCCGCGGCCGCCCACGCCGGGCGGCCCGGGCTGGTCGCCGGGGTGGTGCCCGCCGCCGTCGAGGCGATGGCCGCCCTCGGCGCCGACCCCGCGCGGATCGTCGCCCGTACCGGACCCGCCGTCTGCGGGCGCTGCTACGAGGTGCCGGCCGAGATGCGGGAGGCGGTCGCCGAGGTGGTGCCGGCCGCGTGGGCCGAGACCAGCTGGGGGACGCCGGCCGTGGACGTGGTCGCCGGGGTGCACGCCCAGCTCGCGGAGGCGGGGGTGCCGCAAGGCCACCGTTCCCCGGTCTGCACACTGGAGTCGCGGGACCACTTCTCGTACCGCCGCGACCGGGTGACCGGGCGGCTTGCCGGATATGTCTGGTTGGACTGACTGATGACGGATCGTAAGTCCGAGCTCGCGGAGAACCTCGCGCGGGTGGAGGAGCGGATCGCGTCCGCCTGTGCGGCGGCGGGCCGGAAGCGGGAGGAGGTGACCCTCATCGTGGTCACCAAGACCTACCCCGCGACCGACGTACGACTGCTGGCGGACCTGGGGGTCCGTCATGTGGCGGAAAACCGGGACCAGGATGCCGCCCCCAAGGCGGCGGCCTGCGCGGATCTGTCATTGAACTGGCACTTCGTGGGCCAGTTGCAGACGAACAAGGTCCGTTCCGTGGCCGGATACGCGCACGTGGTGCAGTCGGTCGACCGGCCGAAGCTCGTCACCGCCCTCTCGGCGGCCGCGGTGGCGCACGGGCGGGAGATCGGCTGCCTCGTGCAGATCGCCCTCGACGCCGAGTCGGGGGAGCGCGGGGCCCGGGGCGGTGCCGCACCCGAGCAGCTGGCCGAGTTGGCGGACCTCGTCGCGGCCGCACCGGGGCTGCGGATCGACGGTCTCATGACCGTCGCCCCCCTCGCCGGTCGCTACGCGGGGCGCGAACAGGCGGCCTTCGAGCGGATGATGGAATTGTCATCAGGCCTGCGCGCGGACCATCCGGCTGCCACGATGGTGTCGGCTGGGATGAGCGCCGACCTGGAACAGGCCGTGCTGGCGGGTGCGACACATGTACGCGTCGGCACTGCGGTACTCGGCGCGAGACCCCGGCTCGGGTAACGTCGCCAAGAAAGTCGGACCACAGCAGAAAATATGGTCATTTCCGCAGATGAGCGGACAGACCACGTGGATCGCGGGCAGTTGGTGACTTTGGTGACACGGCGACACCTGCGACAGGGCGATCCACCACAGAGCGGAGGACTCGGAGAATGGCCGGCGCGATGCGCAAGATGGCGGTCTACCTCGGCCTCGTGGAGGACGACCGGTACGACAACCCGGGGTACGACCCCGATGACGAATTCGAGCCGGAGCCGGAGCCCGAGCGCCCCCGGGAGCGGGAGCGGCGGCAGCAGCCCGTGCACCAATCGCCCGTAACGGACGAACCGGTACGAGCGGTGCAGCCGCCGGCGCCGCGCGAACCCCTCCCAATTCCGTCAGAAAACGGACGTCCCGCGCGAATTGCCCCCGTGGCATCCATCACACCTGACCGCACCAACCTGGAGAAGAACGCCCCCGTGATCATGCCCAAGGTCGTCTCCGAGCGGGAGCCGTACCGCATCACGACGCTGCACCCCCGGACCTACAACGAGGCCCGTACCATCGGGGAACACTTCCGTGAGGGCACTCCGGTGATCATGAATCTCACGGAGATGGACGACACCGATGCGAAGCGTCTGGTCGACTTCGCGGCCGGTCTCGTCTTCGGTCTGCACGGCAGCATTGAACGCGTGACACAGAAGGTGTTCCTGCTGTCGCCTGCTAACGTCGATGTCACGGCGGAGGACAAGGCCCGCATCGCGGAGGGCGGGTTCTTCAACCAAAGCTAGACCGATCCGTCAGATACGGGACCGGGAACAGAGCGGGAGCAGGGGAGAGGGAAGCGCGGGATGGGCATCGCACTGCAGGTGGTCTACATCGCGCTGATGTGCTTCCTCATCGTGCTGATCTTCCGACTGGTCATGGACTATGTGTTCCAGTTCGCACGTTCATGGACACCCGGCAAGGCGATGGTGGTCGTTCTGGAGGCCACCTACACTGTCACCGATCCACCGCTCAAACTCCTTCGGCGGTTCATCCCGCCGTTGCGTCTCGGGGGCGTGGCGCTCGACCTGTCCTTCTTCGTTCTGATGATCATCGTTTACATCCTCATCAGCTTCGTGAGCACCGCTGCGAGAAGCGTGTGAACGATGAGCTCCCCCGCGCCTGCGGGGACAGTCCCGATACGGTCCTGCCGACTGCCGACGACTACGTAGAGGTGAAGAAGACATGCCGCTGACTCCCGAGGACGTGCGGAACAAGCAGTTCACGACCGTCCGCCTGCGAGAAGGCTATGACGAGGACGAGGTCGATGCCTTCCTCGACGAGGTCGAAGCCGAGCTGACGCGCCTGCTGCGCGAGAACGAGGACCTGCGCGCGAAGCTGGCCGCCGCCACGCGTGCCGCCGCGCAGAGCCAGCAGCAGGCCAACATGCGCAAGCCGGAACCCCAGGACCAGCGAGGCCCGGGCGCCCCCGTGCCGGCGGCCATATCCGGCCCGCCGCAGCAGCAGCAGCCGCAGATGGGCCCGCCGCAGCTGCCGGGCGGCCAGCCCCAGCTGCCCCCGGGCCCCGGCGGACACGGACCGCAGGGTCCGGGCCCGATGGGCGGCCCCATGCAGCAGCAGTCCATGGGTGGCCAGCACCCCATGGCGCCGCAGCAGCAGATGGGCCAGCAGCAGATGCAGCAGCAGATGCAGCAGCAGTCCATGGGCGGCCAGAACCAGCTCGGCCAGCCCATGGGGCAGCAGATGCAGCCCATGGGTCAGCAGATGCAGCCGATGGGCCAGCAGATGCAGCCCATGCAGCAGCCGCAGCTCCCGCAGCAGGGCCCCGGTGGCGACAGCGCCGCCCGCGTCCTGTCGCTCGCCCAGCAGACCGCCGACCAGGCGATCGCGGAGGCCCGCTCCGAGGCCAACAAGATCGTCGGCGAGGCCCGTTCGCGCGCCGAGGGCCTGGAGCGGGACGCCCGCGCCAAGGCCGACGCGCTGGAGCGGGACGCGCAGGAGAAGCACCGCGTCGCGATGGGCTCCCTGGAGTCCGCCCGCGCCACGCTGGAGCGCAAGGTCGAGGACCTGCGGGGCTTCGAGCGCGAGTACCGTACGCGTCTGAAGTCCTACCTGGAGTCGCAGCTGCGCCAGCTGGAGACCCAGGCCGACGACTCCCTGGCCCCGCCGCGCACCCCGGCCGGCCCGGCCCTGCCGCCGTCGCCGTCCCCGTCGATGGCTCCGGCCGGCGCGATGGGCATGGGCGGACCGTCCCCGATGGGCGGCCCCTCGCCGATGGGCGGCCCCTCCCCGATGAGCGGTGCTCCGTCCTACGGCGGGCAGCAGCAGATGTCCCCGGCGATGACGCAGCCGATGGCTCCGGTGCGGCCGGCCGCTCCGCAGCCGATGCAGCAGGCGCCGTCGCCGATGCGGGGCTTCCTGATCGACGAGGACGACAACTGACGTAGCCGTCGGCAGTCTCTACGGGCCGGGCCCGGTTCCCCTGAGGGGGACCCGGGCCCGGCCCGTTTCCCGTCCCCGGGGCCGGAGGTCCGCTGCGCGGGGTGAGGTCCCCCACCCGCCCTTCGCCCGTTCCCTGGGGCTCCGCCCCAGACCCCGCGCCTCAAACGCCGGCGGGGCTGGATTTGCCCTGCGGGCAATCCAGCCCGCGCGGCGTTTGAGCGCACGTACAGGGCCCGGGGCGGCGCCCCGGGTTCTTTCCAGCCGCACCGGCGATTGAGGCGGGAACGGAGGAAGGGCGGGGCGGGGAGAAAGCACGAAAGCGGCGCCCCCCCCGCACGGGGAGGGCGCCGCTTCGGTGGGCCGAGGGCTACGCCTTGCGGAGGCGGAACGTCAGGGCGAGGGACTCGTCCTCGAAGGCGGAGCCGTACGACGCGTCGGCCTCGCCGGAGGCGAAGTCCGTCGCCAGGACCTCGTCCGCGATCAGGGCCGCGTGGTCCGTGAGGGCCGTGACGACCTCCGGCGACGTGGACGACCAGCGCAGGGCGATGCGGTCCGCGACGTCCAGGCCGGAGTTCTTGCGGGCCTCCTGGATCAGGCGGATCGCGTCACGGGCCAGGCCCGCCAGCCGCAGCTCCGGGGTGATCTCCAGGTCGAGCGCGACCGTCGCACCGGAGTCCGAGGCCACCGACCAGCCCTCGCGCGGGGTTTCGGTGATGATGACCTCCTCCGGGGTGAGGGTCACCTCCTCACCGTTCACAGTCACGACCGCCGAGCCGGAGCGCAGGGAGAGGGACAGGGCGGCGGCGTCGGCCGCGGCCACCGCCTTCGCCACGTCCTGCACGCCCTTGCCGAACCGCTTGCCCAGCGCCCGGAAGTTCGCCTTCGCCGTCGTGTCCACCAGCGAGCCGCCCACCTCGGAGAGGGAGGCCAGGGAGGAGACGTTCAGCTCCTCCGTGATCTGCGCCTGGAGCTCCGGCGACAGCGCGTCGAAGCCGGCCGCGCCCACCAGCGCGCGCGACAGCGGCTGGCGGGTCTTGACACCCGACTCGGCGCGCGTCGCACGGCCCAGCTCCACCAGGCGGCGGACCAGCAGCATCTGCTGCGACAGCGCCGGGTCGATCGCCGCCGTGTCCGCCGTCGGCCAGGTGGACAGGTGCACCGACTCCGGAGCGTCCGGCGAGACGGGGACGACCATGTCCTGCCAGACCCGCTCCGTGATGAAGGGGGTCAGCGGGGCCATCAGGCGGGTGACCGTCTCGACGACCTCGTGCAGCGTGCGCAGGGCCGCCTTGTCGCCCTGCCAGAACCGGCGGCGCGAGCGGCGCACGTACCAGTTGGACAGGTCGTCCACGAACGCGGACAGCAGCTTGCCGGCGCGCTGGGTGTCGTACGCCTCCATCGCCTCGGTGACCTCGGCGACGAGCGAGTTGAGCTCGGACAGCAGCCAGCGGTCCAGCACCGTGCGGTCCGCCGGCGCCGGGTCGGCCGCCGAGGGGGCCCACTCGGACGTGCGGGCGTACAGGGCCTGGAAGGCGACGGTGTTCCAGTACGTGAGGAGCGTCTTGCGGACGACCTCCTGGATGGTGCCGTGGCCCACGCGGCGCGCCGCCCACGGGGAGCCGCCGGCCGCCATGAACCAGCGCACCGCGTCCGCGCCGTGCTGGTCCATGAGCGGGATCGGCTGGAGGATGTTGCCCAGGTGCTTGGACATCTTGCGGCCGTCCTCGGCGAGGATGTGGCCCAGGCAGACCACGTTCTCGTACGCGGACTTGTCGAAGACCAGCGTGCCGACCGCCATCAGGGTGTAGAACCACCCGCGGGTCTGGTCGATCGCCTCCGAGATGAACTGCGCCGGGTAGCGCTTCTCGAAGATCTCCTTGTTCTTGTACGGGTAGCCCCACTGCGCGAACGGCATCGAGCCCGAGTCGTACCAGGCGTCGATGACCTCCGGCACGCGGACGGCGGTCAGGGAGCAGCCCTCGGCGGTGCACGTGAAGGTCACGTCGTCGATGTACGGGCGGTGCGGGTCCAGGGCGGAGTGGTCCTGCCCGGACAGCTCGCTCAGCTCCGCGCGCGAGCCGACGCAGGTGAGGTGGTTCTCCTCGCAGCGCCAGATCGGCAGCGGGGTGCCCCAGTAGCGGTTGCGGGAGAGCGCCCAGTCGATGTTGTTGTTCAGCCAGTCGCCGAAGCGGCCCTGCTTGACCGACTCGGGGAACCAGTTCGTCTTCTCGTTCTCCCGCAGCATCGCGTCCTTGATGGCGGTGGTGCGGACGTACCAGGACGGCTGCGCGTAGTAGAGCAGGGCCGTGTGGCAGCGCCAGCAGTGCGGGTAGCTGTGCTCGTAGGCGATGTGCTTGAAGAGCAGGCCGCGCGCGTCGAGGTCGGCGGTCAGCTTCTCGTCGGCCTTCTTGAAGAAGACGCCGCCGACGAGCGGGACCTCCTCCTCGAAGGTGCCGTCGGGGCGGACCGGGTTCACGACCGGCAGGCCGTACGCGCGGCAGACCGCGAGGTCGTCGGCGCCGAAGGCGGGGGACTGGTGGACCAGACCGGTGCCGTCCTCGGTCGTGACGTACTCGGCGTTCACGACGTAGTGGGCCTCGGCCGGGAACTCGACGAGGTCGAAGGGGCGCTGGTAGGTCCAGCGCTCCATCTCCTTGCCGGTGAAGGTCTGACCGGTGGCCTCCCAGCCCTCGCCGAGGGCCTTCTCCAGCAGCGGCTCGGCGACCACCAGCTTCTCTTCGCCGTTCGTGGCGACGACGTACGTGACGTCGGGGTGGGCGGCGACCGCCGTGTTGGACACCAGGGTCCAGGGGGTGGTCGTCCAGACCAGGAGCGCGGCCTCGCCGGCGAGCGGGCCGGAGGTCAGCGGGAAGCGGACGTAGACGGAGGGGTCGACGACCGTCTCGTAGCCCTGCGCCAGCTCGTGGTCCGAGAGGCCGGTGCCGCAGCGCGGGCACCAGGGGGCGACGCGGTGGTCCTGGACCAGCAGGCCCTTGTTGAAGATCTCCTTCAGCGACCACCACACGGATTCCACGTACTCGGGGTCCATGGTCCGGTAGGCGTCGTCCAGGTCGACCCAGTAGCCCATACGGGTCGTGAGCTCGGTGAACGCGTCGGTGTGGCGGGTCACGGACTCACGGCACTTGGCGTTGAACTCGGCGATGCCGTACGCCTCGATGTCCTGCTTGCCGTTGAAGCCGAGCTCCTTCTCGACGGCGAGCTCGACCGGCAGGCCGTGGCAGTCCCAGCCGGCCTTGCGGGCCACGTGGTAGCCGCGCATCGTGCGGAAGCGGGGGAAGACGTCCTTGAAGACGCGGGCCTCGATGTGGTGCGCGCCGGGCATGCCGTTCGCGGTGGGCGGGCCCTCGTAGAAGACCCACTCGGGGCGTCCCTCGGACTGCTCCAGCGTCTTGGCGAAGGTCTTGCTCTCGCGCCAGAAGTCGAGGACGGCGTGCTCGAGGGCGGGCAGGTCGACCTGGGCGGGTACCGGGCGGTACTGCGGCGGTGTGGTCATGAGGCTGAACTCTTCCTCCGGCGGGTGTGTCACTTCCGTCCGGAGGGACGAGAGCGCGTGCTGCTCCCGCGGTACCACCCTCCTTGGCCTCCGGACGGGTCCGGCGGCCCCCTCATTGGGGTGCGAAGCCGGTTCTACCGGCCCTACGGGGATCCCGTGCGGGCTTTCTTCCGGCGGCTCCGGGGTGATCCTTCACGTCGCGCTCGCCCCCGGGCTCTCACCGTCCCCGGGTCGCTCCTGGCTGCGTCCGACGCTACTCGTCCCCATCCATGCCTTTCGCTGCGCCCAGTGTACGGGCCGGGGCGCGGGTCGGCAGACCGGTTTTCGGCGGGGCGCGGCGCAACGGGTCGAGGGAGGGGCGGGGCGTGACCCGGACGGCGGGACGCGGCGGCCGGGGATCCGCGGGGTCGGCGGGACGGATTACGGGGGCTCCCGCTGGGCACAACGGATGCAGGTTGACCTCGATGGACGCGTGCCCCGTTGCCGTGGGGTCGGAGCCGATTTATCGTTCCGGCACGATTTGGCTAAAAAGGCCACATCCGGTGAAAAGGGGCCGCGGCCATGGTGGCGAAGAAGACGGCGACACGGGAGGTGGCTGCTGTGCCAGGCTCCACGGCTGCCGCCGAACGGGCCGCGCCGGCGAAGAAGGCGGCGCCCGACGGGGTCCCGGTCGGCAAGGCGATGGCGAAGAAGACCGCGTCCCTGTCTGCCGGGGCTCCGGCGGAGCAGGCGGCCGCCAAGAAGACCGCGGCCAAGAAGGCCCCCGCGAAGAAGGCGGCCACCGAGAAGGCGGCGGCGGGGAAGGCGGCGGCGGGGAAGGCAACGGCGAAGAGGACCGCGGCCGAGGGCGCGACGGCCGAGAACCCGGTGGCCAAGAAGGCCGCGGCGAAGAAGACCACGGCCGGGAAGGCGGTCGCCAAGAAGGTCCCGGCCGAGAAGGCGGCGGCCAAGGAGCCGACGGCCGGGAAGGTGGCCGAGAAGGCGGCGGCGAAGAAGACAGCGGCTGGGAAGGCGGCTGCCGAGAAGCCGGTGGCCAAGAAGGCCGCGGCCAAGGAGGCGGTGGCCGGGAAGGCTGCGGCGAAGAAGACGGTGACCAAGGAGGCGGTGGCCGAGGAGGCGGCGGCGAAGAAGACAGCCGCCGGGAAGACGACGGCCGAGAAGCCGGTGGCCAAGAAGGCCGCGGCCGGGAAGGCTGCGGCCAGGGAGGCGGTGGCCGGGAAGGCTGCGGGGAAGAAGACCGCGGCCGGCAAGGCGACAGCCGACAAGCCGGTGGCCGACAAGCCGGTGGCCGACAAGCCGGTGGCCGACAAGCCGGCGGCCGAGACGGCGCCGGTCGGCCAGGCCCCGGACAGAGAGGCGCCGGCCGGGCAGGCGGTGGTGAGGGAGGTCCCGGCCCAGGCGGCTGGGGTCGGGAAGGCTCCTGCTGGGAAGGCGGCCGGTGTGGCCGGGCGGGGGACGGGAAAGGGCGCGGCCGGGGCGGCCGTGGCCGAGGGGGCGGCCCCGGCCGCGCGGAAGACGGGAGCTCGGAAAGTGGTTGCCAAGAAGACCGCGGGCACGGCCCGCAAGACGGCCGACGACACCGCCGGCGGCCTCGCGGCCGCGACCCCGGGCGAGCTCGCCGTACGCCCCGGGGAGGAGCCCTGGACCGCCGAGGAGGTCGCGGAGGCCCGTACGGAGCTGCTCTCGGAGGTGATGCGGCTGCGCGTGGAGCTGGAGGCCTCCGAGATGGCCATCTCGGGCCTGATGCGGGACTCGGGCGACGGCGCGGGCGACGACCAGGCCGACACCGGCACCAAGAACATCACCCGGGAGTCCGAGCTGGCCCTCGCGGCGAACGCCACCTCGATGCTGGAGCAGACCGAGCGGGCGCTGGAACGCCTGGAGGCGGGCACGTACGGGCTCTGCGAGAACTGCGGCAAGCCCATCGGCAAGGCCCGCATGCAGGCCTTCCCGCGCGCCACGCTGTGCGTGGACTGCAAGCAGAAGCAGGAACGAAGGCACTAGCCAGGGGGTACGCACACTGACGTACTCTCGTGTCTCGTCGGGATCGAGCTAGTTTCGAGGGACTCACGTGGCAGAGGCGGAGCGCATCATCGGTACGCCGGAGGTCGGGGACAACGCCGAGCCGCAGTCGGAGCCCGCCGTGCCCCGGGGGCGGCGGCGGCGGATCGCGGCGCTGCTGGTCGTGGCGGTGCTGGCGTACCTGCTCGACCTCGGCAGCAAGATGCTGGTCGTGTCCCGGCTGGAGCACCGGCCGCCGATCGAGATCGTCGGCAACCTGCTGAAGCTCGACGCGATCCGCAACCCCGGCGCGGCCTTCGGCTTCGGCGGGGCCTTCACGATCATCTTCACCCTGATCGCGGCGACCGTGATCGTGGTGATCGTGCGGCTGGCCCGCAAGCTGTACAGCCTGCCGTGGGCGATCGCCCTGGGCCTGCTGCTGGGCGGCGCGCTGGGCAACCTGACCGACCGGATCTTCCGCTCGCCGGGCGTGTTCCGGGGGGCCGTCGTCGACTTCATCGCGCCGGCCCATTTCGCCGTGTTCAACCTCGCCGACTCGGCGATCGTGTGCGGCGGGATCCTGATCGTCCTGCTGTCGTTCAAGGGCCTGGACCCGGACGGCACCGTCCACAAGGACTGACGGCGGGGCCGCGCGCGGGACGGGACCTGCGCCGAGTCCGGCATACTCGACGGGTGAGTACGATTCCCGAGATCCGCACCCTGCCCGTTCCCGATGGCCTGGAAGGCGAGCGCGTCGACGCCGCGATCGCCCGTATGTTCGGTTTTTCCCGGACGAAGGCGGCCGAACTGGCGGCGGAGGGGAAGGTCTCGGTCGACGGCAGTGTCGTCGGCAAGTCCGAGCGCGTGCACGGCGGGGCCTGGCTGGAGGTCGAGATGCCCGCTCCGCCGAGGCCGGTCGAGCTGGTGGCCGAGCCGGTGCCGGGCATGGAGATCATCCACGACGACGACGACGTCGTGGTCATCATGAAGCCGGTCGGCGTCGCCGCCCATCCCAGCCCCGGCTGGACCGGCACCACCGTCATCGGAGGCCTGGCCGCGGCCGGCTACCGGATCTCCACCTCGGGCGCGTCCGAGCGGCAGGGCATCGTGCACCGCCTCGACGTCGGCACCTCCGGCCTGATGGCCGTGGCCAAGTCGGAGCGCGCGTACACCTCGCTGAAGAACCAGTTCCGCGAGCGGGTCGTGGACAAGCGGTACCACGCGCTGGTGCAGGGGCACCCGGACCCGATGAGCGGCACCATCGACGCGCCGATCGGGCGGCACCCGAGCGCGGACTACAAGTGGGCGGTGACGCAGGACGGCAAGCCGTCGGTCACGCACTACGACCTGATCGAGGCGTTCCGGGCGGCGTCGCTGCTGGACATCAAGCTGGAGACGGGGCGTACGCACCAGATCCGCGTGCACATGTCGGCGCACCGGCACCCGTGCGTCGGCGACCTGACCTACGGGGCCGACCCGACGGTCGCGAAGCGGCTGGGGCTCACGCGGCAGTGGCTGCACGCCGTGCGGCTGGGCTTCGAGCACCCCGCCGACGGGCAGTGGGTGGAGTTCGAGAGCACCTACCCCGCCGACCTCCAGCACGCCCTGGACGTCATCCGGGCCGAAAGCCAGTAGGGGCCCCGGCGGGCGGGGCAGTGCCCGGAACGGGTCAGGGGGCTCAATCCCCGGATGCGGCGCAGCCCCCTGGCAGGGTGGACGAGTGGATCAGCTCGCTCTGCTCTTCGTGCTGTTGCTCGGCGCCGTCGTCACCGTTCCGCTCGGGGACCGGCTGGGCCTGCCCGCGCCCGTGCTGATGACTCTCGGCGGGGTCGTGCTGGCGCTGGTGCCGGTCGTGCCCAATGTCGGCATCCCGCCCGAGTACATCCTGCCCCTGCTGCTGCCGCCCCTGCTGTACGCCTCCGCGCAGCGCACCTCCTGGCGGCAGTTCGCGGCCAACGTCCGGCCGATCCTGCTGCTGGCGGTGGCCCTGGTCTTCGTGACCACCGCCGCCGTGGCCGCCGTCGCGGGCGCCGTCGTCCCCGGGCTGCCCGTCGCGGCGGCCGTCGCGCTCGGCGCGCTCGTCGCCCCGCCCGACCCGGTCGCGGCCACCGCCGTGGCCGGCTCGCTCGGGCTGCCGCGGCGCATGGTGTCGATCCTGGAGGGCGAAGGGCTCTTCAACGACGTCACCGCGATCGTCCTGTACCACGTGGCCGTCGCGGCCGCGGTGAGCGGAAGCTTCTCCTGGCCCGCCGCGCTCGGGGAGTTCGTCCTGTCCGCCGTGGTGGCCGTGGCCATCGGGTTCGCGCTGGGCTGGGCCACCAACCGGCTGATGGACCGCCTCGGGGACGCCACCCTCCAGATCGGGCTGACCGTCCTGGTGCCGTTCGTCTCGTACGTGGTGGCCGAGGAGCTGCGGGGCTCGGGCGTGCTGGCCGTGCTGACCACCGCCCTGTTCCTCGCCGAGTACGCGACCGATGCCGACGACGTGCTGGGCCGCCTCGCCGGGCACACCTTCTGGGAGGTCATCGACGTCCTGGTGACCGGCGTGGCCTTCGGGCTGATCGGGCTGGAGCTGCACAACGTCTTCGGCGTCGCGAAGGGCCGCGAGTGGGAGATGGCCGGCTGGGCGGCGGCCGTGATCGCGGTGGTGGTCGCCGTACGGCTGGCGTGGCTGCTGCCGGCGGGCTGGCTGGCGAAGAGGCTGCACGGGCGGCGCGACTACGAGGAGGAGATCCCGCTGAGCTGGCGGGAGAGCGTGGTCATGTGGTGGGCGGGGATGCGCGGGGTGGCGTCCGTCGCGCTGGCCCTGGCCATCCCGCTCCGGACGGACGCCGGGGAACCCTTCCCGGACCGGGACGAGATCGTCTTCATCGCCTTCGCCGTGATCATGGCCACGCTGGTGTTCCAGGGGCTGACCCTGCCCTGGCTGGTACGGCGGCTGGGCGTGGAGGCGGACACGGACGCCGAACGGGAGGGCGAGCGGGCGCTCGCGCTGCGCGCGGCGAAGGCGGCGAAGCGGCGGCTGAGGGAGATCGAGGAGGTCGAGGACCTTCCGGAGGACCTGGTCGAGGTCCTGTACCGGCGCGCGTACGACGTGGGGGCGAGGATCAGCCCGGACCTGGTCGACGAGGAACGCCGCGAGGCCTACGCCAAGCGGGTGGAGCGGATCCGGCAGGTCCAGCGGATCCAGCGGGAGATGATGTCCGCCGCCCGCCACGAGGTCCTGTCGGCCCGCAGCGAACCGGGGGCCGACCCGGAGATCGTCGACCGGGTGCTGCGGCACCTCGACGTCCGCAGTCTGCGCAGTACGTAGCGGACTCAGTCGCGCGGGGGTGCCTCCGCCGTGGTGATGCGGGGGAGGGCGTACGGGTGCTCCGCCGCCAGCCAGGTGATCAGTTGCTCGCGGACCGCGCAGCGCAGGGTCCACAGGTCGTCGGCGTCCTTCGCGGTGACCACCGCGCGGGCCACGATGGTGTTCGGGGTGGTGTCCGTGACGGCCAGGCTGCCCGTGCGGCCGTCCCATTCGGGGAGGTCCTTGAGGAGTTCGGCGAGCTTGTCCCGCATCCGGGCGACCGGGGCCGAGTGGTCCAGGTGCCAGAAGACCGTGCCGGTCATCTGGGCGCCGCCGCGCGACCAGTTCTCGTACGGCTTGCTCGTGAAGTACGAGACCGGCATCGTGATGCGGCGCTCGTCCCAGGTGCGGACCACCAGGAAGGTCAGGGTGATCTCCTCGACCTTGCCCCACTCCTTGTCCACGACCACCGTGTCCCCGATGCGCACGGTGTCGCCGAAGGCGATCTGGAGCCCGGCGAAGACGTTGCCGAGGGAGGCCTGTGCGGCGATGCCCGCCACGATGCCGAGGACTCCGGCCGAGGCCAGCACCGAGGCGCCGACGGTGCGCATCGCGGGGAAGGTCAGCAGCATCGCGGCCGAGGCGACCACGACGGCCACGGCGGTGACGGCCCGCTGGATCAGGGTGACCTGGGTGCGCACGCGCCGCACCCGGGCGTCGTCCGGCGCGGAGGCGGCGTAGCGGGCGTACGCGGAGTCGACGACCGCGGTGGCGATGCCGACGAGCAGCCAGGCCGTCGAGGCGATCTGGACCAGGGTCAGGACGTGGCCCACGGCGCCCGCGTGACCGGGCAGGATGTGCGCCGGCCGGTAGGCGGCCTGGAGGGCGGCGGTGGCCAGTACGAGCCGGAACGGCAGGACGCAACGGCGCAGCAGCCCCCACAGCGGGGTCTCGGTGTGCCGGGCGTCGGCCTGGCGCAGCAGCAGGTCGAGCAGCCAGCCGGCGAGCAGGGTGAGGACCAGTACGGCGCAGACGACGGTGGCGGGACGCAGGGCGTTCTCCATCTCCATGCAGGAGAACCTATCCACGGGGCGCCGCCGGACTCCTGCCATTGCGGGCAATGGCACGATGGGAGGCATGAACATCATGCTCTTCCACTCGACGTACGGGCTGCGGCCCGCGGTGCACGCGGCGGCCGACCGGCTGCGGGCCGCCGGACACCGGGTACAGGTGCCCGACCTCTTCGAGGGCCGTACGTTCGAGACGTTCGAGGAGGGCGTGGCCCACCTGGAGGAGGTGGGCCGCGACGAGCTGCTCAAGCGGGCGGTGCTGGCCGCGGCGCCCTTCTCCGACCAGGGCCTGGTCTACGCCGGTTTCGACTTCGGCGGCTCGGTCGCCCAGCACCTGGCGCTGGCCGACGACAAGGCGCGCGGGCTGCTGCTCCTGCACGGTACGGCGGACCTGGAGGACGACACCTCGGCCGACGAACTGCCGGTACAGCTGCACATGGCGGACCCGGACCCCTTCGAGACGCACGACTGGCTGACGGCCTGGTACCTGAGGATGCGGCGGGCCGGGGCCGACGTGGAGATCCACAGCTACCCGGGTGCGGGGCACCTGTTCACGGACCCGGACCTGGACGACTACGACGCGGACGCCGCCGGGGAGGTCTGGCGCATCGCGCTGGCGTTCCTCGACAGCCTGTAGGGGGCGGCCGGAACGGGCAGGGCCCGGCGCTCGGTGCGCCGGGCCCTGCCGTGTGTGGAGCGGTGAGCGCGATCAGGCGCGGTAGGCGGTCCACATGCTCTGCATGCGCGAGACCTGGCCCGCGGTGAACTGGTACATGCAGGAGTCGTACGTGTAGTCCATGAAGTTGTGGATCGGGTCGACGCCCGCCTTGGTGGTGCAGGAGTCACGGCCGGTCGGGCACTCGAAGGCCGCGCTCTTCTCGGCCGGGGTGTCGGAGACGGAGTCGCCGCTGCCCGAGCAGCCGCCCTGGAAGGTGTGGTACAGGCCCATCCAGTGGCCGACCTCGTGGGTGGCGGTGTCGCCCTCGTTGTAGTTGGTGGCGGAGCCGCCGGGCAGCGAGGAGTTGAGGATGACCACGCCGTCCATGCTGGGGGCGGAGGCGTAGGAGCTCGGGAAGGTCGCCCAGCCGAGGAGGCCGCCGCCGAGGTTGGCGGTGTAGAGGTTGAGCGCGTTCTTGCCGCCCTTGCGCAGGGCGGTCTTCATGTCCTTCTCGGCCTGGGTGCCGTCGGAGACGGTGTACCAGGTGGCGTTGTCGGTGTAGTCCGTGCCGGCCAGGGAGAACTGGAAGCCGGAGTTGACGTTGCCGGTGCCCTGGCCGGCGTAGGCCGCGTTGAGGACGTTGATCTGGTTGTTGATGTCCGTCGCGGTCAGCTGGCCCTGCGTGCCGTTCGTGATCACGTGGACGTACACCGGGATGGTGGTCACGGCGGTGGCCAGCGAGGGAGCGGCTTCGCGGGCGCCGAAGAGCTGCTGCGGCGACAGCTGCATCTGGCTGAGCTTCTTGTTGAGGTCCGCGTCCATGGCCTTGGTCTGGGCCTCGGAGAGCTCGTTGGGCTCGGCGGCGTGCTTGTCCTTGGGCTTCGCGACACGGGCGTTGGCCGGGGCGGAGCCCTCCTCTGCACAGGCCTGGGCGCCGGTCTTGGGAGCGGCGGTGGCGACGGTGGTGGGGGCCGTCAGCGGGGCGAAGGCCAGGGTGGAGGCCAGAACGGCCGTGCCCATGAGGCGGCGGCGGAGAAGGGGGGATATGCGGGCAACAGCGCGCACGGTGACTCCTCGGCAAGCGTGGTGGGGGGTGAGGGATTTCCTCACGCTGGCCGGAAGTTTATGTGTCCATGTCATTCATTCCGCAAGTACCCGGAAGTTAAAGATTTGTTGCCTGCGGTACACCCGGGGCTCCTGGTCTGCACCAGGAGCCCCGTTGAACAGCAGATTTGACGGTGTATCAGGGGATTTAGAGAACCGGCCGGTCGACCCGCTCCACCTTCTGCGTGCCGTTCAGGGTCCGGTACGAGCGGGCCCAGGACGAGGTCGCGTCCTGGCGCCGCTTGTCCGAAACCACGTAATAGTCCATCTGCGAGCGCTCGGCCGTCACGTCCAGCACGCCGTAGCCGTGCGAGTCCATGTCCAGCCACTTCACGTGCCAGTTCGCGGCCTTGATGGCCGATTCCGCCACCACCGACACGGTGTGCGGAAGTACGTGCAGTGTGTCGTCGATGTTGTCGGACGTCACCGACGTGACCACGAACTCGGTTCCCACCGTGCCCGATCCCGGGTAGGTGGCCATGTTCACCGGGACGTCGTTCGCCCAGGCCATGTGGATGTCACCGGTCAGGAACACCGTGTTCTTGATGTTCCGGTCCTTCAAGTGGCCCAGGAGCTCCTTGCGATCGTCCGTGTAGCCGTCCCACTGGTCCACGTTGACCGCGAGGCCGCCCTCGGGCAGCCCCAGCAGGTGCGTGAGCGGCTGGAGCACCTGCGCGGGCAGCGAGCCGAAGGCCACCGGCGAGATCATCACCGAGGTGCCGACCAGCTTCCAGGTCGCGGTCGAGCCCGCCAGCCCGGCCTTGAGCCAGTCCAGCTGCGCCCGCCCGGTGATGGTGCGCTCCGGGTCGTCCACCGCGCCGCTGCCGGTCTTGGCCTGCTCCGAGCGGAAGGAGCGCAGGTCCAGCAGGTGCAGGTCTGCCAGGCTGCCGAAGCGCAGGCGACGGTACACGGTACCCGCGATGGAGGTGCGCACGGGCATCCACTCGAAGTACGCCTGCTTGGCCGCGGCGGCGCGGGCCGCCCAGTCGCCCTCGGTCGCCGGGGTGTGGTTGTTGGCGCCCCCGGACCAGGCGTTGTCGGCGAACTCGTGGTCGTCCCAGATGGCCACGATCGGGTGGGCCGCGTGCATCGCCTGGGCGTCGCGGTCCGTCTTGTACTGGCCGTGCCGGATCCGGTAGTCGGCCAGCGTGATGATCTCGTTCTTGGGCTCGTGCCCGCGCACGACGTACTTGGCCGCCGGGTACTCCCCGGTCTTGTACTCGTAGATGTAGTCGCCCAGGTGTAGGACCGCGTCCAGGTCGGTGCGGGCGGCCAGGTGGCGGTACGCCGAGAAGTAGCCGGACTCCCAGTTGGAGCAGGAGACCACGCCGAAGCGCACGCCCGGGGTGGCCGCGTCGGCCGCCGGGGCGGTCAGGGTGCGGGCGGCCGGGGAGACGGTGGCGCCGGCGGTGAAGCGGTACCAGTACGGGGTGTGCGGGCGCAGGCCGCGCACGTCCACCTTGACCGTGTGGTCGGAGGCGGCGCTCGCGGTGACGGAGCCCCGCGCGACGATGCTGGAGAAGGCCTTGTCCTCGGCAACCTCCCAGCCCACCGCGGTGTCCGGCCCCAGTCCGGAGCCGGGGACGGCCTCGGGGGTGGGGGTGACGCGGGTCCACAGCAGGACGCCGTCGGGCAGCGGGTCGCCGGAGGCGACGCCGTGCAGGAAGGCGGGGGCGGATTCGGCCGCCCGGGCGGTGGACGCGCCCAGGGCGATCGGCGCGAGGGCCGCCGTGGCGGCCGCGGCCAGAACGACCGTGCGGCGGCGCGGATTCGCCGCGGTCGCGGCGGAGTCCGGGGCAGGGGAGAGGGGGGTGAGATGACTGGTCACGGGCGCTCATATTACTGATCGGTATGTGTCCTGGAACAGTCACCGAACGACAACGGGCGCGCGAACTTTGAGAGTTCGCCCGCCCGTTATGGCGGAAATGCGGAAGAAGGGGCGGCCTGGCGGCCCGTCAGCCCGCGATCGCCTTGTCGATGGCCGCGGTGAACGCCTCCGGGGTGGCCGGGGTGTCGATCTTCTTGCCGTCCATCTTCAGCGTCGGGGTGCCCGTGACACCGGACTTGTCGAAGGACTTCGACATGTCCATCGCCCACCGGTCGTAGGTGCCGTCCTCGACGGCCTTCTTGAACTCGGCGTTGCCCTTGAGGGCCGGGACGGTGTCCGCGACCTTCAGCAGGTAGTCGTCCTTGGCGAAGCTGTCGACGCGCTCGTCGGGGTGCAGCGCCTTGGAGTAGAGGGCCGCCTTGTAGTCGAGGAAGGCCTCGGGGCTGACGTTCAGCGCCGCGCCCAGCGCGCTCAGCGCGTTCTTCGAACCCTCGCCCTTGGCCCCGTTGTCGATGAAGGTGGCGCCGATGTACCGGAGCTTGAACTTGCCCGCGTCCACGTCCTTGCGGACCTGCTCGCCGACCGTCTGCTCGAAGGCGGCGCACGCGGGGCAGCGCGAGTCCTCGTAGAGCTCCAGGGTCTTCTTCGCCTCGGGCTTGCCGACGACCACGGTCAGGCCGTCCGCGCCCTCGGTGTTCTTCGGCTTGACCAGCGGGGCCTCGGCGGCCTTCTCCCAGTAGCCGGGCTGGCTGGACTGCACGACCGCGTAGCCGATGCCGCCGGCCAGCGCGAGGGCGGCGACGACGCCGGCGGCCACGAACACCTGGCGGCGGGCCTTGTCCTTCTTCGCCTGCTTCTCGCGCTCGACGCGCAGCTTCTCGCGGGCGGCGGCCTTGTTCTGCTGGCTGTTGCGGGAACTCATGGTGATCTCCGTGGGAAATGAGGGGGACTGTCCGTGCGTACGCGTCAGACGCTCGCGAGCGTCGCCGTCCGTACGGGAGGTCCCCGCCGGCCCACGGAATGCGCCGGGAAACGGGTCCGGGCCACCGCGCCGGGCCGCGCCGGGCGCAGCGCCCGCCCGGTCCCGCCGGGGAGCGGCGCCACCGAGGCCGCCGCCAGCCGCAGCGGCCGGAAGGCGAAGGCGGCGACCGCCCGCAGCAGCCGCACCAGGGCCCGCTCGCCGTGGCGCAGCCAGGCGGCGGCGAGCAGCCCGACGCCGACGTGTGCGCCGAGCAGCAGCCACGGCGTCCACGGCCCGGGGGCGGCCGGCAGCACGGCCGGATCGCCGGCGGGCCCGGCCACCCCGGTCAGCGGGCCGCCCACCGGGGTCCCGCCGCACAGCCCGTCCAGGCCCAGCGCGTGCAGCGGCCCGGAGACCGGTCCGCCGGCGGGGCCGTAGCAGACGCGCTGCCCGGCGGTGAAGACCGTGTCGGCCGCCAGCTCCAGCGGGACCAGCAGGCCGGCGATCGGCCCGAAGCCCCGCTCGCGGCCGGCCAGGGCGTAGGCGAGGGCGAACACCGTGGCGAAGGCACCGCCGAGCAGGGCGGGCGGCAGCGGCACCCGGGACAGGAGCACGTGGGAGCCCGCCGAGAGCAGCACGACGAGCGCGCTGAACAGCGCGGCCCGCAGCCCCCGGATCCTCACCCCTGATATGTCCATCGCCGCGAGTCTGCCATGGCTTCCTGTGAGGAGGGGATCACGGGGGCCCCGTCGGCCGGCGGTCCCGCGGGACCTACGGCATGATCCGGCCGTTCCTGAAGAGGTCCACGAAGATCTGGTGGTCGGCGCGGGCCCGGGCCCCGTAGGCGTGGGCGAAGTCGACCAGGAGCTTCGGGAAGCCCTCCTCGTCGGCGGCGATCGCCGCGTCGATGGCCCGCTCGGTGGAGAAGGGGACCAGGGACTGGCCGCTCTCCGCCTCGTCGGCCGAGGCGTGCATGGTGGCCGTGGCCCGGCCGAGGTCCGCGACCACCGCCGCGATCTCCTGCGGGTCGTCCAGGTCCGACCAGTCCAGGTCCACCGCGTACGGGGAGACCTCCGCGACCAGCTGCCCGGCGCCGTCCAGCTCGGTCCAGCCCAGCCACGGGTCGGCGTGCGCCTGGAGGGCGCGCTGGGAGATCACCGTGCGGTGGCCCTCGTGCTGGAAGTACTCGCGGACCGCCCGGTCCGTGATGTGCCGGGAGACGGCCGGGGTCTGCGCCTGCTTGAGGTAGATCACGACGTCGTTCTCCAGGGCGTCGCTGTGCCCCTCCAGCAGGATGTTGTACGAGGGCAGCCCGGCCGAGCCGATGCCCACGCCCCGGCGGCCCACCACGTCCTTGACCCGGTAGGAGTCCGGGCGGACCAGGGACTCCTCCGGAAGGGTCTCCAGGTAGCCGTCGAAGGCGGCCAGCACCTTGTAGCGGGTGGCCGCGTCCAGCTCGATGGCCCCGCCGCCCTCGGAGAAGCGCCGCTCGTGGTCGCGGATCTCGGTCATCGAGTCCAGCAGGGAGAACCGGGTGCGCGAGCGGGCGTCGCGCAGGGCCCCGAGGAGGGGGCCCTCGGCGGTGTCCAGGGTGAAGGAGGCGACCTCCTCGTTCTTGGCGCCCGTGGCCAGCTGGTGGATGCGCTCGCGGTAGGCCTCCGCGTAGGTCCTCACGAGGGCGCTGATCTGCTCGTCGCTGAGCGCCTTGGTGTAGCCGATCAGGGCGACGGAGGCGGCGAAGCGCTTGAGGTCCCAGGTGAAGGGGCCGACGTAGGCCTCGTCGAAGTCGTTGACGTTGAAGACGAGCCGGCCGTTGGAGTCCATGTACGTGCCGAAGTTCTCCGCGTGGAGATCGCCGTGGATCCAGACCCGGCCGGTGCGCTCGTCGAGGAAGGGGCCGCCGTGCCGGTCGCGCTCCAGGTCGGCGTAGAAGAGGCAAGCCGTGCCCCGGTAGAAGGCGAAGGCCGAGGCGGCCATCTTCCGGAACTTGACCTGGAAGGCGGCGGGGTCGGCGGCCAGCAGCTCCCCGAAAGCGGTGTCGAACACATCGAGTATCTGCTCGGCGCGCTGCTCGTCGGTCGTCTCGGGAACCGCCATGGCGGATGCCTCCTGGTGCACGGGGTGGTACGGGTTCTGACCGACTGGACGTCGGACACGTGTTCCTGGTTCTGCAACGCCCGACCGTATCTCTCCGTGCCCCGGATCTGTCACCCGTGGGACGTAGGATTCATAGCTGCCGCCCCTCTCTCCTCCGGAGGCCCACACCGTGTCCAAGACGCCGTTCACGCACCTGCACGTCCACACCCAGTACTCGCTGCTGGACGGTGCCGCTCGGCTGAAGGACATGTTCGCCGCCTGCAATGAAATGGGCATGACGCACATCGCCATGTCCGACCACGGCAACCTCCACGGTGCGTACGATTTCTTCCACTCCGCCCAGAAGGCCGGGATCACCCCGATCATCGGAATCGAGGCGTACGTCGCCCCCGAGTCCCGGCGCAACAAGCGGCGCATCCAGTGGGGCCAGCCGCACCAGAAGCGGGACGACGTCTCCGGCTCCGGCGGTTACACGCACAAGACGATCTGGGCGGCGAACAGCACCGGCCTGCACAACCTCTTCCGGCTGTCCTCCGACGCTTACGCCGAGGGCTGGCTGACCAAGTGGCCCCGCATGGACAAGGAGACCATCGCCCAGTGGTCGGAGGGCCTGATCGCCTCCACCGGCTGCCCCTCCGGCGAGGTGCAGACGCGACTGCGCCTCGGCCAGTTCGACGAGGCGATCAAGGCGGCCTCGGACTACAAGGACATCTTCGGCGAGGGCCGCTACTTCCTGGAGCTGATGGACCACGGCATCGAGATCGAGCGCCGGGTCCGCGACGGCCTGCTGGAGATCGGCAAGAAGCTCGGCATCCCGCCACTGGTCACGAACGACTCCCACTACACCTACGCCCACGAGGCCGGCGCCCACGACGCCCTGCTCTGCATCCAGACCGGCAAGAACCTCTCCGACCCGGACCGCTTCAAGTTCGACGGCACCGGCTACTACCTGAAGTCCACGGACGAGATGTACGCCATCGACTCCTCGGACGCCTGGCAGGAGGGCTGCGCCAACACCTGGAAGGTGGCGGAGCAGGTCGACACCGAGGGCATGTTCAAGTTCCGCAACCTCATGCCGAAGTTCGACATCCCGGAGGGCTACACCGAGGTCACCTGGTTCCGCGAGGAGACCATGCGGGGCATGCACCGCCGCTTCCCCGGCGGGATCCCCGAGGACCGCATGAAGCAGGTCGAGTACGAGATGGACACGATCATCTCGATGGGCTTCCCCGGCTACTTCCTCGTGGTCGCCGACTTCATCATGTGGGCCAAGAACCAGGGCATCGCGGTCGGCCCCGGCCGAGGCTCCGCGGCCGGTTCGATCGTCGCCTACGCCCTCGGCATCACCGACCTCGACCCCATCCCGCACGGCCTGATCTTCGAGCGCTTCCTCAACCCCGAGCGCGTCTCCATGCCCGACGTCGACATCGACTTCGACGAGCGCAGGCGCGTCGAGGTGATCAGGTACGTCACCGAGAAGTACGGCCAGGACAAGGTCGCCATGATCGGCACCTACGGCACCATCAAGGCCAAGAACGCGATCAAGGACTCCGCGCGCGTCCTCGGCTACCCGTACGCCATGGGCGACCGCCTCACCAAGGCCATGCCCGCCGACGTCCTCGGCAAGGGCATCCCGCTCTCCGGCATCCTCGACCCCTCGCACCCCCGCTACAGCGAGGCCGGCGAGATCCGCGGGATGTACGAGAACGAGCCCGACGTGAAGAAGGTCATCGACACCGCCCGCGGCGTCGAGGGCCTGGTGCGCCAGATGGGCGTGCACGCCGCCGGCGTGATCATGTCCAGCGAGAAGATCACCGACCACGTGCCCGTCTGGGTCCGGCACACCGACGGCGTCACCATCACCCAGTGGGACTACCCGAGCTGCGAGTCGCTCGGCCTGCTGAAGATGGACTTCCTCGGCCTGCGCAACCTCACGATCATGGACGACGCCGTCAAGATGGTGAAGGCCAACAAGGGGATCGACATCGACCTCCTGGCCCTCCCGCTCGACGACCCCAAGACCTTCGAGCTGCTCCAGCGCGGCGACACCCTCGGCGTCTTCCAGTTCGACGGCGGCCCCATGCGCTCCCTGCTGCGCCTGATGAAGCCCGACAACTTCGAAGACATCTCCGCCGTGTCCGCGCTCTACCGCCCGGGCCCGATGGGCATGAACTCGCACACGAACTACGCCCTGCGCAAGAACAAGCAGCAGGAGATCACCCCGATCCACCCCGAGCTGGAGAAGCCGCTCGAAGAGGTGCTCGCGGTCACCTACGGCCTGATCGTCTACCAGGAGCAGGTGCAGAAGGCCGCCCAGATCATCGCCGGCTACTCGCTCGGCGAGGCCGACATCCTGCGCCGCGTGATGGGCAAGAAGAAGCCCGAGGAACTGGCCAAGAACTTCACGATCTTCCAGGCCGGCGCCCGGAAGAACGGCTACTCCGACCAGGCCATCCAGGCCCTCTGGGACGTCCTGGTCCCCTTCGCCGGCTACGCCTTCAACAAGGCCCACTCCGCCGCGTACGGCCTGGTCTCCTACTGGACCGCCTACCTCAAGGCGAACTACCCCGCCGAGTACATGGCGGGCCTGCTCACCTCGGTCAAGGACGACAAGGACAAGTCCGCGATCTACCTGAACGAGTGCCGGCGCATGGGCATCAAGGTGCTCCCGCCCAACGTCAACGAGTCCGAGTCCAACTTCGCCGCCCAGGGCGACGACGTGATCCTCTTCGGCCTCACCGCCGTCCGCAACGTCGGCCAGAACGTCGTCGACTCGATCATCAAGACCAGGAAGTCCAAGGGGAAGTACTCCTCCTTCCCCGACTTCCTCGACAAGGTCGAGGCCGTCGTCTGCAACAAGCGCACCATCGAGTCGCTGATCAAGGCCGGCGCCTACGACGAGATGGGCCACACCCGCAAGGGCCTGGTCGCCCACCACGAATCGATGATCGACAACGTGGTCGCGGTCAAGCGCAAGGAGGCCGAGGGCCAGTTCGACCTCTTCGGCGGAATGGGTGACGAGGAGAGCGACGAGCCCGGCTTCGGCCTCGACGTGGAGTTCTCCGACGTCGAGTGGGAGAAGTCCTACCTGCTCGCCCAGGAGCGCGAGATGCTCGGCCTCTACGTCTCCGACCACCCGCTCTTCGGCCTGGAGCACGTCCTCTCCGACAAGACGGACGCCGGCATCTCCCAGCTCACCGGCGGCGAGCACGCCGACGGTGCCGTGGTCACCATCGGCGGCATCATCTCCGGCCTCCAGCGCAAGATGACCAAGCAGGGCAACGCCTGGGCCATCGCCACCGTCGAGGACCTCGCCGGCTCCATCGAGTGCATGTTCTTCCCCGCCACCTACCAGCTCGTCTCCACCCAGCTGGTCGAGGACACCGTCGTCTTCGTCAAGGGCCGCCTCGACAAGCGCGAGGACGTCCCCCGCCTCGTCGCGATGGAGATGATGGTCCCCGACCTCTCCTCCGCCGGCACCAACGCCCCCGTCGTCCTGACCATCCCCACCGTCAAGGTCACTCCGCCGATGGTCACCCGACTGGGCGAGATCCTGCGCCACCACAAGGGCAACACCGAGGTGCGGATCAAACTCCAGGGCCCGCGCACCACCACCGTGCTGCGCCTCGACCGGCACCGGGTCCAGCCCGACCCGGCGCTCTTCGGCGACCTCAAGGTCCTGCTCGGCCCGTCCTGCCTGGCCGGCTAGCCCGGCCGGGCGAAGCAGCCGCCGCACGCACGGGAAGGGGGCCCGCCCCGGCACTGCCGGGGCGGGCCCCCTTCCGCTCTCACCGCTCGCGCGGAGGCGCTCAGTTGTGGCCGAAGCGCTTCGACTTGCTCTTGTGGGCCATGTCCAGCGGACTGGGCGACTGCGAGGGGCGGTCGTCGGAGGTCTCCGTCGAGCCCTTGGGCATGTCCTGCCCGCCCGGTCGCGTCTGCTGCTTGGCCGGCTGCTTCTGGTTCTTGTTCTTGGCCATGGAATGCCTCCGTGGGGGGTGTAGGGGCCAGGGCCGCCTTCACCCTCACACACCACAACAAAGCGCGCATTTTGGATCATTGCCGTGCGTAGCGGGGCCCACCGCCGGGCCTGCCGCGAGATACGCCACGCCGGTGATCCAGTTCCGGCCGTCAACGCCCTTGCAGTCGGGCAGACTCGGGGAAAACCTGTCGAGGACCCCCACGGAAGAGGGTGGAACGCGTGGACCGCTGCGTCGTCCTGGTGGATGCCGGATACCTGCTGGGCGCGGCCGCGAGCCTCCTCGCGGGAGAACCCTCGCGCTCGCGCATCACCGTCGACCACTCCGCCCTCATCCAGGGCCTGCGCGAGCGCGCCGAGGCCGACACCCAGCAGCCCCTCCTGCGGATCTACTGGTTCGACGGCGCCCCCGACCGGGTGCCCCAGCCCGAACACCGCCGGCTGCGCGTCATGCCCCGGGTCACCGTCCGGCTGGGCGCCCTGACCCGCAGCGACGGCCGCTGGGCCCAGAAGGGCGTCGACGCCGCCATGCACGCCGAACTCACCGAGCTCGCCCGCAACCGGGCCTGCTCCGACGTGGTCCTCGTCACCGGCGACGGAGACCTGCTGCCCGGACTGATGTCCGCCAAGGAACACGGGGTCGCCGTCCACCTCTGGGCCGTCCAGGCCGCCGACGGGGACTACAACCAGTCGGAGGACCTCGTCGCCGAGGCCGACGAACGCCGCGTCCTCGACCGCGCCTGGATCACCCGCGCCGTCCGGGCCCGCGACCTCGCCGGACTGTGCCCCCCGCCGCCCGCCCCCCGCCCCGAGATCGCCGCCATCCTCTCCGCGCCGCTGCCCGAGGCCGCGCTCGCCGAAGCCGCCCGCAACGGCACCCCGGCCGCCCCCGAACCGCCCTCCAACGGTGCCGCCGTACCGGCCCCCGCCACCGAGGGGGCCAAGCCCTCCGTCCCCACCCCCAAGGACCTCGCCGCCCTGCGCGCCCCCGCCCAGGGCCCCGGCGCCGCGCAAGCGCACCCCGCCCCCAGCCCGGCCGGCAGCGCCCTGCGCTGGTCCTCCGACAAGGGCTGGATCGACCGCCCCGGCCCGCTCGGCGAACCCGCCGAGACCGCCTCCCTCCCCACCCTCGCCCAGCTCACCAGCGCCGAACAGCGCTGGGCCGACCGCGAGGAGGACATCACCACCGTCGGCGGCGATCCCTTCGAGGTCGGCCAGGTCTTCGCCCGCCGCTGGATGGAACGCCTCCCCGAGACCGGCCACCTCCAGAAGCTCGCCACCATGTACCCGCGCGTCCCGCACCGCATCGACGGGGAGCTGCTGCGCTACGCCGCCCGCTTCGGGCTCCTCGCCCACAAGGACGACCAGATCGACGAGCACGACCGCTACGCCATCCGCGCCGGGTTCTGGAGGGAGATCGACGTGCGCGCCGCGGCCGAGCACATGGGCGGAGCAACGGCCTCCGCATCCGCGGCGCCGATGACCCCGGCGGCCGAGTGAGAGCGGAACCCGCGTAGGCTGCTCCCTCGTGAGTACGGGCACAGCGCAGGCAGGGCACACCACGGCAGAGGCCGCAGGGGCGGCTTCCGGGGTGGTCTGCGCGGTGCGGGACCTGGTCAAGACCTACCCCGCGGTGCGCGGCCGGCGCGGCGCGCCCGCCCTCCCCGAGACCCGTGCCACCGACGCGATCTCCCTGGAGGTCCGGCGCGGCGAGATCTTCGGACTGCTCGGCCCCAACGGCGCCGGCAAGTCCACCCTGGTCCGCCAGCTCACCGGGCTGCTGCGCCCCGACTCGGGCTCCGTCACCCTCCTCGGCCACGACCTCGTACGCCACCCCGAGCGGGCCTCCCGCCTGCTGGCCTACCTGGGGCAGGAGTCCACCGCCCTCGACGAGCTCACCGTCGCCCTCGCCGCCGAGACCACCGGCCGGCTGCGCGGACTCGACGCCCGCGCGGCCCGGGCGGCCCGTGACGAGGTCCTGGAGGAGCTCGGGCTGACCCCGATCGCCGGGCGCCCGCTGAAGAAGCTCTCCGGCGGACAGCGGCGGCTCGCCTGCTTCGCCGCCGCACTGGTGGGGGAGCGGCCGGTGCTCGTCCTCGACGAACCCACCACCGGCATGGACCCCGTCGCCCGGCGCGCCGTCTGGTCGGCCGTGGACCGGCGCCGCGCCCGGCACGGCGCCACGGTGCTGCTGGTCACCCACAACGTCATCGAGGCGGAGACCGTCCTCGACCGGGTCGCCGTCATCGACCACGGCAAGGTCATCGCCTGCGACACCCCGGCCGGCCTCAAGGCCAGGGTCTCCGACGAGGTCCGCCTGGAACTGGTGTGGCGCACCGCCGCGCCGCTGGAGGTCCCCGAGGTCGCCGCGCTGGCCCCGCGGGCCGCCGAGTCCGGGCGCCGCTGGGTGCTGCGCCTGGGCCAGGACGAGGCCCGCGCCGCCGTCGCCGCAGTGACCGGCGGCCCGGCCTTCGCCGCCCTCGACGATTTCACGTTGGCCACGCCGAGCCTGGAGGACGTCTACCTCGCGCTGGGCGGCCGGATGAAGGGTCTGGTCAAGTCGTGACCACCGCTGCCGCTCCCGCCGTTCCGGCCGCCGTCCTGGCGCCCCGGGCACGGCTCCTCCCCGCCCTCGCGGCCGTCTACCGGGCCCAGCTGTCCCGGGCCCGGGTGGCGCGCATACCCCTCCTCTTCGTCGCCACCTTCCAGTCCGTCGGGATCATGATCCTGATGCGGGGCGTGGTGGACGGCGGCTCCGAGGCGCGGGCGGTCGTCGCCGGCTCGTCGGTGCTGGTCGTCGCCTTCGTCGCGCTGAACCTCCTGGCCCAGTACTTCGGCCAGCTGCGGGCGGGCGGGGGGCTCGACCACTACGCCACCCTGCCGGTGCCGCCCGCCTCCGTGGTGCTGGGCGCGGCCGCCGCGTACGCCTCCTTCACCCTGCCGGGGACGCTGGTGACGGCCGTCTTCGGGTGCGTGCTGTTCGGGCTGCCGATGGGCGGGCTGTGGATCCTGGCCGCCGTGGTGCCGCTGGCCGGGGCCGCGCTGGCCGGGCTCGGCGCGGCGCTGGGCCTGCTGGCGCCCCGGCAGGAGCTGGCCACGCTGGCCGGGCAGCTGGGCATGTCGGCGGCCCTGCTGCTGGGGGTGCTGCCGGCGGAGCGGATGCCGGAGGCCATCGTCTGGGCCCGGGACCTGCTGCCCTCCACCTACGGGGTGGAGGCCTTCGCGCGGACCTTCGCCCCGCACCCGGACTGGGCGGCGGTCGCCGCCGACCTCGGCGTGTGCGCGGCGGTCGGGGTCCTCTCCCTGGCCGTCGCGACCTGGGCCTACCGGCGGGCGGCGGTCCGCTGACGCGGCCGCCGGGGCCACCTGGCACGATGTGGGGGTGACCGAAGCCGTGACCCCGCCGCCACCCGCCCCCCTCCCGGACCATGAGCCCGCAGTCAGCCCGGCGGACATCCGCGACGGGGCCACCGTGGCCCTCGTGGTGGGCCTCTGCGGGGCGCTCCTCGGGCTGCTGTGGGCCTGGCTCGCGCCGCGCGTCCAGTACGTGGCCCACGGCCAGGCCGTCTTCCTGAAGAACACCGAGGGCGAGGCGCGGATCGGCGCCGACGGCACGTTCTTCCTGCTGTCGCTGGGGCTGGGCGTGCTGAGCGGCCTCGCCGTCTTCCTGTGGCGGCGGCGCGGCGGTGTCGCGCTGGTGGCCGGGCTCACGGTCGGGGCGTGCTTCGCCGCGCTGCTGGGGTGGCGGACGGGGCTGTGGCTGGGGCCCGGCACCGATGTCGCCGCCGCGGCGGCCAAGGCGGGGCCGGACGTGCCGTTCGACGCTCCGCTGCAGTTGCTGGCGTACGGGGTGCTGCTGGGGTGGCCGATCGCCGCCGCCGTGACCCACCTGGCGCTGACGGCCGCCTTCGGCCCCCGGGACCCCGAGCCGACCCCCTGGACGGGTGCCTACCCCCCGCCCCACGTCCACGCGGACGCGAAGCCGCCCCAGGGCTGAGGGCTGTTTTCTCCCCGCCCCGCCCTTTCACCGTTTCCGCCTCAAACGCCGGCGGGGCTATGTATAGCCCCGCCGGCGTTCGAGGCACTGGGGGAGGCTCTGGGCGGACCGCTACGCGCGGGCGATCGGGGCCAGGACCGCGTCCGTGAGGGCCGCCAGGGAGGACGGGGCGAGTTCGACCTCCAGGCCGCGGCGGCCCGCCGAGACGCAGATCGTGGCGTGCCCGGAGGCAGAGGCGTCCAGGACCGTCGGCAGCCGCTTCCGCTGGCCCAGCGGCGAGATCCCGCCCCGGACGTAGCCGGTGGTGCGCTCCGCCAGCGCCGGATCGGCCATCGCGGCCCGCTTGCCGCCCACCGCCGCCGCCAGTGCCTTCAGGTCCAGCGAGCCCGAGACCGGGACCACCGCCACGGTGAGGTTCCCGTCCACCTCCGCGACCAGGGTCTTGAACACCTGCTCCGGCGACACCCCCAGCGCCTCGGCCGCCTCCTCGCCGTACGAGGGGTGCGCCGGGTCGTGCTCGTAGGAACGGGTGGTGAACTCGACGCCCGACGCGGTCAGGGACGTGATCGCGGGAGTGCCCGCCGTCTGCTGCTTCTTCTTGGCCATGGCCTCAGTTCGGGCTCGTCGGGGCGCGGGTCAGGTCCACCGCCGGCAGGGACGGGAGGTGGCGGATCACCGCGGTCTCGGTGCGGAGCAGCTTCAGCTCCTCCGCCAGCCGCGTCGCGGTGTCCGGGGCCTGGAGCAGGCGCTGCTTCGACGGGATGTCCAGCACGGCCGCCGCCGCCACCAGGTACGACACCACCGACGGCTCGTCCGGCAGGTCCGGCGCCGACGTGAGGGACCGCTCCCGGGCCCCCGCCAGCCGCTTCTGGTAGGCGCGGAAGGCCCGCAGGACCCCCTCGGACAGGGCGCCCGCGCCGTCCCCGGCGTCCTCCGCGAGCTCCTCCAGCTCGGCGACGAGGAAGGGGCCCGAGGAGTCCACCGACAGCAGCCGCACCCGTGTCGTGCCGGTGGCGAGGACCTCGAAGCTGCCGTCCTCCCGCTCCCGGATCGTCGCCGCGTCCGCGATGCAGCCCACCCGGTGGAACGCCTGGATCGGGTCCGCGCCGAAGCCCGCCGCCGGGCCCTTCTCGGGCAGGGACGTCGGGTCGGGCAGCCCGGGCGCGGTCGGCGCGACCTCCCGGCCGTCGCGGATCGCGACGACGGCGAACCGGCGCGGCTCGTCCTCACCGATCTTCAGCAGCTCGCGCATCATGGCGCGATACCGCTCCTCGAAGACGTTCAGCGGCAGCACGAGGCCCGGGAACAGCACCGAGTTCAGTGGGAAGAGGGGCAGGCGAACGGTGGTCACGACCCACAGGGTAGTGGCCGCGGCGGCCGGGCCGTCACCCCCGCCGCAGCAGCCGGGACGCGCCCGCGGCCACCGTCGTGGCCAGGATCCATCCCAGCAGGACCAGCGCCGCCGAAGCCCACTGCCAGACTCCTTGCGTCTTCCACTGGCCCTCCTGGCCGAGGTCGATCACCGGCAGGAGGAGGTCGAGGGCGTAGAGGGCGGCGTTCCAGACGGGGTGCTCGTCGGCCTTGAGGGGTTCGGGGCGGTGCCGCAGGAACAGCAGGGTGCCCGCCGCCCACAGGACCGCCATCCACAGCGCGGCCCGCCCCGGCCGGTACCCGTAGAGCACCGTCCAGTCCTGGAGGTACCCCCAGGCCCGCCCGGCCGGCGAGAGCGTGGTCCGCCGGCGCCGCTCCTTGGCCAGCAGCACCTCGCGGGCGTCGGAGTCCTCCCCGCGGGCCCGCAGCACGGCCGCGAGCCGCTCGTACGGCTCCGGCGAGTAGTCGGGGCTGGCCGCCCCCACCCACTCCAGGCGCCGCTCCAGAGGGAAGTGCCCCCGGGGCGCCAGGGTCTCGTAGGAGAAACCCTCCATGAACAGCCGGCCCGGGCCGGGCCAGCTCGTGGAGCGGTCCACCAGCCGCACCACCTTCGCCCCGGACAGCACCACCCGCCCCTGCTCCGGCGCGTCCCCGACGAAGCGCAGCTCGGGAGTCTGGATCCGGCGCAGCGAGACCTCCTGGTCGGGCTGGAGCTCGAAGCGGGCCGCGTAGAAGTCGACGGAATCCCCGAAGCGGCCGTCGTCCAGCCGCAGCCCGCCCCGGCACTCGAACGGCCGCGTCGGGACGCCCCGGGTCGGGGTCCGGCTCCAGTCGTACGGGCGCGTCGGGTCCCCGGCCGGCCCGAGGGCGGCGGAGGTCAGGTAGAGGGTGCGCTCGACCGTGAGGGTGGGCGCGTTCAGGGCGCGGCGGCCGTAGGGGTTGCGCAGCCGGGCCCCGCGCAGGCTCATCGAGGCTCCGACCCGGGCCCCGCGCAGGCTGACCTCGCCGTTCGTCTCCAGCAGCTCGGCCTGGAAGTCCTGGGCGACCACCAGCCCGTCGGCGGCGATCGCCCGCCCCCGCCCGTCCCGCTGCACCACGGTGCTGCCGATCAGCAGGTCGGTGCCGATCTGCGCGTCGGTCAGCCGGATCCCGCGCGCCACCCGGCAGCGCGACAGGTGCAGGTCGCCCTCGGTGTGCAGCCGGGCCCCGTCCAGCCGGGGGATCGCGCAGTTGTCGAGCCGCAGGGTGCCGAAGCGGGTCTCGGAGAGCTGGATCTCGCCGTCGAAGCGGCACGAGCGGATCTCCACGTACGGGGCTACCGTGCCGCCGGACAGGTCCAGCCGGCCGGTGATCCGGGCGCCGCGCAGCTTCAGGCAGCCGACCCGGCCGGGCACCGGTGCGGGACCGGCGAGCAGCAGGTGCGCCACCACCTCCGCCCGGACCCGCCGCTCGGGCCCCCAGGGCCGGTCTCCGTGCGGATCGTCCCGTTCGGCCGAGTGCGTGCTCAGATCGCAGACGGTGCCCGCCCGGAAGGTCTCCCACATGAGCCGCTCGGGATCCGTGAGGTCGTCCGGACGCCCGTCCCCGTACGCGTCCCCGTGCGCTTCCGCCATGGCAGCCCCCCGCCGTCATCCCCGTGTACGTGAAAGCTAATCGCAGCCTGTGACATCCGGGGCGTGTATCAGCCAGTGATACGGGCGGACGGTGGTGGGAGACGGTCTGAGAGAATTGGGACGTGATCTCTCGTATCGACCTGCGCGGTGACGCCCTCCCCGAGGGTGGCGCCCTGCGCGATCTGCTGCCCCGTGCCGAGTTCGACGTGGAAGCCGCCCTGGAGAAGGTGCGGCCCATCTGCGAGGACGTCCATCATCGTGGCACGGCGGCGCTGATCGAGTACGCGCGGAAGTTCGACGGGGTCGAGCTCACGCAGGTCCGGGTCCCCGCGCAGGCCCTCACGGCCGCCCTGGAGCAGCTGGACCCGGCCGTCCGCGCCGCCCTGGAGGAGTCCATCCGGCGCGCCCGGATCGTGCACCGCAACCAGCGCCGCGCCGAGCACACCACCCAGGTGGTCCCCGGCGGCACCGTGACCGAGAAGTGGGTTCCGGTCGAGCGCGTCGGCCTGTACGCGCCCGGCGGCCGCTCCGTGTACCCGTCGTCCGTCGTCATGAACGTGGTCCCCGCCCAGGAGGCCGGCGTCGAGTCCATCGCGCTCGCCTCCCCGCCGCAGAAGCCCGCTTTTGAAGGAGATCCTGCCGGCGGGCTGCCGCACCCGACCATCCTGGCCGCCTGCGCGCTGCTCGGTGTGGACGAGGTGTACGCGGCCGGCGGCGCCCAGGCCGTCGCGATGTTCGCGTACGGCACGGACGAGTGCGCCCCCGCGAACATGGTCACCGGCCCCGGCAACATCTGGGTCGCCGCCGCCAAGCGCTACTTCACCGGGAAGATCGGCATCGACACCGAGGCCGGCCCGACCGAGATCGCCGTCCTCGCCGACTCCACGGCCGACCCGGTGCACGTCGCCGCCGACCTGATCAGCCAGGCCGAGCACGACCCGATGGCCGCCGCCGTCCTCGTCACGGACTCCCCGGAGCTCGCGGACGCCGTCGAGAAGGAGCTGGAGCCGCAGGTCGCCGCGACCAAGCACGTCGAGGACCGGATCAAGCCCGCCCTGGCCGGCAAGCAGTCCGCGATCGTCCTGGTCGACGACCTGGAGGCGGGCCTGAAGGTGGTCGACGCGTACGGCGCCGAGCACCTGGAGATCCAGACCGCCGACGCCGCCGCCTGGGCCGCCCGCGTCCGCAACGCCGGCGCGATCTTCGTCGGCCCCTGGGCGCCGGTCTCCCTCGGCGACTACTGCGCCGGGTCCAACCACGTCCTGCCCACCGGCGGCTGCGCCTGCCACTCCTCGGGCCTGTCCGTGCAGTCCTTCCTGCGCGGCATCCACATCGTCGACTACACCCGCGACGCCCTCGCCGAGGTCACCCACCACGTGGTCACCCTCGCCGAGGCCGAGGACCTGCCGGCGCACGGCGCGGCCCTGAAGGCCCGCTTCGCATGGAAGGTGCCGAACCAGTGAGCAGCACCATCGGCATCGACGACCTCCCCATCCGCGACGAGCTGCGCGGCAAGACCCCCTACGGCGCCCCCCAGCTGGACGTGCCCGTCCAGCTGAACACCAACGAGAACCCGTACGAGCTCCCCGAGCCCCTGGTCCGCCGCATCGCCGAGCGCGTCGCCGAGGCCGCCCGCACCCTCAACCGCTACCCCGACCGGGACGCGGTGGAGCTGCGCACGGAGCTCGCGAAGTACCTCACCCGCACCGGCAAGCACCCGGTCTCCCTGGAGAACGTCTGGGCCGCCAACGGCTCCAACGAGGTCCTCCAGCAGCTGCTCCAGACCTTCGGCGGCCCGGGGCGCACGGCGATCGGCTTCGAGCCCTCGTACTCGATGCACGCCCTGATCGCGCGCGGCACCGGCACCGGCTGGATCTCCGGCCCCCGCCGGGAGGACTTCACCATCGACGTGGAGGCCGCCGAGCGGGCCCTCGCGGAGCACGCCCCCGACGTCGTCTTCATCACCTCGCCCAACAACCCCACGGGTACCGCGGTCGAGGCGGAGACCGTCCTGGCCCTCTACGAGGCGGCCCAGGCGGCCAAGCCGTCCCTGGTGGTCGTGGACGAGGCGTACGTGGAGTTCAGCCACCGCGACTCCCTCCTCCCGCTGATCGAGGGCCGCCCGAACCTGGTGGTCTCCCGGACCATGTCCAAGGCCTTCGGCGCGGCCGGCCTGCGCCTGGGCTACCTCGCCGCGCACCCCGCCGTGGTCGACGCCGTGCAGCTCGTACGCCTGCCGTACCACCTGTCGGCCGTCACCCAGGCGACCGCGCTGGCCGCCCTGGAGCACACCGACACCCTGCTCGGCTACGTCGAGCAGCTCAAGGCCGAGCGGGACCGCCTCGTCACCGAGCTGCGGGCGCTCGGCTTCGAGGTCACCGAGTCCGACGCGAACTTCATCCAGTTCGGGAAGTTCGAGGACTCCCACACCGCCTGGCAGAAGATCCTCGACCAGGGCGTCCTGGTCCGGGACAACGGCGTACCGGGCCGGCTGCGGGTCACCGCGGGCACCCCGGCCGAGAACGACGCGTTCCTGGAAGCGGTTCGCGCACTGAAGAAGGAGCAGCAGGCATGAGCCGCATCGGACGGGTCGAGCGCACCACGAAGGAGACCTCGGTCCTGGTCGAGATAAACCTCGACGGCACCGGCCGGGTCGACGTCTCGACGGGCGTGGGCTTCTACGACCACATGCTCGACCAGCTCGGCCGCCACGGCCTCTTCGACCTCACGGTCAAGACGGACGGCGACCTGCACATCGACAGCCACCACACCATCGAGGACACCGCCCTCGCGCTGGGCGCCGCCTTCAAGCAGGCCCTCGGCGACAAGGTCGGCATCTACCGCTTCGGCAACTGCACCGTGCCGCTGGACGAGTCCCTCGCCCAGGTCACCGTGGACCTCTCCGGCCGCCCGTACCTCGTGCACACCGAGCCCGAGAACATGGCGCCGATGATCGGCGAGTACGACACGACGATGACCCGGCACATCCTGGAGTCCTTCGTCGCGCAGGCCCAGATCGCCCTGCACGTCCACGTCCCGTACGGCCGCAACGCCCACCACATCGTGGAGTGCCAGTTCAAGGCGCTGGCCCGCGCCCTGCGCTACGCGTCCGAGTTCGACCCGCGCGCGGCCGGCATCCTGCCCTCCACGAAGGGCGCCCTCTAGAAGTGAACGGCCTCAACACCGTCCTGATCGTCCTCGGCCTGTTCCTGGCCGGGGGCGTCTACTCCTTCCAGAAGCAGAAGATGCCCAAGTCGGTGATCGTTCTGCTCGCCCTCGGCTCCGCCATGTGCCTGGCCGCCGGGATCCTGCGAATCCAAGGAATCTGGGAATGAGCGCCAAGAAGAACGTCGTGGTCTTCGACTACGGCTTCGGCAACGTCCGCTCCGCCGAGCGCGCCCTCGCGCGCGTCGGCGCGGACGTCGAGATCACCCGCGACTACGACAAGGCCATGGACGCCGACGGCCTCCTCGTGCCAGGCGTGGGCGCCTTCTCCGCCTGCATGCAGGGCCTCAAGGACGCCCGCGGCGACTGGATCATCGGCCGCCGGCTCTCGGGCGGCCGCCCCGTCATGGGCATCTGCGTCGGCATGCAGATCCTCTTCGAGCGCGGCATCGAGCACGGGGTCGAGACCGAGGGCCTGGACGAGTGGCCCGGCACGGTCGGCCCGCTGAAGGCCCCCGTCGTCCCCCACATGGGCTGGAACACCGTCGAGGCACCCGCCGACAGCCAGGCCTTCGCCGGCCTGGACGCCGGCGCCCGCTTCTATTTCGTGCACTCCTACGCGGCCCACGACTGGTCCCTGGAGGTCACCAACCCCAGGATCAAGGGCCCCAAGGTCACCTGGGCCACGCACGGCGAGCGCTTCGTCGCGGCGGTGGAGAACGGGGCCCTGTGGGCCACCCAGTTCCACCCCGAGAAGTCCGGCGACGCCGGCGCCCAGCTCCTCACCAACTGGATCGAGACCCTGTGATGACCGCACCCACGCTCGAACTCCTCCCCGCGGTCGACGTCCGCGACGGCCAGGCCGTACGCCTCGTGCACGGCGTCTCCGGCAGCGAGACCTCCTACGGCTCCCCGCTGGAGGCGGCCCTCGCCTGGCAGGCCTCCGGCGCCGAATGGCTGCACCTGGTCGACCTCGACGCCGCCTTCGGCACCGGTGACAACCGCGCCCTGGTCGCCGAGATCACCCGTGCCATGGACATCAAGGTCGAGCTGTCCGGCGGCATCCGCGACGACGCCACGCTCGCCGCGGCCCTCGCCACCGGCTGCACCCGCGTCAACCTCGGCACCGCCGCCCTGGAGACCCCCGAGTGGGCCGCCAAGGCCATCGCCGAGCACGGCGACCGGATCGCCATCGGCCTGGACGTGCGCGGCACCACCCTCAAGGGCCGCGGCTGGACCAGTGAGGGCGGCGACCTCTACGAGACCCTCGCCCGCCTGGACTCCGAGGGCTGCGCCCGCTACGTCGTCACCGACATCGGCAAGGACGGCACCCTCAGCGGCCCCAACCTGGAGCTGCTGAGGAACGTCTGCGCGGCCACCGACCGGCCCGTCGTCGCCTCCGGCGGCGTCTCCTCCCTGGAGGACCTGCGGGCCCTGTCCGGGCTCGTCCCGCTGGGCGTCGAGGGCGCCATCGTCGGCAAGGCCCTGTACGCCAAGGCCTTCACCCTGGAAGAGGCCCTGGAGGCGGTCCGCGCATGAGCTCCTCCGACTCCGGCGTGCGCCGGATCTCCTCCGGCGGCCCCTACGAGGACGTGATCGGCTACTCCCGTGCCGTGGCCCTCCCCAACGGCCTGGTCCTGGTCTCCGGCTGCACGGCCGCCGACGCGGGCGGCCCGTACGACCAGACGGTCAAGGCCTTCGAGGCCGCCTTCAAGGCGCTCGCCGAGGCCGGGATGGGCCCCGAGCACGTGGTCCGCACCCGGATGTACCTCACCCACGCCCGTGACGTCGACGAGGTGGGCCGCGCCCACAAGACCCTCTTCGACGCCGTCCGCCCCGCCTCCTCCATGATCATCGTCAATGGCTTCGTCGACCCGGGCATGGTCGTCGAGGTGGAGGTCGAGGCCTTCAAGGAGGTCGAGGGATGAGCCTCGCCGTACGCGTGATCCCCTGCCTGGACGTGGACAACGGCCGCGTCGTCAAGGGCGTCAACTTCCAGAACCTGCGTGATGCCGGAGACCCGGTGGAGATGGCCAAGCTCTACGACGCCGAGGGCGCCGACGAGCTGACCTTCCTCGACATCACCGCCTCCTCCGGCAACCGCGAGACCACCTACGACGTGGTGCGGCGCACCGCGGAGCAGGTCTTCATCCCGCTCACGGTAGGCGGCGGCGTGCGCACCGCCGACGACGTGGACAAGCTGCTGCGGGCCGGCGCGGACAAGGTGGGCGTGAACACGGCCGCCATCGCCCGGCCCGAGCTGATCCAGGAGATCGCCGAACGCTTCGGCCGCCAGGTGCTGGTGCTGTCGGTCGACGCCCGCCGCACCGCGTCCGGCTCCTTCGAGGTCACCACCCACGGCGGCCGCCGGGGCACCGGCATCGACGCCGTCGAGTGGGCGCACCGCGCGGCCGAGCTGGGCGCGGGGGAGATCCTGCTGAACTCGATGGACGCCGACGGCACCAAGGACGGCTACGACACCGAGATGATCGCCGCCGTCCGCGAGCACGTCACCGTCCCGGTGATCGCCTCCGGCGGCGCCGGGAAGCTGGAGCACTTCCCGCCCGCCATCGCGGCGGGCGCCGACGCGGTGCTCGCGGCGTCGGTGTTCCACTTCGGCGACCTGCGGATCTCCGAGGTCAAGGCGACCCTGCGCGAGGCGGGCCACCCCGTCCGCTGACCGCGGGCACGCACGCGCGGACGGGGGCACCCGGGCAGGGCCCGGGTGCCCCCGTCGGGCTGTCTAGCGGAAGTCGTCGACCGAGTCGTAGTCGTCCTGCTGCTCCGGCTTCTGCTGCTGGCCGGCCTGCTGCTGGTCCTGCTTGCGGGCCTGCTGGAAGACGACCGAGGCGGCGTGGAAATCGCCGGCCTTCTCACCCGGCTGGAGGGTGGCGACCGGCGCGCCGCCGCAGTCCGGCTCCTCGAAGACCAGGGCCACCGAGTCGCTTTCGTTCACCGCTTCGACGACTTCCGACGCGGCGGAGGGCAGGGCATGGCATTTGTCCGAGCCCATGTCCTTGACCTGGCCGTTCTGCTCGGTGTGGCTCTGGTCGACGTACACGTAGTTGAGGGCCTTGCCGTCGTCGGCGAACGCCTGGGCTCCGGCGGGGAGGACCAGCGCGAGGGCTCCGGCGAGGGCGGCGGCGGTGGTGCGAAGACGCATGGGGGGTTCCATTCCTTCCACGGTGACGACACCGAACCGGTCGGCATCCGTGACGGAGCGTAGGGACGGGGAGGGGTGCGGAAACCTTTCGCCCGGCGCCGCCATGCCCGATTTCACCGGCCCGGCGGTACCCCGCCGCCGCGCCCCGCGCGGCGGCGGGGCCGGGCCGGTTGCCCCGGGGCCGGGGCCGGCTGCCCCCGGGGCCGCGACCGGACGCCCCCGGGGCCGCCGCCGGACGCCCCCGGGGCCGTGGTCAGATGCCCAGCTGGGCCACCGTCAGGCGGGAGACGGCCTCCTTCTCGCCCTCCAGATCCACCGCGGCTGCGGCCTGGCGGCCGAAGCAGAACAGCGTGAGCTCACCCGGCTCGCCCGTCACCGTCACCACCGGCACCCCCTTGTGCGCCACCGCCGTACGCCCGTCCGGGCGCCGCAGCACCAGGCCCACCGGCGAGCGGCGGCCCGTCAGCCGGGCCAGCTTCTCCAGCCGGGACCACAGCGCGTCCGAGAACACCGGGTCCAGCGCCCGCGGCGACCAGTCCGGCTGCGCCCGTCGCACGTCCTCCGCGTGCACGAAGAACTCCACCGCGTTCGCCGCCTCGTCCACCTGCTTCAGCGCGTACACCGACAGCTTCGGCGGCCCGGTGCGGATCAGCTGGATCAGCTCCTCGTACGGCTTCGCCGCGTACTCGGCCATCGCCCGGTCGAGCCGCTCCTTGAGGACCTTCAGCAGCAGGCCGCCCGCCGCGTCCGGACGCCGCTCGCGGACCACCACGTGCGCGGCCAGGTCCCGGCAGGTCCAGCCTTCGCACAGGGTCGGGGCCTGCGGCCCGGCGGCCTCCAACAGGTCGGCCAGCAGCAGGCGTTCGCGCTTCGCATGGGTAGACATACCGGCCAGCCTACGGCCGCAGCCGCTCCGCGGCTGCCCATCAGGCGGACGGAGATCAATGACGGTCACCGCGGCGCGGCACAATGGGCCCCATGAGTACGTCCCCCCTCGACCCCGCCGTCGCAGCCCGCCTCAAGCGCTCCGCCGACGGCCTGGTCCCGGCCATCGCCCAGCAGTACGACACCGGAGAGGTGCTCATGCTCGGCTGGATGGACGACGAGGCCCTGCACCGCACCCTCACCACCGGCCGCTGCACCTACTGGTCCCGCAGCCGCCAGGAGTACTGGGTCAAGGGCGACACCTCCGGCCACTACCAGCACGTGAAGTCCGTCGCCCTCGACTGCGACGCCGACACCGTGCTCGTCAAGGTCGACCAGGTCGGGGCCGCCTGCCACACCGGCGCGCGCACCTGTTTCGACGCCGATGTCCTGCTCAGCGACGCCGACTAGCCAGTTAGGGTCCCACCCCATGGATCTCGAGACCTTCCGCAAGCTCGCGGCCGACCGCCGTGTCATCCCCGTCAGCCGCCGGCTGCTCGCCGACGGGGACACCCCGGTCGGGCTCTACCGCAAGCTGGCCGCCGAACGCCCCGGCACCTTCCTGCTGGAGTCCGCCGAGAACGGCCGCTCCTGGTCCCGCTACTCCTTCGTCGGCGTGCGCAGCGACTCCACCCTCACCGTCAAGGACGGGCACGCCCACTGGATCGGCACCCCGCCCGTCGGCGTCCCCACGGGCGGCGACCCCCTGGAGGCCCTGCGCGCCACCGTCCAGGTCCTCCACACTCCGCGTGACCTGGCGGGCGGCATGCCCCCGTTCACCGGCGGCATGGTCGGCTACCTGGGCTACGACATCGTCCGCCGCCTGGAGCGCATCGGCGACCACACCGAGGACGACCTGGGGCTCCCCGAGCTCACCATGCTGCTCACCTCCGACCTGGCGGTCCTCGACCACTGGGACGGCACGGTCCAGCTCATCGCCAACGCCATCAACCACAACGACCTCGACACCGGCGTGGACGAGGCCTACGCGGACGCCGTGGCCCGGCTCGACGCCATGGAGGCCGACCTCGCCCGTCCCGCCCCCTACGCGCCCACCGCGCTGCCCGAGTCCGAGCTGCCGCCCTTCGAGGCCCTGTGGGGCGGCGAGGACTACCAGGCCGCCGTCGAGGACGTGAAGGAGCGCATCCGGGCCGGCGAGGCCTTCCAGGTGGTGCCCTCGCAGCGGTTCGAGACCCCCTGCCGGGCCTCCGCGCTGGACGTCTACCGGGTCCTGCGGGCCACCAACCCGTCCCCGTACATGTACCTCTTCCGCTTCGAGAACGGCTTCGACGTCGTCGGCTCCAGCCCCGAGGCCCTGGTGAAGGTCGAGGACGGGCGGGCCATGGTCCACCCCATCGCCGGCACCCGGCACCGCGGCGCCACCCCGCAGGAGGACAACGACCTCGCCGAGGAGCTGCTGGCCGACCCCAAGGAGCGCGCCGAGCACCTGATGCTCGTCGACCTCGGCCGCAACGACCTCGGCCGGGTCTGCGAGCCCGGCTCGGTGGAGGTCGTCGACTTCATGTCGATCGAGCGGTACTCGCACGTCATGCACATCGTCTCCACCGTCACCGGGCGGGTCGCCGAGGGGAAGACCGCCTTCGACGTGCTCACCGCCTGCTTCCCCGCCGGCACCCTCTCCGGCGCGCCCAAGCCGCGCGCCATGCAGATCATCGAGGAGCTGGAGCCCACCCGCCGCGGCCTGTACGGCGGCTGCGTCGGCTACCTCGACTTCGCCGGGGACTCCGACACGGCCATCGCCATCCGTACGGCGCTGCTGCGCGACGGGACGGCGTACGTCCAGGCCGGAGCCGGTGTGGTCGCCGACTCGGTGCCCGAGCTGGAGGACCGGGAGTGCCGCAACAAGGCCGCCGCGGTGCTCCGCGCCGTCGGAGCGGCGAACCGCCTCCACCGCGGCTGAGGGCGTAGGGGATAGTGGGGTACGTGAGTGCCGTACCCCTGTCCCCGAACGCCGACGCCCCCGAGAGCGGATCGGGCCGCCGCACGGTGGCCGTCGCCCTGCTGCTCGGCGCGCTCGGCGCCACCGTCGTCCTGCTCGCCTCCGGCCGCGTCTGGGCCCGGGGCAGCGCCGCCGTCGGGGGCGGTTCGCTCCCGCTGACCGCCGACGGGCGGGCCGTCACCGGCCTCCCGGCGGCCCTGGCCATCGTCGGCCTCGCGGCCCTGGTCGCGGTGTTCGCCGTACGGGGCCGGGGGCGGCTGCTGGTCTCGGCGCTGCTCGCGCTGAGCGGCCTGGGCGCCGCGCTGTCGGCCGTGGCCGCCGCCGACGACCGCCGGGCGCTGGACGAGCGGGCCGCCGTCGCGACCGCCGACACCGCCGCACGGGTGGTGGAGCTCAGCCATACGGCCTGGCCCTACATCACGGCCGCGGGCGCGGCCCTGATCCTGCTCGCCGGGCTGCTGGCGCTGCGCTTCGGCCGCAACTGGCCCGCGATGGGAGGCCGCTACGAGCGCGACGGCAGCCCCCGGCGGCGTACGCCCGCGGCGGTGGACCCGGACCGGCCGGAGGACCTGTGGAAGGCTCTGGACCGGGGCGAGGACCCCACCGGCTGAGGCCCGGCCGCGCCGGGCGCGCACGGCACCCCCTGGAACGGGCCACCCGCTGGGGAATCCGCACGCCACGTGCGGGACAATGACATCGAGCGTGCGAGACGTCACGCCCGACAGATCAACGAGGAGCAACTCATGGCGGGCACGAGCCACGGACACACCCCGGCCGCCTGGACCGGTGTCGTCATTTCCTTCATCGGTTTCTGCGTCGCCGGCGCCTTCATGGTGATCGCGAACCCGGTCGGGTTCTGGGCGGGCATCGGCGTCGTCGCCCTCGGCGGTGTCGTCGGCCTCGCGATGAAGGCCGCGGGCATGGGCATGCCGAAGCCGGCTCACGAGGACCTCGCCGAGGTCATCGCCGCCAAGCAGCTCGCCGCGAAGGCCTGAGCCGAGTCCCTGGCGTACGGAAGGCGTGGCCCGGCCGGGCTGCGCCTTCCGTCATGAGCGGAGAGAATCAGCGGGTGGACGCCTCCTGCACTCCCCCCGGCCCGGCCCGGCAGGGCCCGCAGCCGGTTCCGGCCCCCGCGGGGGCGTCCCGGGCGCGGCGGTCGGCCGCTCCGGTGCTCACCCTGGCCGGGGCCGTGGCCGCCTTCGCGTACGTGGGCGCCGTGGACCCCAACCAGCCCGGCCACTACCCGGTCTGCCCGCTGTTCCGGCTGACCGGCGTCCTGTGCCCCGGCTGCGGCGGGCTGCGCAGCGCGCACGCCTTCGCCCGGGGGGACCTGGTCACGGCCCTCGGGGACAACGCCCTGGCCGTCGCCGGCTACCTCGTCTTCGCGGGGTTCACGGCGCTGTGGCTGGTACGGGCCTTCCGCGGCGGTCCCGTGCCCCGGATCGTCCTGGGGCCCGTCTGGTGGTGGGTGGTGGGGACGCTGGCGCTGGCTTTCACGATCGTCCGGAACCTACCGATCGGTTCCGCTTTGGCCCCCTGAGCCCTTGCGGGGCCCGGGGAGGGACTGGAGGAACCCCATATTCCGAGTGTCCAGACCCTGGGACGCCGCGAACTCCGTGCGGAGGCCGTGGCGACCTGCGGATACCATTTGATTGCTGACCTTGCAGTGGTACGTGTCCGCAAGGCGGCCGAACGTCATCGACCCGGAAGGGGGCCGCTCGCGTGAGTGTGCTCGACGAGATCATCGAAGGGGTCCGCGAAGACCTTGCCGAACGGCAGGCCCGCGTGAGCCTCGACGAGCTCAAGGAGCGTGCCGCCAAGGCGCCCCAGGCCAAGGACGGCGTCGCAGCCCTGCGCGGCGACGGCGTCAAGGTGATCTGCGAGGTCAAGCGCTCCAGCCCCTCCAAGGGCGCGCTGGCCGCGATCGCAGACCCGGCCGGGCTCGCCGCCGACTACGAGGCGGGCGGTGCGGCGGTCATCTCCGTCCTCACCGAGCAGCGCCGTTTCGGCGGCTCGCTGGCCGACCTGGAGGCCGTCCGCGCCCGCGTCGACGTCCCGATCCTGCGCAAGGACTTCATCGTCACGGCGTACCAGCTGTGGGAGGCCCGCGCCTACGGCGCCGACCTCGTGCTGCTGATCGTGGCGGCGCTGGACCAGGAAGCCCTCGTCTCCCTCATCGAGCGGGCCGAGTCCATCGGCCTCACCCCGCTCGTGGAGGTCCACGACGAGGAGGAGATCGAGCGGGCCGTCGCCGCCGGTGCCAAGATCATCGGCGTCAACGCACGCAACCTCAAGGACCTCAAGGTCGACCGCTCCACCTTCGAGCGCGTCGTCGGAGAGATCCCGCCCCACATCGTGAAGGTCGCCGAATCCGGGGTCCGCGGACCCCACGACCTGATCGCCTACGCCAACGAGGGCGCCGACGCCGTCCTCGTCGGCGAGTCCCTGGTCACCGGACGCGACCCGAAGGCGGCCGTGGCCGACCTCGTCGCCGCCGGCGCCCACCCCGCCCTGCGCCACGGGCGGAGCTGACCCCTCCCATGGCCCCCTCCCGCCCCTCCGTCCGCACCCGCCCGGGCCACGGCCCGGCCGGCGTGCCGACGGCGCACGCGCCCCTGGCGCGCGGCTGCCGCCCCCGCGGCTGCCGCGCCCCGGCCCGGCGCGTCCACGGGCGGCGGGTGCGCTACGTGATCGGCTCCGAGCCCGGTCAGGTCAACGGCATGCGATGGCGCGGCGGAGCCGCGTCGTGACGACGGTCCCGCCCGCCCGGTAGCCCCAGGCACCGGGCGCGGCAGGCCGCGTACGGTCCCGCGCCCGAGCCGCCCGACGGCTCCCGGCGAGGACCGCTCCGTCCGTACCCCCACCCCCTCCAGCGGGGTGCGCGGGCGACGGACCGACGGCGCAATACGGTGCATCCCAGCCACCCGTCGGCACCGCATACCGCACCACGTAGGAGTAGTGGCATGTCCACCAGCTCGTTCTTCATCCCGGACCCGGAAGGCTCCGTCCCCAACGCCGAGGGCTACTTCGGCGACTTCGGCGGCAAGTTCATCCCGGAGGCCCTCGTCGCCGCCGTGGACGAGGTCGCCGTCGAGTACGAGAAGGCCAAGGGCGACCCCGCCTTCGCCGCCGAGCTCAACGACCTCATGGTCAACTACACGGGCCGTCCCAGCGCCCTGACCGAGGTCCCCCGCTTCGCCGAGCACGCCGGCGGCGCCCGGATCTTCCTCAAGCGCGAGGACCTCAACCACACCGGCTCGCACAAGATCAACAACGTGCTGGGCCAGGCGCTGCTCACCAAGCGCATGGGCAAGACCCGCGTCATCGCCGAGACCGGCGCCGGCCAGCACGGCGTCGCCACCGCCACCGCCTGCGCCCTCTTCGGCCTCGAGTGCACCATCTACATGGGCGAGATCGACACCCAGCGCCAGGCGCTGAACGTCGCCCGCATGCGGATGCTCGGCGCCGAGGTCATCGCCGTGAAGTCCGGCTCCCGGACCCTCAAGGACGCCATCAACGAGGCCTTCCGCGACTGGGTCGCCAACGTGGACCGCACCCACTACCTCTTCGGCACCGTCGCCGGCCCGCACCCCTTCCCGGCCATGGTCCGCGACTTCCACCGGGTCATCGGCGTCGAGGCCCGCCGCCAGATCCTGGAGCGCGCCGGACGCCTCCCCGACGCCGTCGCCGCCTGCGTCGGCGGCGGCTCCAACGCCATCGGGCTCTTCCACGCCTTCATCCCCGACGCCGATGTCCGCCTCGTCGGCTTCGAGCCCGCCGGGCACGGCGTCGAGACCGGCGAGCACGCGGCCACCCTGACCGCGGGCGAGCCCGGCATCCTGCACGGCTCCCGCTCCTACGTCCTCCAGGACGAGGAGGGCCAGATCACCGAGCCCTACTCCATCTCCGCCGGCCTGGACTACCCCGGCATCGGCCCCGAGCACTCCTACCTCAAGGACAGCGGCCGCGGCGAGTACCGCGCCGTCACCGACGACGCGGCCATGCAGGCCCTGCGCCTGCTGTCGCGCACCGAGGGCATCATCCCGGCGATCGAGTCGGCCCACGCCCTCGCGGGCGCCCTCGACCTGGGCAAGGAACTGGGCCCCGACGGCCTGATCGTGGTCAACCTGTCCGGCCGCGGCGACAAGGACATGGACACGGCGGCCCGCTACTTCGGGCTGTACGACGGCACGGAGCCCGAGGGGGAGAACAAGTGAGCACCGGAAACCTGGAACTGCTGGCCTCGACCCTCGCCAAGGCCAAGTCCGAGGACCGCGCCGCCCTCGTCGCCTACCTCCCGGCCGGGTTCCCGACCGTGGACGGCGGCATCGAGGCCGTCAAGGCCGTCATCGCCGGCGGAGCCGACGTGGTCGAGATCGGCCTGCCGCACAGCGACCCGGTCCTGGACGGCGCCGTCATCCAGACCGCCGACGACATCGCCCTGCGCGGCGGCGTCAAGATCGCCGACGTGATGCGCACCGTGCGCGAGGCCTACGAGGCCACCGGGGTCCCGATCCTGGTCATGACGTACTGGAACCCCATCGACCGCTACGGCGTCGAGCGGTTCACCGCCGAGCTGGCCGCGGCGGGCGGCGCGGGCTGCATCCTGCCCGACCTGCCGGTCCAGGAGTCCGCCCTGTGGCGCGAGCACGCGGCCAAGCACGGTCTGGCGACCGTCTTCGTCGTGGCCCCCAGCAGCAAGGACGAGCGCCTGGCCACCATCACCGCGGCCGGCTCCGGCTTCGTCTACGCCGCCTCCCTCATGGGGGTCACCGGCACCCGCGAGTCGGTCGGCCAGGAGGCCCAGGAACTGGTCCGCCGCACCCGCGCCACGACCGAGCTGCCGGTCTGCGTCGGCCTGGGCGTCTCCAACGCCGCGCAGGCCAAGCAGGTCGCGGGCTTCGCCGACGGTGTGATCGTCGGCTCGGCCTTCGTCAAGCTGCTGCTGGACGCCCCGGACCTGCCCGCGGGCCTGGAGGCCGTGCGGGCGCTGGCGGGCGACCTGGCGGAAGGCGTACGCAGGTCCTGACGCCGGGCGGGCCCTTACCGGGGTTCTGTAGCCCGATCGGGTGGAATCGGGAGCAGGGAGGCACGCGAGTGCCTCCCTGCTTCGTTTGGCGGAACGTGAGCGAGAAGAACGACGGTGCGAACCGCGATGTGACGAAACGATCGGCCCGGGAGCGACTCCAGGCGGAGCGCGAGCAGCAGAAGAAGAAGGACAAGCGCAGGCGCGCCCTCGTGGTCGGCGGGGCGGTGGTCGGCGTCCTCGGCCTGGCCGCTGTCGTCGGCGTGATCGCGGCCAACACCGGCAAGGGCGACAAGACCGCCAAGGGACCCGTCGCGGCCCCCTCGGGCGCCACCGGCAAGGACGCGCTCGCCATCCAGACCGGCAAGGACGGCGCCAAGTCCACCCTCACGGTCTGGGAGGACTTCCGCTGCCCCGCCTGCAAGGCCTTCGAGGACAACTACCGGGACACCCTCCACGACCTGGAGAACAGGGGGCTGCTCAAGATCGAGTACCACCTGGTGACCCTCATCGACGGCAACATGCGCGGCACCGGCTCGCTGAACGCGGCGAATGCGGCGGCCTGCGCGCAGGACGCCGGCAAGTTCGGCGCGTACCACGACGTGCTCTTCGTGAACCAGCCGCAGGAGACGGACGACGCCTACAGCAAGAACGCCAAGCTTCTGGAACTGTCCGGGAAAGTCGGTGGACTCGACACCCCCGCCTTCCGCTCCTGCGTGGAGAACGGCACCCACAACAGCTGGGTCGCCAAGTCGCACGAGGCCTTCCGCGCCGGAAAGTTCAAGGGGACGCCGACCGTCCTGCTCGACGGCAAGGACATCTTCGGAGACCAGGCCAACCCGCTGACCCCGCAGAAGCTGAAGGAAAAGGTCGAGGCCAACGCCGGCGTGACCCCGAAGCCGTCGGCTTCCGCCTCGGCGTCGGCGTCCCCTTCGGCCTCCTCCTCCGGGAAGTCCGGCTCGACGGCGAAGTCGGGCACCACGCGCTCGTCGGGCTCTTCGGGTACATCGGGCTCTTCGGGCTCTTCGGGTGCTTCGGTCTCTTCGCCCGGCTCGAAGACGGTGTCCAAGGAGACTACGGAGGACTGAGGCGCGGCGACGGCCGTGTGTGGTTTTGGTTTCAGCTTGCCGGGCGGGTTGCGGTGGCCACCGCCCGGCAGGGTAGCGTCAGCCTTGCCATGACCCTTGCTTACATCCCCAGTCCGTCGACCGGCGTGATCCATCTCGGACCGATCCCGCTCCGCGGCTACGCGTTCTGCATCATCATCGGCGTCTTCGTCGCCGTCTGGCTCGGCAACAAGCGGTGGATCGCGCGCGGCGGAAAGCCGGGCACGGTCGCGGACATCGCCGTGTGGGCGGTGCCGTTCGGCCTGGTCGGCGGTCGCCTCTACCACGTGATCACCGACTACCAGCTCTACTTCGGCGAAGGCCGGGACTGGGTCGACGCCTTCAAGATCTGGGAGGGCGGCCTCGGTATCTGGGGCGCGATCGCGCTCGGCGCGGTGGGAGCCTGGATCGGCTGCCGGCTGCGCGGCATCCCGCTGCCCGCCTGGGCCGACGCCCTGGCCCCCGGCATCGCCGTCGCCCAGGCCTTCGGCCGCTGGGGCAACTGGTTCAACCAGGAGCTGTACGGGCGCCCTACCGATCTGCCGTGGGCGCTGAAGATCAGCGAGGGCCCGAACCGGGTCGCCGGCCTCTACCACCCGACCTTCCTGTACGAGTCCCTGTGGTGCCTGGGCGTCGCCGCCCTGGTCATCTGGGCCGACCGCCGTTTCAAGCTCGGGCACGGGCGGGCCTTCGCCCTGTACGTGGCGGCGTACTGCTCGGGGCGGGTCTGGATCGAGTACATGCGGGTCGACGAGGCGCACCACATCCTGGGCCTCCGTCTGAACGTGTGGACGGCCATCGTGGTCTTCGTCCTCGCGGTCGTCTACTTCGTCCTCTCCGCGAAGCTGCGGCCGGGGCGGGAGACGGTCGTGGAGCCGGAACCTGCCGGGGGCGCCGGGGGTTCCGGGGACGAAACGCCGGCTGCTGCGCAGGCCGGGGCCGCCGATGCCGCCGAGGCGAAGCCGGCCGCTGCCGGGGCGGAAGACGCGAAGCCGGAGGCCGCCGCCGGGGCCGCGGGCGCGGAGGCCGGAGCCGGGGACGCGAAGCCGGAGGCCGCCGCCGGGGCTGGGGCTGCGAAGCCGGGTGCCCTCGCGGGGGCTGAGGTTGCGAAGTCCGACGCCGCCGCCGGGGCTGAGGCGGCGACGCCGGAGGGCGCCGCCGGTGCCGCTGCGGGACCGGGAGACGACAAGGCCGACGCGAAGCCGGTCGGGCTGACCAAGGCCGGCGCGGACGCGGGCCCGGAGTCCGACAAGAGCTGACGACCCGCCCGAAGGGGGCGCCGCACCGGGTGCGGCGCCCCCTTCGGCGTGCCGGGTGGCAGTTGCGGGGTGCGGGGTGCCGCTGTGCGGGGCGGAGGTCCCCTACCCTCCCCCAGACTCCGTCCGGGGGGACCCCCACTTCGCCCGCTCCCTGGGGGCTCCGCCCCCAGACCCTCCCCCAGCGCCTCAAACGCCGGCGGGGCTGGATTCGGCGCGGCCGGTCCGTCGGCTGCGGCCTTACCGCGGCCGGATTTCGCGCAGCGAAATTCCAGCCCGCGCGGCGCTTGAACGCCCTGGGCGCGCAGCGCCCGGCACGGGGTCCGGGGCGGAGCCCAGGGACGCTCCAGCCCCGCCGGCGCCTCCCAGCGGTAGCTGGAGGTCAGGGGCGGCGCTCCTGGGAACGGTGGAAGGGCGGGTAGGAGACCAGCCCCGCAGGGCCGCGGTCGGCCCGCGCCGATCGGGGCCCTGCGGGGGCGGGCCGTGCCGGGCAAGGGGGCCAGGCCGGGCCGGGGGGGGGGGGGGGGGGGGCAGCGGGGGCGCTGGGACAGGGAGAGGGTGCGGTGGGCGGCCGCCACGACCGCGGGGTCGATGAAGCGGCCGTCGGGGAGCGCGAGGGCCCCGGGGCCGCCCGGGCCGGGCAGGAGGCGTGCCAGGTCGGGCCCGGGACATGTGGGGCGGGCGGTGCCGGGCAAGGGGGCCAGGCCGGGCCGGGTGGGGGGTCAGCGGGGGCGCTGGGACAGGGAGAGGGTGCGGTGGGCGGCCGCCACGACCGCGGGGTCGATGAAGCGGCCGTCCGGGAGGGCCAGGGCACCGGGCGCGGCCCGGGCCGCCGTGACGACCTCCTGCGCCGCGGTGACCTCCTCCGGCCGCGGAAGGAACGCCCGCTCGATCACCGGCAGCTGCCGGGGGTGGATCGCCGCCCGCCCCAGGAACCCCAGCGAACGCCCCCGCGCGCAGGACGCGGCCAGTGCCTCCAGGTCCCGGATGTCCGGGAACACCGACTGCGCCGGCGGCGCCAGCCCGGCGGCCCGGGCGGCCACGACCACCCTGGAGCGCGGCCAGTCGAGCCCGCCCTCCGCACACACCCCGAGGTCCGCGCAGAGGTCCGCCTCGCCCAGGGTCAGCCCCTGCAGGGAAGGGTGCGCGCGGGCGATGTCGTACGCCCGCTCCACCCCCAGCGCGGACTCCAGCAGCGCGTACAGCGGCACCCCGCCCGTCCGGTCCGCGACGCGGACGATCTGCTCCGGGGCGTCGACCTTCGGCAGCCGCAGCCCCGCCAGCCCGCGCAGGCGGGCCAGTGCCGTGAGGTCGGCCCCGGCCCAGGGGGAACCCAGGGCGTTCACCCGGACGTGTACCGGCACCGGCGGGCGTTCGGCGAGGAGCTCGGCGGTGGCGGCGCGGGCGTACTCCTTACGGGAGGCCGACACCGAGTCCTCCAGGTCCACGATCACGGCGTCCGCCCCGCAGCGCAGGGCCTTCTCCACCACCGCCGGGCGGTCCCCGGGTGCGTAAAGCCAGGTCAGGATCACAACGCACCCTCCGTGCGCAGAGCGGTGATCTCGGCCCGGGTCAGGCCGAGTTCGGTCAGGACGGCTTCGGTGTCCGCGCCGTGCGGGCGGCCCGCCCAGCGGATCCCGCCGGGGGTCTCCGACAACCGGAAGAGGACGTTCTGCATCCGCAGCAGGCCGAGTTCGGGGTCCTCGACCTCGGTGACCGTGCCGAGGGCCGCGAACTGCGGGTCGGCGAGCACGTCCCGTACGTCGTAGACCAGGGCGACGGCCGCCTCTGCCTCCTCGAAGGCCGTGACCACCTCCTCCGCCTTGTGGCGGCCGATCCAGCCGCCGACCGCCTCGTCGAGGACGTGCGTGTGCGCGGCCCGGCCGGCGCCGGTGGCGAACCAGGGCTCGTCGGCCAGCTCGGGCCGCCCGACCAGGCGGACCACCCGCCCGGCAACGGACTGCGCCGACGCGGACACCGCCAGCCAGCGGCCGTCCGCACTGCGGTAGGTGTTGCGGGGGGCGTTGTTCGCGGAACGGTTGCCGGTGCGGGGCTGGACGTAGCCGAGCTGGTCGTACCAGAGCGGATGCGGGCCCAGCACGGTCAGGATCGGCTCGATGATCGCCAGGTCCACCACCTGGCCGTGTCCGGTCCGCTCCCGGCCGGCGAGCGCGGTCATCACGGCGTACGCGCAGGTCAGGGCGGCGATGGAGTCGGCGAGGCCGAACGGTGGCAGGGTCGGCGGGCCGTCCGGCTCGCCGGTGATCGCGGCGAAGCCGCTCATGGCCTCGGCGAGGGTGCCGAAGCCGGGCCGGCGGGCGTACGGGCCCTGCTGGCCGAAGGCCGTGACCCGGGCCAGGACGAGGCGGGGGTTGGCGGCCGACAGCTCGGGCCAGCCCAGGCCCCACCTCTCCAGGGTGCCCGGGCGGAAGTTCTCGACCACGACGTCGGCGGTGGCGGCCAGCCGCAGCAGGGTGTCCCGGCCGCCGGGGGTGGACAGGTCGAGGGTGATCGTCCGCTTGTTCCGCCCGAGCAGCTTCCACCACAGCCCGATCCCGTCCTTGGCGGGGCCGTGCCCGCGCGAGGGGTCGGGCCGCCCGGGGTGCTCGACCTTTACCACCTCGGCCCCGAAGTCCCCGAGCAGGGTGGCGGCGAGGGGCCCGGCGAACAGGGTGGCCAGGTCCAGCACCCGCAGCCCGGCGAGGGGTCCGGAACCCGGGCCGGGGGCGGGGGCCGGTCCGGGGGCGGGGGCCGGGCCGGGATCCGGGTCCGGGTCCGGGCCGGCCGGGGTCATGAGGGGTCCCCCGGGGGGAGGCCGGGCTCCGCCCCCGGGGGCCCGGCCAGGGCGGCGGCGGCATCCGTCTCCGTGCGCGTCGGCATCGAGGACTGCGCCCCCGGCCGCTGCACCGAGAGGGACGCCGCCACCGAGGCCCAGCGCAGCGCCTCCGGCACCGGCCGGCCCTCCCCGAGGGCCACCGCGAGCGCCCCCACGAAGGTGTCACCGGCGGCGGTGGTGTCCACGGCCCGCACCCGGGGCGCCGGCACGGTCAGCGGCTCACGCCCCCGGGCCGCGTGGAGGCAGCCCGCCGCCCCCAGGGTGATCACCACCTCCGGTACCTCCCGCAGCAGCACCTCCGCGGCCCGGTGCGGGTCGGTCAGCCCGGTCAGGGCGGCGGCCTCGTGCTCGTTGGGGACCAGCAGGTCGGTGGCGGCGAGGAGTTCGGGCGGCAGGGGCCGCACCGGGGCCGGGGTGAGGACCGTGCGCACCCCGTGGGCGCGGGCGGCGCGGGCGCCGGCGAGGACGGCCTCCAGGGGGAGTTCGAGCTGGAGCAGCAGGCAGTCGGCGGCGCCGATGCGGGAGTCGTCGCCCGGCTCCAGGCCGGTGACGCGGCCGTTGGCGCCGGGGATCACGATGATGCTGTTCGCCCCCTCGTCGTCCACGGTGATGTGGGCGGTGCCGCTGGCCCCCTCGACGGTGCGCAGGGCGGCGGTCTCCACCCCCGCCCCGGCGAGGGCCGCCCGCAGCTGGACGCCGAACTCGTCCGCGCCGACGGCGCCGATCATCACCACCTGCCCGCCGAGGCGGGCGGCGGCCACCGCCTGGTTGGCCCCCTTGCCGCCGGGAACGGTGCGGAACTCCCGTCCGGTGACGGTCTCCCCGGGGTGCGGGGCCTTGGGGACGTAGGCGACGAGGTCCATGTTGGTACTGCCGAGCACGGCGATGGCCGTCATGGTCGGGCTGCCTCCTGGGCGGTGAGACGGGCGAGGGTGTCGAAGCCGACGCCGTCGAAACCGGCGACGGTGGTGGAGAGGCGGTTCCCCAGCGGCGCGGTCCACCGCTCGGGGATCCGGTCGGCGGAGCCGGCCAGCAGCCCGGCGACGGAGCCGGCGGTGGCCCCGTTGGAGTCGGTGTCCCAGCCGCCGGACACCGCGCCGCACACGGAACGGGTGAAGTCCCCGTCGGCGTGGGTGAGGGCAGCGGCGATCAGGGCGGTGTTGGGCAGGGCGTGCACCCAGTGGTAGCCGCCGTAACGGGCGTGCAGCAGGTCCACGACCCGCTCGAAGCCGGCCTCCGCGCGGGCGGTGCGGATCCCGAAGCGGACGGCTTCCGCGAGGCGGGAGCGGGGCGGTACGACGGCCAGTCCGGCCCGCAGGGCGCCGTGCACGTCGGCCCGGCCGGAGGCCGCCTCCGCGAGGGTGGCGGCGGCGAAGAGGGCGGCGTGGACGCCGGTGGAGGTGTGGCTGAGGACGGCGTCCCGCCAGGCCTGCTCGGCGGCGGCGGCCGGGTCGCCGGGGTTGGTCCAGCCGTGGACGTCGGCGCGGATCAGGGCGCCGATCCACTCGCGGAAGGGGTTGTGGTGGGTCGCGGTGAGCGGGGGCTCCAGGCCGAGGAGCAGGTTGCGGTACGCGATCCGTTCGGCGGTGAAGGCCCGGCCGGCGGGGAGCTCGTCGAGCCAGAGGCGGCCGAGGTCGGCGGTGGTGAAGCGCCTGCCGTGCCGCTGGAGGAGGAGCAGGCCGAGGAGGGGGTGGTTCAGGTCGTCGTCCTCGGGCGTGCCGTCGATGTTCTCGGCGAGGGAGGTGGCGGCGGAGCGGCGGTTCCACGGGTAGGCGGCCAGGAGCTCCGCGGGGACGCCGCGGGCGGTGAACCAGTCGTCGAGCGGCCAGTTCCCGGCGGCCCGGGCCAGAGCCCGGATCCCGTCGAGCGGCAGCTTCTCGACGGGCTTCCCCAGGACGCACCCGACGGCCCGCCCCAGCCAGGCGGCCTCCAGCCGGGCACACAGGAGCGGATCGACGGCCCCGGCCCCCTCGCCGGGCTCCGCCGCGGCCGCGCCCCGCGGCCGGGTACGAAAACAGGCGGTCGCCGCGGCCTGGCCGCCCGGCCCGGCGCCGGTCCGGGCGCACGGGCCGGGACCCCGCTCCGGGGCGTGGCCGCCCGGCCCTGCCGGGGTCTCCGCCCCGACCGGCACGGCCTCTGGCCGGGCGGGCCGTTCCGGGTCCGTGTCGGGGCGGGTCGTGTGCGGCAGGGCGGGTCGCCCGGGCCCCGTGGTGTCGGCCGCGCTGGTCGGCGGGGTCGGCTCCGCCGGTGCGGCGGTCTGACCGGCCGGTGCGGGTTGGGGCCGGGTGCGTGGGCTGGGGCCCCGGTCCGGGGCGTGCCCGCGCCCTGGCTCTGCCGGGGTCTCCGACCCGGTCGGCATGGCCTCTGGCCGGGGGTGCGGGCCGGGGGCCGGGGCGGGTCCTGGCATCGCTGCGGCGGCCGGTTGAGGGTGCGTGCCTGCGGTGGGGTGTCGGGATTCTGTGCCTGCCGAGCGGTGGGGCGCGGCGGCGGGTGCGGACGCGTTTCGGTCGCCCGTGGCGGGGGGCCAGGTTGCGCGGATGGCGGGCCAGGACGTGGGCTCGTCGGCGGCCGACGGGACCGGGAGGGCCGCGAGTTCGTCCAGGAGGCGGGTGGCGAGGGCGCGCAGTTGCGGCCCGGCCGGGGTGGGGGAGGCCCCGGCCCGGGCGGGGGCCGGGTGGCCGCCCGCCGCCAGCCAGGCCCGCAGGAGCGGCCCGGCGTCCCGGCCGTCCTCGGCGGCCTGCCGCAGCTCGTGCCCGACCAGGTCCTCGGGCTGCGCCCAGGTCAGCCGTACGAGTTCCGCCCCGGGTGCCGCCGCGGGGCCTTCGGTGCGCACGCCGGTCCCCGCCGGGGTGCGCCGGGCCGCGGCCCACCGGGGGGCGTCCGGCTGCGCGCGGGTGGCACCGGCCGGCGGGGCCGGACGTCTGGCGGGGCGCCCGGTCATCGGGGGGACGCCAGGGCCGTGAACGCCGTCTCGTGGGCGCGGCGGCGGTCGCGGTCGCGGGTGAAGACCTCGCGGGCCACGGCGGCCAGGACCGTCGCGGGGGCGTGCAGGTCCAGGCGGCTGGCCTCGGCGACCCGCTTGGCCCAGCCTTCCGGGACCGCCCCCGCCCCGCCCAGCGCCCCCGCGATCGCCCCCGCCATGCCGGCCGTGGAGTCGCAGTCCCGCCCGTAGTTGACGGCCCCGAGCACGGCCGTCTCGTACCCGCCGTCCGCGACCAGCAGCATGCCGAGGGCGATCGGCAGCTCCTCGACGGAGTGCAGCCGCGACGGCCGCCGGGCGCCGAGCGAGGGTGCGCGGTAGTCCGGGCCGACCGAGTCGTACGGGGCCACCGCCTCCCGCAGCGGCCCGAGCGCGGACTCGAAGTCCCGGTGGCGCAGGGCCGCTTCCCGTACCGCCGCGATGGCGGCCCGCGTGCCGTCCTTGGCCAGGTCCAGCGCGGTCTCCACCACCGACGCGGCCGTCGCCCCCGGCAGGCACGCCGCCGCCACGGCCGCCGCGAAGACCCCGGCCGCCTCCCGTCCGTACGAGGACTGGTGGGCGCCCGCGATGTCCAGCGCCTCGGCGTAAGCGCCCTGCGGGTTGCCCGCGTTGACCAGTCCGACCGGCGCCATGTACATCGCCGCACCGCAGTTGACGATGTTGCCGGTGCCGGCCTCGCGGGGGTCGGCGTGCGCGTAGTGCAGCCGCGTCACGATCCACTTCTCCGCGAGGAACACCCGCTGCAACGGCAGGGCTTCGGCCTCCAGCTCGGGGATCCAGCGCGGTACGGACATCAGGTCGGGGACGAGGTGCTCGGCGATCGCGTACGCGTCCAGGTGGTCCCGTACGGTCGCGTAGACCCGTACCAGCGCGTGCGTCATGAGGGTGTCGTCGGTGACGTGCCCGTCGCCCTTGTGGTACGGCGCGATGGGGCGGGCGGTGCGCCAGTCCTCGTACCAGGGGCCCACGACGCCGTGCACGCGGCCGCCGTGCCGTTCGGCGATCTGCTCGGGGGACCAGCCCTCCACCGGGCCGCCGAGGGCGTCGCCGACGGCGGCGCCGACGAGGGAGCCGGTGATCCGGTCCTCCAGCGTGAACGTCATGTTCGAATCATCCCTTGTGTGTCGGTGCGGTGAGTTCCGTACGGGCGAGGAGCGCGGCGAGCTCGACCAGGTCGGTTCCGGCCAGGCGGGGCAGCGCGCAGCCGGACAGGACGCGGCAGGCCTCGCGCCAGGCGGCGGGCAGGCAGTCGCCGCCGCCGAGGGCGCCGGTGAGGGCGCCGGCGAGGGCGGGGGCGGAGTCGGCGACCCGGGAGAGGCAGGCGGCGGCCGGTACGGCTTCGGCGACCCGGCCGCGGGCCGCGGTGGCCAGGGCCAGGGCGACGGGGACGGTCTCGGCGGCGGCGATGCCGTAGCTGTAGACGTGGTCCACGATCTGGTGTTCCAGGAGCGGGACGAGGGCGAAGGCGCCCTCGCCGTCGGTACGGGCGAGCTTGACGGCGTGCCGGGCGTTGCGGCCGATCTCGGTGGCGGCGGGCAGCTGTTCCAGGGCGGCGTCGACGGCGGCGCGGGTGTCCGCCCCGGCGAGGGCGACGGCGACGGCGGCGGCCATGGCGCGGGCGCCGTGGACGCCGTCCCCGTCCTGGGTGTAGCGGGCGTCGAACTCGGCGAGTTCGGCGGCGGCGTGGGGGTCGCCGGGGTGGACGACGGCGAGCACGCAGGCGCGGACGCAGGCGGCGTCGTCGAAGTAGTGCGGGTTGTCGTGGCCGGTGGCGGGCGGGCGCAGCCCGGCGGCGAGGTTGCCGAGGCCGGCCCGTACGGAGATCCGTGCGCGCATCGGCAGCACCGCGGACTCGACCTCGGGGGCCCGTTCCGCCGCCGCGGCCACCTCGCTGGCCAGGGCGTTCCAGGCCAGGTCGAGGGCGGCGCGCATACGGCGGGACCGGGAGAGGTCGCTGAGCAGCGCGCCGGCGGCGGTGAGCACGGACTCGGCGGCGAAGGCGGCCCACTCGGCGTCGTCGGAGGGGCCCAGGCGCAGTGGTTCGGGGGGCTGGTTGAGGGCGATGGGGACGGGGAGGGTGGTGGTGGCGTTCTGCTCGGCGAAGGTGTCGAGCTCGCGGGTGAGCCGGCGGGTCCACTCGGGCATCCGGCTGGCCCGGTGCCGCGCGGCGGGCCACCCGGCCGCGTCCCCGGCGGCGAGCCCGAGCAGCAGCCCCTCGATCCGGCGCAGCCCACCCCGGCCGCCGCCCCCCGCCTCCGGCAACGGGACCGGCCCACGGCGGCCGCACTCGGGCCTGGGCGGCCCGGCGGGGGCAAGGGCCGCGTGGGCCGCCCCCGGCGGCGCGGCCGGGGCGAGGGTCGCGTGGGCCGCCTCCGGCGGCGCGGCGGGGGTGAGGGCCGCGTGGGCCGTCTCCGGTGGTGCGGCCTGCGTGTGGTCCGTGCGGGCAAGCTCTCGGGATCCGGCCTGGGTCCCGTTCGTGCGGGCCGGTCCCGGCACCGCTGCGGGGCCGGGCAGTGCCCCGTCCGCCACCCCGGCCGGGGCGGCGAAACCTTCCCCCACTCCGCCGCTGCCCGCCCGGTCACCGGTCGGGGTGTCCACGGCAGCCGCGGGCGCGTCCCCGGCCCCGGCGCCGCGCGGGGCGGGGCCCGGCTCCCCGGCCCGGTGTCCCGGTGCCAGGACACGCCGGGCGGCCCCCGCCGCGGCGCCCCCGCCGGGGGACGGAGCCACGGGCCCGGCGGCCGCGGCTGTGGCCTCGTGTCCCGGCGCCAGGACAGCCCCCGGCCGGCTGCCCCCTCCGACGCCCGCCCCTCTGCCCACCCCCGCCGCGGTGGTGGTGAGGGGCGCGGGGCGCAGGCGCGGGGGTGTGCTGCCGGGGCCCGGGGTGGGGGCCGGCGGGGTGGGGTCGGCCGGTGGGGTCATCGTGTGGGCTCCGGGGTGAGGAGGTCCGCGATGTCCAGGACGTGGTAGCCGCGCATCGACGGCAGGCAGCTGCCGCGGACCGGGCCGATCGCCGAGGACCAGGCGGCGGGGATGGCCGCGGCGCCCGACAGGGCGCCCGAGAGGGCCCCCGCCACCGCCGCCGTGGTGTCGGCGTCGCGGCCCATGTTCACCGCGGTGAGGACCGAGGACGGGAAGTCCCCCGCACAGGCGGCGAACGCCCCGAAGGCCAGGCCCACCGCCTCCGGGGCCAGGTCCGTCCACGGATACCCGCCGATGACCACCGCCGAGCGCACCGCCCGCTCCCCGCCCGGAGCGGCGGTGACCGCGCGCCGCAGGGAGCGGGCCGTCCAGGAATCCGGCGGGATGACCGACAGGGCCGCCGAGACGACCGACGCGGGGGAGCCCCCGGCCATCGCCGCCGCGACTCCGGCGGCGACGGCCTGGCCGCCGTAGATGCCCTCCCCGTCGTGGCTGACCGAGCCGTCGATCGCGACCAGGCGGGCCGCCTCCGCCGGGCGCCCCGCCGCGAACACCCCGAACGGGGCCGCCCGCATCGCCAGCCCGTCCGACCACGCGTGCCGGTGCTGCGCCGAGATGGGCGCGGCCAGGCCCCGGCGCAGGTTCTCCAGCGTGCCCCGCTCCGAGAAGCCGGCCCCGCGGAACGGCCCCTCGTCCAGGTCGGCGATCCAGTGGTGCCAGGCCCGTTCCACGTGCGCGACGGTCAGCGCCGAACCGTGGCGCGCCAGCAGCAGGCCGGAGAAGATGGCGTACTCGGTGTCGTCCGTGCCCGCCGGGTCCTCCGACACGAACCCCTCGATACGGCCCCACCGCGCGCGGATCTGCGACGGCTTCATGTTCTCCGCGGGGGCGCCCAGCGCGTCACCCACCGCGAGGCCCAGCAGCGCGCCCCGGGCCCGTTCGAGGAGGACCTGCGGATTGCATGCGACCAGCTCCATGGCGCGCCTCTCCCACGTGATGGGGACCCATCATGAGCCCCTGGGGGATTTGTGCCATGCCATGTGGTTTGTCGCTCGCCGCGAAACGCCCCCCGAACACCCCCGTCACCCGGTCGCCGACCCGCGAAAGCCCAGGTAAGTACGGCCTTCCTTGCTGGCGGCGGCCGCAAATCGTGCGTAGTTTCGAGGTGTTCAGGGGAGTGCCCGGGGAGGGCACGGCTGCGCGTCGCTTGCGCGTACCCAAGTCATGTGAAAAGGGGAGATACGCCGCATGTCCATCATCGACACCGAAGCGCCGCTGCACACCGCCCACCGCGACAACCACACCCACCGCGACGTCAACGGCGGTTGGCTGCGCCCGGCCGTCTTCGGCGCCATGGACGGGCTCGTCTCCAACCTCGCGCTGATGACCGGCGTGGCGGGCGGCGCGGTGGCCCCGGCGACCATCGTCATCACCGGCCTCGCCGGTCTCGCCGCCGGCGCCTTCTCGATGGCGGCCGGCGAGTACACCTCCGTCGCCTCGCAGCGCGAGCTGGTCCTCGCCGAGCTCGACGTGGAGCGCCAGCAGCTGCGCAAGCACCCGGTCGACGAGATGGAGGAGCTCGCCGAGCTCTACGTCTCGCGCGGGGTCGAGCCCGCCCTCGCCCGCGAGGTCGCGATGCAGCTGTCCCGCGATCCGGAGCAGGCGCTGGAGATCCACGCCCGCGAGGAGCTCGGCATCGACCCCGACGACCTGCCCTCACCGCTGGTGGCGGCCGTATCGTCCTTCGGCTCCTTCGCGCTGGGCGCGCTGCTGCCCGTACTGCCCTACCTGCTCGGGGCGACCGCCCTGTGGCCGGCCGTGCTGCTGGCGCTCGCCGGGCTCTTCGCCTGCGGCGCGGTGGTGGCGCGGGTCACGGCCCGGTCCTGGTGGTACAGCGGTATGCGCCAGCTTGTCCTGGGTGGTGCCGCGGCCGGTGTGACGTACGTCCTGGGAACCTGGATCGGCGGCGCCATAGGCTGAACGCCCCGGGAGTGAGACACTATGCAGGACGCAACATAAGTAGTCTCCGATCCGGTGGTTTCACTTCCGTTGCCGCCGGGCATCAGACCAGGGCGTCGGGCAAAGATGCCCGTTTCGCGCCGGGGCCTTCATCCCGAGCCGTATACGCGGAAAGCTCCCCAGCTCGTTCCACCCTCCGCAGCCCACCGAAGGTCCCTTCTTTCTGCCTCGTGCAGTGTCCGCATGCTGGAATGTGATATCCGCTTCTCGGGATCAAGGCCATCATGTAGCCTGCACGAACTTTCGCAGAGGGCCAACGTCGTCCCTCGGCCAGCACATTTGCCACGACGACGACGGGAGAGCCGATGCGTTCCGCATCCACGCACTCCGCGACCGGCCCCAGCACCACCGCCTGGTCGCCCATGGACGGTCGCCCCGCCCAGCAGGGCATGTACGACCCGCGCAACGAGAAGGACGCCTGTGGCGTCGGATTCGTGGCGAACCTCACCGGCGAGGCCACCCACACACTCGTCGAGCAGGCCCTGACCGTCCTGCGGAACCTCGAGCACCGCGGCGCCACCGGCTCCGAGCCCGACTCCGGCGACGGCGCGGGCATCCTGTCCCAGGTCCCGGACGCCTTCCTGCGCGAGGTCGCGGGATTCGAGCTCCCCGAGGCCGGCGCGTACGCCGTCGGCATCGCCTTCCTCCCCGCCGACGGCACCGCACAGGCCGTCGCCGTGGAGCGCATCGAGGCCATCGCCGCCGAGGAGGACCTGACGGTCCTCGGCTGGCGCGAGGTGCCGGTCACCCCCGACCTGCTCGGCAACGGCGCCCGCACCACGATGCCCGCCTTCTCCCAGCTGTTTCTCAGCAACGGCACGAGCGGCATCGAGCTGGACCGCAAGGCGTTCGTCCTGCGCAAGCGCGCCGAGCGCGAGGCCGGGGTCTACTTCCCCTCGCTCTCCGCCCGCACCATCGTCTACAAGGGCATGCTGACCACCGGCCAGCTGGAGCCCTTCTTCCCGGACCTCTCCGACCGCCGCTTCGCCTCGGCGCTCGCCCTGGTCCACTCCCGGTTCTCGACGAACACCTTCCCGTCCTGGCCGCTCGCCCACCCGTACCGCTTCGTCGCCCACAACGGCGAGATCAACACGGTCAAGGGCAACCGGAACTGGATGAAGGCCCGCGAGTCCCAGCTGGCCACCTCCGCCTTCGGCGAGGCCGCCCTGGACCGCATCTTCCCGATCTGCACCCCGGACGCCTCCGACTCCGCCTCCTTCGACGAGGTCCTGGAGCTGCTCCACCTCGGCGGCCGCTCGCTGCCGCACAGCGTGCTGATGATGATCCCGGAGGCGTGGGAGAACCACACCTCCATGGACCCGGCCCGCCGCGCGTTCTACCAGTACCACTCCACGATGATGGAGCCCTGGGACGGCCCCGCCTGCGTCACCTTCACCGACGGCACCCAGGTCGGCGCGGTCCTCGACCGCAACGGTCTGCGCCCCGGCCGCTACTGGGTCACCGACGACGGCCTCGTCGTCCTCGGCTCCGAGGTCGGCGTCCTCGACATCGACCCGGCCAAGGTCGTCCGCAAGGGCCGCCTCCAGCCCGGCAAGATGTTCCTCGTCGACACCGCCCAGAAGCGGATCATCGAGGACGACGAGATCAAGGACGAGCTCGCCTCCGCCGCCCCGTACGCGGACTGGCTGGAGACCGGCGAGATCGAGCTGACCGACCTGCCCGAGCGCGAGCACATCGTCCACACCCACGCCTCGGTCACCCGCCGCCAGCAGACCTTCGGCTACACCGAGGAAGAGCTGCGCGTCATCCTCGCCCCCATGGCCCGCACCGGCGGCGAGCCGCTCGGCTCCATGGGCACCGACTCCCCGATCGCGGCCCTCTCCGAGCGCCCGCGCCTGCTCTTCGACTACTTCACCCAGCTCTTCGCGCAGGTCACCAACCCGCCGCTGGACGCCATCCGCGAGGAGCTCGTCACCTCGCTGCTCTCCTCGATCGGCCCGCAGTCCAACCTGCTGGAGCCGACCGCCGCGTCCTGCCGCAGCGTCACCCTGCCCTTCCCGGTGATCGACAACGACGAGCTGGCCAAGCTCATCCACATCAACGCCGACGGCGACATGCCCGGCATGAAGGCCGCCACGCTCTCCGGCCTCTACCGGGTCTCCGGCGGCGGCGAGGCCCTCGCCGCCCGCATCGAGGAGATCCGCGCCGAGGCCGACGCCGCCATCGCGGCCGGCGCCCGCCTGATCGTCCTGTCGGACCGCCACTCCGACGCCGAGCACGCGCCGATCCCGTCGCTGCTGCTCACCTCCGCCGTGCACCACCACCTCATCGCCACCAAGCAGCGCACCCAGGTGGGCCTGCTGGTCGAGGCCGGCGACGTCCGCGAGGTCCACCACGTCGCCCTGCTCATCGGCTACGGCGCCGCGGCCGTCAACCCGTACCTGGCCATGGAGTCCGTCGAGGACCTGCTGCGCGCCGGCACCTTCATCGAGGGCATCGAGCCCGAGAAGGCCATCAAGAACCTGATCTACGCCCTCGGCAAGGGCGTCCTGAAGGTCATGTCCAAGATGGGCATCTCCACCGTCGCCTCCTACCGCGGCGCCCAGGTCTTCGAGGCCATCGGCCTCGACGAGGAGTTCGTCGGCACCTACTTCAGCGGCACCGCCACCAAGATCGGCGGCGCGGGCCTGGACGTCATCGCCAAGGAGGTCGCCGCCCGCCACGCCAAGGCCTACCCCGTCTCCGGCATCGCGGCGACGCACCGCGCCCTGGAGATCGGCGGCGAGTACCAGTGGCGCCGCGAGGGCGAGCCGCACCTGTTCGACCCGGAGACGGTCTTCCGCCTCCAGCACGCCACCCGCAACCGCCGGTACGACATCTTCCGCAAGTACACGGACCGGGTGAACGAGCAGTCCGAGCGCCTGATGACGCTCCGCGGCCTCTTCGGCTTCAATTCCGACCGCCCGTCGATCTCCATCGACGAGGTCGAGCCGGTCTCCGAGATCGTCAAGCGCTTCTCCACCGGCGCCATGTCGTACGGCTCCATCTCCAAGGAGGCGCACGAAACCCTCGCCATCGCCATGAACCAGCTGGGCGCCAAGTCCAACACCGGCGAGGGCGGCGAGGACCCCGACCGCCTCTACGACCCGGAGCGCCGCTCGGCGATCAAGCAGGTCGCCTCGGGCCGCTTCGGCGTCACCAGCGAGTACCTGGTCAACGCGGACGACATCCAGATCAAGATGGCCCAGGGCGCCAAGCCCGGCGAGGGCGGCCAGCTGCCCGGCCACAAGGTCTACCCGTGGGTCGCCAAGACGCGTCACTCGACCCCCGGCGTCGGCCTGATCTCCCCGCCGCCGCACCACGACATCTACTCCATCGAGGACCTGGCCCAGCTGATCCACGACCTCAAGAACGCCAACCCGGCCGCGCGCATCCACGTGAAGCTCGTGTCCGAGGTCGGCGTCGGAACGGTCGCGGCCGGCGTCTCCAAGGCCCACGCCGACGTCGTCCTGATCTCCGGGCACGACGGCGGAACCGGCGCCTCCCCGCTCACCTCGCTCAAGCACGCGGGCGGCCCCTGGGAGCTCGGCCTCGCCGAGACCCAGCAGACCCTGCTGCTCAACGGCCTGCGCGACCGCATCGTCGTCCAGACCGACGGCCAGCTCAAGACCGGCCGCGACGTGGTCATCGCCGCGCTGCTCGGCGCCGAGGAGTTCGGTTTCGCGACCGCGCCGCTCGTCGTCTCCGGCTGCGTCATGATGCGCGTCTGCCACCTGGACACCTGCCCGGTCGGCATCGCCACCCAGAACCCGGTCCTGCGCGACCGCTTCTCCGGCAAGCCCGAGTTCGTCGTGAACTTCTTCGAGTTCATCGCCGAGGAGGTCCGCGAGATCCTGGCCGAGCTGGGCTTCCGCACCATAGAGGAGGCCGTCGGCCACGCCGAACTCCTCGACACCAGCAAGGCCGTTAGCCACTGGAAGGCCCAGGGCCTCGACCTCGAACCCCTCTTCCACGTGCCGGCCCTGCCCGAGGGCGCCGTCCGCCACGCCCTGATCGAGCAGGACCACGGTCTGGAGAAGGCCCTCGACAACGAGCTGATCGAGCTCGCCGCCGACGCGCTGAACGCCGAGACCGCCGAGGCGGCCCAGCCGGTCCGCGCCCAGGTCGCGATCCGCAACATCAACCGGACCGTCGGCACCATGCTCGGCCACCACGTCACCAAGAAGTTCGGCGGTGCGGGCCTGCCCGACAACACCATCGACCTGACCTTCACCGGTTCGGCCGGCCAGTCGTTCGGCGCCTTCCTCCCCAAGGGCGTCACCCTGCGCCTGGAGGGCGACGCCAACGACTACGTCGGCAAGGGCCTCTCCGGCGGCCGGATCGTGGTCCGCCCGGACCGCGGCGCCGACCACCTCGCCGAGTACTCCACCATCGCCGGCAACACCATCGGCTACGGGGCCACCGGCGGCGAGATGTTCCTGCGCGGCCGCACCGGCGAGCGCTTCTGCGTCCGCAACTCCGGCGCCCTGGTCGTCTCGGAGGGCGTGGGCGACCACGGCTGCGAGTACATGACCGGCGGCACGGCCGTCGTCCTCGGCGAGACCGGCCGCAACTTCGCGGCGGGCATGTCCGGCGGCGTCGCGTACGTCATCGACCTCGACCCCCGCCAGGTCAACTCCGGCAACGCGGAGGCCGTCGAGGTCCCCTCGGACGCCGACAAGCAGTGGCTGCACGATGTGGTGCGCCGCCACGAGGAGGAGACCGGCTCGACCGTGGCCGCGAAGCTCCTGGCTGACTGGGACGCCGCCGCGGCCCGCTTCAGCAAGATCATCCCGACCACGTACAAGGCAGTGCTCGCCGCCAAGGACGCCGCCGAGCTGGCCGGACTCTCCGAGTCCGAGACCACCGAGAAGATGATGGAGGCGGCGACCCATGGCTGACCCGAAGGGCTTCCTCACCACCCCCCGCGAGACCGCCTGCACCCGTCCCGTCGCCGAGCGCGTCAAGGACTGGAACGAGGTCTACGTCCCGGGCTCGCTGCTCCCGATCATCAGCAAGCAGGCCGGCCGCTGCATGGACTGCGGCATCCCGTTCTGCCACAACGGCTGCCCGCTCGGGAACCTGATCCCCGAGTGGAACGACTACGCCTACCGCGAGGACTGGTCCGCCGCCGCCGAGCGCCTGCACGCCACGAACAACTTCCCGGAGTTCACCGGCCGCCTGTGCCCGGCTCCCTGCGAGTCGGCGTGCGTGCTCGGCATCAACCAGCCGGCCGTCACGATCAAGAACGTCGAAGTCTCGATCATCGACCAGGCCTGGGACAACGGCGACGTCACCCCGCAGGCCCCCGAGCGCCTCTCCGGCAAGACCGTGGCCGTCATCGGCTCCGGCCCGGCCGGCCTGGCCGCCGCCCAGCAGCTGACCCGGGCCGGCCACACCGTGGTCGTGTACGAGCGCGCCGACCGCATCGGCGGCCTGCTGCGCTACGGCATCCCCGAGTTCAAGATGGAGAAGGTGCACATCAACCGCCGCATCGAGCAGATGCGCGCGGAGGGCACCAAGTTCCGCACCGGCATCGAGGTCGGCCGCGACATCACCGCCACCGACCTGCGCAAGCGCTTCGACGCGGTGGTCGTGGCCGCCGGCGCCACGGTCTCCCGCGACCTCCCGGTCCCGGGCCGCGAGCTCAAGGGCATCCACTTCGCGATGGAGTACCTGCCGCTCGCGAACAAGGTCCAGGAGGGCGACTTCGTGGCGCCCCCCATCACGGCCGAGGGCAAGCACGTGGTCGTCATCGGCGGCGGCGACACCGGCGCGGACTGCGTCGGCACCGCCCACCGCCAGGGCGCCCTGTCGGTCACCCAGCTGGAGATCATGCCCCGCCCGTCGGAGGACCGCCCGGCGGCCATGCCGTGGCCGACCTTCCCGATGCTGTACAAGGTCACCTCGGCCCACGAGGAGGGCGGCGAGCGGATCTACTCCGTCTCCACCACCCACTTCGAGGGCGACGAGGACGGCAACGTCCAGGCCCTGCACCTGGTCGAGGTCGCCTTCGAGGACGGCAAGCTCGTCCAGAAGCCCGGCACCGAGCGCGTCCTCCCCGCGCAGCTGGTCACCCTGGCGATGGGCTTCACGGGCACCGACCAGTCCAACGGCCTGGTCGAGCAGTTCGGCGTCAGCCTGGACGAGCGGGGCAACATCGCCCGCGACGCCTCGTACGCCACCGACGCCGACGGCGTCTTCGTCGCCGGCGACGCGGGCCGCGGCCAGTCCCTGATCGTGTGGGCCATCGCGGAGGGCCGCTCGGCCGCACGCGGCGTGGACCGCTACCTGACGGGCACGAGCGCCCTCCCGTACCCCGTCAAGCCGACGGACCGCTCGCTGATGATCTGATTCTCCCCGCCGGGCTCGCACCGCTCGGCCGCAGGCGGCCTCCCGGGCTTCCCCCGGCTGCGCCGGCCTCCGGCCGTCGGCGCCCCGGGCGGCGCCACGCGTCACCCCCGCCCCTCTCGTGGGGCGGGACCCCTCATACGGTCCGTACAACGGAGTACGGCACTCGACACGGCGCCCGTCATGTCCCCGACCAGGGATGACGGGCGCCGTGGCGTTCGGCGGGGCTACTCGGGTGTGAACTCGTACTGCAGCTCGTACAGGTGCCCGGCCTTCACCATGACGGTGACCTCGATCGGCCGGTGGTCATTGCTGTAGACGGTCCTCAGTGTGCGGAGCACCGGTAGATCGCCCGGCAGGCGCAGTGCCGCGTGTTCAGCCTGGGTGGGGATACGTGCGGAGACACGGTCCACGCTCGTGCGCGGTGGAAAGCCAAGCTCCTTGAGCAGGGTCGGACTCCCGCCCCGGATCCTGCGGGATTCGGCGAGTGCGGTGCCGCGGGCGATGTCGAGCGGGTAGTAGGAGCTGACGAGTTCCGCGGGCTCGCCGTCGACGGTGATGAGCTGGTGCCGCAGCAATGCCGGCGATCCGTTCTCCTGGCCGAGGGCGGCGGCGACGTCACCGTGGACGTCGGCCTCGCCAACGCCGACCAGCTCGCTACGGGCCTCGGCGCGAGCCGGTCCGGCGACCTGGGCCAGCCACGGGTACGCCGCGCCTGCCGTCGCCGGTGTGAGTGAGGACGCCGGACGGACGGTCCGCTGCCGGTTCTCGCGGACGGTCACGGCGGCTCCCGCCCGGCCGACCACGAGCCCTTCGGCCTTGAGGATCTGCAAGGCCTTCTGGATGGTGGCGTTCGAGGCGTCGAAGCGTTCCTTCAGCCGCGCCGTCGAGGGCACTTTCGAGCCGGGCGCGAGTTCGCCGTTCATGATGGCGTCGCGCAGGTCGGCGGCGATGCGGGCGTGCAGCGGCCGGGGGTCGGGTGCGGTGTCTTCCGGGGTGGGCAAGGTCATCCGATCCTGGTCTCGTAGCGCAGCTGCTGGCGGGTCGCCGGCATGAGCATCAGGTCGGCCTGGAGAGCGGCGTCGCCCGCGTCGTACGTGACGCGGTTGATGCACAGGACGGGCTCCTCGCGGCCCAGGCCCAGCTGCTCGCGCTCCTCGTCGGAGGGCATCCGCGCGCTGACGGTCTCCACGACCCTCGTCCCGACGTGCCCGAGCGAGGCGAGGAGGGTGACCGCTCCACCGCGGATCTTGGCGGTACCGGCGAGAGGCGTGCCGGACGCGATGTGCGCCGGGTAGAAGGTGTCGGTCAACTCGCACGGCTGGCCGCCGAGTTCGATGATCCGGCGCCGGACCACGACCGTCGCGCCCTCGTCCACGCCGAGCAGCTCCGCCACTTCGGCGCTCGCGGGCGTCTCCCCGGCTCGCACGATCCGCTGCCCGCCGTGACGTCCGGCAGCCCTCGCCTCTTCCGTCCACGCGTCCGGTGCTCCGGTTGCACGTGGTGTCAGGTATGGCATCGACGTACTGGTCCACCCGCTGCCGCTCATGCCGCCCTCCCGTATGCCAACTCCTTGTTGGCATTCCCACGGTATGCGAAGCCCACCGCCTACCTCAGTCTCCATTACCTTGCTGGTTTTCGCGAATAGCGGTACGGTCGGTGACGGTGTTGGAACTCAGCGTCAGGACGGTGGGCGGCATGACTCTTTGTCGGCAGCAGCGATTCCCTCGAACCCGCAGCTCGGTGCGCGCGGCGCGGCAGTTCGCGGGCGACACGCTCGGGCAATGGGGTATCTCGGACAGGGGTGATGACATCCGGTTCTGCGCATCCGAGCTTGCGGCGAACGCCGTGCTCCACGGGGTCCCGTACGGGCGCGAGTTCTGTGTGCGCTTGCTGTGGGAAGACGGCGTGGTCCGGGTCGAGGTCCGGGACAGCGGCCCGGGGGTGCCGGCGGTGGGGCGGCCCGGAGTGGAAGCCTCGTCGGGCCGGGGGCTCTGGCTGGTCTCCGAACTCGCCGACGAGCTGGGCGTCACCGACCAGCTGGTGGGAAAGACCGTGTGGGTCCGCTTCAAGTGCTCCCCGATCCGACACGGCGCCCGTCATGCCGCCGACCAGGGATGACGGGCGCCGTGGCGTTGGGTGGGGCTACTCCGGCTGGACGACCGTGGCGGCCCAGCGGAGGGTGGGGGCCGAGGTGGTGACCACGGCGCCGAAGCCGCCGTGGAGGCCCGGGCCCAGGGGGATCGTGACCTGGGCCGGGGTGTCCTCGGGGCAGGTCAGGGTGAAGGGGGCCGGGTTGCGGTCCGGGTATTCGTCGAGGGTGAAGGAGACCACCATGCTGCCGCCGCCCTCGCAGGCGAAGGTGGTGTAGGTATCCAGGTACGGGGACAGCCCGCCAGAGACGAACCCGCTGGAGCCGGTCTGTTCGGGAACCCAGATCACGCCGTCGGGCCCCGGGTAGGGAAGCAGCTCGCCCGTCTCCGCCGCCTGGGCGGCGCCGCCGGCCAGGGTGAGGAACGCCGTTGTGGCCGCGAGCGTGAGCGCGGTGCGTCGTCGTCCCTGGAACGTGTGGTTCATGGATCCCCCGGTGGTGTGTGTTCGGTCTCCTCCACGCTAGGGGGCGGCACTGACAGTGCGCCCGGCGGGCCAAGGGGCCGGTGTGGAGCGGACGGTGAGGGTGCCCGAGGCCGGACGGGCCGTGACGCCCGTCTGGCCCTGCCAGCCTGCCGGCTTGCCGCCCAGGAAGCTCTCCTCCTACGCGTATTCGGCGCGGGGCCCGGCCAGTCGTTCGGCGACTACGGCCAGCCAGCCGCTCGGTGCGTAGGGGGCCGGAGGGTCGACCTCCATACCCAGCTCGGCCACGCCCACGGCGTAGTCGACCTCCTCCAGGCCCAAGGCGAGGAGCTCGCGCACCTCTCCGACGAGGCGGGCCACGAGGGTCGGGTCGGCCGAGTCGGCGTAGTCGCGGACGGCGGCGTCGTGGTCGTCGAACTCGTCGGGCATGTCCTGGGAGAACCAGCCGCCCAGGAACTGGCCGAGTTCGGGGTAGCGGGCGTGCCATTCCCAGTGCGTCTCGGGGAGGGCCACCGGCGGTGGGACCCGGCCTTCCTCGATGCTCCGCTTAATGTGGTCGGCGAGCAGGAGCAGCCACTGCTGGATCTCGGCTTCGGGCAGGCCAATGTCGGGGACCGGGTAGAACTCGCCGAGGCGGTGCCGCAGCCGGCCGGGCGGGTTCTCGGCGTAGGTGCGGAGCTGCTGCTCGGCGACCGACAGAGCCCAGGGGCGGGTGTGCCAGGTGTGGCGCAGGTAGGCGGTGAGGGCGCGACCGGGCCGGTCGGGGGTGTCGTCGGCGGCGAGGCCGGCGTAGGCGCCGATCACCTGGTCGAGCTCGCCGTAGCGCCGGTCGAACTCCAGGGGTTTCATGGACATGGGCCTGTGCCTCTACAGGTAGATCGGGAAGGTGCCGTGCACGACGAAGCCGAGCGGGCTCGCGGGCTCCCGCCGCAGCACCACCCGCGCGGCCCGCACGTCCACGGCTCCGCGCCCGGCGAGCGCCATGCCCTGGAGCAGAACCCGGCCGACGGGATCCTCGCGCGACGGCCAGGCGGCTTCGATGGCCAGGCGGGGGCGGGTGCCCTGGGCGAGCCAACGGTGGATGGTCTGCTCGTTGCGGTTGACGACCTGCTGGGTGGCCCACTGGGCGGTTTCTCGGTCGGGGTATGTGGCGGATCTGGTGAGCATGCGGCTTCCGGGTTCGGCGGGTCGGGTCAGAGGGACAGGAAGTTCCAGAGCACGGCGACTTCGTCGTCGTTGACGGCGATCAGCCCGGCGTCCCAGTCGTACCGGCTGAAGGGGGCGTGGGTCCGGAAGGGCTGTTCGTAGAAATCAGGATGGTCACTCGTCCAACCGAGGTTGGTGTAGAAGCGGGTGCCGTCAGGAAAGCGCGACAGGATGAGATCCGCCCGCCGTTCCCTTTCCGGCCTGTGTTCCTCCCAGCCCAATGACTTGGAGAGGTCCAAGCGGCTCGTTCCGGCTCCAAGCAAGACGATCAGCGACCGCACCGAGGATCGGGGGAGTTCTTCCACCCGTTCGCGGCAGCGCCTCGCATCTGCGGGGGTGGAGGGAGTGTCCAGCCATGGGAAGAGCGGATCCTCCCGGCGCTCGTCCTCGCCCTCGTAAGGGTCGATGGATTCCCAGCCCCGCGGGTCCTGGGCCTCGAGGCGCATGATTGCGCCCACGTCGAGCCACCAATCCTGGTGCTCGCGGGGAGCCACTCCTACAAACGTGCAGAGCCATCGATACAGCTTGAGCCCATCGGACCAGGTCTCCGAGGTGAGGTCGGTCATCGTCGTTCACTCCGGTTCAGAGAGACTGGAAGTTCCAGAACACGGCGACTTCGTCGTCGTTCACGGCGATGAGTCCGGCGTCCCAGTCGTAACAGCTGAAGGGGTTCTGCAGTCGGGAGGACTGCCTGTTGAAATCGGGAGTGTCGCCCCGCCAGCCGAGGTTGGTGTAGAAGTGGGTGCCCACCGGGAAGCGTGACATGAGCACACCGGCCCTGCGCTCCATCTCAGGCAGGCGGTCCTTCCAGTCGGGTGACAGGTAGAGATTTGTGTGGGGCGAGGCTCCGAGCAGGATGAGCAGCGACTTCACTGATGACCGGGGTAGTTCCTTCACCTGCGCCCGGTATCGCTCGACGTCCGCAGACGTGCGGGGTGTCTCCAGCCATGGGAACAGCGGGTCTTCCCGGCGTTCGTCCTCGCCCTCGTAGGGGTCGATGGATTCCCAGCCCCGCGGGTCCCGGGCCTCGAGGCGCATGATTGCTCCCACGTCGAGCCACCATTCCTCGTGCTTACGGGGAGCGACTCTGGCGAATGTGCAGACCCACTGGTACAGCTTGAGTGCCTCCGTCCAGGTCGCCGAGGTCAGGGGTTCCATCATTTGTTCACCTTGTCCGGCGTCGATGTGTACACGACGAATGGCGGTTTTAGGTTGGGGTCGTATGCGAGCTTAGTGATCACGCCGTAGATGTCCTGGGCGGGCAATACCCTGTCGTTTTCCACCCGCACCGTCCGTCCCGTCACGGCGGAACCGGAGAGCGGTCCGTCCGGGACCGATGACACTTGGACGGTGAAGGTCTTCTCCGCGGGCGGCGGATTCTTCAGCCATTTCTGGATTTCAGTAGTGTTCTGGCGAATGTTGTACTGAGTGTACTTCTGGGCCGTGTCCAGGTTTGCGAAGGACGAGGCGGCTAGGACGTTGTACTTTCCGTTCGCGCGCTGCTCGTCCGTAATCCGCTGCAACAACTGCTCGTCGGTCTTGCCGACGTGCTTGTCGATGGTGTGGGCGCCGCCCAGCCCCTCGTTCGTCGCCAGGTCAAGGGAGTACACGTACGGGAAGGGGCTCTCGTCGCCGATCTGCCAGCTGTGTTCCTTCTTGAACTCGTTGAGCGAGCGGGCGCCGAACCCCTGGGCGCGGGCCATTTCCGCCTGGTAGGTCGGTGCGCTCGTGATCGCGATCTCGAGTTCCGGGAGGAGGGCCTTCAGCTTGCCCGCTGCCTCAGTGAACTCCTTGTGGTAGGTCTCGACGACCGCGTCACACCCCGACTTGTCCATGTGGGACCGGAAGGAGAGGACGATACGGCCGACGATTCCGCCGACGGCCATCTTGGTCAGGTTCGTCACGCTCAGGTCGGAGAGGTCGGAGGCCGTGGCCTTCGCTGCGTTGACGGCAGCTTGGGTGGTGAACTTGGTGGTCCGATCGCCGACGTCGCAGAGATGCTCCAGAAGAGGCGCGATCTCGTCCGCCGTCTTCTTCAGCACATCGACGATGGGACGCCGGCCGGAGGGCGGGAGGTCCTTGGTGGTCCGCCATTCCCGGCCTCCGGTCTGCGTCCGGTTGCCCTGGGCGTCCAGCTGGCGGCCCCAGGCCGTGGTGCCCCAGATGGTCTGGCCGAAGGCCCGCATGGCAGCCTGCCACTCGCCCTTGTCCTTCGGGTCGGTGATCCCGGCGATGGCGGCGTTGAAGTCGTCCGAGGCCTTCACGGCCTCGGCTCCGATCTTCCGCCACGCCTTGGCCATGTCCCGGACCTCGTCCTCCTTGATGCCCGGGGTGATCTCGTGGACCTTGCCGAGGCGGAGGCCGTGTTCGATGGCGGGTCGTATGACGTCCGCGAGGAAGTCGGGGAACTCGCCGATGACGCCGGAGATCCACCAGGAGTCGACGTCCTCGCCGGTGCCCGTCCACTTGATGGGGTTGACAGGCCCGTAGCGCGGGGGCTTGTTGATGACCACCAGCTCCGGCCGCAGGGCCGGCTGTGCTCCCTTGCGGCCCCCTGCGTCCCATTCGGCCAGCACGTACTGGTTGGCGGTGTGGTTCAGGCCGACGGACGCCCCGCCGGCACTGACCACGCTGCGTCCCCAGGCTTCGAGGAACTTGGCCGCCACCTCCATGTAGGCGTCCGCGAACGCATCTGCACCGCGGCCGGTCCCGGCGGACTGGTTGTACTTGTTCAGCACGTCGACCAGGGCGAACGCCCGGTCGGCATGGGCGAACTGGGCCTCCTTCACCTGGTCGGCCGCATGATGGACGTGTAGCGGCTGGACGTCGAAGCCACCGTTCGCCGCCGGGGAGGGAGGCGCTCCCATCAGGCGGCCCCCCAACCACGTAGCACGGCCCGGTGCGCGGAAGCGTAGGTGAGGTGGCCGTGCACCACGGTCTCGTGCAGCCAGGCCTGGGTGGCCTGGAGGTCCTGGGCGGACCGGTCCCACTTGTCGAGTTGGTCCACGAAGGTCTGGCGGGCCTCGCCCTCCCATCCGAGAACGGCCTTCTCGACACGCTGGTAGAGCAGGTCGAGCTGCTCGTTGAGCGTTTTGAGGATCTCTTCGAGGTCCCCGGCCGCACTCTGGAGAGTGGCGAAGTCCACCGATATGTGGTCGCCGCTGGACGACATGAATCCCCCTCGTACTTCTTGCCCGATCTACAGGTCGGCGACGCGGCTGCGCGGCTCCTGCGGCAGTTCCGGCGTGGTGCCGGGTGTCGACAGCGCATCCACCTCGGCCTGGATGTCCGCATGGGACTGGAGCCGCCGGAAGTCCTCCAGGATCTCCAGTTCCTGTGCCGAGAACCCGTCCTTGCTCAGCCGGATCGCCTTGGCCAGGAGCTGCATCGCCTGCCGGATACGGACGGCATCCTCGGCGGCGGCCCGGTGCTTGGCCCGGTAGGCCTCCGATGCGGGCCCGTGCCAGCGGGCCTCGATGCCGTCCACGATCTCGTCCATACGAAGGAGGTGCTCCCGCAGCACTTCCTGCATCTTGTCGAGGTCCTCGGCAAGCGTCTTGAGCTTGCCTCCGTCAACCTCAAGATCTGTCGCGCCACTGGCCGCACCCATGGAACTCGCCGCATCCGGTGGAGTGTTCACGGTCTCCCTCCCCCGAGAGTCCCGTCACATGGTCATTTGTTCGACCCTAGCAAACGGGTTGTACCGCCCGGTCGGAGGTCACTGCGCCGGGACTTCCCGGGCCGGTTCGTCGTCGTTGCCGCGGCGGAGGGTGTGGAGGCCTCGGGCGGGGGTCCAGGTCCGGACCACCAGTTCCTCGCCGTCGACCGTCGTGTGGACCACCTCGGTCAGGTCGGCGTGGAAGAGGTGGAAGGGGTGCGGGGTGTCCTTCTCCTCCGCGTAGCGGTGGAGTTCGGGCGGGTCCACGATTTCCACCGCCCGGCCCGAGATCCTTACATCCCCGTCGGGCATCGTGTCGTCCGGGCCCGGGTTGGTGTGCAGGGCGAAGCGGGGGTCGTGCTGGAGGTCGCGGGCCTTCATCGAGCCCGCCATCATGCCCAGCCACAGCTCGCCCCCGCGGAACTCCACGGTGAGCCCGGTCAGGCGGGGGGAGCCGTCCTTGCGCAGGGTGGCCAGGACGTGGTGCGGGAACTGTGCGAAGCGGGCCCGTACCGCCTCCGCGAACTCCGGTTCCGCCTTCTCGAACGCTGCCCAGTTGTTCGTCGTCATATGTCCATCAAAGCGCGCCCCGCCGCCGGCGGCCGGTCAGGCGCGCACGATGCCCGCCCGGCGTGCCGCCGCCAGCCAGGCCGGGAACTCGGCCACGAGCCGGTCGTACAGTTCGGCGTCCGGTACGGCACGTGGGTCGGACCCCGCGTGGAAGTAGCCCGCGTTGTCGACCACCCGCTTCTGCGGCACCGGGAGTTCGTCCAGGCGGCGCAGGAAGTCGAACTGGCTGCTGCGCGTGTTGCCGAAGCCGACGAACTGCCAGAAGAGGGGGAGCCGGGCCGCCTTGCAGAGGTACTTCTCCGCCGCGAGCTTGTTGACCGGGCCGCCGTCGGTCTGGAAGACGACCAGGGCGGGGTCGGTGGAGCCCGAGTCCAGGTAGTGGTCGATCACCGCGTCCATCGCCAGGTGGTACGCGGTCTTGCCCATGTGGCCGAGGCCGGCGGCGATCTCCGTGACCCGGCCCCCGTGGCCGGCGAGGGGCACCTCCTCGACCGCGTCGACGTCGGTGGAGAAGAAGACGACCGGTACGCGGCCGTCGGAGTCGAGGTGTGCGGAGAGGCCCAGGACGCGGTCCGCGAAGGCCTGCACCGTGCCGTCGGCGTAGTACGGGCGCATGGAGCCGGAGTAGTCCAGGACCAGGTAGACGGCGGCCCGGCCGCCCTCCAGGCCGTGCTTGCGCAGCGAGACCCCGGCGCTCTTGTACGCGCCCGCCAGGGCCGGGGCGGCCTCCTCCACCTTCCGCAGGCTGATGGCGCTGCCGCTGCCGCCGCCGCCCGTCACGGAGCGCTGTCCGGGCGCGGGCGCGGGCGCGCGTTCAGGGCCTCGATGTCCTCCAGCATGGCCGCCGCGAGGTCGCGCTCGGAGGCGTAGTACCGCTCGGCCCACCTGAGGGTGAGGGTGGGGTAGGCCCAGGCCTCCTCCTCCTGGGCCGCCGCGACGTCCGCCTCCGCGCCGCGCCGCATCCCCTCGGCGAACTCCTGCTGCTGGAGGAGGAGTTCACGCATCTGCTGCGGCTCCAGCAGGTGACCCAGCCACAGCCGCAGCATCGGTCCGTGCTTGAGCACCGGCGGGTCGACCGGCGTCTCGCGCGCCCACCGCCGTACGGCGTCCATCCCGGCGTCGGTGATCCGGTACACCCGCTTGTCGCGGGTGCCGGTGTCCTGGGCGACCATCCGGGAGGAGGCGTAACCGGCCTTCTCCAGGCGCTTGAGCTCGCTGTAGATCTGGCTGAAGGAAGGGCTCCAGTAGAAGAAGCGCAGCGACCAGTCCGACCATTTCTTCAGGTCGTAACCGGAGAGTTCCTCGCCGAAGGAGAGCAGTCCGAGCACTGCCCAGCTGGTCGCGGGGAGCGTGCGCCGGGCCGCCCCGCCGGGAGTCTCCACTGCCGTCTCGTCTGCCACGCAGCGCAGTCTACGACCGGATTCTGTGACGGCCTTCCCTCCGATGGGTGTGACTGCTAGAAGTATTTCTATTAGGTATATGGGTGGGCGGGGGTGGGTGGGGTGCGTCGGCGTGCGCCGTTGCCCGTGTCGATGTCAACTCCTGCTGTCGGTAGGGAGGAAACGTGATCTCGCTGGACGGGAAGGTCGTCGTCGTCACCGGTGCCGGGCGCGGTCAGGGCGCCGAGGAGGCCAGGCTGTGCGCACGGGCCGGGGCGCGGGTCGTCGTGACGGACGTGCGGGAGGAGGAGGGCCGGGCGGTCGCGGCGGAACTGGGCGAGCGGGGGCTGTTCGTACGCCACGACGTGGCCGACGCCGGCAGCTGGGCGGGGGTGGTCCGGGAGGCGGTGGCCGCCTTCGGGACGGTATCGGCGCTGGTCAACAACGCCGCGCTGTGGCGCACCGCGCACGTCGAGGAGCAGAGCGCGGAGGGCTTCGAGGAGTTGCTGCGGGTCAACCTGCTGGGGCCGTTCCTCGGGATCCAGGCGGTGGCCCCGGTGCTGCGGGCGGGCGGCGGCGGCTCGATCGTCAACGTCTCCTCCACCGCCGGACTGGTCGGCATCCCGGGTCACGCGGCGTACGGGTCCACGAAGTTCGGCCTGCGCGGACTGACCCGCTCGGCGGCGCTGGACCTGGCCGGTGACGGGATCCGGGTCAACTCGGTGCACCCGGGCGCCATCGACACGCCCATGGTGGCCGGAGCGGTCGAGGGGCGGGACTGGTCGCACGTGCCGCTGGGGCGGATGGGGCGCGCGGGGGAGGTGGGGGAGCTGGTGCTGTTCCTGTGCTCGGAGGCCTCCTCGTACGTCACGGGCGCGGAGTTCGTGGTCGACGGGGGGATGACGGCGCGATGAGCGGGGGCCGGGTGAAGGGGGACCCGCTGGCGCCGGACGCGCGGCGGCTGTGCGGGGCCATGGCGGCGGCCTTCCCGGGGCCCGGGGACGTGGCGGCCCTGCGGGCGGCGGTGGCGGCCGGGACGGAGCGGCCGGGTGCGCGGGGGCCGGAGGTGGCCTCCGTGCGGGACACCGAGGCCTGCGGGGTGCCGGTGCGGGTGTACGACCCGGCGCCGGGGGAGCGCGGGCGGGTGCTCGTGGTGTACCTGCACGGCGGCGGCTGGGTGATGTGCGGGATCGACACGCACGACGCCCTGTGCCGTGAGCTGGCCGCGGCCTCGGGGGCGGTGGTGGTCTCGGCCGGCTACCGGCTGGCCCCGGAGCACCCCTGGCCGGCGGCGGCCGACGACGCGCTGGCGGTGCTGCTGTGGGCGCGGGCCGGGGCGGACCGGCTGGGCTGCGACCCGGGGCGGGTGGTGGTGGCCGGGGACTCCAGCGGGGGCAACCTGGCGGCCGTCACCGCGCTGCGGGCGCCGGAGCTGGTCGCGGGGCAGCTGCTGGTGTACCCGCCGCTGGACGCCTCGATGGGCTCCGAGTCGGTGTCGGTGTACGGGCGCGGGTACTTCCACACCGCCGCGCACATGGCCTGGTACTGGGACCAGTACGGCGGCGACCCCGCCCACCCGCACGTCTCGCCGCTGCGGGCGCCGGACCTGTCCGTGCTGCCGCGCACGCTGATCGTCCTCGCCGACTGCGACCTGCTGCGGGACGAGGGGCTCGCCTACGCGCGCCGGCTGGGGGAGGCAGGGGTGGACTGCGAGGTCCGGCTCCACCCGGGGGTCTTCCACGGCTTCCTCGGCCTGCCGCTGCCGGCCGCGGCTGCGGCCCGGGCAGGGGCGGCGGCGTGGGTGGCGGCCACGGGGAGGCGGGGCTCGGGGGACGGGGCGGCCGGATTCGAACCGGCGTCCTCCTCCTGAGCAAGGAAGCGCAACGACCTCTGTGCTACGGCCCCGTCCTTGCCGGTCATCCTAGGCGCCGGGCCGTTGTCAGTGGGCGGGGCTATGGTCGTTCTCAGGTCGGCACATCCAGATCGTCTACGGGGGAGATCTGTCATGAGCAGCACGCACGAGGGGTTCTCGGCCGAGGAACGGGCCGCGATGAAGGACCACGCGCAGGAACTGAAGACGGCCGCGCGCCGCGGCTCGCGCGCGGACAAGGAGGCGGCGGCGGTCAGGGACGTCCTGGCGAAGATCGCCGAGATGCAGGACGCGGACCGGATCATCGCCGAGCGGGTCCACGCGGTCGTCACGGCGAGCGCCCCGGCCCTCGCGCCCAAGCTCTGGTACGGGATGCCCGCGTACGCGCTGGACGGGAAGGTCCTCTGCTTCCTCCAGAGCGCGGAGAAGTTCAAGGCGCGCTACGCGACCCTCGGCTTCAGCGACGCGGCGCGGCTGGACGAAGGCCCGATGTGGGCGGCCGGCTTCGCACTGACCGAGGTGACGGCCGAGGTGGAGGAGCGGATAGCCGAGCTGGTGAAGCGGGCGGTCGGCTGATCGCGGCCCGCAGCCCGCGGCCAGGGCTCGCGGCCTGCGGCTCCCGGCGGGAGAGTCAGGGGGGCGGGGCGGCCGGATTCGAACCGGCGTCCTCCTCCATGCTGTGTAGGCGCACTGCCTCTGTGCTACGACCCCGCCCTTGTGTTCGATCTTAATCGGGCCGGGGGCGACTCCGCACCGGGTTATTCCCGGCATGATGTGTCCATGCCTGGATTCCTCCTGCGCAACTTCCTGCTCCTCGCCGTGGAGTTCGGGGCCGCCGCGCTGCTGCGCGATCCCGGGACACCGTGGATACCCGTGCTGCTGGCGGTGTTCGTGGCCGGCTCGGCCGTGCCGCACGGCACCGAGGCGGAGTTCGGGGCGCGGTTCCTCGTCGCGCTCACCGCGGTGGGGGTGGCCCGGGCCGGGGCCACGGCCTGGGAGGGGCACGGCGTCGTGGTTTCGATCGGGCTCGGGCTGCTGTTGCTGGTCCAGACGGCAGCGCTGCTACGGCTCTCGCTGCGGAGCCGACGCCGCCCGGCGCGCCGGCGCGGCCGCCGCTGAATCCGGTGGCCGGGCGGTCCCACGCCCCCTAGGGTCGCCCGCATGTCCAGCACCGCACAGCCCACCACCACCCTCTGGCGCCCCACCGGCCCCGTCGAACTCGACCTGGTCCGCGCCCTCGACTGGCGTGCCTGGCCGCCCCGGCTGCCGGAGCAGCCGATCTTCTATCCGGTGCTGAACGAGGACTACGCGGTCCGGATCGCCCGCGACTGGAACGTCAAGCACGACGGCGCGGGCTTCGTGACGCGCTTCGAGGTGGACTCGGCGTTCCTGGAGCGGTACCCGGTCCAGCGGGCGGGCGGCGAGACGATCCTGGAGCTGTGGGTGCCGGCCGGGGAGCTGGAGGAGTTCAACGCGCACATCGTGGGCCGGATCGAGGTGGTGCGGGAGTTCCGCTGAGGGGGCATGCCGCGAGCGCCGCCGCGTGCGGCGGCGTCGCGGCTGCGAGGCCGGCGGCCGGGTCCGGGCCCACGGCGCCGGATATCCGATCGTCAGCAGCCGCGGTCGGCGGAAAGAATGACGGGATGACGACTCGTGCCAGGTCCTTCGATGCCGCCGCCGCCCTCTACCACGCCTCCCGCCCCGGGTACCCCGACGCGCTGTTCGACGCCGTCGAAGAGCTCGCCGGGGCCGGCCTGCGCGGGGCCCGGGTGGCCGACGTGGGCGCCGGGACCGGGATCGCCAGTGCCCTGCTGCACGCGCGCGGGGCGCGCGTGCTCGCGGTGGAGCCCGGTGACGGCATGGCCGCCGAGTTCCGCCGTGCGCACCCCGGGATCCCGATCGTGCGCGGTGACGGCGACCGCCTCCCCCTGGCCTCCGGCTCCCTCGACTTCCTGACCTACGCCCAGGCCTGGCACTGGACCGACCCGGCCCGTTCCGTCCCCGAGGCGCGCCGCGTGCTGCGCCCGGGCGGGGCCCTCGCGCTCTGGTGGAACGACCTGGACCTGTCCGTCCCCTGGATCGCCGAGCAGGACGAGCGGATCGCCAAGCTCTTCGGCGCCCCCGCCGGCCTCCAGCCGCGGGAGGACCCGGAGGAGCTGGGCCTCACCACCCGTGAGGTCCGCTGGTCGCGCCGGATCCCGCTCGACGCGCACCTCGCCAACCTCTCCAGCCACTCGGCCTTCCTCCTCCTCGGGGAGCCCGGCACCCGGGAGTTCACCGGGGCCGAGCGGGAGCGGCTGCTGGAGCTCTTCCCCGACGGGACGGTCGAGGAGTCCTACGTGGTCACCCTGCGCGTGGCCGTCGTCTGAGGCAGGCTGCGGATCACGTCCGCCCGGCACTGCGAGGGCCCGCCCCAGGCGTCGCGCAGCGGCCGGGCCTTGCGCAGCCACAGGGACAGGTCCAGCTCCTCGGTGTAGCCGACGGCGCCGTGCAGCTGGAGGGCCGTGCAAGCGGCCGCGTACGCCGCCTCGCCGGCGGTCAGCTTCGCCGCCGCGACGTCCCCGTCCGACAGGGACAGTGCGGCCGCCCACAGCAGCGGCCGGGCGAACTCCAGGTCCAGCAGGGTGTCCGCCAGCCGGTGCTTGACGGCCTGGAAGCTGCCGATCGGCGCCCCGAACTGGGTGCGCTGCTTCACGTACTCCACCGTGCGAGCCAGCAGTGCCTCGCCGAGGCCCAGGCACTGGGCCGCCGTCAGCAGCCGCGCCCACCGTGCGGCCGTGTCGGCGGCGGCCGACACCGCCGGACCGGCCGCCAGCAGCTCCCCGCCCGCCGCCGGAACCCCGAGCCCGCGCGCGGGATCCAGGGAGCCCAGCCGCTCCTCCCACCCCGGGGCCAGCCACAGCTCCGCCGACTCCGACGCCGACGCCGGAGCCGCCCCCGCCACCCTGAAGCAATACCCCGCCGCGTCCGCGTCCAGGGCGTACGGGGAGCCGCCCGGCAGGGTCAGGGTGGCCAGGGTGTCGCCCGTGAGGAGGCCCGGGAGGAAGCGTTTCGCCGGAGCCTCCTCCCCGTGCCCGGCCAGCTCCCTCAGCAGCACCACCGCCGCGGCCGTCTCCACCGCCGGCCCCGCCACCCCCGCCCGCCCCAGCTCCACGAAGCCCAGCGCCAGCTCCACCGGCAGCGGCCCCAGCCCCTCGTACGCCTCCGGCGCGGCCAGCGCGCACAGCCCCGTACCGGCGAGCCGGGACCACAGGGCCAGCCCGGGCCCGTGGTCCCCGGCCGCCCAGGCCCGCACCGTCGCCGGGACCTGCGCCGCGCCCAGCAGGGAGCGCAGGGTGCGGGCGAACTCCGACTGTTCCCCGGTCGGCAGGAAGCGCATCAGCGGCGGCCCTTCGGAAGGCCGAGCAGCCGCTCGGCGATGATGTCGCGCTGGATCTCGTTCGTCCCCGCGTAGATCGGACCGGCCAGCGAGAACACCCACGGCTCGGCCCACGGCCCCTGCGCCAGCTCCGCGTCCGGGCCCAGCAGGTCCAGGGCGGTCTCGTGGAGGGCGATGTCGTACTGCGACCAGAACACCTTGTTCAGGCTGGACTCGGCGCCGATCTCCCCGCCCGCCGCGAAGCGGGTGGCCCCGGCCCAGGTGAACAGCTCGTAGGCGCGCGCCCCCACCACCGCGTCCGCGACCCGGTCGCGCAGTGCGGTGTCCGCGGGGTCCCCCTGCTCCCGCCACAGGGCGGCCAGCCGGCCGGCGGCGGCCAGGAACCGGCCGGGGGAGCGCAGGGTCAGCCCGCGCTCGTTGCCGGTCGCCGACATCGCGATCCGCCAGCCCTGCCCGGGCTCCCCGATCACGTCCTCGTCGGGGACGAACACCCGGTCCAGGAAGAGCTCGGCGAAGGCCGGCTTGCCGTCGAGGCGGCCGATGGGCCGTACCGTCACGCCCGGGGCGCGCAGGTCGAACATCAAGTAGGTCAGCCCCTGGTGCGGTTTCGCGGCCCCCGGGTCGCTGCGGAAGATGCCGAAGGCCCGGTCGGCGAAGGCGGCCCGCGAGGACCAGGTCTTCTGCCCCGACAGCAGCCAGCCGCCCTCGGTGCGCTCCGCCCGGGACCTCAGCGAGGCCAGGTCAGACCCCGACTCGGGCTCCGACCAGGCCTGCGCCCAGATCACCTCGCCGCTCGCCATGGACGGCAGCACCCGCGCCCGCTGCCCGGGCGTGGCGTGGTCGAAGAGGGTCGGGGCCAGCAGGCTGATGCCGTTCTGCGAGACCCGGCCGGGGGCGCCCGCCGCCCAGTACTCCTCCTCGAAGACCAGCCACCGCTCGATGTCCGCGCCCCGGCCCCCGTACTCCTCGGGCCAGGACACCGCCGACCAGCGGGCGGCGTGCAGCTGCGCCTCCCACTCCCGGTGCGCCGCGAAGCCCTCCTGCGTCTCCAGTGAGGGCAGGGGGACGTCCGGCACGTGCTCGTGCAGCCAGGCCCGGGCCTCGGCCCGGAAGGCCGCCACCCCGGGGGAGTGGTCGAGATCCATCAGCCGTCCGCCTCCTTCGTGCCTTCCCTAACAAGTGTTTGGTAGGTTAACGTACGGCCATGAGCAGCGTCGAGGAGTTCCGCAACGAGGCGCCCGCCTACGTCCCCGCCCACGGTCTGCTGCGCGGCCGCACCGCCGTCATCACGGCCGCGGCCGGAGCCGGGATCGGCGGCGCCACCGCCCGCCGCTTCCTGGAGGAGGGGGCCCGCGTCCTGATCAGCGACGCCCATGCCCGTCGCCTCAAGGAGACCGAGGCCGCCCTCGCCGCCGGGTTCGGCGCGGACCGGATCGCCTCCCTGCCCTGTGACGTCACGGAGGAGGACCAGGTCCGGGCCCTGTTCGCGCACGCCGGGCGGCTCCACGGCGGTCTCGACGTCGTGGTCAACAACGCGGGGCTCGGCGGCACCGCCGACCTCGTCGACATGACCGACGAGCAGTGGACCCGCGTCCTCGACGTCACCCTGAACGGCACCTTCCGTTGCACCCGCGCCGCCCTGCGCGCCCTGAAGGACGCCGGGCGCACCGGCGTCATCGTCAACAACGCCTCCGTCATCGGCTGGCGCGCCCAGACCGGCCAGGCCCACTACGCCGCCGCCAAGGCCGGGGTGATGGCCCTGACCCGCTGCGCGGCACTGGAGGCCGCAGCGTTCGGCGTACGGATCAACGCGGTCGCCCCGAGCCTGGCCATGCACCCGCACCTGGTGAAGGTCACCAGCGAGGAACTGCTGGCCGAACTCACCGCCCGCGAGGCCTTCGGCCGGTACGCCGAGCCGTGGGAGGTCGCCAACGTCATCGTCTTCCTGGCCAGCGGCTACTCGTCCTACATGACGGGCGAGACGGTCTCGGTCAGCAGCCAGCACCCCTAGACCCGGACCAGAATGGGCCCGTGCCAACGAACAAGCCGACCGCCGAGCCCGGTGCGAAGAAGAAGCCGCAGGTGACCCCCTCCCCCGAGCGGCGCCGCGAACTCCTCGCCACCGCCGCCGAGGTCTTCGCCGCCCAGGGCTACAACGCCACCACCGTCCGCAAGATCGCCGACGCCGCCGGGATGCTCGCCGGCAGCCTCTACTACCACTTCGATTCCAAGGAATCGATGCTCGACGAGATCCTCTCGGCCTTCCTGAACGAGCTGTGGGACGGCTACGACACCGTCCTCGCCGCCGGTCTCGGCCCCCGGGAGACCATCGAGGCCCTCGTCACCGAGTCCTTCCGGGAGATCGACCGGCACCGCGCCGCCGTCGCGATCTACCAGAAGGAGGCCCGCACCCTCTCCGCGCAGCCCCGCTTCCACTACCTCTCGGACTCGCAGGTGAAGTTCGAGAAGGCGTGGCTGGGGACGCTGGAGCGGGGCGTCGCCGCCCGTGTCTTCCGGGCCGACCTCGACATCCGCCTCACCTACCGCTTCGTGCGCGACACGGTGTGGGTCGCGGCGTCCTGGTACCGGCCGGGCGGACAGCACAGCCCCGAGGAGATCGCCCGCCAGTACCTCTCGATGGTGCTCGACGGGATCGCCGTACGCCCCTAGAACGCCCGCAGCCAGCAGAGGAGCCCCCGATGCCCGAGGCCTACATAGTCGACGCCGTACGCACCCCCGTGGGCCGGCGCGGCGGCGGACTGTCCGGGGTCCACCCCGCCGACCTGGGGGCGCACGTCCTCAAGGCGCTGGTCGAACGGTCCGGCGTGGACCCGGCCGCCGTCGAGGACGTGGTGTTCGGCTGCCTGGACACGGTGGGCCCGCAGGCGGGGGACATCGCACGGACCGCCTGGCTGGCCGCCGGGCTGCCCGAGGAGGTCCCCGGGGTCACCGTCGACCGGCAGTGCGGCTCCTCACAGCAGGCCGTGCACTTCGCCGCGCAGGGCGTTCTCTCCGGCACCCAGGACCTGGTCGTCGCGGGCGGCACCCAGAACATGTCGATGATCCCCATCGCCTTCGCCTCCCGCCAGGCGGCCGAACCCCTGGGCCTCACCGAGGGCCCCTACGCCGGCTCGCAGGGCTGGCGCGCCCGGTACGGGGACGCCCCCGTCAACCAGTTCCACGGCGCGCAGCTCATCGCCGAGAAGTGGGGGATCTCCCGGCGGGACATGGAGGAGTTCGCCCTGACCTCCCACCGGCGGGCCGTCCGGGCCATCGACGAGGGCCGCTTCGACCGTGAGACCGTCCCGTACGGGGACGTGACCGTGGACGAGGGGCCGCGCCGCGACACCAGCCTGGAGAAGATGGCGGGCCTCAGGCCGGTGGTCGAGGGCGGCACCATCACGGCCGCCGTCTCCTCCCAGGTCTCCGACGGCGCGGCGGCGATGCTGATCGCCTCCGAGCGGGCGGTCGCGGAACACGGCCTCACCCCCCGTGCCCGCATCCACCACCTGTCGGTGCGCGGCGAGGACCCCATCCGGATGCTGTCCGCCCCGATCCCGGCCACCGCCCACGCGCTGAAGAAGACCGGCCTGACCCTCGACGCCATCGACCTGGTCGAGATCAACGAGGCCTTCGCCCCGGTCGTGCTGGCCTGGCTGAAGGAGACGGGCGCCGACCCCGCCCGGGTGAACGTCAACGGCGGCGCCATAGCCCTGGGTCACCCGCTGGGGGCGACCGGCGTGAAGCTGATGACCACGCTCCTGCACGAACTGGAACGGACCGGCGGCCGCTACGGCCTCCAGACGATGTGCGAGGGCGGCGGCCAGGCCAACGTCACGATCATCGAACGCCTCTGACACGGGGGCGGGACAGGGCCGGGAAGGGGCCGGGACGGGCGGGGTCCGAGGCGCGCGACCCCGCCGGGACGGAAGACAGCAGCGGTATCCCGTCGAGGTGTGCTAGCTTGGTGGCGTTGCAGTTGTGGTACCCATGAACTTTATGTGCGCCTGACGGGAATGCTCCGCGGGCGCTTTTATTGTTTTTGCCGGAATCTCCCGGATGGGGCCCTTGCCGCCTATTCAGGAGATTCAAATGGCACTTGGCACCGTGAAGTGGTTCAACTCGGAAAAGGGCTTCGGCTTCATCGAGCAGGACGGCGGCGGCCCGGACGTCTTCGCCCACTACTCGAACATCGCCACCTCTGGCTTCCGTGAGCTCACCGAGGGCCAGCGCGTGTCCTTCGACGTGACGCAGGGCCAGAAGGGCCCCCAGGCGGAGAACATCATCCCCGCCTAATTTTCCCAGCATGCCGGGGTCCGCACCGCGAGGTGCGGACCCCGGCTTGTCTGCTGTCTCGACCTTTGTTTTACCTGCCGGTTTCAGGAGGGCTTTCTCGCATGACCAGCTCCAGCTCCGCACGACCCAGCCGCCGCCCCACCCGGGGTCGAGGTGCGGCCCAGGGGCGTCCGAAGGCTGGCGCGGGACGGCAGAAGTCCGCTCCTGTCGCCCGGCCCCAGGAATTCACCATGCCCGAACCGAAGACCCCGGCCCTCCCGCCGGTGCCCGCGTTCGAGGACATGGACATGCCCGAGGCGCTGCTGAAGACCCTCGCGGCCCAGGGCGTGACCGAACCGTTCCCCATCCAGGCCGCCACGCTGCCGAACTCCCTCGCCGGCCGTGACCTCCTCGGCCGCGGCCGCACCGGCTCCGGCAAGACCCTCGCCTTCGGCCTGGCCCTCCTCGCCCGCACCAGCGGCCGCCGGGCCCAGCCCAAGGCGCCGCTCGCGCTGGTCCTCGTCCCGACCCGCGAGCTCGCCCAGCAGGTCACCGACGCCCTGACCCCGTACGCCACGGCCGTAAACCTGCGCCTCGCGACCGTCGTCGGCGGCATGTCCCTCAACCGGCAGGCCGGCGCGCTGCGCCGCGGCGCCGAGGTGCTCGTCGCCACCCCCGGCCGCCTCAAGGACCTCATCGACCGCGGTGACGCCGACCTCTCGCAGGTCTCGATCACCGTCCTCGACGAGGCCGACCAGATGACCGACATGGGCTTCATGCCGCAGGTCACCGCCCTGCTCAAGCAGGTCGAGCCCGGCGGCCAGACCATGCTCTTCTCGGCGACCCTCGACAAGAACGTCGACAAACTCGTCAAGATGTTCCTGACCGACCCGGTCGGCCACTCCGTCGACCCGTCGGCCGGCGCGGTCACCACCATGGAGCACCACGTCCTGTACGTCATGGACGAGACCGACAAGAAGGCCGTGGCCACGCGCATAGCCGCTCGTGACGGCCGGGTCATCATGTTCGTCGACACCAAGCGCGGCGTCGACCGCATGGTCAAGAAGCTCCTCGCCGAGGGCGTGCGCGCCTCCGGCCTGCACGGCGGCCGCTCCCAGCCGCAGCGCAACCGCACCCTGGACTGGTTCAAGAGCGGCGAGGTCACCGCGCTGATCGCCACCAACGTGGCCGCGCGCGGCATCCACATCGACGACCTCGACCTGGTCGTCAACATCGACCCGCCCACCGACCACAAGGACTACCTGCACCGCGGCGGCCGCACCGCCCGCGCCGGCGAGTCCGGCAGCGTGGTCACCCTGGTCCTGCCCGACCAGAAGCGGGACATGACCCGCCTGATGTCGGACGCCGGGATCTCCCCGCGCACGGCCCAGATCAAGTCCTCCGACGCGGAACTCGTCCAGCTGACCGGCGCCCGCGAGCCCTCCGGCATCCCCGTCGTCCTGGAGGTCCCCCAGCCGCCCGCGCAGCCCAAGGCGCGCTCCGGTTCCGGTTCCGGCTCGGGCTCCTCGCGCCGCCGCTCGGGCGGCGGCCAGCGCTCCGGCGCTTCCGCGGCCCCCGCCTCCGGCGGCCGCGGCCGCCGCGCCGCCTCCGGCGCGGCGGGCTCCGGCCAGGCCCCCGCCGGCTCCGGGTCGGGCCAGAGCCGCCGCGCCCAGGGCGGCGGCCAGGGCTCCGGCTCCGCCGGCCAGGGCCGGCGCGGTACGGCAGGCTCCGCCTCCGGTGGCGGCGGCGCGGCCGCGGCCTCGGCGCGCAGCCGCGTCGGCACCGGCGGGCAGGGCCGGCGCCGGGCGGTCTGACGCCCGTACCCCTGACACGACGGCGACGGCGCCGGGCGGAACACCGCCCGGCGCCGTCGCGCGTTCCCGGCCCGTCCCGGCCGTTACCCGGTACCGGCCGTGCCCGGCCCTCCCGGCCCGTCCCGGCCGGGACCTTCACGCGTTACCGGACCAGCTTGCCCTGGAGCTTCGACAGCGTCCGCAGGTCCAGGCCCAGACCGTCCGTCAGATACCCGTAGAAGCTGCCGTAGTCGGCCTCCATCCGGGCGGTCGCCGCGTCCAGGTAGTCCTGGCGGACCTCCTGAAGCGGGATCAGCAGGTCCGGGTTCTGCATCCGGCCCGACTGCTTCAGACCCGCGCGCACCTGGGCGTCGTACGCCGCCCGGAAGGTGTTCGAGGCCAGGTAGTCGCTCTCGGCCGTCGCCTGCGGCACGGCCAGCGCGCGCAGCAGGACATAGCTCATCCACCCCGTCCGGTCCTTGCCCGAGGTGCAGTGGTAGAGCAGCGGGCCCTGGGCGCCGTCCGCGATCTCCCGCAGCGTCGCCGCGAACTGCGCCCGGTTCTCGGGGCTCGTCACGAACGTGCGGTAGACGTCCCGCATGTAGGCCTCGGCCCGCCCGCCGCCCAGCATCTGCTCCTGCTTGACGGGGTCGCCGCTGGATATTGCGCCGACCAGGGTGGCGTACAGGCCCAGGTCGCTGACCGGGCGGGACGTGGGGGAGAGCCCCGGCGGCAGCCTGTCGGCGCCGTCGTACTGGAGCTCCATCGGGATGCGGAAATCGACGGCCTTCGTGAGGCCGAGACCGGAGACGGTGGTGATGTCCGCCGCGGTCAGCTTGTTCAGTGCGTCGGAGCGGTAGACCAGCCCCTGGCGGACCTGGCCGCCGGCGTACGTGTAATAACCGCCGATGTCCCGGAGGTTGACGGCTCCCTGGAGCGGGATCTGCCGGATCGCCGGGGACGGCGACTGGAGCTGGTGGTGCCATGCACGGGCCGCGGTTGCCGGAGCCGCCGCCGCGTACGCGGCGGCGGGCAGGGTTCCGAGGACGAGCGCGGCGGCGGTCGCCGCGGTCGCCAGGCGGATGCGGGCACGTCTCATACGGGCGACTCCTGTGACGGAGAAGGGGATCACCCTGGTGGTGGCAGGGTGCCGAGCGGGTGCGGACCGGACGCGTGCAGCCGGTCCAGCACGGTGTGCGCTTCGGCCATGACGCGGTCGACGAGCTCCGCACACGACGGCAGATCCTCGATCACCCCCGCGACCTGGCCCGATGCCATGACACCGAGGTCCGTACGGCCCTCGACCATGGACGCCTTCAGGAGCATCGGGGTGTTCGCGGCGAGCAGGACCTGGCTCCAGGACAGGTCCTTGCCGTGCTTCATCGCCAGGCCGTCGCGCACCATCCGAGACCACGACAGCCCCGACAGCTTCCGGAAGCCCGCGGCGTGCCGCACCGCCCGGGCCAGCGCCCGCGCACGGCCGGCACGCTCCAGGGAGGCCACCAGCTCGGTCCGCAGCATCCGGTGCGGCAGCCCGTCCACCGCCGTGGTGACGGTGACGTCCTTGACGGTCGCCTTCAGGTACTCCGCCTTCACGGCGTCCGGCACCGTCGAATCGGAGGTCAGCAGGAACCGGGTGCCCATGGCGATGCCCGCGGCCCCGTACGCCAGCGCCGCCACCAGCCCCCGCCCGTCACGGAAACCGCCCGCCGCCACCACCGGGATGTCCACGGCGTCGACCACCTGGGGCAGCAGCACCGTCGTGGCCACGTCCCCGGTGTGCCCGCCGCCCTCCCCGCCCTGCACGATCACCGCGTCGGCGCCCCAGGCCGCGACCTTCTCGGCGTGCCGGCGCGCCCCCACCGAGGGGATCACCACCACCCCGGCGTCCTTCAGCCGGGCGATCAGCTCCCGGGACGGGGCCAGCGCGAACGACGCCACCCGCACGCCCTCGTCGATGATCAGCCCGACCCGCTCGGCCGCGTCCCCCGCGTCCGCCCGCAGGTTCACCCCGAACGGGGCGTCCGTGCGCGAGCGCACCTCCTGGACCGCCGCGCGCAGCTGCTCCGTCGTCATCGTCGCCGAGGCCAGGATGCCCAGCGCCCCCGCCTCCGCCGCCGCCGACACCAGCCGCGGGCCGGCCACCCAGCCCATGCCCGTCTGCACGATCGGGTAGCGGACCCCGACCAGCTTGGTGAACGCCGTGTGCCACTCCCGTTCCGCCATGTCAGCCCCGCACCTCCCGGTCGCGCAGGCCCTTCGGGTCGATCACCTCGCGGATCAGCCGCAGCTCCTCGGCCGTGGGCTCACGGGTGAACGGGACCTCCTCGCCGATCGCGAGCTCGAAGGCGGTCGCCGCGCGGACCTGCTCCACCGTGACCCCCGGGTGCACGGAGGCCAGCCGCATCGCGTGCCCGGGACCGGCGAAGTCGAACACCCCGAGGTCGCTGACCACGCGCGGCAGCCGGTGGAAGCGGGACGCGGACGGCCCGGCCGCCTCCGCGCGGTCGTACCCCACCCCGCTGACCATGTCGACGCGCTCGACGAACACCCTCGGGGAGTGCCGGGGCACCCAGTAGCTCACCGGATTGTTGAGGGTGTTGACGGGGGCGCCGCGCACGCCCAGCAGCTGGCGGGAGGGCCGCTCCCAGTCGCCGATGCAGGAGATGTTCTGGTTGCCGTACCGGTCGATCTGGCTGGCGCCCATCATCACGTGCCGCCGCCCGCCGGTGACCATCGCCAGGTGGCGGCGGTACGGGAGCCAGCCCTCCACCGTGCCGTCCAGGCCCACCAGCATCGCCTCGCCGTCGGTCAGCAGCAGGTCGGGGGAGAAGGTCCGCTTGGCCAGCCGCGCCCCGAAGGAGGGGATCAGGCCCATCGGGCTGGCCAGTACCTCCCCGTCGCCGCGCCAGGCCTCGGCGCAGGCGATCACGCAGTACTCGGCGCGCGTGGTCATCGCTGTTCCTCCTGCCAGGTCCGGACGGCGCTCTGGTAGTCGTGCTCGCCCGCCCCGGAGAGGAAGCGGGCCGCGAACTCGGGCCAGGGGGTGGTCGCGTACAGCTTCTGGAAGGCCTCGTCGCGGTCGTAGTCGGGCGCGCAGGAGGTGAAGTGCGCGCCGTTCGGGGTCTCCACGACCCCGGTGACCGAGTGCCGGCTGACCAGGAGGGACTGCGGGGGGCCGGACTTGGCGAGCTCGGCGCTCTCCACCAGCTGCTCGCAGGAGACGTACGCGGCGTCGGCGGCCTCGCAGAAGAGGTCGTCGAAGTACGGGTCGGGGCCCAGGTACTGGGCGTTGCCGAGGCGGTCGGCCCGGTTGAGGTGGACGAGGGCCGCGTCCATGCGCAGGGCGGGGACGGCGACGAACTCCTCGCCGTCGGCGTAGGGGGAGGTCACGGTGCGCAGCTCCGGGTTGACCCGCATGACGTCGGAGCCGAGGCCGGCGCGGACGGGCAGGAAGGGGAGGCGGTTCGCGGCGGCGTGCAGGCCCCACATGAACATCGCCTCGTCGTACTCGGTGAGGACGAGGGAGCCGCTCTCGCGCGCGGCCCGGAAGTGCGGCTCCAGCGGGACGGAGTCCAGGGTGGCGAAGGGGGCGATCAGGCGGCGGACGCGTCCGGCGGCGGCGAGGAGCCCGACGTCGGGGCCGCCGTACGAGATCACGGTGAGATCGGTGATCTCGGATCGGAGCAGTGCCCGCACCAGGGCCATCGGCTTGCGCCGGGAGCCCCAGCCGCCGATCCCGAGGGTCATTCCGCTGCGCAGCCGCCCGACCACCTCGTCGGGGGTCATGGTCTTGTCCGTCATACGGTCTCCTCCTGTGCCTTCCCGAAGGTGTCGCGGACCCGGTCGGCGACCCCGCTGAGGTTGGCCTCGAAGGTGAACCCCTGCTCGAAGCGGTAGCTGCGGCGCACGTCGACCGGGTCGATGCCGTTGATGGCGGCCTTGGCCAGCCGGATGAGGGTGCCGTCCTTCTTCGCGATCTCGGCCGCCAGTTCCAGGGCGGCGGCGGACAGCTCCGCGCGCGGGACCACCTTCCACACCGAGCCGTGCGCGTGCAGTTCGGCGGCGGTGGCGGTGCGCGAGGTGTAGTAGAGGGCGCGCATCAGGTGCTGCGGGACGAGCCGGGCCAGGTGGGTGGCGGCGCCCAGGGCCCCGCGGTCCAGTTCGGGCAGCCCGAAGACGGCGTCGTCGCAGGCCACGATCGCGTCCGCGTTGCCGACGAGGCCGATCCCGCCGCCCAGGCAGAAGCCGTGCACGGCCGCCACCACCGGCACCTCGCACTCGTACACGGCGGCGAAGGCCTCGTAGCAGCCGCGGTTGGCGCCGATGAGGGCGGCGTGGCCGGCGTCGCGCTGCATCTCCTTGATGTCGACCCCGGCGTTGAAGCCCCGGCCCCCGGCAGCCAGGACCACGCAGCGGACCCCGGGGTCGCGGCCGGCGGCGCGCAGGGCGTCGGCGAGCTCGTACCAGCCGTGCACGGGAAGGGCGTTGACGGGCGGGAAGTCCACTGTGACGAGTGCGATGCCCTTGTCCGGGCTGGAGGTGGAGACACCCATGAGCGGATCAGCTACCTTTCCACCAAACATTTGTTAGGTGAGGAAGGTAGCAGCCGATGGAGCTCAAGGGGAGGGTCGTGGTCGTCACCGGCGGAACCCGGGGCGTCGGCGCCGGGATCGCCCGCGCGTTCCTCGCGGCGGGCGCGGAGGTCGCCGTCTGCGCGCGCCGCCCGCCGGACCGGCCGGTGGCGGAGGGCGGCCGGGAGGCCGCCTTCACCTCCGTGGACCTGCGCGACCCGGCCGCGGTCGGAGAGTTCACCGACGGGGTCGCGGAGCGGTACGGGCGGCTCGACTGCCTGGTCAACAACGCCGGCGGGACCCCGTACCGGCTGCTGGGGGAGGGCGGGGCGCAGCGGCACGCGCGGGTGGTCGCCCTCAACCTGGTGGCACCGCTGACGGCCTCGCTGGCCGCGTACCCGTGGCTGCGGGAGAGCCGGGGCTCGGTGGTGATGATCGGCAGCGTCAGCGGGACCCGGCCCTCCCCGGGCACGGCGGCGTACGGGGCGGCGAAGGCGGGGCTGGAGAACCTGGCCCGCTCGATGGCCGTGGAGTGGGCCCCCGAGGTACGGGTCAACTCGCTGGTCCTCGGCATGGTCCGGACCGAGCTGGCGCACCTGCACTACGGGGACGCGGCGGGAGTCGCGGCGGTCGCCGCCACGGTCCCGCTGGGCCGTCTGGCGGAACCGGCGGACGTGGGGGAGGCGGCGGTCTTCCTGGCCTCGGACCGCGCGGCGTACGTGAGCGGGGCGAGCCTGCTGCTCCACGGGGGCGGGGAACGCCCGGCGTTCCTGTCGGCGGCCACGGCGAACCGGGGGGAGGGCGGGGGGCCTGAGGCACGGGCGGACTGACGGCCCCCGGGTCTGGGACCGCCCGGCGTTCGGGAGTTCCGGCGGTCCGGTGGTCGGGCCGGCCGGGGATGGGGATCGAGAGGGAGGAGAGCTGACATGGGTATCGCCGACGGACGGGTGGTCATCGTGACGGGCGCCGGCCGGGGGCTGGGCCGGGCCCACGCGCTGGCCTTCGCGGCGGAAGGGGCGCGGGTCGTCGTCAACGACCTCGGGGTCGGACTCGACGGGCTCCCCGGGCCCGGGAGCCCTGCCGCGCGGGTGGTGGAGGAGATCCGGGAGCTGGGCGGGGAGGCGGTGGCGCACGGCGGGGACATCGCGACGGGCGAGGGCGCGGACTCGCTGGTGACCTGCGCCCTCGACGCGTTCGGGCGGCTGGACACCCTCGTCAACAACGCCGGGTTCCTGCGGGACCGGATGCTCGTCAACCTCGGGGAGGACGACTGGGACGCGGTGATGCGGGTCCACCTCAAGGGCCACTTCCTGCCGCTGCGGGCGGCGGCCGCCTGGTGGCGGGCCGAGGCGAAGGCCGGGCGGCCGGTCGCGGCCCGGGTCGTCAACACCTCGTCGGGGGCGGGGCTGCTGGGCTCCGTGGGCCAGGGCAACTACAGCGCGGCCAAGGCGGGGATCCTCGGGCTGACGCTGGTGGCGGCGGCGGAGATGGGCCGGTACGGGATCCAGGTCAACGCCATCGCCCCGGCGGCGCGGACCCGGATGACGGAGGAGACCTTCGCGCAGACCATGGCCGCCCCGGCGGAGGGCGGTTTCGACGCGATGGCCCCGGAGAACGTGTCACCGCTGGTGGTGTGGCTGGGCTCGGCGGCGTCCGCCGGGGTCACGGGCCGGGTCTTCGAGGCGGAGGGCGGGCGCATCACCGTGATGGACGGCTGGCGGCCCGGGGCCACGGTGGACCGGGGGTTCCGCTGGACCCCGTCGGAGGCGGGCGAGGCCGCCGCCAAGCTCCTGACCCAGGCGCGGCCACCGCTCCCGGTGTACGGCACCCAGTAGCCGGGCGGCGCCGGGGTCCCGCCGTGCGGGGCGAAGTCCCCTACCCGCCCTTCGGCCGTTCCCAGGGGTTCCGGCCCCTGACCCCGAGACCGGGCGCTGCGCGCCCGGTGCGCCGCTGGGAGGTGCCCCCGGCGCGGGCCTGCGATTCCGCTCCGCGAAATCCAGCCGCGGGCGACGGAGCAGGCGCGCCCGCATCCAGCCCCACCGGCGTGTGAGGCGCGGGGTCCGGGGCGGAGACCCCAGAGAACGGGTGAAGGGCGGGGCCGGGAGACGGCTCCGCGCAGCGGGACCACGGCTCCGGGTTCCGGACATCCGGACGTCCGGCGGGGGCGGCCCCCGCCGGACGCGGACGCCGCCGACCGGCGGAGGGGCGGGCGGCAGGTCGCCGGAATCGGCCAGCCGGTACGGACCGGACACCCCCGGCCCCCCGATGGCCGTATCGAACCCTCCCCCGCCCAGCACCAGCGTGGTGGCATGTGCATGCCCAATCCGGGCCCCCTCCGCACGAACGGAGACCCCTCGTGCCCCTCCGCAGACTCCCGCTCGGCGCCGCCGTCACGGCCCTGGCGGCCCTTACGGCCCTGGCCACCCCCGCGCAGGCCCGCCCCGCCACCCCCTCCGTCCCCCGCCCGGCCGCGTCACCGTAGAGGTCGCCGGGATCAACGGCTCCGGCTGTCCCCAGGGGACCGCCGACGTCGCCGCCGCCTCCGACAACACCGCCTTCACCGTCACCTACAGCAACTACCTCGCCCAGACCGGCGCCGGCTCCGGCGGGACGGACTTCCGCAAGAACTGCCAGCTGGCCCTGCGGATCCACGTCCCCCAGGGGTTCACGTACGCCGTCGCCCGCGCCGACTACCGCGGCTTCGCCCACCTCCAGCGCGGCGCCTACGGCCAGGAACGCGCGAACTACTACTTCCAGGGCAGCGCCCAGACCGCCCGCAGCACCCACCAGTTCAACGGCCCCTTCACCGACAACTGGCAGGCGAGCGACCAGACCGACTACGCCGACCTCGTCTGGGCCCCCTGCGGCGAGGAGCGCAACCTCAACGTCAACACCGAACTGCGGGTCTACGGCGGCACGTCCGGCTCGCAGAACCTCAGCTTCATGAGCATGGACTCCACCGACGGCAGCGTCAGCACGGTCTACCACTTCGAGTGGAAGGAGTGCCCCGCAGCCTGAAGCCGGGCCTTTCCGCAGGAAATCCCAGGACCAGGAACAGGAGCCAGGAGTGACAACGATGTCTCATTCCCTGTCCCGCACCCTGCTCACCGCCGGTGCGGCCGTCGCGCTCATCGCGACGTCCGCTCCCGCCGGGGCCGCCGCCCCGGGGTCCGGCGGCGGCCGTCCGCCGATCACCGTCCCGCCCGACAAGATCGTGATCGAGCTCGCCACCGTGAACGGCTCCGGCTGCCGCGAGGGCACCGCCCAGGTGGCCGTGGCCCCCGACAACACGGCCTTCACCGTCACCTACAGCGACTACCTCGCCCAGGTCGGGCCCGGCGCCCCGCCGACCGCCTTCCGCAAGAACTGCCAGCTCAACCTGCGCGTCCACGTGCCCTCCGGGTTCACCTACGCGATCGTCCAGGCGGACTACCGGGGCTTCGCGTTCCTGCAGCCCGGAGCCACGGGCCAGGAGCGGGCGAACTACTACTTCCAGGGGATGCCGCAGACCACCCAGCGCACGCACTCCTTCACCGGCCCGCTGAACGACAACTGGCAGACCAGCGACAAGACGGAGTACGCGGACCTCGTCTGGTCCCCGTGCGGGGAGAAGCGCAACTTCAACATCAACACCGAGCTGCGGGTGAACGCCGGCACCTCGAACCCGCAGACGGCCACCAGCTTCATGGCCATGGACTCCACCGACGCCGGCGTGAGCACGCTCTACCACCTCGCCTGGCAGACGTGCCCCGCGCAGAAGAAGGGGTAGCGGTCCGGTAACGGACGCCGGGCCCGGCCCCCTGGCGAGGGGCCGGGCCCGGCACTCGTGCGATGGGCTATGACTACCCGTCCCACCGGGTCCGCGAACCGCTTGCGGCCCGCCGAATTCGGCGGCCGTGCAGGGGCGCGTCCGCGCCGGGGCGTCAGGAGAGCTTGCCGCCGTAGTCCGGGAGCTTGACGGTGCGCTCGGCGTGGCCGCCGACCAGGTCGCTCTCGTTGTTCCCGATGTTGGCGATGATCGTGTAACCGCGGGCCTCGATCTCGGCGCGCTTGGCCGTCTTGTACGCGCTGACCTGCTCGAACAGGGCCGGCAGATCGCGCACGTACAGCCCGGTCACCGGGTAGCCGACGGTCTTGAGGTTGCGCTCGGTCAGGGAGTACACGATGCCCGGGCGGGCGGTGACGAAGAAGATCGCGACCCCGCGCTGGTTGGCGTACTGCGTCAGCGCGCGGACCTTGTCGATCGCCGGGGTCGGGAACGTCCAGAACCAGTGGAAGTCCGTCTCCAGGGAGGAGTTGTCGATGTCCAGGACGATCGCGGGCTTCTCGCCGGCCGGCGCGGCGGCGATCCGCTGCTCGATGGCCGGGCGGGCGGTGTCGATGACGGCGGCCACGTCGCGCTGCCAGGTGGCGTAGTCGATGCCGAGGATCGCCGCGTTGCCGCCCGGCGCGGAGGCCGTGACCGTCGCCGGGGCCGTGACCGGCGCGGGAGCCGTGGCGGGCGCGGCGGCCGGGGCCGCGGCGGCGGCGCCGGCCGGCAGCAGGGTCATCACGGCGGCTGCGGCGGCCACGGTCGCGGCGGCGGTACGGGACGTGCGGGTGCGGCGGGTGCTGCGCATGGGGGGCGCTCCTCGGAACGGCTCGGCATATACCGGGGATTGGTGTCTGCGGGGGATTGGCATGTACGTGCCCAGAGTTGGCCAGAATCCCACCCGTGTCTACTGGCCGGTAGGAAACTTTTCGTGGCCGTGGGGTGAATCGGTGTCGCGCCGTCCGCCGGGTGGCGGGGATTGTCCGAAAACGCGTTCTTGTTGCCCTCCCGGGGGCGGGTGTGTCATGGACGCGTCATTCACCGGATGGCGCGCACAGCCCAACCCCCCACGAAAGGCAGTGTGTTGACCGTGTCCACTCTTGCCACAATCCTCAAGCGCGGCCTCGCCGTCGGCGCCGTGGCCCTCGCCGCCGTCAGCCTCCAGCCCACCGGCGCCAGCGCCTCCCCGACCCCCGTCGTCGGCGGCACCCGCGCCGCCCAGGGCGAGTTCCCCTTCATGGTCCGCCTCTCCATGGGCTGCGGCGGCGCCCTCTACACCCAGCAGATCGTCCTCACCGCCGCCCACTGCGTGAACGGCTCCGGCAACAACACCTCCATCACGGCCACCGCCGGCGTCGTCGACCTCCAGAGCAGCAGCGCCATCAAGGTCAAGTCCACCAAGGTGCTCCAGGCCCCCGGCTACAACGGCCAGGGCAAGGACTGGGCCCTCATCAAGCTCGCCAAGCCGGTCAACCTCCCCACCCTGAAGATCGCCGACACCAAGGCCTACGACAACGGCACCTTCACCGTCGCCGGCTGGGGCGCCGCCCGCGAAGGCGGAGCCCAGCAGCGCTACCTCCTCAAGGCCACCGTCCCCTTCGTCTCCGACGCCGCCTGCCAGGCCGCCTACGGCGACTCCCTCGTCCCCTCCGACGAGATCTGCGCCGGCTACGACCAGGGCGGCACCGACACCTGCCAGGGCGACTCCGGCGGCCCCATGTTCCGCCGCGACGACAACAACGCCTGGATCCAGGTCGGCATCGTCAGCTGGGGCGAGGGCTGCGCCCGGGCCGGATACCCCGGGGTCTACTCCGAGGTCTCCACCTTCGCCGCCGACATCCGCAACGCCGCCGCAGGCCTCTAGGGCCCGCCACCCCCCACCCCTCCGCGGCCCCGCACCCCCCACAACCCCGCACCCACACCGCCGGCCCGGACCCCCGGCCGGCCCCCGCACCCCCGCCCGCGCACCTCGCCCTTCCGGCCGGACCCGAACCGGCCGGAAGGGCGAGCCCCCCGGCCGTCCGGTTGCGGGCCGCCGCACCCCCGGGTCCCATGGACGGGGACACCCCGGTACCCGCCGGGGCGGGCCCGCCGGCGGCAGCGGGCGACCGGCGACCGGGCGACGGCGCGACAGTGGGGCAGGCAGCGCATGACGATCAGAGTGGTCATCGCGGACGACCAGGACATGGTCAGGACCGGCTTCCGGATGATCCTCGAAAGCCGGCCCGACATCGAGGTCGTCGCCGACGCCGCCGACGGACAGCAGGCCCTCGACGCCGTCGCCGCCCACCGCCCCGACGTCCTCCTCCTCGACATCCGCATGCCCCGCGTCGACGGCCTCGAAGTCACCCGCCGCCTCTCCGGCCAGGACACCCCGCGCATCGTCATCGTCACCACCTTCGACCTCGACGAATACGTCCACGCGGCCCTCCACGGCGGCGCCTCCGGCTTCCTCCTCAAGGACGCCAGCCCCGCCATGCTCGTCGAAGCCGTCCGCGCCGCGGCCGCCGGAGACGCCCTCGTCTCACCCGCCATCACCGTCCGCCTGCTGCGCGAGATGGCCCCCCGCATGGCCGGCCCCCAGGCCGCCCGCCGCCCCTCCGACCCCCTCACCGAACGCGAACAGGACGTCGTGCGCTGCCTCGCCCGCGGACTCACCAACGCCGAGATCGCCGCCGAGCTCTACGTCTCCCTGTCCACCGTCAAAACCCACCTGGCCAACGTCCAGGCCAAGCTCACCGCCCGCAACCGCGTCGAGATCGCCGCCTGGGCCTGGGAAAGCGGCCTCGCCGCCACCACCGCGTGAAAGCCGGTGAGCCCCCTCGCCTCCTGGGCCCGCCGCCACCCCCGCGCCGCCGTCCGGATCCGGCTCCTGCTCTGCGTACTCCTCCTGGCCCTCGTCACCTTCGAAGGCATCGTCCTGGCCCGCCAGCCCAGCCCCCCGCACGCCACCGTCTGGGTCTCCGGCATCCTCGTCTGCCTCAGCGCCGCCCCCTGGCCCGGCCTGCCCCTCCTCGCCCGCGCCTGGTTCGCTGCCGCCACCACCTGGACCGTCACCCTCCTGCTCGTCCTCGGCGAACGGCCCACCATCGTCTGGGGCGCGGGCGAGGCCATCGCCCTCCTCGTCCTCCTCTCCCAGGTCCTGCTGCGCACCCCCGCCCGCACCGCCGCCGTCCTCGGCCCCCTCCTCGGCCTCGGCTGCATGGCCGTACCCGTACGCGACACCAACCCCGGCCGCTTCACCCTCCTCTTCTCCGTCCTCACCGTCGTCGTCACCGCCTACTCGCTCCTGCTGCGCCTGCAGTCCGTGCAGCGCCTGCGCGAACTGCACGCCGTACGCACCGCCGAACGCCTCGAACTCGCCCGCGAACTCCACGACCTCGTCGCTCACCACGTCACCGGCATCGTCGTCGAGGCCCGCGCCGCCCGCTTCACCCGCGTCACCGCCGAACGCGCCGCCGAGGTCCTCGGCCGCATCGAAGCCGCCGGCGACGAAGCCCTCGGCTCCATGCGCCGCCTCGTCCACGTCCTGCGCGAGGACGACGGCACCCCCACGGCCCCCGCCACCGCCCCCGTCGCCGGCCTCGCCGACATCCGCGACCTCGCCCGCCGCTTCGCCGGCCCGCCCGTCGTCCTCTACATCGAACAGGGCCTGGAGGACCGCATCCCCGGCGACGTCGCCGCCACCGCCCACCGCATCGTCCTCGAAGCCCTCACCAACATCGCCAAACACGCCGCCAGCGCCACCGCCGTCCGCATCGGCCTGCGCACCGTCCCCGCCGGCCTCGAAGTACGCGTCGCCGACGACGGCGGCCACCCCGCCCGGCTCTCCGAGAAGGCCCGCGGCGGCGGCTACGGCCTCGCCGGAATGACCGAACGCGCCGAAGCCCTCGGCGGCCGCCTCACCGCCGGCCCCGCCCCCGAAGGCGGCTGGCTCGTCACCGCCCTGCTGCCCCTGTGAACCCCCGCCGAGCAGCCCGTCTCACCCAGCGACATGCCAGAGGTCACACGCCCGCCCGCCACGTAAGCTCGGTGACCATGAACACCACCGACCGCGACAGCGTCACCGACCCCGACGCGATCGACGAGAACGTCACCGCCGAACTGGCCCGCCTGCGCGACAGCATCGACAACATCGACGCGGCCGTGGTCCACATGCTCGCCGAACGCTTCAAATGCACCCAGCAGGTCGGCCACCTCAAGGCCCGCCACCACCTGCCCCCCGCCGACCCCGGCCGCGAGGCCAGCCAGATCGCCCGCCTGCGCCAGCTCGCCGAGAACGCCAAGCTCGACCCGGCCTTCGCCGAGAAGCTCCTCAACTTCATCATCGCCGAGGTCATCCGCCACCACGAGACCATCGCCGCCGGCGAGGACTGACCGCCCCCGGGGCGGGCGACACCCCCGCCCCGGCCGTCCATCAGACACCCTCTAGGACCCCGGCCCCCCATCCGGCAGCATGGGCCCCATGCCCGCACTGACGCGCAACGAAGCGCAGCTCCGAGCCCAGCTCCTCGACGTCCACCACTACGCCGTCACCCTCGACCTCACCACCGGCGAAGAGACCTTCGACTCCACCACCGTCATCCGCTTCAGCGCCCGCACCCCCGCGGACACCTTCGTGGAACTGAAGCCGGAGGAACTGCGCTCCGCCACGCTCGACGGCCACCCCCTCGACACCGCCGCCCTCGACGACAACCGCCTCCCGCTCACCGGCCTCACCGAAGGCCCCCACGAGCTGCGCGTCGACGCCCGCATGCGCTACTCGCGCACCGGCGAGGGCCTGCACCGCTTCACCGACCCCGCCGACGGGGAGACGTACGTCTACACCCAGATGTTCATGGACGACGTCCAGCGGGTCTTCACCGCCTTCGACCAGCCCGACCTGAAGGCCGTCTTCGAGTTCACCGTCACCGCCCCCGCCCACTGGACCGTCCTCGCCAACGGCATCACCACCCGCACCGGCGACCGCGAGGCCGACGGCGCCGGCACCTGGACCTCCGCCCCCACCCCCGTCATCTCCACCTACCTCGCCGCCGTCGCCGCGGGCCCCTGGCACAGCGTCACCACCGAGCACGCCGGACTCCCCTTCGGCATCCACTGCCGCAAGTCCCTCGCCCCCCACCTCGACGCCGACGCCGACGAGATCCTCTCCGTCACCACCGCCTGCTACGACCGCTACCACGAGAAGTTCACCGAGCCGTACCCCTTCGACTCCTACGACCAGGCCTTCGTCCCCGAGTTCAACGCCGGCGCCATGGAGAACCCCGGCCTGGTCACCTTCCGCGACGAGTTCGTCTTCCGCTCCGCCGTCACCGACACCGAACGCCAGCGCCGCGCCATGGTCATCGCCCACGAGATGGCCCACATGTGGTTCGGCGACCTCGTCACCCTCGCCTGGTTCGACGACATCTGGCTCAACGAGTCCTTCGCCGAATACATGGGCTACCAGACCCTCACCGAAGCCACCCGCTTCACCGGCACCTGGACCGAGTTCGGCATGGAGCGCAAGCCCTGGGGCTACGCCGCCGACCAGCGCCCCTCCACCCACCCCGTCGCCCCCGGCCCCGACGACGTCCCCGACACCGCCTCGGCCCTCCTCAACTTCGACGGCATCTCCTACGCCAAGGGCGCCTCCGCCCTGCGCCAGCTCGTCGCCTGGCTCGGCGAGAAGGACTTCCTCGCCGGCATCAACACCCACTTCGCCCGCCACAAGTTCGCCAACGCCACCCTCGCCGACTTCGTGGACTCCCTCGCCGCCCACACCGACCGCGACGTCCACGCATGGGCCGGCATCTGGCTGCGCACCACCGGCATCGACACCCTCACCCCCAGGATCCAGGAAGGCTCCGGCGGCTGGACCCTCACCGTCGACCGCTCGGGCAGCCGCCCCCACCGCATCACCGCCGGCACCTACACCCGCGCCACCGACGGCCTCCTGGAGCGCACCGCACTCCTCGACCTCGACGTCCCCACCGACGAGATCATCTCCGCCACCGGCCCCCGCCCCGACCTCCTCGTCCTCAACGACGGCGACCTCGGCTACGCCAAGATCCGCCTCGACGAAACCTCACTCGAAACCGCCCTGCGCGGCCTCTCCCGCATCCCCGACCCCCTCACCCGCGCCGTCGTCTGGGGCTCCCTGCGCGACATGGTCCGCGACGGCGAACTCGACCCCGCCACCTACCTCGCCACCGCCGAGGCCCACCTGCCCGACGAGAGCGACCTCGCCGTCGTCCAGGGCGTCCTCGGCTTCGCCCGCAACCACGTCGCCGACCTCTACACCGCCCCCGCCGAACGCACCGCCGCCCTCACCGCCCTCACCACCATCGCCCGCGACCTCCTGCGCCGCACCGAGGACGGAACCGAGCCCGGCCTGCGCCTGGCCGCCGTACGCGCCTTCATCGACAGCGCCACCCAGCCCGACACCATCGCCGCCTGGCTCGCCGACGGCACCGTCGCCGGCGGCCCCGAACTCGACCCCGAACTCAGCTGGCGCATCCTCGCCCGCCTCGCCGTCCTCGGCGCGATCGACGAGGACGCCATCGACGCCGCCCTCGACGCCGACCCCAGCGCCACCGGCCGCCAGGGCGCCGCCCGCTGCCGCGCCGCCCTGCCCACCGACGAGGCCAAGGCCGCCGCCTGGCAGCGCCTCTTCCACGACGACGACCTGTCCAACTACCTGTTCACCGCCACCGCACAGGGCTTCTGGCAGCCCGAACAGACCGCACTCCTCCAGGACTACGTCACCCGCTACTACCCCGAGGCCATCGCCGTCGGAGCCCGCCGCGGCCCCGCCATCGGCGAAGCCGCCGGCCGCTGGGCCTTCCCCGCCCACCACGCCGACGAGGCCAACCTCCAGGCCGGCCACGCCGCCCTGGAAGACCCCGGGATCACCCCGATGATGCGCCGCGTCCTCGTCGACCAGCTCGACGACCTCGCCCGCACCCTGCGCGTCCGCGGGGCCGAGGCCTCCTGAGGCACCGGCCTACCGGATACAGCCGACGATCCGCACCGACACCTGGGCACTGGCCGTCAGGCCGCTGTCCGGGTCGGTCGCGGTGAACACCAGCGGATACGTCCCGTCCGGCAGCAGCGGCACCAGGAAGCCGCCCGACGGACCCGCCCCCACCGCCACCGCCCCGTTCGGGCCCTTCAGCTGCCAGGACGTGTACTGCGGATCGGTGATGGCCCGGTCACCCGGCCGGGTCCGCGCCGAGGCGGAGAAGCTCTCCTCGCAGCCCCGCCGCAGCTGCCCGCCGCTCCCCGGCTGCCGGATCGCCACCGCCGGGGGCTGCGGCTGCTGCGGGGCGCTCGTCGACGGCTGCGGGTTCCCGCCGTTCGTGGGGCGGCCGGGGGAGGGGGAGTTCGGGGAGCCGGACGAGGGCGGGGCACTGTGCCCCGTGGACGGCGACGGAGACGGAGAGGCGGAGGGGGACCCCGACGGCGAACCCGACGCCGGAACGGAAGGATCCGTCACCCCCGGCACCGAAGGGACGTCCGGCCGCCCCACCGACGTCGGCGCGGGCCCCTTCGACTTCGACGGCGAGGTCGCCTTCGCGTCGATCGTCGCGCACACCGCACTCGCGATCATCGGCTGGGCGTCCGGTACCGAGGAGGGCCGCAGCATCTGGTCGTCCCCTCCGTGCGCCTGCGCGTCCAGGTAGACGTTGCCCGTCGAGGTCTCGGCGTCACTGTGCTCCACCCACGCCGAATCGTGGTACAGCCCGTCCGGCTTCTGCTGGTTCACCCCCGTCACATGCCACTCGCGCACCCGGCCCCCCGACGGCGTACCCGCCACCGCCGGACCGTCCGTCCCCGCGAACAGCCAGCCGTCCCCGAAATACCGCTGCGGGGCCTCCGGCGCACCGTGCTCGTTGGCCGCCGGGAAGATGAACCCGCCCCCCAGCAGCAGCCGGTTCTTCGGACAGGCCACCGTCGCCTGCGCGCTGCCACCCGCCGCGACCGCCACCTGGGCCGTCACCACCGACACGCTCTTCAGCTTCACGCAGACCGGCCGCACCCCCACCGCGAAGTTCGCCTGCGGCGGCTGCGGAGCCTGCAGTTGCGTCATGCGCAGCACGTCGGAGGAGTCCTTCAACGGGAACGGACGGGAACTCAACTCCGTACCCGGGTTCAGATGCGTGATGAAGTCGCTCCCGCCGGCCGCCTTACCGTCCGGACCGGGTGCCGCCGCCAGCGGCGTCAGCTGATCCAGCGGCACCGGCGCCACCGGCCGCCCCTTCAGGACCCGGTCGGCCTTGAACTCCGAGCCCACCATCGTGAACCCGTCCCCGCAGTGCGGGGTGGCCGTCGTCGTGACCGTCACCCCCTTGAACGGCCCCTCGGTCGTCACGTCATGAGTGCCCCCGGGAGGCGGGAACTTGCTCGCCCTGTCCAGGAACGCGTACGTCGACCACTGGAAGTCGTAGCCGCCCTCCACCTGCGGCTTCGCGTTCACGCACAACGCGTACGAGGTCAACGTGGAGGGCGCGTCACCCGGGTTGAACGCCGACGCCAGCCACGCACCCCCGATGAAATGGCTGTTCGTCGCGAACCCCGACCCGGCGATCGCGTACCCGCCGCCCAGCGCCGTCTCGTGCGGCAGACAGCCCGCCACCGTCAGCTGCTCCCCGCCCGCCGGCACCGACACCGACGTACTGCGCTGGACCACCACCACCGGCTCGGGCCCCTGCGAGGTCCACCACACCCCCGCGCCGGCCGCACCCGCGACCACCACGACCCCCGCCGCGACCACCGCGGCCGTCTTCCCGCCCACCGCGCCGGCCACCTTCGCCAACACTCCGGATCCAGCCATCGGGTCCCCTCCCGCAACGCACGCGCGCCCCGTGCCGACGGCACTGTAGTACCGCCACGACCTGCGTCCCAGAGCCCGGACCCCCAAGATTCCCCCATCCCGATCCGGCCACCGCCCGCCCTGCCCGCAGGCCCCCGCACCCCCGCGCCCGTACCGGTCGGACGGCCGAAAACCGACCACCGCCCCCACCCGACGGTTACCCCGTTCGGGTCTGCTCGTTGTACCGGCCGGGTGTTCCGCCCGGCCTCGGCCACCGAGCAGCCCCCAGGCCCGCGCATCCCACCCGCCCAGCCCCGGAGGCCCGCCATGACCGCGCCCCTGCCCACGCCCCCGCTCGCCGGCGGACAGGGCGGCTCCGACGCACTGCGGCCCCTCCTCGACACCGTTCTGACCGCCCTGCGCACCGGCGCCGCCGAACGCGGCGGACCCCTCCCCGCCGGCGGCCCCCACACCACCGCCGCCCGCGTCCGCGCCACCCTCGGCGACATCCTCCCCGCCCACGGCACCGGCGACCACGAAGCCCTCGCCACCCTCGTCCACACCCTCGCCGCCGGCGCGGCCGACCCCGCCGACCCCCTCTGCGCCGCCCACCTCCACTGCCCCCCGCTCGCCGTCGCCGCCGCCGCCGACCTCGCCGTCAGCGCCCTCAACCCCAGCCTCGACTCCTGGGACCAGGCCCCCGCAGCCTCCGCCCTCGAAGAACACCTCACCGCCGCCCTCGCCGCCGAGCTCTACCCCACCCCCCACCCCGACGCCCTCCTCACCACCGGCGGCACCGAAGCCAACCAGCTCGCCCTCCTCCTCGCCCGCGAACGCCACGGCCCCCGCCTCACCGTCGTCCACGGAGCCAACGCCCACCACTCGATCCCCCGCGCCGCCTGGCTCCTCGGCCTGCCCCCCACCCTCACCCTCCCCACCCCCACCGGCACCCTCGACCCCGCCACCCTCGACGCCGCCCTCACCCGCACCCCCGGCCCCGTCCTCGTCACCGCCACCGCCGGCACCACCGACGCCGGACTCATCGACCCCCTCCCCGCGATCGCCGACGTCTGCGACCACCACCACGCCGAACTCCACGTCGACGCCGCCTACGGCGGAACCCTCACCTTCAGCCCCCGCCACCGCCACCGGCTCACCGGTCTCGACCGCGCCCGCTCCCTCACCCTCGACCTGCACAAACTCGGCTGGCAACCCGTCGCCGCAGGCCTCCTCGCCGTCCCCGACACCAGCCTGCTGGCCCCCCTCGCCCACCAGGCCGACTACCTCAACGCCACCGACGACACCGAAGCGGGCCTCCCCGACCTCCTCGGCCGCTCCCTGCGCACCACCCGCCGCCCCGACGCCGTCAAGATCGCCGCCACCCTCCGCTCACTCGGCCGCGACGGCCTCGCCCGCCTCATCGACCACACCTGCGCCACCGCCCGGCACCTCGCCGACCTCCTCGACGCCCACCCCGGCTTCGAACTCCACGCCCACCCCACCATCACCACGGTCCTCTTCCGGCCCACCCCCACGGACGACGACCAGCTCGCCACCCTGCGCCGCACCCTCCTGACCGACGGCACCGCCGTCCTCGGCCGCGCCACCGCCGACGGCCGCCTCTGGCTCAAGGCCACCCTCCTCAACCCCCACACCACGACCGGGGACCTGGACACCCTCATCGCCCACCTGGAAGGCAGAACCCACCGATGACCGCCCAGCACGATGCACCCCACGACCTCGTCGGAATCGGCATCGGCCCCTTCAACCTCTCCCTCGCCGCCCTCAGCCACGGCCTCCCCGCCCAAGGCGCCGACCGCCTCGCCACCGCCTTCTACGACCAGCGCCGCGACTTCCGCTGGCACCCCGGCCTCCTCATCGACGGCGCCACCCTCCAAGTCCCCTTCCTCGCCGACCTCGTCACCCTCGCCGACCCCGCCAGCCCCTGGACGTTCCTCAACTACCTCAAGCACAAGGAACGCCTCTTCCCCTTCTACTTCGCCGAGCAGTTCCACATCCAGCGCGCCGAATACGACGCCTACTGCCGCTGGGTCGCCGGCCGCCTGCCCGGACTCCACTTCGGCCACCAGGTCGACGCCGTCCGCTGGAACCCCGAACGCGACCTCTTCGAAGTCGACTACACCCAGCTCGACCCCGACGGAGAAGCCGAAGCCCTCGGCCGCACCTACACCCGCAACCTCGCCCTCGGCATCGGCACCGCCCCCTACGTCCCCGAACCCCTGCGCCCCCTCGCCGAAGCCCCCACCGTCCCCGTCATCCACTCCGCCGACTACCTCGACAACCGCGCCCGCATCCTCGGCGCCGAACACGTCACCGTCATCGGATCCGGCCAGTCCGGAGCCGAGGTCTTCCTCGACCTCCTGCGCGCCCGCCCCGCCGGCCGCGAACGCCTCACCTGGCTCGCCCGCACCCCCTCCTTCGCCCCCATGGAGTACTCCAAGCTCGGGCTCGAACACTTCACCCCCGACTACACCCGCTACTTCCACTCCCTGCCCGAACCCGTCCGCGACCGCCTCGTCCCCGCCCAATGGCAGCTCCACAAGGGTATCGACGCCGCCACCATCGCCGCCATCCACGAAGAGCTCTACCGCCGCACCCTCCACGGCGGCTGGCCCGACACCGTCCTCACCCCCGGAGTCACCGTCCGCACCGCCGGCCGCGTCGCCACCACCAAGGTCGAACTCCACCTCGAACACACCCAGCAGGGCACCCGCTCCCGCCTCACCACCGACGCCGTCGTCCTCGCCACCGGCTACAAGGAACGCCCCCTGACCAGCCTCTTCGCCGGCCTCGACCCCTACATGCGCAAGGACTCCTCCGGCCGCCCCCGCATCGACGACCGCTACCGCATGGTCCTCGACCCCTCCGTCAGCGGAACCGTCTTCGTCCAGAACGGCGAACGCCACACCCACGGAGTCGGCACCCCCGACCTCGGCCTCGCCGCCTGGCGCAGCGCCGCCATCCTCAACACCCTCACCGGCAAGGACCCCTACCCCCAGCCCGGCCGCACCGCCTTCACCACCTTCGGCCTCGAACAGCGCGAACACACCCGCCCCCGCGCCGCCGTCGACCTCCTCCCGCTCGTCGACCACCCCTGAACGCGCCCGGGGCCGGGCCCCGCCACACGGCGGAACCCGGCCCCGGACCAGGCGGGCGAGCGCGGAACTAGAACACCGGGACCCCGGCCCGCGTCAGCTTCCAGTCCACCGAAGCGAACTGCGCCGGATCGATCGTCCCCTTCGCCTTCACCCACTGGATGATCGTGGTGCGGATCTCCTCCGAGTTCGACCACAGCTGCTTCGCCTGCGGCACGTGCGGGAAGTTGCCACCACCCGAAGCCCGGTAGTTGTTCACCGCCAGCACGAACTGCGCCGCCGGGTCCACCGGCTTGCCCTGGAACGACAGGTTCGAGATCCGCGAACCCGTCGGCTGGGCGATGTCCACGTCGTACGACACCCCGTACACCGCGTCGTAGTTGTAGTCCGGCGTGGACTCCGCGTTCGTGATCTTCGCCGGGTCCACCACCTCACCCGGCGCCGTCCGCACGTAGTACTTCGCCGAGTACTCCAGGTAGTCCTTCAGCTGCGCACCCGTCAGCAGACGTGCCTCCAGGGTGTTCTCGAACGGGTACAGACCCGCCGCGTCCTTGATCGTCACCTGCCCGGCCGGGATCGACGCCGTCCGCGAGAAGCACGAGGCCTGCGACAGTACCGGCAGCGCCGCCCACTCCGTACCCGCCAGCGCACCCTTGACCGTCTCCGCCTGCACATGGCTGATCAGGTCGATGATCGGCACGTCCTTGACCGGGCCGTCCGCCGAGGACATCGCCAGCTTCGAGGTGCCGATCACCTGGTTGACGTACGCCACCACCTTGCGGTGCTCGTCCGACAGCAGGTTCGTGATCTTCGGGTCCTCGGCGGCCGTGTTCGAGTTCAGCACCTTCGCCGACACCTTCGACACCGACCAGCGGCCCCGCTCCCACGCCAGCTCGAAGTCGAACAGCGTCAGCCGCTGCCCCCACTTCAGCGGCTCCGACAGCACCACGTCCTTGCCGGTCGCCTTGTTCTTCACCCGGTACTCCGGGATCTCGGTGTGCGCGTGCCCCACCAGGATCGCGTCGATCCCCGGCACCTGCTCGGCCACCAGAGCGGCCGCGTTCTCGATGTACGGAAGCTGGTCACCGTAGGAGGACGTACCGCTCGACCCCGAGTGCGCCGACACGATCACCACGTCCGCGCCCATCGAACGCAGCCGCGGCACGTACTTCGCCGCCTGCTCCTCCAGACCCGGGAAGGTCATCTTCCCCTGCACGTTCGCCTTGTCCCAGATCGCGATGCCCGGGTTCGTCAGCCCCAGCACCGCCACCTTCACGTCCCGCCCGTGCGGGGTCCGCAGCCGGTGCATGCTGTACGGCGCGAACGCCGGCTTCAGCGTCTTCGCGTCCAGCGCGTTCGCCCCCAGCAGCGGGAAACGACACTGCTCCTCGAACTTCCGCAGCACGGGGATGCCGTAGTTGAACTCGTGGTTGCCGATGGCCGCCGCGTCGTAGCCGATCGCGTTCATCGCCTGCGCCATCGGGTGCACCGGACCCCGGCGCGCCGTGATCGGATCCACCTTCGCGTAGTAGTACGCCAGCTGCGTGCCCTGGATGGTGTCACCGGCGTCGATCAGGAGGGTGTTGCACCGCCCCTTCTGCTCCCGCACCTGGTTCACCAGGGTCGAGATCTTCGCCAGGCCGATGTCGTTGTGCGCCTTGTCGTCGAACTCCTTGTCCGTGAAGTAGTCCCAGTTGAAGACGTTCCCGTGCAGGTCGGTCGTCCCCATCACGGTGAACGAGTACGTCCGCTGCTTCGCCGACGGCGCGGCGGCGGCCGGCGCGGCAGCGGCCGGAGCAGCCGTTGCCCCCGCCAGCGCCACGGCGGCACCCGTCGCGGCCGAAGCCCCCATGAACGTCCTACGGTCGAACCCCATGCCATCTCCCCTAGTCAGGCGTGTGTCAGTACAGCGTCAAAACGCGTGGACAACGCGCGTAGATTCTGACCGATGGGTAACAAGCCGCAACACCCCACCCAGGTTTCGATCCGATGACCAGACCCGAACGGGCGACGGTGCGACAGTGAAACCATGACCCAGGACGCCACGCACACCCCGGCCACCCACCAGCCCTACGGCACCCCCGAAGCCCCCCGCGTCGCCGTCCGCGGCGAAGCCCGCCTCGAAGTCGACCCCGAGATCGCCCGCATCGGCATCACCATCACCGCCCGCGGCACCGACCGCCGCAGCGCCCTCGACGACCTCACCCGCCGCAACAACACCGTCCTCGACCTCGTCAAGAGCTACGGCGACCCCGTCGAGAAGCTGGAGACCGGAGCCTTCTCCATCACCCCCGAACTCACCCGCCACGGCCGCGGCGAACGCGTCCGCGCCTACCACGGCACCGTCCACATCACCGCCGAACTGAACGACTTCACCGCCCTCGGCGAACTCACCACCCGCCTCGCCGACCTCGACCTCACCCGCGTCGACGGCCCCTGGTGGGCCCTGCGCCCCACCTCGCCCGCCCACGGCGAAGCCCGCCGCCAGGCCGTCCTCGAAGCCGTCCAGCGCGCCCGCGCATACGCCCGCGCCCTCGGCGCCGACCTCGCCGCCCTCGTCGAGCTCGCCGACCTCGGCGCCGAGAACGCCGCCCCCCTCGCCATGGCCGCCCCCGCCGGCGCCTACCGCTCCATGACCTTCGCCGGGGCCGAGGAGGAGGCCGCTCCGCCCCTCGACCTCGAACCCCAGCGGCAGACCGTCTACGCCCAAGTGAACGCCCGCTTCACGATGACCCCGCCGCAGCTCTGAAACCCGTACGAAACGCCGAAGCGGTGACCCCGTGGGGGTGCTCATCGGAGCACCCCCACGCACATTCAACAAATGTCAACAAGCCTTTGCCCAAAGGTTGTTGAGCAGACACGCCCACCTCATTTCCTACCCCTCGGTAGGGCATACCCTCGCCCCATGCGCCGAGCGAAAATCGTATGTACCCTGGGCCCCGCCACCGACTCCTACGACCAGATCAAAGCCCTGGTCGAAGCCGGAATGGACATCGCCCGCCTCAATCTCAGCCACGGCACCTACGCCGAACACGAGGAGCGCTACCAGCGCGTACGCAAGGCCGCCGACGAAACCGGCCGCAGCGTCGGCATCCTGGCCGACCTTCAAGGCCCGAAGATCCGCCTCGGCCGCTTCCACGAAGGACCCGTACTCCTTGAACGCGGAGACGAGTTCACCATCACCGTCGAAGACCACGAAGGCGACCGCCACACCTGCGGCACCACCTACAAGGGCCTCGCCCACGACGTCACCACCGGCGAACGCATCCTCGTCGACGACGGCCGCGTCACCCTCGAAGTCACCGCCGTCGAAGGCCCCCGCGTCCACACCCGCGTCATCGAAGGCGGCATGGTCTCCGACCACAAGGGACTCAACCTCCCCGGCGTAGCCGTCTCCGTCCCCGCCCTCTCCGACAAGGACATCGAAGACCTCCGCTGGGCCCTGCGCACCGGCGCCGACGTCATCGCCCTCTCCTTCGTCCGCACCGGCCGCGACATCGAAGACGTCCACCGCATCATGGACGAGGAAGGCCGCCGCCTCCCCGTCATCGCGAAGATCGAAAAGCCCCAGGCCGTCGAGAACATCGACGACATCGTCGCCGCCTTCGACGGCATCATGGTCGCCCGCGGCGACCTCGGCGTCGAAATGCCCCTGGAACAGGTCCCCATCGTCCAAAAGCGCGCCATCAAGCTCGCCAAGCGCAACGCCAAGCCGGTCATCGTCGCCACCCAGATGCTCGACTCGATGATCGACAACTCCCGCCCCACCCGAGCCGAAGCCTCCGACGTCGCCAACGCCGTCATCGACGGCACCGACGCCGTCATGCTCTCCGGCGAAACCAGCGTCGGAAAGCACCCCGTCGAAACCGTCCGGACCATGGCCCGCATCGTCGAAGCCGCCGAAGAGGACATCCTCGCCAAGGGCCTCCCGCCGCTCACCGACCGCAACAAGCCCCGCACCCAGGGCGGAGCCGTCGCCCGCGCCGCCGCCGAAATGGGCGACTTCCTCGACGCCAAGTACCTCGTCGCCTTCACCCAGAGCGGAGACACCGTCCGCCGGCTCTCCCGCTACCGCTCGCCCATCCCCCTCCTCGCCTTCACCCCCGACCCCGCCACCCGCTCCCAGCTCAACCTCACCTGGGGCGTCGAAACCTTCCTCGGCCCCCACGTCGACTCCACCGACGCCATGGTCGCCCAGGTCGAGGAAGAACTCCTGCGCATCGGCCGCTGCCAGACCGGCGACATCGTCGTCATCACCGCCGGCTCGCCCCCCGGCGTCAGCGGCAAGACCAACCTCGTCCGCATCCACCACATCGGCGACCCCGTCCACTGACCCGCCCACGAGAACACCGCCGGAGCCCCCACGCGCGGGGCCCCGGCGGTCTTCCGTGTACCCGGCCTCACCTCAACGGCACAGAGCCTGGTCCACCAGCCCCTCCAGCCGCTCCGTGACCTTGTAGTCCGCCGGATCCGTCGTCACCGCGACACTCACCGCACGCCCGTCCGGCCCCACCCCACCCCGGGTCTCGAACCCCGTGATGTCACCCCCGTGCCCCCAATACACCCCACCGCACGACAACGGCCGGCTGATCAGCCCCAGCCCGTACCCCACCTCCGCCCCCTCGACCACCGGCACCGTCGTCCGCATCGCCCGCAACTGCTCCTCCCGCAACAGACGACCCCCCAGCAACGCCGAGAAGAACCGGTTCATGTCCGAGTTCGTCGACACCATCTGACCCGCCGCCCACGCCGCCGACGGATCGATCTCCGTCACCTTCCGCAACGGCCCGCCCACGACATCCTGGTGATACGCCTGCGGATGCGCCTCCCGGATCGTCAGATCACGCGGCGCCGGGAAATACGTGTGCCGCAACCCCAACCGCCGCACCACCCGACGGTCGATCTCCGCCGCCAGCGGCCGCTTCGCC